>DATFSM010000097.1:0-88456 GCA_035262625.1 Bryobacteraceae bacterium
GAGTTCCAGTATTCTTCATTTTCGGCGTCCTTTCTTTGGCGCGGATGAGTGCGTCGCAGAAGCCCTGATCCCGCCTTTCATTTCTTCCAGAAGCTCATCGAGCCGCTCGAAACTGCCTTCCCAGAAGCGGCGGTAATCTTCCAGCCAGCGCGCCGCATCGGCCAAGGGCGCGGCTTCGAGCCGCCGCGGCCGGCACTGCGCGTTGCGACCACGCGAAATGAGGCCGGCATTCTCCAGTACTTTGAGGTGCCGCGAGATCGCGGGCTGACTGATCGAGAAGGGCTTCAGGAGTTCGTTGACGGTCGCTTCTCCCGAAGAAGCGAGATGCGCAAGGATGGCGCGGCGCGTCGGGTCTGCGAGAGCGGCGAACGTGGCATCGAGCCGGCGGGATTGCTTCATCGCTATTCTGTTATATAACGATACGATTATATTAAGCCGGCGACAATTTGTCGAGAGCTTATTGTTTTCAGAATGCGGAATACCGGGTACAATCAGACCTTGGAGCGTTTCTGCGAAGCAGGTGACGGCCCATCATTTTTGATCCAACGCTCAAGAATGAGGGAGTCGGCTCAAGCATCGCCTGTGCGCTAGTCCCTGCCGGATGACCCGGTGGATGACTCCTGATGGCGTTCGGTTGATTCCCACCCTTTACAAAAGGGGGTCAAAAACGGGTAAAACACGGCCCAGTGGAGCGCTCCAATCCTCTCCACACGCGTGTTAGTTATGGCCGTGCGTGTCGGTGGCTAGGTGGCGGGTTGATCCGCAGGCAGCAGGCGGACGCTGCTGGCGGCGATCTTTCCGTTGCGGTCCATGCCGAGATCGTAGGAGACCCGCGCGCCGGGAACCAAGTCGGTGGCCTGCCCTTGATGCAGACGGGAGACGTGGAAGAAGATATCTTTCCCGCCGCCTTCAGGCCGAAGGAACCCGAAGCCCTTTTCTTCAAAATAAGTCATTACCGAGCCAATTTGCTCGAGTGGAGCTTCTTCGTTTTCCGCCGCGGAGGGCGCCGCGTTTTGGGGGCGGCCTGACTTGTCGCCCACTCCCTGCTTGAGCAGCGCGAGGTCCTCTTCGGTGAGTTCGCCCGTGGGCCTGCTCTCCGGAGAAGGCATCTTCAGATTCGGATTCTTCCGCAGGGATTCTTCAAAAAGACGTTTCTGTCTTGCGTTCAAACTTCTGTTCCTTTGGGTGTGCCTTGTTAAGATCAGGCGGGCGCCTGAGTGTTAGTGGCCTTGGTTTTGCGTGCGCGTGGACGCTTTTCGGCGGGTGGCTGACGATCGCTCTTCTTCAGCGAACCGATAACCATAGGCGTTACGAACTTTTTTTCGCCGTGGTCGTCGAATTTGATGACAATGCGTTCGTCGGTGTGGGACAGAACGGTACCGAGACCAAATCGTTGATGCTCGACTTGAGCACCCTGACTGAAATTAGCCATGTTGTTCTAAGAAAACTCCTGCTTTTTGGGGGGTGAAGCGGCGAAGTGGCTGTGAGAAGCGCAACGTTACATGTTTATATTAGCATAATCCGGGTGATTGTGGCTGGGCCTTTAGAGGCTAAGTGTATACGAGCCGTCCTTCATGGCCCGTGGATTGCATCCCGTTACGTCCGAAATGGTCGAAACCGAACCCAGTCGGCAAGCCTATGTGTGGCCTGCGGCGGAGGGAACTCCGGCCATCGTCATTGGTCGCCCGGTGATGGACGAAATTCGCGCGCATGTGCTCGCGGGATATCGTTCCGTTTCAGGCCGGGGTCTCGAGGTGGGTGGCGCGCTCATCGGGCATTTTGAAACAGACCCGGCTACCGGTGGTCGCCGAGTGACCATCGAAGGCTACGAGCCGGTCGACATCAGTCACCAGAACGGGCCGTCGTACATCTTTTCCGAAGAGGATGCTCAACGCTGGCGCGACTGGATCGCCGCGCTGCGGCATGCGACGCCGTCGCTCGTGGGAATCTGCCGGAGTCACACACGCCCGGGGCTTCGCGTGGCCCCCGAAGATGCTCAGTTGATTCGCGCTTTCGTCGGCGGCGGCGACGGCGCCCTGCTGCTGGTCAAGCCGCTGTCCGACCGCGAATGCGTCGCCGCTTTTTTTCCGTTTATTCGCGGAATCGTGATCGACGGCAATACGACTTCTCGCGAGTTCCCGTTCGGGGATTCCTCACTCCCGGAACCGGCGCACGCCGCGATCTCCGTGGCCCGTTCCCGAACGAAGCCGATTTCAAAGTGGGTGATGATCAGCGCCGTGGCTGCGGGAGTCACGGCGGCACTCATTATGCATTACCTCCCCGCGTTTCGTGATGAGGTTCCTGTGTCCCAATCCCGGCCGCCTGTGGCCGCGCCGACGCTTGGTCTGAGAGGCGAACGCATGGGGGACTCGATCCGGGTGTCGTGGAACCGCGCTGCTGTGACTCCGGCCGTCGAGGCCACGCTTATCGTAACGGAACGAAACACCCGCACGGCGTCCCGACTCACGCCTGCGGACCGCCAAAGGGGATATATCGACTGGCGCCCCAAGGCTCAGGTGACCGGGTTCGAACTGACGATCGCGAAGCCGGGCGGGACCCCGGCCGTTGAATCGCTGCGTGTCGTGAATCCCACCTATCCCATTAATTCTTATTCACATAAGTCGCAAACGAAACCGGCCGGGGAGGGCCGCGCATCTGCTCCAGCAGAGAGCGGTGAGGATCCGCCGGACGACGCGTCCCGTCCGCCCGGTTCCGCTGGAGCGCAATTGGCGCCAAAATCGCATCAGGGGGACGATTCAGGCGCCTGGTGAAGGGACTCGCCTCAACGGCAGCTCATCTATGGCCATTACACTCGGTTCAACCGGAACAGCTGACTCGGTGGAAGCTGAGTATTTCAACTGGGAGTCCGCCGACCGCAGGTTCATGGTTCACATGCACCTCGACGCGATCGACGGTCTGGCGCGCGACGTCATCGAGAGCGCGGAGGGGATCGCGGCAGAAGTTGGCGGCCTGCTTCTCGGTCAGGTAGGCCGCGGGGACCGGCCCGTTGTCTGGATTGAGCGTTATCAGCGCGTCGAGATCGAGCGCAAATCGACGCCCGATTATGTTCTCGAGACCGCCGATCATGTCGCGTTCGAACGTTCGGCGCGACTTTTATCCGCCAACAGCGAACTGACGGTGGTCGGTTTCTACCGGACGCAACTGCGTCCCGGATTGCAACTGGAAGACTCTGACTTGGACTTGGCCGCACGCTATTTTCGCGATCCGGAAGATCTGCTGCTGCTTCTCAAAGCCGAGCAGCCGCATCGCATTCAGGCGCGCTTCTTCGGACGCGACCGCGACCGGGGCGGGAAGATTGATGCGCTGGGACCGGCGTTTCCGTTTCGGGGCCGTCTTATCGAGCCGGACGATCCCGAAGAGCGCACCGCCAAGACGGTACCGGCGGCGAATCCCCCGGTGGCGCAGCGTCGGCTTGTGCCAGACTTCGGGCCGGAACCGCGCGCTTCAAGAGAAAGCTCGGTCGATCCCGCGGCTGCCGAGCTGCCGGAAGACGACGCTCACGGTTTCCTCGCGAACAAGTGGCCGTTGATTGCTGCCGTCCTGGTCGTGGCGGTAGTCGTGGCTCTCGTCTGGCAGCAGGCCTTGAAACGCTCGGCGCCGCAACCCGCGCGAGTAACCGAAGCCGCGCCCGCCCGTCCCCTGGGACTTTACGTGGATCCTTCCGGACCCGCGTGGCGCATCTCCTGGAATCCCTCAGCGACTGGTCTACAGGGCGCGCGCACTGTAAAGCTGTTCGTCCGCGATGGCGACGAACCGAGCCATGTTTTCGAAATGACGCCTCCCGATCTTCAGGCGGGCTCCTATCAATACGCTCCCAAAAACCACGATGTGATGTTTCGCCTGGAAGTGACGGACGCCGCGGGGCGAGTGTCGGCCGAATCATTCCGGCTGATCAATTCCCCCCCGCCGTCTTCCGCCCCCGCGACTTCTGAGGCGCCCGCTCCGCCCAAAGCCGGACCCATCACTCAGGCGCGCGTTAGTCACCGGGTTGCTCCGGTGGTTCCGACCAGCATCCGCCCACGACTGCATGGTTCGACACCGGTCGATGTTCGTGTGAAGATCGATACTCAGGGGCGCGTTACTTCTGCCATACCAGTGGTTAAACCGCACACGAACCTCGACACATTCCTCGCTGCGCGCGCCGTATATGCAGCAAAACAATGGCGTTTCGAGCCAGCGCGCCAAAACGGGCATCCCATTCCGGCCTCGCAGATCATCCATTTCGTTTTTGAAAAATAAGTACGATAAAGCCCTCTCGGGTACGTCCTGTATGATTGGATACTTATCCCGGGAGCCCCCAGTCTGCGACGACGCGATCTTTTCACCTCAGGCCTTGCCCTTTTCGCCGCGCCCGTTCTTTGCGCGGCCGGTACTTCCACCCGAGCCATAGACCTGGTTTTGCAGTCCGACGTCATTGACATGCTCGGTCTGCTTACGCTGGATTGGCCGCTGCTCGCCCGGTGGCAGTCCGTTCCGCGCAACTTCGGCGCCTCGGATTTCCGGAAGCTGCGCGGCTCCGGAATAGACGTGTTTCATCCCGCCGTGGCTTTCGACGGGGCCGATACGTACGCTCTCACAAGAAGCTGGTTCGACAAGTGGAACGGCTTTATCGCCGCGCATCCGGATTACTTCATTCGCGTGCTGGACGCCGATGACCTGGCGAGGGCGCGTTCGCAAAAGAAAATCGGCATCATCCTGGGCATGCAGGATGCGAATCACATCCGGAGTGTCGAAGACGTCGATTGCTTCCACGCCGTCGGGCAGCGGCTCACGCAACTCACTTACAACTCGGTGAACCGCCTCGGGTCCGGCTGTATGGCTGCCTGCGATAGGGGACTCACCGGATTCGGAGCCGATGTCATCGCGCGCATGAATGCAGCCGGCATGGCGGTCGACATTTCCCACTGCGGTGAGCGAACCAGTCTCGACGCGATCGAAGCTTCGAAGAAGCCTGTTCTGATCACCCACTCCAACTGCCGCGCATTGGCGAACACCGCGCGCTGCAAATCGGATGATGTGATCGCCGCCGCCGCGCGCAAAGGCGGAGTCATCGGATTGACGGGCGTGCGACACTTCGTGCATGCGGGCGACCCGGTGACCATCGAAAACGCTCTCGATCACTTCGATCGCGCCGTCAGTATTGGCGGCATCGACCATGTGGGCGTGGGTAGCGATGTCGATCTGGATGGCCGTGACCGCGGTGGCCCGCTTCGTTACGACATTCCCGGGCTGGACCGGGCCAACCGCATATTTGCGCTGACGGATGGGCTTATTCGCCGCGGATACACGGACGACCACATTGCGCTGATCCTGGGCGGAAACTTCCGGCGCGCCCTGAAGGAAATCTGGTCCTGAAAAAAGGACGTCTCATTCTCGCTCGCCACGGCGAAACGGAAGCCAACCGCAAACACTGTTTCGCCAGTTCGGACGAGATGGAACTTACGCAGGAAGGCCTGCGCCAGGCCGAAGGGCTCGCGAATCGGCTGGCTCGGGAATTTGCTTCGAGCTTCCTGTATTCGAGCGCATTCCGCCGGGCGCGCCAGACTGCCGAGATTGTGGGTCGCGTACTTGGCATTGCGCCGGTCGTGCTTGCCGACATTCATGAGCGAAACTTCGGCTGCCTTCGCGGGCAGCCCTATACGCTGATGGGCGAACTGATGCTCGCCGACCCAAGCTACAACGCGGACGAGGATTGGCTATGGGCCCCGGAGGGCGGAGAAAGTCACGAAGAAGTCCGCATTCGCGTGGTACCAGCGCTGCGCGGCCTCATGTACCGTCATCCCGAAGACGAGGTCGCAGTGATCTGTCACGGCGCCGTGATTCAGTCGGTTTGCGCTCATATTTCGAAGAACTGGCGTGAATCGTCGGTTCCGCCCAACTGCGGCGTTGTCGTGATCGAACACGGCAAGCTCGACTGAGTTCAGGATCGCCCGGACGACTTGGACACGGCGGTCAGCGTCAGGATTCGCGAAATTACGTACGAATTAGCCGAATATATTTAGCGTTATCAGCTAACGTTCTACATAATACAGAATCGCTCTTTATCTGGGCCAAAGTACCATTGTCTTCTACAAATGGCGGCTGATAAATTTGCCGCGCTGGGAATTCATCATTTACAGAGATCCCGGTGGGAAAGGAATACTTGATGAAGAGACTACTGATCTTTGCGGGCTCCGGCCTAATGCTTCTGTCGGGCGTGGTGGCTATTGCTTTCGCTCAAGGTAACAGCCCAGCGCAGTTTTGCGACTCCATCGGCGTCGGCCCCGGGAGCCCTTCTCACAGCGCCTGCGTTGTGTGTTTCGCCCAGGGTTTGGGCGACGGCGAGTTAACCGTGCAGTGCCTTTGCAAAATACTTGTCGCCGACGGCGAGTATCCCAATGTAGGAGCGTGCCATAAGGCGTTCGGGAAATAGCAAAACGCAAGATCAGGATCGCACTCCGGAATAGGTGTTCCGGAGTGCTTTTCTGTCTGAGGGGCATGCATGCGAGATCCAAAAGAAAACGGCGCGATTCCGACAACCCCCCTGTGTTTTATTGGCGCAGGCTGGCTTCTTTCCACTTACCTGTTGATCCATGCGTTCATTCTTGGGGCGGGCAGGGCGCCGCTGCGCGTCGGACGGCCCCTTCGACTGATTTGCTCCGGATGCGAGGAAATCCTGGCCAGCGCCTCCTCATTTCAAATGGGAGCGCCGCTAGCGGCGTGGGGGCTGATTTATTTCGCGGTTGCAGGTTGCCTGATTGCCATCGGGAAGGACTGGGCTATTCGGATCGCTCTTCTTTTGGGCGCCGCCGGTATCGGCGTAAGCGCCGTGCTGACGTCGAGCTTTATTTCGGGACGAGTTTCCCTGTGTTTCGTGTGTTTGCTGGTCCATGTTCTGAATCTGTGCTTATTTATTTCAATTTGGTTTCATGTTCGCCTCCTGCCTCGCCTGGCGCCCGGTTCCGTGCTCTCACCCGGCGTGGCGTTCGCATCGCTGACGGCCGTGATCATGATTGCGGCGGTGTCGTTGCAGGCGGCGTTCTGGCGGCCCGTAAACGATGTTCGCAAGACTCTGGCCGAGTATGATTCTTCCCGGAGATACCCGCTGAATATTTCTCCGCGCGACCCCGCGCGCGGAAGCGTCAGCGCGCCGGTTCAGTTGGTGGTATTCAGCAGTTTTCAGTGCCCGGGCTGCCAGCAGTTCGTCGCTGTTGCTGAACAGCTCCAGCGGGATTTTCCGCGTGAACTGACCATCCTTTATAAGCATTTTCCGTTGGGGAAGGGCTGCAACTCGGAACTGGCTTTCGATTTGCAACCGCGCGCCTGCGCCGCCGCATACGCCGCCGAGGCTGCGAACCGGCAGGGCGCATTTTGGCCGTATCATGATCGCTTGTTTACGTCGCTGCTCGACGGCGAAGCGCAGTTAAACGATGCTGCGCGCGCGGCGGGAATCGATGGGGAAAAGTGGGACATTGATCGTCAGTCGTCAGGGGTGAAGGCCAAAGTCAAAGAGGACATCAGGCTGGGCATTGCGTCGGGCGTCGACGCGACACCGGCGGTATTCCTGAACGGCCGGAGATTGAAGCAATTCAATCTTCCTTTACTGGAAGCTGCGATCAGCCGTGAGGCAGCCCGACGAAATCGCTGATGCCGGAAGTACGGAGTGCGTAGAGGCGAAAGGCGATCACTTCGATTGCGCCGTCCCTGAGGAGTGGCCGGACGATATCGAGGCAGCTGTCATCTCACGGAGCCTCAGAGCGTCTTTCGCTGCGTAGCCCGAATCATCGTTATCAAAGTAGACGTAAATCGCACTGAGATCGGCAGCCCATCGCCCTATACGCGCGGCCCACTCCCACAACGCGTCGTCGGCGTAACTGCCCTGATACTTCGCGCCCGGCCCGTGCAGTCGGATGTAGGTGAAATCCGTCGTGACTTCAATCGGTGACTGATATCCAGCAAGGTGGTAAGGGCAGTAGGCCGCGTTATGTCGTTTCAGCAGATCGAGTATGGCGGGAGAGTTCCACGTGGGATTGCGGAACTCGAAGGCGTAGCGATGGGCCTGTGGCAGCGTGTCCAGAAAGATCTCGAATCGACGGGGATCGACGTCCCAGTGCGGGGGAAGCTGAAACAGGATCGGTCCGAGTTTGTCACCGAGAACCTCAATGTGGTCGAAGAATCTTGCCAGCGCCGGCTCGGGATCCCTCAGCTTCTTCATGTGCGTGATGAACCGGCTCCCTTTCGCCGCGAACAGGAAATTCGCGGGAGTCGATTCCCGCCACTTCCTAAGACCGCTCTTAACGGGAAGGCGGTAGAAACTGTTGTTCAGCTCGACCGTGTCGAAGTCGCGCTGATAGTAGTCGAGCATCTTAGACGCGGCCCATCGAGGTGGATAGTACCGGCCGATCCAATGCTTGTAGTGCCAGCCGGAAGTGCCGATCCTGACATCAGCGCTCATATACAAGGTCTCGCAATCGGGCATTGCAATCAGACGGCCCCATTCATTTATCTTGACAACGTCAAATTTATATTCATCACCCTGCGAACCAATCGCTGAGGACAGAAGCATTGCGGCGGCGCAACTTAATCAGCGGTTGATTACGGCTTCGCCGAACTACTCATCTTTCGGGAGATAACCGAGCCGTCGCATGACAGGGCCATGGTCCGCCGTGATCTTGAAAACTTGCGCCTCGGTCAAAACCGCATGCCAGGCGTCCGCGCGTCCCGACCGGAAAAAGAATTCCGCCTTTGATGGCTTCTCAGTGAACCCACGCGCCCTTTCCTGATCTCTTAAGCGTGCGAAGGTCGAGAACTCTACGGCTGTCCGCACGCGCTGCTCATCGCAGGGAAGGCCAAGTAAACGGATCGCGGCGCTGAAAGATTCCACCGGCTGCCGAAGCATATCCTCGTAGCGCATGAGATGCACGGGGAAGCGCGTCTGATCGATCCAACTCGATACATGCCGGCTCCATGTGGATAACCGCTGATTGACCTGGGGATGGAGCCGGGGTCCGGGCTTAGCCAGAGCGGCTTCGTCCATCCCCATTCGCTCAATGGCCGCATCCACAGTCATCGCATAATAGTGCGCGAACGATATCGACACGTCGAGGGGGTTCCGGACAAGGTACACAGCGCCCTGTGTCACATCCGCCGGGATCAGTGGCTCGTCTCCTTCAGCGGGCGGGCAAGCGTCATGAATTTTCAGATACAGGGTTTCGCGGCTTCTCCGCGCCAGAATGCGATAAGCTTCCGCGCGATACCACGACAGCTCTTCCTCTATCAGGTCCGAGCTCTCGATCATCAGCGCGCTGTCGATGAGCCAACGGTCCGCCGCATTCGACTGCATGTCGAGCGCGTTGATATCGACGGGCTGACCTTCGTCGCGCAGGTAATTCGTAAGGAACACCCGGAACCATGTGTTACCCGACTTCGGATAGGAAGCCAGCCACACGATCCGGCTCAGAGGGCGAACTCCGCTGCCGCGAGGTCGGCCAACTGCTCCGCGCACCAGGGGTCGTCGGACCAGGCCAGTCGGAAGACTCGGGTTTGCCAGGAGATCGCTTTCAGTTTGCGGGAATCGGTCACGGAAAGCTTCATATTGGCAGAGAATAGCCGGCGGTATGTGACGCCGGCGACTTCCATCACCTTCTCTCGGCCATCCAACAGCCGAATCTCACGTTTGCCGCCGCGCACCAGCGAAAAAATCGTGTTTGCTGGAACCGCCTGCCGAGCAAAGGCATCGCCCAACGGCAGCGAGTACTTCTCGATGGCGGGACGCGTTGGCCGGAGATCCGCGCGGTCGATCCCGAGATTCGCCAGGGAATCAGCCCACAACAGAAGGTGCGGCATGCCCGGCTGAACCAGCGGAACTGCATCCACCCGGATTGCGCACAGCTCATCGGCAAGGACACGATAACCGCGCTTGCTGAATGCGGCTGCCAGAGTTGACTTACCCGAGGCGGAATCACCGCCGAAGATCATCGCACCCTTTGGGGTGGCGATCGCCGCTGCGTGCAGCGGGAGAAAACCGCGCTGATGGAGGAGCGCCCCGAACGCAGTCCCCAATAGAAAGAGCCGAACCGTGCCGAACTCAACTCCCGGAGCCGGGTCTACCACGATCTCTACACCGTCCCGAACCAGGTACCGGCAGACCTTCGGAACGCGGAAAAGGAATTGACCCTGCGCCGCCTCATGCAGAGCGCCCTCAGCCGGGGAGTCTGCCAGACGTTCCGGTGTCTTGCCCAGCCGCAGATATATGTCGGGCGTCCCCGTCGCGCACGAGAGTTCGGGACATTCGAATTGCGAACCTACGGTCAGTCCGAAACAGGAGTAGGTATAAGCGAACAAGCTTTCAGTCTTGCCCTTTGCGCGCTAAGGACCGGTTCACGAAAGCAAACGATAACACGCGTCCAGGGCACGAAAGCAGAACAAAACGTCGGAACTGTTTGAAAAATATGGTGGGCTCGAGAAGACTCGAACTTCCGACCTCTTCCGTGTCAAGGAAGCGCTCTAACCAACTGAGCTACGAGCCCACAAAAGGCGGGAAATCACAGTATAACAACCTCATTTCGATCCTCTGGCAAAACCGAATCCCGAGATCGTCGCGAGCGTGGCCTGCACACAGATGACGAGCCCAACGCACCCGGTCCATCCCCACCGGTCCCAAAGCCAAGCCGGCGCCGCAGCGCCGAAACTACCGCCGATGTAATAACAAGTGACGTAAATTCCCACCGCCAGCGCGCGGCCGTGTTCGGCGGCCGTACCGATGTAACTCGTCGCGGCCGAGTTCGCGATAAATACCCCCGACGAAGCCAGAGTGAGTCCCGCCAATACAGCCGCGATGTTCGCGCCCAGCGAGATCGCCGCCCCTCCGGCGCACATCGCGCATGCCGCCAGGATGGCGGCGCGGTGCCCGAAACGGTCGATCGCGCGTCCTGCGAGCGGCGTAACCGCCGCTCCCACGAGATAAACGCAGAAAATCAGCCCAAGCGCGCCCGGCCGGAGCAGGAACGGTGGCGCCGCAAGCCGAAACGTCACATACGTGAAGAGCGCCACTTGGGTGAAAAGCACACAAAATGCTCCCGCGTAAGTAGCGGCCAGCAATGGGTTGCGCAGATGCCGCGCCGACGCGCGCCAGATCGCCACGCGATATTCGCGATGGTGGTGAAATGCGCGTTCCGTGGGAAGCCCCCGGGCCAGAAACGCTGCGATCGCGATTGCCGCGGTTCCAAGCAGAACAAACGTCCAACGCCATCCGAGATACTGCGCGGCGAAGCCGGAAATCACGCGCCCGCTGAAACCGCCGAGCACCGTCCCGCTTACGTAGGCTCCGACCGCCGAAGCAGCCCGTTCCACAGGCCATTCGTCGTTGATATAGGCGATGGTGATCGCGAAGACGCCTGGGGTGGCGAGGCCTTGCACGAAACGCCAGAAAATAAGCGCCCCGAGACTCGCCGCCATTGCGGCGGGGAGCGCAGTCAATCCCAGCAGCAGAGCCGACACGACAATGACCCGCTTGCGCCCGATTCGGTCCGCAACCTGCCCCGCGAATGGCGCCGCGATCGCGACCGCGGCAGTCCCTGCGGTAACAGTGAGAGTGACGTCCGCGTGGGACCGGTGAAAATAGCCCGCGAGCAGCGGCAGCAATGGCTGAGTCGCGTAGAGATTGAGAAATGCGCAGAAGCCCGCGAGCACGACGGGCGCTGTGGCGGGTACCCGGTGACTTCCGCTCAGCCCTTCGCTGTCAGGACCTTTCGGCTCCACGCTCGCGGCAGGGCTTTTCTGCTGTAAGACCGGTGCGGCAGGTATTTTCTGGTCATCCAGAGCGGGAACCCCGTACGCGCAAGGATAGCACTGGCCATTTTCGTGACGGATGCCCCATAGTGGGTCCGAATAATACCGGCCAAAGCCTGCGGCGTTCGGCAGGACCCGCTGCTCGGGCAGTGATGGGCCGTTCGGCCACATGTAGCTGATAGGAAAGGTCCTGGAATAATCTTTACGGGTATATAATTTTCGTAACGAAAACGCTTGCGACCTCGCCTCAATATCCAACTAATGATCCGCCCCTGGCTTGCGCTTGTCTTTATCCCGGCGGCGTTCGCGGCTCCGCCTCCCAAGGTCACTGTCGACGCGGCGGGGTTCGAGAAGAACGTTAAACCGATCCTGAAAAATACCTGTTCGGGTTGTCACAACGCTTCGGTGACATCGGGCGGCGTGAACCTGCTTCCTTATCTCGATGCTTCCACGGTGGCTGACGATCGGGCCTCCTGGGATCGGATTGTTCAGAAGATCGAGTCCGGCGAAATGCCGCCGAAGGGTATCCCTCGGCCCGCGCAGCCACAGATCAATGCGCTCCTAACGTTCGTCCGCGGCGAATTTGAGAAGGCGGACGCGGCAGTTAGACCCGATCCGGGCCGCGTCACCGCGAAGCGGCTAAACCGGAACGAATACCGCAACACGATCCGCGACCTGCTGACGGTCGATTTCCGCGCCGACAAAGATTTTCCGACCGACGATTCCGGTTATGGGTTCGACAACATCGGCGATGTCCTCTCGACGTCGCCGGTCCTGATGGAAAAGTATCTGAATGCGGCCGAAACTATCGCTTCCCGCGCGATGGGCGCCGACCCACTGCCGAAGAAGCCGATCGAGGTCGCATACGATCTGAAGCAGAAAAACCTGCGGCGGCTCGATTTCAGCACGGTGGAAGCTTCGCACCGCGTCGATTTTGACGGCGAGTACACGGTGATCTTCGGTTTTCCCGGCGAGCGCGCCGCCAACGCGAAGCCGGTGAAGATGGCGTTCTATATGGATGGTCAGCTCTTGCAGACCATCGATGTCGAAACGAAGCCCTCGAAGCTTGTCTACTTCAATCCGTTCTCCGACGCCCAGATCCGGCTTTACCTGCCCGAGGGCGATCACGTTTTCCGGGCGCAGTTCCAGGACGACGAGTTCATCAAGACCATCACGGATTCGAAGGACGCCTACAACGACAAGAAGAATAAGTTCATCGGTTCGATCACGTTCCAGGGGCCCTATCCGTCGAAAGTGGAAAAAGCCAGCCGTAAGAAGATTTTGATCTGTGATCCGGCGTCCGGTCAGGCGTGCGTCGAAAAGATCGTCACGAACTTGGCGCGCCACGCATACCGGCGTCCTCCGACGAAGGCGGAAATCGCGGGTCTGATGAAGTTCGTCGCGATGGCGAAGCAACAGGGCCAGACCACGGAGCAGGGCATTCAGCTGGCCTTGGAAACAATGCTGGTTTCGCCAGAGTTCTTGTTCCGCGTGGAGCGCGATCCGAATCCGCTCGATCCCGAGAAGACCCACCGGGTCTCGGATCTCGAGCTGGCGTCGCGGCTCAGCTACTTTTTATGGAGCTCGATGCCCGACGATGAGCTGCTGAGCCTCGCCGAAACAGGCAAGCTGCACGACCCCGCGACCCTCGACGCGCAGGTGAAGCGGATGATGACGGATCGAAAGGCGTCTGCTTTCGCCGACAACTTCGCCGGACAGTGGCTGGAAATTCGCAATCTCGACACCATCACTCCGGATCCGATGAGGTTCCCGGCATGGACGCCCGAACTGCGCGATGCGATGCGCGCCGAAACAAGCATGTTCTTCCAGTACGTGCTCAGCGAGAACCGCCCGATCGGCGATTTCATCAACGCGAAGTATACGTTCCTCAACGAGAACCTGGCGAAATTCTACGGAATTGAGGGTGTAAAAGGGCCGGACTTCCGTAAGGTCGACCTCGCAACGGATCAGCGCGGCGGCGTACTCACGCAGGGCAGTGTACTCGCCGTCTCCAGTTACCCGAGCCGTACATCTCCCACGATCCGCGGCAAATACATCCTGAATAACATCCTCGGCACTCCTCCGCCGCCTCCGCCGCCTGACGTGCCGGCCCTTGACGACAAGAACGTGGGCAGCGAAGTATCGCTTCGTAAGCAGCTCGAGGCGCACCGGGCCAATGCGGTCTGCGCGTCCTGCCACAGCAAGATGGACGTGCTCGGCTTCGGGCTCGAAAACTACGACGCGATCGGGAAATGGCGCACCGTGGACGGCAAGTTTCCTATTGACGTGGGCGGTACGATGCCGAGCGGCAAGAGCTTCAAGACCGCCGCGGAGATGCGGACCATCCTCACGGACAGCCTGCCGCAGGTATCGCGTTGCCTGATCGAAAAGATCATGACCTACGCGCTCGGCCGCGGCATGCAGCCGTACGACAATCGCACGATCGATCAGATCAACAAAGACCTGGCCGCCAACGGTTACGCGTTTCAGACCTTGATATACGATGTGGTTCGGAGTCTGCCCTTCCAGTCGCGGCGGGGCGAGCAGGTGACCACGCAGAAGAATAACCATCCCAAGGAGATCGCCGAACGATGATTACGCGCAAAGCGCTTCCCAGAAGAACGTTCCTGAGAGGAATGGGCACCGCGGCGGTGGCATTGCCGTTTCTCGACGCGATGTCTCCCGCGATGGCTGCGACAACAAAGCAGCCCGTGCGCATGGCGTTCTTCTATGTTCCGAACGGCATGATCATGGATGCGTGGAATCCGTCTTACGAAGGTAGGTTCCAGGAACTTCCCCGCACCCTGAAGGCGATGGAGCCATTCCGGGACGACATGCTGATGCTGGGCAACCTGACCCACAACACGGGTCGGGCGCTCCTCGACGGCGCGGGCGATCATGGACGCTGCTGCGGCTCGTACCTGACCGGCGTGCAGGTGAAGAAGTCGCTCGTCGAAATCAAAAACGGCATTTCGTTCGATCAGATCGTCGCCAACGAGATTGGCAAGCAGACGCGGTTTCCGTCGCTCGAACTGGGTATGGAAGATGCGCGCCAGGCGGGCGATTGCGATTCCGGATACTCCTGCGCCTACACCAACAACATGGCGTGGCGCAGTGAGACGCAGCCGTTGCCTCCGACGCTCGACCCCCGCGCTCTGTTCGAGCGTCTGTTCGGCACGGGCCAGCCGATGACGCCCGCCGAACGCGCCCGACAGGCGAAATACCGGCGCAGCATCCTCGATTACGTCACCGACGATACCCATAAGCTCGAATCCAACCTCGGACCCACGGACCGGCGCAAGCTTGACGAGTACCTTTCGTCGATCCGTGAGGTAGAGCGCCAGATCGAACGCGCCGAAAAAGACAATCAGCAGATCGATCCGCACATGGACAAGCCTTACGGAATCCCGGCCGATTTCGCCGAGCACTTCCGCATGATGTCCAACATGATCGCGATTGCTTTCCAGGCGGATCAGACCCGCATCGTCACGTTCCTGATGACACGGGAGGGCAGTTCACGGCCCTATCGCGAACTGGACATCCCGGACGGTCACCATCCGCTTACGCACCACCGGAATCAGGCGGAACTGATGGAAAAGGTGCGGCGTATCAACGAGTATCACGTTCGGCAGTTCGCGAGCGTCGTCGAAAAGCTGAAAGCGACGAAAGAAGGTGACGGCACACTGCTCGATAACTGCATGCTCGTCTACGGCGCGGGCCTCTCCGATCCCAATGCCCATCTGCACGAAGATCTGCCGACGATCATCGTGGGTAAGGGCGGCAACTACTTCAAGACGGGACGCCGCGTCGTGGCGCGCCGCGAAACTCCGATGTGCAATCTTTTCCTGACCATGATGGACCGCATGGGCGTGCACGTGGAGAATTTCGGCGATTCGACAGGGCGCCTCGACGGACTGGACTTGGCGTAAGCGATGCAGTTTGGCAGGGGAAAGCCCTCGGCGGGCGCGTTCTACGATTCCGACTTCACGACTATCGATCAGGTACTCGCGGTCGGGCTTCTGAACGGATTACAGGGGAAGAACGATCTTCGTGTCGCCATCGTTACGATGAGCCGGCCGAATCTCGCCGCGGTTGGATACATCGACATGGTGGAGCGCTATTACCGCGGACCGGCGGGGAATTTCGCGCAGGTGCCGCCCATCGGAATGCGCACCGTGGGAAGCGCCGGAGAAACGTCGCCCGCCTTTACAGCGCCGTTTCAGAACGCGAAGCGCCAGAACCGCGTGAAGACGGTGATCGACACCGGCGATCCCAACACGCTTTTCCGCAACTATCTCGAGGCGCAATACGACCAGAACGCTTTCTTCGTTCTCGCCGGTCCTGCGACGAATCTCGCGGCCGCGCTCGATTTCCGAGGCATGAAGGAACTCATCGCCGCAAAGGCGAAGTACCTCGTAGCAGCCCTGCCCTCAAGTTGCGTGCGCGCCGATGTAGCGGCCGCCCGAAAGCTTTTCGCGGAATGGCCGACCCGGATTATTGTCGCCGCCGACGACGTGGGCGAAGCCGCCCCGTTCCCCGGCGCGAGCATCGACAAAGAGTTCGCCGGGATCAATCCGGACAATCCATTTGGCGACGCTTACAAGGCATACAAGCCGATGCCGTACGACGCTCCCTCAGCGGCGCTTGCGGCGGCGCTGTATGCCGGACGTCCGAAGGAAGAATACTTCAAGGTCTCGGAACCCGGCGCGGCCACAGTCCGCGATGACGGGACAATCGCGTTTGCGCCGGCGGCCCAGGGCAAGCATCAGACCCTTAGCGTAGATCCGGCCCAGAAAGACAAGATCGTTCAGGCTTACGTTGAACTTTGCAGCGCCAAGCCGGTCCTGCCTCAGCGTTTCCGCCCCCCTGTAGCTGCCGATGGCAAGGCCCCGGATGCCAAGACCCCGGATGCAAAGGCCCCGGCCCCGAAACCCGCGGAACCCAAAGCCGCGGAACCCAAAGAAGAAATCAGGCAATAACGCCCGCTGTTAACTCTTCGCTCTGACGGCGCGTTCGTTGCGATAAACGACGCCGTCCTTCATCACGAAGATCACCTGCTGGGTGACTTTGATGTCGTCAGCCGGATTTCCGGGAACGGCCACGACGTCCGCAGCCATCCCGGGTTTGAGCGTTCCGACCCTGTCCTTGAGTCCCAGCAATTCCGCGGCGGCGCTCGTTCCCGCCATGAGCGACAGAGCCGTACTCATTCCGTCCGCCGCCATAAACGCGAACTCGAGGGCATTTTCGCCATGCGGATAAACCGTCGCGTCAGTGCCGAGCGCGATCTTTACCCCCAGCGCTACCGCGCGTTTCAGCATGGCATCCTGCCCCTGCACTGCGGCATCGGCTTTCGCCTGCACGAGAGGAGGGAATTTTGATTCGCGAAGCCCTACTTTGACCGTCAGCGTCGGTACGAGAAACGTCCCGCGATCGTGCATCATCCGCAGCGCCTCATCGTCGAGAAACGTCCCGTGCTCGATTGAGTCGATCCCGGCCCTAATGGCCCGCTTCGCCGCTTCCGCGCCATGCGCATGCGCTGCCGTCTTTCGGCGGAGCGTGTGGGCCTCGTCCACCAGCGCGTTGAGTTCCGCCTGACTCAATTGGGGAACATCCACATCGTCGGTCGGCGAGAGCACTCCGCCGCTCGCGCAGGTCTTGATCACGTCCGCGCCGTATTTGATGTTTAACCGCACGGCGCGCCGCGCCTCGTCGGGATTATTGATGACGCCATCCTCAGGTCCGCTTTCGTGCCCAAAAACGCCAAAACGAAACGAGTCCTGATCGTCGCAGTGGCCGCCGGTCGCGCCGAGCGCATGCGTCGCCACCAGCATGCGGGGCCCGGGCACGATCCCGGCATTGATCGAATTCCGCAGCCCGACATCCACGAAGCCATTGGCGCCTACATCCCGCACCGTCGTGAACCCAGCCATCAGCGTTTTTCGCGCGTTGACCGTGGCTCGGATCGATTTCTCCGCCACGGTCATCTGCAGGTCCCGCAGCATGGCGCCGTTGTAGTCCGGATTGAACTCAGAGGTCAGGTGCGTGTGGGCGTCGATGAATCCGGGCAGCAGGGTTGCGTCTCCGAGATCGATCGTCTCCGTCCCCGCGGGTGCGGCGCCTCCGACCGCCTGAATCTTTCCGTTCGCTACAACCACAATCCCGGGCGCGCCCAATTTTCCGGTGGCGCTGTCGAAGATTCGAGCAGCTTTGAGGACATAGGTCTGCGCCGCGCCTGCCCCGGCTATGGCCAGCCACGCAAAAGCAAGAGCGACTCGGGATGTAAGCATAAACGGCTGAGTGTACCGCATCACCAAGCCGTACTTCGAGCCCTAGGCGCGCAATTGAGGGATATCCGGGAACCGCGCGGCAAGCTTGGCTCGCATCTCGCGAGCGAGAGCGGGATTCTCGGCCGAATGATCGCGGTCCCGGGTATCGGCTTCCGAAAGCGGGCGCAGCCGGACCCTTCCGTCACCCAGATCTACTGTGTATTGCTGGCCGCCGCAGATCACGCCGGCTTCACCCTGACTGATCGGACGGAAAAGACTTGAGGTCTGCAGGCACTGAGAGAACGCGATACCCTCCCCCGCGCCGTCGCGCTCTTCGGATAACCACGGGACAAGGGAGGGGCCTTTCATCCATTTCGGGCAGGGCACACCGGCCAGATCGAGAATTGTTGGCGCGAGCGAGGTGTGGTCCGCCGTTGCCTTGATGCGCCTTCCCTGCGTTTGGCCGGGGGTGTGGATCATCAGTGGGACATGCAGCTGGGGACGCGTCAGAAACGGAGTTGCGTGCATGTAAATCCCCCCCTCGAAGCTTTCGCCATGATCCGCGCTCACGATGACCGTCGTGTTTCGCAGCTTACCGTCGTCTTCAATTTGCGCCATAAACTCAGCGAAGGCCGCATCGGCGTCGGATAGAAATTCGTCATAGCGCAGCCGCGCCTTGCTGACGAGGGGTTGGAGGTCGGGCGTATAGGGACTGTTGACCCGAACCGACTCCTGCTGGGTTTCCGTACGCATTTCGTCGGTTGAAAGAAAACGGCCCGCATGCTGTTCGTCCGGAAGATACGGATTGTGCGGAGCAAACACATGGACCCACATGAAATAGCCATCCGGAAGCCTCTTCATCGCCGCTCGCGCCTGGTTAAAAGTGAGGGACGCAGGAAAGTCCGATTTGAGGCGCCAGAAATAACGGCCGGCATATTTTTCGGCGGCGTCCGGCGCTAAATTGCGCAGTTTTGACAGGTCCCAGAACTCGGTATTGCGATTGCCGGGACCCTCAAACTGATGGAATGGCGCGGTGGCGTTCCAAAGGAGATGGTCGGCCGAGTTGTACGCCATATCCGGCAGCACGTTATATGCGTCAGCCAGATCGCTGTTGAAAAGGAAAACATTGGGATTGGAGACCACTGCGCCTGTCGCGAAGCCGCCCGCCTTCATTAAATGCGGCAGGGTCCGCGGCCGCTGAGCCTCGGAAAGGCGATCCTGAAGATGGTAGACGCGGTGCTCTGAAATCTGAAGGCCAGTCAGAATGCTCGCTACACTCGGGGTTGTGAATGTCGCGCTGGAATAGTAGTCGTCGAAAACCGTGCTGCGCGCGCCGAAGCGCTCAAGATGAGGGGTTGTCGGAAGGTGGTATCCGTAAAGGGACATGTCCTCCGCGTTCAGCGCATCGAACGTGATCAGGAGGATGTTACGGTCCGGACGGCGAGAAGCGCGAAGAGGCGGGTCCGCTGGCGCGCCGCGCATCTTGCCCACAACCGCCTCTGTGACAACAATCGCTGCGGCGGCTGCCCCAAGCCCGGCTGCGGCGCGTCGCGTCGTCGTCTCGGTCAGCGATCCGTCAAGACTTGCCCCAACCTTCGTGCGCGCTCGTCGGCTCAGCATCACGATCGCGAAACCGACATAGTACGTGAGGAAAACGATCCTTACGAGCGCGGCGGGAGGCGAGCCCACGAGAAGGAACCGGCCGAGCAGGATGCGAATGTCAACGAACGCTACGATGCAAACTGCGGTCTTTACCACGAAGTCCGCAATGCGCTCTCTTGAAGATGCGCGGTACATAAATGGCGCGATTGTGGCCGCCAGGACAGTGGCGCACAACGCTCCGACGAGTTCAATGGCGAAAAAGTAGAGGAAGACCTCGAACGTCAGGTCAAAGCCCTTCAGGTAGTAAGCCCAGCCACTGGCTTTATCCAGCACCGTTGGTATTGTCGCGATCGGAAGGCCGATCATGAAGACCGTTACCAAGCGGAGCCAAAACCTCACCCATGTCTGAAGGAAATTACCTGGTTTGGCGCTCAACTTTATTGAAGCTTAACATGAGCTGTAGTAAGGTGGCGATTGGGGTCCCGCTGTCTCGGAGGAGGAATTACCTGGAGATCTCTCATGTCTCCCGGCGGGCCAAACGGGGTTCAAAGAGTGTGCTGAAAGCGATCATTGTTGATGTCGACGGGACACTCTACTCTCAGCCGCCTGTTCGTCGGTATGTGGCTTCTCGCCTGTTTCTGCACGCCCTCCGGAGGCCCGCTGGCGCGTGGAGGACTGCCCGTGCGTTATCGGCTTATAGGCACGCTCAGGAAAGCCTCAGAGGAAGTTCCTCTCCAATTGCGGCGAATCTGCAATTGTCCTGGGCTGCCGAAAAAACAGGATACGGCGAGGATTTTGTGTCGGGCTGCGTGACGGAATGGATGGATCGCATACCCCTCCCCGCACTTGCCGCAGCAAGATATTCCGGAATCGTCACGTTTCTTGCGTGGGCTACAGAACGCGGTTTGCGTATCGCTGCTCTCTCGGACTACAATCCGCACGAAAAAATTCGCGCACTGGGGCTGGCCGATTTCTTCTCGGTAGTAGTACATTCTCAGGAACCCGAAGTCGGCGTATTTAAGCCGAATCCAAAAGGGTTACGCATCGCACAGCAAAGGCTTGACGCTCAACCGCATGAAGTGGTGTACATAGGAGACCGGCCCGAAGTGGATGGAGCCGTGGCGCTGACTGGCGGAGTAGCCGGTTTCATTCTTTCTCCAAAGCTGGTTCAATGCCCTCCGGGCGTCGAATGGGCCAGCGACTGGATGCAGATTCGAAGATTTGTCGAAGCCCGCATGGCAAATATCTCCGGAGGAACAATGTATGAGACTTGAAACAGATCCGCCGATGGCAGCGACAGCCGCCCCGACGCTTGCCGGACATGTCTCAATCGCCCGCTTTGACCACTGGGTCAAGAACGTTTTCGTACTGCCCGGCATCGTGATCGCGCTTAGCGTCGATCCGCCGAGGAATCTGTTTTGGCTGGGAGCGCACATTATCCTCGGGCTCCTGGCAGTAGGACTCGTTGCATCCAGCAATTACACAATCAACGAAGTTCTGGACGCTCCCTACGATCGGTGGCACCCGACAAAACGCCTGCGTCCGGTTCCCTCCGGCAAAGTCTCTATTCCGCTTGCCTATCTTCAGTGGATTCTTCTGATGGTGGCAGGCGTAGGAATCTCTGCGACGATCTCCACGCCGCTCACGATAACGATGATCGCGTTGTGGATTATGGGCATCCTGTACAACGTTCCGCCGATCCGGCTCAAGGATCGCGTTTATCTCGATGTCCTGTCCGAATCTGTGAACAACCCGCTGCGTATGCTGGCCGGATGGTACATGGTGACTTTCCTGTTGCCCCCGCCGGGTTCGCTGCTGGTGAGTTACTGGATGATCGGCTGCTACTTCATGGCGATCAAGCGCTTCGCCGAGTATCGCGAGATCGGGAATCCGGCTGTCAGCGCGGCATACCGCAAGTCATTTTCGGCTTATAGCGAACGTCGGCTCCTGGTTTCAATCATGTTCTACGGCGCCTTCGCGATGCTCGCGTTCGGAGGATTCGCGGCTCGCTACCGCCTGGAACTGGTGTTGGCGTACCCGCTCGTGGCGCTGGTTATGGCGGTGTACCTGAATCTGGCATTCAAGCCCGACGGAGCCGCGCATGCGCCCGAGTTGCTGTATCGTGACCGGTTTCTTGTGCTGTCCGTCGCCGCGTGCGCGGCGGCGTTGATGGTGCTGTACTTTGTCGATGTCCCAATGCTCAGGAGCTTCTTCAACTCCATTCCCTCTCCCATCCCCGCGCGGAACTAATGGGAACAGCTGTTACTGATCGGCCCGCGTCCGCGGAGCGCGATTTCGGCTTCGGGAGGGTCCTCGACTATTTGCCGAGCGTGCCCCTTTGCGGCGCGATTACGCTCGTCCTCATCGGCTTCTGGCTATTGCGGTCCCTGCCCACGCACTACTGGCTGGATGAGACCGCCACGTATTGGACTGTCAGCGGGGGATTGAAAAACCTGACGGCCCGATGCGTTGTTTTCCCGCTGTCCATTCCCTACGCCTTGCTGATCATGGGGCTGCAGCGCGTCTTCGGAATCGGTGAGGCTGTTGCACGCATCCCCTCGCTGATCGCGATTGTGGCCGCGACATTTATTCTGTTTCGCGAGGCGAAGTCGCAATGGGGTTCGGCGGCAGGCTGGTTCGCAGCCGTGTTGTTTGTTGCGAACCCCGACGTTCAGTTCCTTGCGGTCGAAGCCCGTCCGTACGCGTTGGCGCTGCTCTTCGCCGTGCTCTCGACGTCGCTCCTGCCGCGATTCTTCGCGAGCCCCGGATATCGGTCCGGAGCGCTCTATGCCCTGAGCGCTGCGCTGATGCTCAACTTGCACCTTCTTTTCGGGATTCTTCTGGCGGCGCATTTCGCATATGCGGTTTTCGAGTGGCGCCGCGGCCGGGCCCCTGCGGCGCGGTATGTCCTTGTTTCGCTGGCGTTGCTTGCCGTACTGGCGAGCCCTGTCGCGCTGCAATTGTGGATACTTCGAGGGAGTTCTCACGCGCATTCCTTTGCGCCGCTCCCCGGATTACAGGACCTGACTATCGCCTATTTTCCGATTCCTGTTATGATCGCGATCCTCGGGGCAGCCGGATGCGCAATTCTACTTTGTCGGGATGTTGCGCTGGGCCCTCTGACTTACCCCGCGGAACTCATACTGGCGGGGCTCGTCGCCTTTATTCCTCCGGCGCTGTGCTTTCTGATGTCCCGGGCGTTCAAAATCGGGTTGTTCTTGTCGCGATATTGGATTTCTAACGCGGGTGGTCTTGCGATTGTCTGCGGCGCGCTGATCGGACGGATTCGGCCCATTTCGATCGCTCGGGCGGCCATGCTCTGCGTCGTGTTTTTTCAGGCGGTGTCTCTCTTCACGCTGATATCCACCGGTCAGGGGCACACACTGCACCGCGGCGACTGGGCATCGGCGGTCACTTTCCTCGATCGAAACACCGCATCGGACGGAGCTCCGGTGTTAATGCGCAGCCAGTACATCGAATCCGATTTCAATCGGCTGGACCCGGTGAACGACAATCCGATGTTTTCGCAGTTATCGCGCTATCCCTCACGGTCCCGCATCATAGGCGTGAGCGCGTCCCTGAATGAACGTGACGTTCAGAGCAAGCTGGATTCGATCCTGAATAGCCCTGCGTTTCCCGGACGTATGCTGTTGGTTTCGTTGGACGGGCCGAACCCAATGGACCAATTGGTTGAATTCGTTGCTGGCCGCCTCGGGCCTGCGTTTTCGCTGCGGGAAATTGCGGGCTTCGATGGAGTTCACGTCTTGGAATTCAGAAAGGTCTCACAATGACGACGGCGATCTCGGAAATTTCCACGCACGAACTGGAAAACAAGGTTCTCGGCCTCTACAAAGACCTGCCGCTGGCCGGGCGTCTGTATCTGCAGATCCGGGTTCGTAACTACCCCAAAGCGATGTGGCGGCATCTTTCCGATCTCCGCGGAAGCGTCATCTCGCTTGGCGCCGGTTATGCTCTGTTGGAAGCGATGGCCGCTTTGAGGAATCCCGACGCGCGGATCACCGCCAGTGACGTAAACGCCGAACGTATTGCCACCGCGCGCAAGGCGCTGGCGGAGATCCCCAACCTCTCGCTTGACGTGATCGACCTTTGCGAACGCTTTCCGGAGGGTCGGGCCGATGCGTTTCTGCTCCTCGACGTCCTCCATCACCTTCCTCCGGCGGTGCAGGAAAGCGTCCTCGCGAACATTGCGCGGGCGCTTCCCAGCGGTGGCTCGGTGGTGATCAAGGAGTGTGGAACCCGTCCCGCATGGAAGAAATGGGTCAACTACCTGAACGACGCCATCGGCGCGCCTGGTCAGAAGACTCATCCGCGCGGCGAGCAGGAGTGGGTGAGCCTGCTTGAGTCCAATGGGCTGCGGAGTTCCAGCGTCCGAATCGACGCAGGGACGCCCTACGCTCATATCATGGTCTTCGGCCGAAAAGCCTGAACCGACCGGCCTATTGCATCCGCCAGGGCGATACGTCGGGCCACTGATCCAGATTGCGCTGCGCCCATGCGGCGTCGTGATCGCCATGGCACGCGTTGCACGAGTTCGGCTCCTTGTACTGAGTCGTCAGAAGCGGCGGCATGAAGCGGAACGTGTGAGCGCGGACGTTCACATTCGCGATCGTCTGTTCGATCTTCGGCATGTGGCATCCTACGCATTCTGCGCCGGCGCTGTTTGCGGCATGGCGCGTGTGCGCCGCCACATCCAGTTTCGGCCCGTTAGGTGAACCGGCGGCATGGCAAGTGAAGCACAGCGTTGATGCCGGTTTGATCGTATCCGCGTTGTTCTCTGTGCCGTGCACGTCGTGGCAATCGAAGCAGGTGATTCCGCGTTTATACATCTGGCTGAGCACGAAATCGTTCCCCTGCATTCGGTTCTTGTGCGCGTTGCCGTCGGGGAAGTGAGTGAAGGACGTCTCGCCGAGCTTGTGCTCCTCAAGGCGCCAGTAGTCGGCGAGCCGGCCGCCCGCAGTGAAGCCCACGGGCCAGTCGTAATAGCGGCCCTCGATGGGGTTCTTGAGCGGCTGTCCCTGCGTGTGGCACTGCATGCAGACGTCGTTGGCACGGACAGAATCGAGCCGCGACGGGTTCACGATATTCGCGCGCGAAGGCTTCGCCACATGATCGCTGCCGGGTCCGTGGCACTTCTCGCAGCCCACGTTCCACTCCACGACGCGATGCGTAGCGATGTCGTAGCCCACCGAATGGCAACCGTCGCAAAGCGGTCCTGTGGGGCGCTGCGCCTGATCTTCGGGATAGTGCGCGGTCCACCAGTCGGTTCCGGCCGCCGCGTGATAGGGGCGCCAGATTTTGTTTTCCACGTCCCATTGAGCAGGGTAAACGAAGTAATCATTCCCCCGCTGATAGAAATACCGCTGTTTCCATTTATCGCCGTAGACGAAGGCGACATCCGTGATCTTGAACGTCACAAGAGGATTCGGTTTCGAAAAATCGCCCTTTACGATTTCCGGATGCGCCTTCGGGTCCCGCACCACATTCGCCATGCGCGTCTTCGACCATCGCGCATAAATCGCTGGATGGCAGGTCCTGCACGCCTGCGAACCGGTGTACGTAGCGCCCGGAGCCGCGGACGCAGCCAGGAAAAGCACCGCGAAGAGCCTCATTGCAATCTAACGGTCCATCGGGTTCGGATACGACCCCAGCTCAATCAGCCATCCTTCCGGGTCCCGAAAAAAGATCTGATCTGAGCGGCGCTCCGGAACCACCTGCCTCCGGAAAATAACGCCTTTCTCTCTGAGCGCCGCCTCTGCCGCATCCATATCGTCAACCTTGAAGGCGATGTGGTTTTCGCGCGAGTTGATCTCCGAAGGCGGGGTATCGAACGGTTCATCGATGAGATGAATCTGAATCCCCGCTCCGTAAAGCCACGCGCCCGCGAACGAGAGTTCGGGGCGCGCGACTTCGCGAAATCCAAGCACGTCGACGTAAAATTTTCGCGTCTCCTCGAGTTTCCGGGTCTGCCGCGAAACGTGATGCAGTTTGCTGGGAACGATGGTCATTTCGTAGCGATGATAACGGACTGCTGTGTCTCGAGACGATGGATCTCGCACGAAGAGAAGCCCGCGCTGCGAAATGCGGGTTCGTATTCCGCGTATGTATAGGCGTCGCCCCCCCGCGTCCCGAAGAGCATCGTGAGCGCGAACCGAGCCGGTACCGGCGGCGAAACGCGATCCGCGTCCGGCACGAACTCCAGCGTCACCGCGCGCCCGCCGGGCTTCAGCGCCGCGCAGCACTTCGCGAGAAACGCTTCGTTCTTCGGCATTTCGAAATGGTGCATGAAGTTCGTGATCAGCACGACGTCATAGCCCGACCCGAAATCGACATCGAACGCACTGCCCGGAAGGGTTTCGTAGCGGTCGGCCACCCCGAACTTCGCGGCATGTTCCTTCGCGACCTCCAGAACAGCGGCCCAGTCCAGCGCCGTAATGCGCGCCTGCGGATTTTTCTTAGCGACTGTGATCCCGAACATGCCGTGACCCGCCGCGATATCCAGCACCTTGAGCGCGCCCGAGGCCGGGATCTGGCCGGCGATAAACTGAGCGGCCGGCATCATGATGGGCGCCATCGCGCGCGCGAACTGCACCCAGATCTCGTTGTTGTCGGCTACCGTACCCTCGCCGCCCATAACTGTGCCGCCCGCTCGCACGGCGCCCGTGAGGCCGCCAATCAGGCCCTGCACCATCTCCGGAGCGCAGAGGAACTCGGTGATGCTCCCCAGATATGCCGGCGATTCGCGGTCGAGGAAAAACCGCGACTCCTCCGAATTCTCATACCGCCCGTCTTTCTTTGAAAGAAAACCGCCGACCACCAGGCTGTCGCAAAGGATCCTTACGCCCCGCTCGGAAGCGTTGCACTTCGCTGAGATCTCAGCCGCCGAAGAGGTTCCCTTGCCTATAACAGTGAACACACCCAGTTCGATAGCGCTCTTCAGCGCGGCCGTCTCCTGGTAGGCGCGGAGGGTGTCGAAAACCCGCATCGGGGTGAGTTGCGTCGTTGGAGTCATCGAGTAGATCGTATCGCGCCGCTACACTGAGTGTTGTTTCGCTTCTGTGACGTCAGCCTCCCGACGCCGCTTGATCGGGCCTTTACGTACTCCCTTCCCGAAACGCTGCGTCATCGCGTTAAGCCCGGCGCCCGCGTCATCGTTCCGTTCGGTCCGCGCCGAATGACCGGCGTCGCGCTGCGGGTCCATAACGAAGCTCCCGACATCGCCGTTAAAGACGTATCACGCCTGATCGACGCCGAACCCGTTCTGAGCGACGAACTCATCTCGCTCGCCCGCTGGATTGCCGGATACTATTGCGCCCCGCTGGGCGAAGTGCTGCGGTCGATGCTGCCGCTTGCGGCGGAGATCCGATCCGGCAAGATCTATTCCCTTACCGATGCCGGACGCGACGCATCGAAGCAGCTTTCGATTGACGCCTCCGCCGACGATTCGCTGAATCAGGTGATGCGGATGCTGGAAGCGCGCTCCGTTTCCGCGGCGCACCTCAAGCGCAAGGTCCCGCTGGCCGATCGCGCGCTGAAGTCGCTAGAGCGAAAGGGCTGGATCGTGGCCGAGCAGGTTCAGCAGGAGCGAGACCCGCTTCGGGCGCCCGCGGCGAAGCTGCGCATTACTTTAACCGGCGCGGAACCTGCGACCAGGCTTCCGAAATCGGAGCGCGAGCTACTGGCCTATCTCTCGCTGCATCCGGGCTCACACAATCTCGCTGACCTCGAATCATCGGTGCGCAACGCGAGCGTGGCGGCGCGTTCTTTGGCGCGCCGAAAGCTGGTTGAGCTAAAGCCCGAACCGATAACGATTGATGCCGCCCCTCTGCGCGCCCCGCATGATCTCAATACGGCGCAACGCAACGCTTTCGATCTCATTCAGGCGGGCATCGAATCCCGCAAGTTCTGTCCATTCCTGCTGCACGGCATTACGGGATCGGGCAAAACAGAGGTCTATCTCAATGCGATTGACGTTGCCCTCGCCTGCAAACGCAGCGCCTTGTTGCTCGTGCCGGAGATTGCTTTAACGCCCGCGATGGCGGGCCAGTTCTATAGCCGGTTCGGAGACCGCGTGGCGATCCTCCACAGCGCTTTCAGCGACTCCGAGCGCGCGGACCAATGGAGGCGCATTCGCGCCGGTGGCGCCAGCGTCGTAGTGGGAACGCGTTCCGGCGTGTTCGCGCCCGTCCAAAACCTCGGGCTGATCGTCGTAGACGAGGAGCATGACGCGAGCTATAAGCAGGAAGAGACGCCCCGCTACAACGGACGCGATGTGGCGATCGTCAGGGCTCAGGCGGCCAACGCATCTGTGGTTCTCGGCTCCGCAACCCCCAGCCTGGAGAGCCGCTATAACGCGTCCACCGGCAAGTACACGCTGCTCGAACTTCCGAACCGTGTCGCCGAACGCGCGCTGCCGAAAGTCCACATCGTTGACATGCGGCAGGAGTTCCTCGAAACCCGCAAGCACGCCACGTTTTCCCGCGCCTTGCTCGAGGCCATTCGCGACCGACTCGCGAACAACGAGCAGGCGATGGTGCTGCTCAACCGTCGGGGCTTCTCTAGCCATGTGGCCTGTCGTTCCTGCGGCGCGCGCGTGGAGTGCGTCAACTGCGCCGTCACCCTGACGTGGCATCGCAGAGATCGCCGCCTGCTCTGCCACTATTGCGGATACGCCGAGAAAGTCCCGAGCGTCTGCCCCAAATGTCAGAGTGAACACATCAACTTTCTTGGGTTGGGTTCGGAGCGTGTTGAGGATGAACTGCACGCGGAATTCCCGCAGGCGCGCATCGCGAGGCTCGACCGCGATACCGTAACCGGCAAGCGCCAGTTCGAAGACATCCTGCGCAATTTCCGCGACCGCAATTTCGACATTCTGGTGGGAACCCAGATGATCGCCAAGGGCCATGACATCCCGAATGTGACGCTGGTGGGCGTCGTCTCGGCTGACGTCGGTTTAGGCATGCCCGATTTCCGAGCCGCTGAACGAACTTTCCAGTTGCTCACTCAGGTCGCGGGGCGAGCCGGCCGCGGTGACCTGCCCGGCGTCGTCTACATGCAGACGATCAATCCGGATCATTACGCTGTTCGCCTCGCCGCCGAACAGGATTATCCGGCGTTTTTTGAAAAGGAGCTGCAGTTCCGCCGCTTCATGCGGTATCCGCCGTTCAGCGCCATGGCGAATCTTCTGGTGCGCGCCGGGAAACAGGAAGACGCGCTGCGCATGAGCACGGAACTCGGCCACCGTCTCACGCCCGCGCCCGAGGACATGAAAATCATGGGCCCTGCCGAGGCGCCGGTTGTGAGGCTCAAAGCCGAATATCGTTATCAGTTGTTGATTAAATCCGGCAGCCGCAAAGCGCTGAACGCGCTGCTGAACGCCGCCCGCGATTTCACTCGCGAACGTAAATGGCCTGCCACCGCGCTCGTGATTGACGTCGATCCGTTGACTCTGATCTGACGGCTACCGGCTGGCCGGAGGAATCACGTTATTCATGCGCGCGTACACCACCATCTGACCGTAGTGATCGAAGGTGTGCGACAACATGATACTGGCGCTACTCGCCCGGGCGCGATTGGCCTTGGGATTGAACGGGTCCGGCGTCTCCTGCATGACGTTCTCGTTGGTCAGGGTCGCGATCGCCTGGTGCGCGTGAGCGAAGGCCTCCTTCAGATATTTCACGATGTCTTCCTTGCTGCGGACGCTGTCGGGTCCGTTCTCGCCCGCGGCGGTGATTGGTGCCTCGGTTTCCTCGAGCATGCCGGTCGCGAGGACATGCAGTTCATAGGCGATGTGCTTCGCCTGCTGCGCGAATGTGCGAACCCCCTTAAATTCGCCGTTCGTCGGCGCGAACGAGAACTTGTCGGCGGGCATCGCTTCTACAAGGGAAACGACTTCCTTTTCCGTATTCGAGAGCTCACGATCGAAGACGTTGCTCGCGCTCGGAGCCTCCGCGGCCCCCAGCGAAGCGCATGAGAGAACAAGAAGCAGAGAGACTTTATTCCCGCTCATAGTTTTCTCAGTTTAGTAGAATTCTGACCATGACGCGACGAGACGTGATCGCTCTTGCCGGCGCCGCGCCGCTTGCGCAGCGCGCTGCGGCCGCCGCCCAGCCCGGCGTGAAACTCGGTATCGACCTGTTCAGTATTCGCTCTCAGGGCTGGACACCCTTCCAATATTTGGATTACTGCGCGGCCCAGGGCGCCAAGGTAGTCCATTTCTCGGAGATTCGTTTTATCGGAAATCTCGAGCCGGAGAATCTTCGAAAGGTCGGAGCCTACGCCAAAGAGAAGAATATCGAGGTCGAGATCGGAATGAAATCGATCTGTCCGACTTCGAAGATGTTCGAAGCGAAAGAGGGAACAGCGGAAGATCAGCTTGCGCGGATGATCGTTTCGGCGGGCATCGTCGGGTCGCGAATCGTGCGGTGCGTGCTCGGAAGCGCCGAGGACCGCAAGCCGGGCCCCATCGACAAGCACATCGAAAGCATGGTAAAGGTGTTGCGCAACACGCGATCGCGCGCCATGGACGCCAATATCAAGATTGCGATTGAAAACCATGCGGGAGATATGCAGGGCTGGGAGCTGAAGAATCTGATTGAAGCGGCGGGAAAGGAATTCGTCGGCGCCTGTCTCGATTCCGGCAATCCCTGCTGGACTCTCGAAAACCCGCACACAACTCTTGACGCGCTTCATCCTTACGTCCTTACCAGCCACGTGCGCGACAGCGCCGTCTGGCGAACGCCGCAGGGCGCGGCGGTCTCGTGGGTACGCATGGGCGAGGGCAACGTCGATATCGACAGCTACTGCAGGAAATACGCGGAACTCTGTCCCGGACGCGCCCTGTCGATGGAATGCATCGTCATGGGGCCGAGGATGTTCAATTACAAAGACGCCGCCTTCTGGGATGCCTATCGCGATGTTCCCGCATGGAACTTCGAGCGATTCGCCGAGATCGCCGAAAACGGAAAGCCGTACACGATTCCGCCCGTTGCGCGCGGGGATGCTCCGCGCAGGGAGCGCGAGGACTTAGAGGCGAGCATCGCCTATACCAAGCGACTGCTCAACCTATGACGAGCCGACTTTCACGGCGCCGCTTTTTGGGCGCGCTGCCGGCCCTGGCTGCGCCTGCTTTCGGCGAAACAAAGCTGGTCAAAATCGAAGCCGTCGAAGTCTGGGAATACCGCGGCCATCGACAGGCCGTGCGCGGCGTCGACGCTCAGTATCAGGTCAACCCCCTTTACATCTACGACGAACTTCGTCCCGCGCCGTATAAGGACAATCCAAACCCCGGCGCCCCGCAGCCAACAGCGGTCAGCGCCTACTACGTGCGCATCAAAGCCGAGAATGCCGAAGGTCTCTATGGGCCGATTGAGAAGGAAGCGGCCATCGTCGTTGACGAACAGCTCAGGCCTTTCCTGATCGGCAAGGACGCGCTCGCGCAGGAGAAGCTGTGGGACCAGATGTACCGCTCGAACCGCCATTCGCGCCGGGGCCATTTCCTGATGGCGATCAGCGCGGTCGATAACACGCTCTGGGACCTGCGCGGCCGCTATTTCAAAACGCCGGTTTATCGATTGCTCGGCGGCCCCACGCGTTCGGAAGTCGAGGCATATGCAAGCTGCCTCGGCTTTTCGCTCGAGCCGGACAAGGTCCCCGAGCGTGCGTTGCAGGTCAAACAAGACGGCTTTCGTTTCCAGAAATGGTTCCTCGCCTACGGGCCGGGCGATGGCTACGAAGGACTCAAGAAGAACGTTGAACTGGTCCGTCTTCTTCGCGAGACTGTAGGTGAAGAAACCGAGTTGATGTTCGATGTCTACAGCGGCTGGAATCTTCCTTACGCGCTCGAATGGGCGAAACAAGTCGAGAAATATCGCCCGCGCTGGATCGAAGAGGCCACGCAAGCGGAGAAGATCGGAGCCTTTGTCGAACTGCGGCGCGGCACCACGATTCCCGTTGCATCCGGCGAGCACATCCAGGGGCGGTGGGAAGTCTACGATTACCTCAAGGAAGGCGCGCTGAGCGTGATCCAGTGCGATCCCGAGTGGTGCGGCGGGATCAGCGAACTAACAAAAATCTGTTCCCTCGCGACCATCTTCGATCTGCCTGTGATTCCACACGGCCACAGCCTGCACGCCGCGGTTCACACCATTGCCAGTCAGTCGCCTGCCGTCTGCCCGCTGGCCGAATACCTGATCATCAAAATGCGCTCGTATTACCATTTCGAGAAAAATCCGCTCGTCCTGAGAAACGCGCGCTTCACGCTGCCGGACAGCCCGGGATTCGGTATCGAATTGGACGATGCAAAAATCGAGAATCGCCAGTTAATGCGCGGGAGTTGAATCAGAGTCGGTCGTTTCGCTGATAGACCCGAACGTAATCGATTTCGAAGGCAGCGGGAAAAGGCGCGCTCTGGTCAGGATACTTCGCGGTGATGCCTCCGACCGCAAGGCTCACCGCGAGATACATCGGCTGGTGCGGCACGCCCGTAGTCGAACGAAACCGCTCCTTACCGTCAACGGTCCAGACAATGCGATTCTCGTCCCACTCGATCGCAACAACGTGAAAACCATCCGACAGATTCCCAACCTGATACGACCCGCTGAAAGAGCGCTCCGTCTTCTCGTCGCCCCACCGATTCGCGAACAACGCATTCGATGACTCGTTGCTGACGACGTCGTAGATATCGATGGACGGAGTCTCGCCGGATGCCGTCGGCAGCAGCCAGAACTTCGATTCGAGACCCTTGCCAGACGCCGCCCGGCAGCGAATCTCGAAACGCCCGTAGGTCTGAGCGAACGAACCTTGGGTCGTCATGATTCCGGACGTGAATTCGCGTTGCCTCCCGTCATAACGAGCGAGTTCGCGCCGCGCCGTGATTCGGGCGATGCCGTCTTTCACGTCGATGGCCGCGGGAACGTAAGCCTGGCCCTCGCGATTGCGCTCGTGTCCCCAGGGATCATGCGGCTCCCATCTCGGAAAGGCAAGCTCGCGATCTGTGAACTCATCCCGAAACGTAAGAGTCCACTTCGCAGTGGGCTGCCCTGCAAGGCCAGCGCACGACGCAAGAAACGCAAACGCGACTATAGCGTGCCGTTTCAATATGCTCTGGACGAATTCGAAACCAAATCCGGTACGCCTTTGCGGCATTATATGTTGAGATTCGCCATCCAAACATGATTGGCATCGAATTGCTGGGCGGTTTTCGAATCACGCGCGACGGTCACGCGCTCGCCGAGCCGTTCAGCGCGCGTCTGCAGTCGCTTGTGGCGTACCTCACTCTTCATGCCGGGACTGCTGTCTCGCGCCAACAGCTCGCTTTTTTATTTTGGGCGGATTCGCGTGAAGCGCAGGCGCGCACCAACCTAAGGCAACTGTTGCATCATCTGCGCACGGCCGTGCCCGATATCGATCGATACCTCGACAGTGACGCTCAGACGCTCGGTTGGCGCAATGACGGCGATTGGATGCTGGACGCGGCGGAGTTCGCGCGGAGCGCCGCTGAGGCGAAGGATCTTAACGCCGCGTCGCGAGCCGCTCATCTGTATAAAGGCGACCTCCTTCCCGGAATTTACGACGACTGGATCGACCCGCACCGCGCGCGATTGAGCAGCGCTTATGACGAACTGCTCGAAAGGCTCTGCAATCTTGCGGTGGACAGCGGCGATTTCCCCGGCGCAATTGCCCACGCCGAAACCAGGCTAAGCCGCGATCCCCTGCGCGAATCGGGTTATCAAACGTTGATGCGTCTCCACGCCCGCCGGGAAGATCGCGCTTCCGCGGTCGCCGTGTTCCAGCGATGCGCCGACGTACTCAAACGTGAATTAGGAATCGAACCGGGCCACGCGACGAAACGCCTGCGCGACCAGATCATGGATGCCCGTCTGCCCGACGTCCCAGCGCCGGTTGCGCCAGTCTCTGTCCCGGACACGCCTCTGGTCGGACGCGCGAACGAGTTGCGCCATCTCGATGCGCTCTGGGATGGATCGGGCCAAGATCAGGCAGTTATGTTGGTGCTGACTGGCGAACCGGGCGTCGGCAAAACGAGACTCGTGCGGGAATTACAGGGACACGCGCTTCTTAGCGGAGGGACAGTCGCGTGGGCGTCCTGTTATTCGTCGAGCCAGGCCCTTGCTTACAGTGCCGCCGGGGACTGGCTCCGGAACCCTGCGATTCGAACGAACATCCAGAAACTGACCGCGCCCGAGAGGGCATATCTCGCCCGCATTGTGCCCGAACTCGCCTCCGACCAGGCGCTTTCCGAACCGCCATCCGCATCCACCGAATCCTGGCAGCGTCGGCTATTGTTCGACGCAATGTCCAAAGCCGTGCTCGGCCCCGGACGCGCGATTCTGCTGGTTATCGACGATCTGCAATGGTGCGACTCCGAGACACTCGAATGGCTTCAATATCTGTTGCGTCAGGAATCCGCCGCACGCGTTCGGGTAGCTGCAACGGCGCGCATGGACGAGATCCCGCCGGATCACGCTATCGCAAACGCCATGCGCGACCTGGTGCGCCGAGGACAAGCCGCTGAGATGGAAATCGCTCCACTCGATGAACACGAAACGGTGGCTCTTGCGGAGGGAGTGGCGGGCTCTGGCCTCGATCCGGAACTTGCAGAACGGCTTTACTCGGGCACGCGCGGAAATCCGCTGTTCATCCTTGAGACGGTGCGCGCGCGCGGCAACCTTGCTCCGAAGGTCCATGCGGTGATTGCCGGGCGTCTGGCCCTTCTGGACGAGCATTCGCGTGAACTCGCGTCTGTCGCAGCGACGATCGGACGGCCCTTTTCCATCGAACTCGCGGCGCGGATCGTTGAAGTGGACGAAGACGTAGCTGTGCGGGCCATCGACAATCTTTGGCGAAATCGAATCCTGCGTTTGGAGGGCGAAGACCGATACGACTTCGTTCACGGCTGCTCCCGCGAGGCTGCTTACTCGCAAATCGGCCCTGCCCGCCGGAGGCAGTTGCATCGGCGCACCGCCGAAGCGCTCGAAGTCCTGGCGGGAGACGAATCGGCCGCACATATCGCGACTCAATACGAACACGCCGGCCTGCCGCTTCGCGCGATTCCGTGGTATCAGCGGGCAGCGGCAGTAGTGCGCAGGCGGTTTGCTGAGGGTGAAGCGATCGGCTCCCTGACGCGGGCTCTGGCGCTTCTCGAAAAGCAACCGCCTTCCGCCGAGCGGGACCGACTGGAACTGGATCTTCTGGCGTCCCTCGGCCCTTCTCTGAGCGCCACGGAAGGATTCGCTTCGGAGGCCGCGGGTAAGGTGTATGGACGCGCCCGAATCCTCTGTGAGTTGATTGGCGAATCTACGGGACAAGCCAGAGTGTTAGGCGGGTCCTGGTCCTTCCATATCGTGCGCGCAGAGATCGAGATCGCCCGGGAGATTGCGGAACGCTATCGCGCGTTAGGCGAACGCACGGGCGACCCCGCCCTTTGGTCGGCCGGAGTATTCACGGTCGGAAGCACCAGTTATTTCCGCGGTGCTCTGACCGACTCGCGTTCGCAACTGGAGCGCTCGAACGAACTGGCCGCGCAATGCTCTGAACGCTTCTTTGCGCTGGGTCCCGAAGTGGGAGTATTTTCCCGGAGCCACCTGGCGCACGTCCAATGGCTCCTTGGCGACAGCGCTGGCGCGCTCGACGAATCGAACCGGGATCTGGAGCGGGCCGAGCATCTTTCTCATCCCTTCAGCCACGCGCTGGCGCTCGCGTACGCGGCTATGCTCCATCAGTTTCGCGACGATCCGGGCGCCGCGCGAGATCGCGCCGAGGCTGCTGCCTCTCTGTGCCGCCGCTACGGATTTCGCTACTACCTGTCCTGGACTCCCATCATTATCGGTTGGGCCAGAGCGCGGTCGGGCGATATCGCGGCGGGTCTGGACGAGATGCGCAATGGATTCGACGCGCTGCGCGCCACGGGCGCGGCCATACGCGCGCCGTTTTACCTGGGATTGATCGCGCAGGTCTGCGGTTGGAACCGGCAGCCCGACGCCGGCCTGAACAATCTCCGGGCTGCTCTGGAAATCGGCGAACGGACAGGCGAAGCATGGCCGCATCCCGAATTGCAGCGCATCCGCGGCGACCTGCTGCTGCAAACCGGCGACCGTAGCGAAGCGGAAACCTCCTACCGCAATGCCGTGCGGCTCGCCCGCCGCATGAGCGCCAAAGCCTGGCAGGAGAAGGCCGAAAATTCTTTGGCGAATTTACGCAGTTAGAACGGTAGGGGGAACGCTGTTAGAACGGCTGGTTCCTTAGTCTGTTTCCTGAGGAGACTCGAATGGATACTCAGAAGCTGAAATCAGGCGTACGGGGCGCGGTCATCGAGGCCGGAGACGCGGCGTACGAACAGGAACGCAAAGTGTATAACGCGATGATCGACCGGCATCCGCGGATTATCGTCAAATGTCGGGATGCTGCCGATGTCATGGCGTGTGTCCGGTTCGGACGGGAAAACAACCTGCTCGTCTCGGTGCGGGGCGGCGGTCACAACGCGGCGGGCCTGGGCGTTTGCGATGACGGTCTGGTCATTGACCTCTCGACGATGCGAGACGTCCATGTCGATCCGAAAACATCCACGGCGCGTGTCAGCGGCGGCGCGGTCTGGGCGGACGTGGATCATGCGACGCACCCCTTCGGGCTGGCCGTTCCGACCGGCTTCATCGCGTCAACCGGCGTTGGGGGGCTGACTCTCGGAGGCGGAATTGGGCATCTGACCCGGAAATACGGGCTCACGATCGACAACCTGATCGCCGCCGATCTCGTGCTTGCCGACGCGACCTTCGTCACCGCCAATGAGTGGCAGCATGAAGACCTGTTCTGGGCGATCCGGGGCGGTGGCGGCAACTTCGGGGTAGTCACGTCGTTCACGTTCCAGGGCCGTCCCGCCCACACAGACTACGCGGGGCCGATGCTGTGGCACATCGATCAGGCGCCGAAGGTCCTGAAGTGGTATCGGGATTACATCCGGCAGGCTCCGGATGACGTAAACGGTTTCTTCGCCTTCTTAGTCGTACCGCCGGGACCGCCATTCCCCGAGCACCTGCACCTGCGGAAAATGTGCGGCATCGTCTGGTGTTTCACCGGTCCGCATGATAAGGCAGACTCCGTTTTCCGGCCGATTCGCGAGATGTTCCCGCCCGCGCTCGATTTCGTGGGTCCGATTCCGCATCCGGCCCTGCAGAGCATGTTCGACCCGCTTTATCCGGCGGGGCTGCAGTGGTACTGGAAGGCCGACTTCGTCAACGAGATCTCGGACGCGGCCGTCGACGCCCATATGAAGCACGGGCCGGAGTTGCCGACCATGCTCTCGACCATGCATATGTATCCGATCAACGGCGCTGCCGGGCGGGTAGGCTCCAATGACACGGCGTGGAGCTATCGCGATTCCAACTGGGCGCAGGTGATCGTGGGAGTCGATCCGGACCCGGCGAACCGCGAGAAGATCACGTCGTGGGCGCGCGGTTACTATGATGCGCTTCACCCCCACTCGGCGGGTGGCGCGTATGTGAATTTCATGATGGAGGAAGGTGAGGAACGCATTCATGCGACCTATCGCGGCAGCTATGATCGCCTCGCCATGATCAAGGCCAAATACGATCCGGACAACTTCTTCCGGGTGAATCAGAACATCAAACCCGTGGCGAAGTAGTCAGGATTTCCACAGCAACTCGGCATCGGAGCGGCGTACGTAGTTCGCTTCGATCGCCGCGGGCTCGGAGACGCCGCCGTTTGCGAGCCGCTGCATCGCGATGCGTGCGATGGCAGCGGCGAGCGCGCGGGGCGCGCGGGTCATTGTGACGGAGGGGAAGAGTTCGGGGTCCATCGAGATCCATTCGAAGTCACGCCCTTCGAGGAGCGAGACAAGCTTCGGAAATGGCGCGACGATCTCGGGTACCACGGGCCGCCCGGCGCTGTCGTATAGACCGCCGTAGACTTCGCCACGGCGCGCGTCGATCACCGGCGCGCGCAATGCCGCTGTTCCAAAGGACGACAGCGCCTCGAGATTCGAGATCGCGATGGCGGGTTTGCTGAGCACTTCGGCCAGGCCCTTGATCGCGGCGAGTCCAATGCGGACGCCGGTGAATGAGCCCGGCCCCGATGCGCCGGCGAAGAGATCAATCTCGGCAAGCCGGACGCGCTGCCGTGCGAGGAGGGCCTCGATCTGGGAAAACAGCGCGGCGCTGAAGCCCTGAGGTTCGTGTAGGAGGATCTCTTCTTTCACCCCGGCGCCGTCACAGAGGGCGATGCTGCCGAATGCGGCCGTGGTATCGATTGCGAGTGTGATCATTCAACGGTTCAGTGTGAAGTTCCGGTCCAGCACGTAAACCTTGCCCAGGCCGTTCATGCCCATCAACCGGACATGCAGCGCGGCGGGGTAATCCGCGGCGATGCCGGTCGGAATCCGGAATATCCCCTCAGGACCGCTGCCCACCACACGATAGCTACGCTCCGAAACCGAGACCTCGGCGGTCCACTCGTACATCATCCGGTCGAGCGCTTTGGATCTGCGCTTGAGCTTGACCGCGAACCGAACGGGCAGCCCTAACGAAAGCGTGTCGGTCGTCGGCTCGACGATCTCGAAAGGCACTTTATCGGGATTGCCTTCGGTCTCCTGCAACTGAAGTGGAGGATCACGCGAGTCGAATTTGTAGCTCTTGAGCATTGACGCCTTCGTGCCCTCACGCGAGATGTGGAGCACCCAGTCGTGAGAGGAATCGGGCGGCGTCACGGTGTAGACCGCGCCTTTGTTCTTCTCCTTCGATTTCACGTGGTCGCCGGTGGCGGGGTTGAGCCATTCGACGTCGTAGCCGTGCGGTTCCACGTTCACACTTACAGGCCCCGAGGGCTTCTCGATGTAGATCACGTACTCGACCCCGTCGAGCGCCAGTCCTCGTCCTTGGTCCGAGTCGAAGAAGGGCTCAAGCTCCCAGTGGCGCGTATCATCCATAAAGTCGTACCAGATCTTCATCTGATTCGCCGCTTGTTCATTGGGTACGACCGTATCGGGATACTGACCATTAACCGTCGCATTCCACAGCCTCCGGCGGAAGGTGTCCGCGTCCTTCGTGTCCCAGCCGAAGTCGTTAACAGATGGGTACTGGAAAACCTGCTGCTCGATCGCGCCGATCTGGTCGTCTGAGGTCCTATAGCTGCGATAACGGAGCCAGCCGTCGTCAGCTAACGGCGCCGAGGTGATGTTGGCGCGGCTCGAACGCGTCCGCTTGTAGGGATCGAGGTTTGCTTCGAACTCCGCGATCTCCTTCAGCAGTTCGCGCCCGGTGTCGTAGGTCTCCCATCCTTCGAGACCCTGCCAGGTCACATCAAAGGCAGCCAGACGCGAGAGCGCATAGGTGAACCATTTCTGCCTGTCTTCACGGGTGGGCAGAAGGCGCGTCATCAGCCCGTTCGGACCAAAGAAGGCGATATCCACGATGATGCCCTTCTGGTTGGCGTAGCGGATCTTGTCTTCTGCCGCGTGGAAGAGATCGGGGGACCGGAGCTGAGCGGCGACTGAGTCGTCAATCAGGACGACGCCGAGATGGTTGAAATGTTGCCCCGCCCGCGCATCCACCAGGGATCGCCACGCGCCGGCGTCCATGGACGCGAAGTTCGTCACGATCGCGCCCATCCAGAGATGGGGCGTCAGGACATTGCCCTCCACGAGCGCGAAGTGATGCAGATTGGCGGCGCGCAGCCAGCCTTTCCGATCGTTGGCCGAGGCGGTGAAACGGCCTTGCTTGCCGTTGAAGGCGTCAAGGGCGCTGGTGAGCCGATACGTGTGCTCGCCGGTTTCCGTGGGCGTGTAACGGATCACATATCTCGATCCACCGTCCCAGAACGCGTTCACCAGCGCGGTGCTGGCGGCGGGGGAGCGAAACTCCGCATGCAGGTCGACCACATGATCGGCTGGCGCAGACGGGATGTCGAAGACCAAATCGCACGGCGTGTAACTCAGGGTTGGGGGGCAGACAGTCTGCCCCCACGCCGCGAACGCCAAGAAAGGCGCGATCGTGGCGACTCGGAAGATCATGACGTCCGATACCACTCCAGAGTCCGGCGCATTCCTTCTTCAAAAGTGTATTGCGGTTTGTAATTGAGGTCGCGAGCCACGGATGTCGTGTCGGCTTGGGAATCACGGACGTCGCCTTCGCGCGGCTGACTATAGTTGGGCGCTATCGATACGCCTTCGATCTTGTTCAGCAGGCTCCACGCCTCATTGAGCGTGATGCGTCCGCCGTTTCCGCCGTTGTAGACGCCACCGGAAAAGGATGCGGGGGCCCTGGCGGCGAGCAGGTTGAGCCTGACGACGTCCTCGACGAAGGTGAAGTCGCGCGACTGCTCGCCATCGCCGAAGATTGTGGGGGCCGTGCGCGCGAGGACTGCCTTCATGAACAGCGACAGCACTCCTGAATACGCGCTGGTTGGATCCTGGCGCGGGCCGAATACGTTGAAGTAACGAAGGCTGATGGTTTCGAGGCCGTAGCAGGAATGCCAGCACGACATGTAGTATTCGCCCATGAGCTTTTGCGCTGCATAAGGAGACTTCGGCTGCGGCTGCATGGTTTCGACCTTGGGGAGCACGAGCGTATCGCCGTACGCGGAAGACGACGCGGCGTACACGACACGCCGCACGCCTGCGTCCTTCGCGGCGAGCAGCACGTTGAACGTTCCATCCACGTTCACCTCATGCGACAGGACGGGCTCGTGGATCGAGCGCGGAACCGACGGTATGGCGGCCTCGTGAAAGATCACCTCAACTCCGTCGAAGGCTTTGCGAAGGCCATCGTAGTTGCGAATGTCGACTTTGTGAAGGTCAACGGAATCGCCAACTTCGTCAAGGTTGCGTTCGTTGCCGGTCAGGAGGTTGTCGACTACCGCGACGCGATCGGCGCCATCAGCGAGGAGGCCGCGCACGATTGCGGAGCCGATGAACCCGGCGCCACCTGTAACAAGGAAGCGGCTCATTGGCGGGCTTCTGCCTCCTGCTTGCGAAGGTAGTCGATGGTTTCGGATGCGATGCGCTCCGCTCCCACACTGAAGTCGAACGATTCGAGCGATATCCAGCGGTTGTAGTTCATGCGGATCAAGGATCGGAAGATGCTCACGAAGTCGTAGTTTCCCGTGCCGGGATGTCCTCCGTCCATCTCGTTGACGTGGACGTGGCGGATCAGGCCGAAGTACTTCTCGATGAGCGCGCTGTGCGGCTCGGTTTCGTCTTCGGCGTTGTGCGAGTCGAACATGGTGCGGACAGCGGGGCTGTTGATCTCGTTCACGACGGCGACGGCTTCGGCCATGGTGTGGATCACGTCGCTCTGCGAATGGGGCAGGGCTTCCACGAGGATGGTGACGCCACGCTCTTCGGCGTGCGGCGTGATGCCCGCGAGGCCATCCACAAAGTTTCGGACTGCTTCGGCGGAGGACAACCCACCGGTGGACGAACGCTGCTTCGGTGAACCGAAGACCATAACCCCATTGCCGAGGTCGGCGCAGAGGTCGATCAGGTTGCGGACGTAGGTCCAGCTTTCCTCGCGGAGGGCGCGGTCGGGAGTGGTCACGTGGATCGTCCGGGGCGTGACGAGAAGCCAATGGAGGCCGACGAAGTCGAGGCCTTCCTGAGCCATGATGTCGCGGTACTCCCGCCGGGCCTGCGGAGTGACCTGCAGCGGGTCTTCCGCTAGCGTGAAGGGCGCGATCTCGATGCCGGAGTAGCCGAGGCGCTTGAGCGTGGCGCAGCTTTCCCGGAACGGCCTTCCTTCGAAGGCCTCATTGCACATGGCATAACGGAACATTGACAATCCTAAGTGTGGCAGACACGACTCCGCTTCCCGACGTAACGGTGACGCGCAAGGGCGCGGACCGATACCGGTCGGGACACCCATGGATCTTCCGGTCGGACGTGAGCGATACAGGGCAGGCGCAGAGCGGAGACACAGTGCGGGTGGTCGACAACCGGGGTCGCGCTATTGGGGCGGCGCACTATAGCTCGTCTTCGCAGATCGCGCTGCGGATGCTCGGAAGCCAGCCGGAGAGGCTCGATATGGAGGCGCGGATCGCGGCGGCGGAGCGGTATCGAGCGGACGTCGTGAGCGATACGACAGCGTACCGGCTGGTCCATGCGGAGGGCGATTTCCTGCCGGCGCTGATCATCGATCGGTATGGCGACGCGTTCGCGGTGCAGGCGCTCAACCAGGCGATGGACCGGGCGATGCCGGAGATCGTCGAGGCGCTGGAGCGGCAGTTCGCGCCGCGGGCGATCGTGGCTCGGCTCGATGCGGCTGTGCGGACGCTGGAAGAGCTTCCGCGTGAGGTCCGGGTCATGAAGGGTGAAGCCGAAGGGCCTGTGAGCGTGCGGATGAACGGGCTCACTCTCGAGGCTGACCTGGTTCATGGGCAGAAGACAGGGGTCTTCCTGGATCAGCGGGAGAACTATCCGGCGGCGGCGCGGTATGCGCGGGGCGAGGCGCTCGATTGCTTCACTTCGACCGGAGGGTTCGCGCTTCACATGGCTCGGAACTGCGAGCGGGTGGAGGCGGTGGATTCGAGCGCTCCGGCGCTGACGACTGCGCGGCGCAACGCAGCGGCCAACGGTATTGGGAACCTGGAGTTCAGGCAGGCGGACGCGTTCGACCTGCTCTCCGGGTATGCATCAGCGCGGCGGAGGTTCGACACGGTGATCCTCGACCCGCCCGCATTTGCCAAGTCGCGCAAGCAACTGGATGCGGCCGCGCGCGGGTACAAGGACATCAACCTGCGGGCGCTCCGGCTGCTCGGTACCGGCGGCATACTGGTCACCTGCTCGTGCTCGCAGCTTGTGAGCGAGGCGATGCTGCTTGAGGTGCTCGCCGAAGCATCGCTGGATGCGGGCAAGCCTCTGCGGGTTCTCGAGAGGCGCACGCAGTCGCGCGACCATCCCATCCTGCTGACGGTTCCGGAGACGCATTATCTGAAGTGCGTGATCGTTCAGGTTACTTAGAGAACACGAGCTGGCCGAAGCGCTCAGGGACGTGCGGATTGGGGCGCGGCTGAACGGGGTCGGACCAGTTGCTCATACGACGGTTCGGCTCGACGCCATCCCAGCGGTTGAGGTTGGCGGCCCAGACGGTTCCTTCGACCGGCGGTTTGGAGAGGGCATCGAAGTTGGACCAGGGAATGGCGACTTCGAGGCTCCAGCCCTTGTCCTTATCGCCGCGGGCGTTCATGGTTCCGTCGATGAAGGTGGCGAGCTGCACGCCCTGCAGATTGAACTGTTTGAACAGATACTTCGACTGGTACATCACGTAGTCGTAGAGGACGCCCCTCGCGTTCATCTCGAGACCGTAGTAGATGCCCGTCTGGGACGGCATGGGGTTGATGAAGATCTCGACGGCGTCGTCCAGGTAGGTCGGATCGTCGCGCTCAGTATGGAAGGCGACGATGTCGGCATCTTCGCACTCGTAGAGGACGTAGAGGTTGCGGTCGTCCCAGAGGAGACGGGCGACGGTCTTCTGCTTCGCGCCGGTCTGGGAGTCCCATGGGAAGAGGAACTCGATCTTTCCGGCGGCGGCCCAGGCTTTGTCGTCGCCTTTGCCATCGATCACGATCGGTGACGAGGCGCGGTGGACTTCGTAGCGAGGAATCGGCGGCTGGGCCTGCAGGGCCGCGGCCATGGTAGCGAGGATCGCGAGTTTCACAGGGTCACTCCCATGGGCGCGGTAAACGCCGGATCTTCGACGTCGCCTGTGTTCCGCACTCCGACGGGCTCGAAACAAAGGATCTCGGCTTCTTCATCGGCCGCGGTGCGGTGCTCGACGCCTGCGGGAACGACCACCAGTTCACCGGGGCCAAGCGAGACTACGCGGTCGCGGAATTCGACTCGAAATTGTCCGCGCCAGACGAGGAACAACTCGTCTTCGACTTCGTGCTTATGCCAAGGGAAGAGGCCCTGGACTTTGATCAGCTTCAGTTCCTGGCCGTTCAGCCTGGCGATCGTTTTGGGACGCCAGTGCTCCGAGAAGAGGCTGAACTTCTCGTCAATACAGATGGGCGACATGCCCGCTATCTTAATGCGAGTGGCGCGGTACAGTCTTGCGCAGGTCGCGGTAGTTGACGGCGAATTCGAGACAGGCTCCGGTATCGAGCTGACCGGTGTTGGCGCGATACATCTCCTGCCAGGGCGAATCGTGTTTCAGCGATGACGCCGGCAGGGCGGCGTGGCGGGCGGCGATCTCTTCGTCTGTGAGGAGAAGGTCGACCCGGCGGTTTTTCAGGTCGACCTTCACGCTGTCACCGGTTTGCAGGATGGCGAGGTTGCCTCCGGCGGCGGATTCGGGCGAGGCGTGAAGAATCGAGGGGCTGTCCGACGTGCCGCTTTGGCGGCCATCGCCGAGGCAGGGAAGCATGCGGACTCCCTTGCGAACGAGTTCGCCTGGCGGCGTCATGTTCACGACTTCGGCCGACCCCGGGTATCCGAGCGGGCCGGTTCCTCGCACGACGAGCATGCAGTTTGCGTCGATGTTGAGTTCCGGGTCTTCGATGCGGCGGCGGTAGTCCTCGGGGCCGTCGAAGACAATGGCTCGGGCCGTGAAGCATTCCTCCGCGTCGGGATTCGAGAGGAAGCGACTGCGGAAATCCGGGCTGATCACGGAGGTTTTGATGAGAGCGGAACCGAAGAGATTGCCGCCGAGCACCATGAACCCGGCTTTCTCCTTGACGGGTTCCTCGTAGGTTTTGATGACCTTCGGGTCTTCGATTTTGGAGTCCTGGTAGTTTTCGGCTACGGTCTTGCCTGTAACGGTTACGGCGCAGCCGTGGACTTTGCCGACCCGCAGCAACTCGCTCATGATTGCGGGTACGCCGCCTGCGCGATGGAAGCCTTCGCCGAGATATTCGCCCGCCGGTTGCACGTTGGCGAGCAGCGGGACGTCGTAGCCGACTTTTTCCCAATCTTCGACAGGAAGCTCGACGCCCACGTGCCGGGCAATCGCGGTGACGTGCGGCGCGCAGTTGGTGGAACCGCCGATCGCGGTATTGACGACGATGGCGTTCTCGAAGGCCTGACGCGTGAGGATCTTGCTTGGCGTCAGGTCTTCATTTACCATCTCGACGATGCGGCGGCCGGTTTCGTAGGCGTAACGCGCCCGCTCGCCGTACGGGGCCGGAATCGCGGCACAGCCTGGGAGCGACATGCCGAGGGCTTCGGCGAGAGAGTTCATGGAAAGCGCCGTGCCCATGGTGTTGCAATGGCCCGGGCTTGGCGCGGAGGCGAGGGTGATGTCGATGAGTTCGTCGTCGGTGATGTTGCCCGCAGCTAACTGACGGCGAGCTTCCCAGAGCGCCATGCCGGAACCGGCGAGCTTACCGTTGAAGTAGCTGTCGATCATCGGGCCGCCGGAGAGCACGATGGCGGGCATGTTGACCGTCGCGGCGGCCATCAGGCAGGCCGGCGTGGTCTTGTCACAGGCGGTGGTGAGCACCACGCCATCGAAAGGGTACCCTACGAGGATCTCGACGAGCCCCAGATACGCGAGATTACGGTCGAGGGCGGCGGTGGGTCGGCGGCAGCTCTCCTGAATCGGATGAAGGGGGAACTCAAATGCGATGCCGCCCGCGTCGCGGATGCCGTCCTTGATGCGCGCGGCGAGAGAGAGGTGAATGCGGTTGCACGGCGTAAGCTCGCTGCCCGACTGTGCAATGCCGATTACCGGGCGGCCGGCCTGCATCTCTTTGCGCGTCAATCCCCAAGTGGGATAACGCTCGAGATACACCGCTGTCTCGCCAGGCTCGGACCTGTCGTTAAACCAGATTTCGCTGCGGCGCATTAAGCGGTTGTCGCTCCGCTCAGAGCTCCGCTTAGATCGAGCGCGCCGGTGCTGTCGCCGAAATGTTCTGTCTCGATACCCGCGCCGTTCAGCATGGTGACAAAGAGATTCGCGACGGGCGTCTTTTCCACTTTGATATGACCGCCGTTTTTGGCCCCCGCCACGAGCAGCGGCAGGTTGACGTTCGAATGCGCGTTGCCGTCTGAAAGGGCTCCGCCGTAAAGGATGGCCGAGTGCTCGAGCAGCGTTCCATCGCCGTCCGGAATGGAATTCAGTTTTTCTACGAAATGCGAGAAGAGTTGCACGTGGAAGGTATTGATCTTTGTGACCTTTTCGATGAAGTCCGGATGGCCGCGGTGGTGCGTGAGCGGATGGTGCGGGTCGGGCACCTGGATTTCGGGATAGACGCGGACGCTGCCTTCGCGACCGAGCATCATGGTGCTGACGCGGGTCAGATCGGACTGGAATCCGATGGCCTGGAGATCGAACATGAGCTTGACGTATTCGGCGTATTCAAACGGAATACCGGATGGCTTTTCGATGGGCGGGATGCGTGGGTCCTTTTCAGCCGCGGCGGTGCGATCCTCAACTTCGCGGACGGAGGTGAGGTATTCGTCCATGCGGCGGCGGTCTGCGGGGCCGAGGTCCTGTTCGAGGCGGCGAGCGTCCTCACGCGTCAGGTCAAGGATGCTACGGCGGTACTGGGCTCGTCGCGCGCGGGTCTGCGGATCGAGGCTGGGATCGACCGTCCCGAAGAGGCGCTCAAAAACGGAGCGCGGGTTGACGTCGACGGCGAGCGGGCTGTCGGGATCTTTCCAGGAAAGGCTATTGGTATAGGCGCAACTGGAGCCGGTGTCGCAGTTGCCGACCATGCGGGAATCTTCGCAGCCGATCTGAAGCGACGGCACGCGGGTTTCGGAGGCCCATTTCTTCGCGGCAACCTGATCGAATGTGGTGCCGGCGTGAACATCGGCGCCTGCCGTGTATTTCGGCGCGCAGGAAGACAGAAAGCTGCCCGAGGCTTTCGCATGGCCGCCACCCTGCGCTTTGTTGGCCGCGTTGTTGCAGAGCCCGGAGATGAGCGTGATGTTGGCGCGAAACGGCTCCAGCGGTTTCAGGATGCGGGTGTAGGCAAAGTTCGCGCCCGTCGCGTCCGGCGTCCACTGATTCATGATGACGCCGTTCGGCACGTAGACGACGCTCAGGCGCCGGGCCGACTTGGGCGCGCCGGTGAAGGCGGGGGCCATCGCATCAAGGAAGGGCAGGGCGATCACGGTCCCGGCTCCGCGCAGCATGGCGCGGCGAGACAGGTGTTTTCCGGTAATGAAGTTCATCGGGAGACTCCGGCTGATTGAGATGCGCTGGCCGAGACTTCATTGGCCTGGCGTGCGCGTTTCATCTGAAATGGCAGGCTGTTCACGGTTTCGAGAACGAGCTCAGAAAACTTATAGTCATGCGCGGCGGCTCCGGCTTCGATGGTCCGGAGCGCGGGCCGATCATAGCGCTCAAGGCCGCGGCCGAGCGCATAGGTGAGCATTTTTTCGCTGAGGCCATCGATGAAGGCGTCGCGGCGCTGCAGCAGCAGGGTTTTGAGTTGGTTCGGTCCCTGGAAATTCTGGCCACCGGGAAGCACGCCTGAGGCGTCGACGGGGAAATTGCCGTCTTTGTCGCGCCATTGGCCGATGGCGTTGAAGTTCTCGAGACCGAAGCCGAGCGGATCCATTTTGGCGTGGCAGGACGCGCAGACGGCGTTGGCGCGGTGCGCTTCCATCTGGACACGGAGGGACGCCGACTGACCGACCTTCGTGTCGTCGAGAGCGGGAACGGAAGGCGGGGGTGGCGGCGGCGGGGCGTTGAGCAGGTTTTCCAGAATCCATTTACCGCGCAGAACCGGTGAGGTGCGGGTGGCGTAGGAAGAGATCGTAAGAATGCTGCCCTGGGCGAGCACGCCTCCTCCACGATTCGTGGCGCTCATATCGACGCGGCGGAATTCGGGACCGCTCACCCCGGGGACGCCGTAGAAGCGGGCGAGGCGTTCATTGAGGAAGGTGTACTTGGCGTCGAGGAAGTCGAGCGCGCTGCCGTCATTGCGGACGATGTTCTCGACGAAGAGTTCCGTCTCGCGGCGCATGGCGTAGCGGAGGCTTTCGTCGAAGTCCTTGAAGCGCTCGCCATCGGGGCGAACGACCTCAATGTTGCGGAACTGGAGCCACTGGCCGGCGAAGTTATCGACGAGCGCGCGGGACTTTTCGTCCTTCAGCATGCGATGCACCTGCGCTTCGAGAACGGCGGGTTTGCGCAGGCTGTGAGCCGCGGCGAGGCGCATCAGCTCGTCGTCCGGCATGGTGCTCCAGAGGAAGTAGGAGAGGCGCGAGGCGAGTTCGTAATCGGAGACCGGAATTGTGGTCTGACCGGCGGATTTTGGCTGATCGCGCTCGATGCGATAGAGGAAGTCCGGCGCGACGAGAATGCCGTCGAGCGCGGCGACGATTCCTTCATTAAACGAATCGCCCTGCTTGCGGACTTCGGAATAAATGTTGAGGTAGCGGTCTACTTCCTTGCGGTCCACCGGGCGGCGGAAGGCGCGCTCGGTGAAACGGCTGACGATCGCGCGGGCACAGCCCGTGGTGTTGTCGCGGCAGACGAAGATGCGGCGCACGCTTTCGGGATTGGGGCCGGTGGACTGATCGAAGGGGCCGCCGATATCGAGCGACTCAAAACGCATATCGACGCGGGTTTCGATGCTGTCGGTTTTGATGGTGGTGCCGTACTTGCGCAGGATTTCGATGTCCTGTTCGGTCAGCTTGCCTTTTCCGGCGCTGCTGATGAGCGGCACGGGCGGGCGCGCAGAGGGCTCGGGACCGCCGTAGCTGGGAGGAAGGCCGTTAAATTCCTTTAGGTATGTGCAGGAAACGAGGTGCTCGCCTGCGCTGACTTTGGCACGGAATTCGCGGATCTGACCTTCGAGATCGGTTGCGTCCACCTCGATCTCCTGAATCATTTTTCCGTCGATCCAGACCGCGCCGTGCACGGGCATGGACTGGTTCGGGCGATGGCCGTTGAAGACAACTCGGAAACTGTATGTGCCATCGACCGGGAAGCGATGGAGCGCGTGCGAGGCGTGGAGGGAACTCAGGCCGCTGAGATCGTAGTGCGCCGCGTCGGGGATGGGCTCATGGTGGCCGCGCGTGTCGTTGAGGCGCACCGGGAAGGGGTAATGCGTCATCGACGGCTTGAGCTTTTCGGGGCCGTAGATGGCGGCGCGCACAGTGTGGTCGGCGGCGTCGGCGTATTTTTCGAGAAGGGAGGCGTCGATGTTGAGGGCGTCGGCGATGTCGTCGAAGCCGTAGGCGGCCTGGTCGGCGGGGAAGTTGTCGGCGGGGTGCAGGTCAACGCCGAGGAGGTCGCGCATCGTGTTGTTGTATTCGGCGCGGTTGAGGCGACGGGCGAAGGCTCGGCCCGGTTCGGGTTTAATTGAGGCGTCCTGACGGGCGAATTCGGATTCGAGCCATGCAGTCACGGCGGCGGTGTCGTCGGCGGGAGGCTTGGGCGCCCCCGGGGGCGGCATTTGGCCGGCCTTCAGCCTGGTCAGGGCGCGCTCCCAGATGTCTCGGTTGGCGGAAAAGGTATCGGCGGCGGAGAGAGATTTGAAATCGACTCCTCCGGAGGTCACGTTGGCGTTGTGGCAGGTGACGCAGTTCTTCTGGACGTAGGCGTGGACGTCGGGCGGGGGCGGGGCGGCGTTTAATGCGGTCACGGTTGCGGCGACGGCAATAGCGAGGGCTGGGCCGCAGGGGTTGGGCACTGTCTTATTGTATTCCGGCGGTGTGAGATTTGGTTGGTCCAATGGCGTTGGTTGGGGCTGGGATTCGGTTCGTTCCTCGGAAATTTGTTTTTCGCGGCGGGCGAGGACTGCGGCGGCGTTGCGCCACTGGCGGGTGAAGCGGCGTTCGAGCGTGTCGAGGCGGGCGAGGAGGTTGGCGTTGCGGTCGAATGCTTCGACAAGGCGGGATTGGATGGGTTGGGTGGGGTCAGAGTGGGTTTCGGCTGCGTGGGTGAAGAGTTGGGCGGAGGTGCGCCATGTCCAGTGGATGCGGGCGATCGCGTGGGCCATGGTTTCGATGATTCGACGTTCGATTGGGGTGGTGGGTTGGTATTGGTCGATCAGAGTGGGGAGGAGTTCGCGGAATTCAGCTTCGGATTCGGGGTCGTTGGGGAGGGTTTGGGCGTAGAGGCCGTGACGTAGGCTGTTGGCGGCGGATTTTTGTTTGCCTTCGGTAGTTCTGGGGCCTTGAGATTTGGCTCCGTTGGTTCGGGCGGCGCTTTGGAGGGCGGCGGAGGGCATGGCGGTTACGGATTCAGGGTGGCATGATCCGAGGCGAATGGAGGCGGTGGGAGTCTGGAAGTTATTGGATTTTCAGCACGATTCTTGCGAGAAAAAAATCAGACCGCGGGCTGTGGCACTGGTGACCAGCAACTCTATTTGGGTATAAATGGACTTGGCTGACCGATGAACCGCGAGGACGTCATCCGGGAAATCACGCAGCGGCTGGTGGATTTCTATCGACCTGAGCGGATCTACCTATTCGGCTCGGCCGCACGGGGAGATTGGGGGCCGGACAGCGATCTGGATTTCTGTGTTGTCGTTGCGGACGACGCCTCCGAAGAACTGCTTCGTACCGGGGCGATTTACAACCGCCTTCGCGGCGTCGGCCTGCCGAAAGATATCGTGCCGTGGCGCAGAAGCGATTTCGACTCGCGGGCCCGGTTTGTGACTGCCTCGCTACCCGCGACGATTGCGCGCGAAGGAATCCTCCTCTATGACGCCCGGCCCGTTGCCGCTTGAAGACGCGGAGCGATGGCTGGACATTGCGCAAAGCGATCTGAAAGCCGCCGAGGTTCTCGCCCGCGCCGGATCGCGGGCGCAGGCGCTGTTCTGTTGCCAGCAAGCGGCAGAGAAGGCGTTCAAAGGACTACTGACCGCCTATGGAAAGCCGTTCCGCAAGACTCACGACATCAGCGATCTTTCTGCGGACTGTCTGGACGTCGATCCATCACTTGATCCGGTGCTGACCGGAGCGGAGGGTTGACCCAGTATGCGTGGCGGTTCCGATATCCCGGCGCGCCGTTTGAGCCTAATGCGGAGGATGTCAGCGAAGCTCTCAAGGCGGCGGGCGCCCTTTTCAATCGAATTCGCAGTCTGGTAACGAAGGTCCCGTGAGAGTTGATTGAATGATCCGCCAGTCGGGCGTGGTTTCAGGCGAAACACCCCCGGCGGCGAGCGGTTAAGAAGATAAGCCGTGCTCGGCTTCGAAATCGGCAAAGAATTCCCGGGCTGAGCGGACTTTACCTTTGGCGAGATCGGCGAGTCCCTGGCGGATGCCCTCGTTGGCGTCAGCCTGCGCAGCGAGGTCGAGGATACGTTCGTAGTCGGTGTCCTGCGGAGTCTTCAACCGTTTCATGATCGTCCGCCTCGTCCATGATCGCCTGGGTCACCGTAGCAATAACAGCCTTCGTCCAGCATCATTTTCTATCTGCTGTCGTCGTCGAGGCGCGCAGCGGAGCGGGAAGTGATAACGTGAACTGGCGAGAGCGAGCTTATATGAGCAGCCAGACAAAGGTTTCCCGCCGGTCAGCAATGCGCGCGGCCAGCCTGGCGGGTTTTGGTATGGCGGCCGGGGTCCGATACAGCGCCGCCGAGACGAACGCAACAGCGTTTGCGCTCTGCGGGGACGAATCGCATAACTCCGATTACATTCGGACAGCCCTCACGAGCACGCTGGTGGAGGGCGCCGGGCTTTCGATCGATTTCACGGATCAGGAGAAACTGCTTACATACGAGAATTTGAAGAAATACCGGATCCTGATCATGTTCCGCGATGGCATGAAGTCTCCGAACGGTTATTACCAGGCGATGTACTGGAACGGAAAACCCGAAGACATCGTCAGCGTTCCGCCTCTCGACCGAAAGATTGGCGGGCCGACTGTCGCGTGGATGACAGCGGAACAGGGCAAGGGCATCAAGACGTGGGTCCAGGAGGGCGGCTCCCTTTGGGCGTTCCACAACAACAGCCACGCTTCCCTTCTCAACAAGGACTATCGCGACGTCGAAGGCGCAATCTATACCGGACACCCGCCTATTCGTCCCTTCAAAGTCCACATTGTGAATCGCGATCATCCGATCACACGGGGCGTGAACGACTTCGTGGTTACAGACGAGCAGCACTTCGTCACCTACGACAAAGACCCGAAGTATGTTCTGGCGCGAAGCATCAATGAAGACGGGCTCGAGTATACCGACACGTCGGGGCGGCGCAGCAATTCGGCTGAGTCCGTGTGGGCCTATGACTATGGCAAAGGGCGGGTCTGTTTCATGGCGCCCGGCCACATGATCACGGTTTTGTGGAATCCGGAATACGTGAAGATGCAGAAGAACGCCGCCAAGTGGTTGTTGCGCGAGATCTGACGCCCGCGCAATTCCGCGCATTCGAACGCAGGCTATGTTCGGCGATTCGGCCTGTCTGAGCCGATCAAGAAACGCGGCGCGCGACCGGGGCGGCATGCCATAAGGGCCGATCGATAGTCGAGACGTCCGTCGCCATCCCACACGGTGAAGGGCAAACGTTCACGAGAGAGCCGATCTCGCTGCGCCGTGACCTATGCGGAGCGCTTCAACATGCTTTTTGGCGCTCAAGGATCCGGAAGATCATGCGATAGATGTGCGGTTTGTTTCCGTAAAGGATATGCCTGAGCCCGCCGCTTTCACGGGTCGCGCCATCGGTTCGGTGTTCTTCGAGGCTTAAGATCGCGTTCCGAAGGCCCTGATTACCACTTAAGAGCAGCATCCTAATCGCCGGTCTTGATGTAGTTGTAAGTCAATTGAGGCGAGCCTGGCCCTCTTGCTCGCCTTTGTCCCTGCGCGGTTCCAGCATGCGCATCACGGTCGTCCCGGCGATTCGCATTGGGGAGAGATTCTGGCGCATTTCCTGGGTTCCGGGTTCAGGTTGGCACGAGTTGATGCAAATCCCGGTTGATCAGGGAGATCAGGCGCTGAATTTCCTGACCATCGGACGAGAGAAGAGTTTGGATGAGTGAAAAGACGCTCCGGCGCTCGTCCTGGTCGACCGAGAGGCTGTCCGGTCCGCCGCCGGCATTTTGCTCGGGTATCGTTTAATTAACGGATGCCTGATCGCCTCAGCCTGCATGCGCCGATTCTGGTCAACACGATCGGTCATTGCGCCGGCGCGATCGCGTTCGGGATCCTGTTGTATCTCTTTCTTATCGATTGGCGACGGGCGATGGTTGAGCGAAGTTTGTTGCCCAGCATCGCCGCAGGTCTCGCATTTCTCTGGAATCTGGGATCGTTGATCGGCATGGGAGCGGCGCCGACTCAGGACCCTCTTGCCGACATTATCGTTGCCATCAGCTTTTCGGTATTAAGCGTTCTCCCGGCGGTCTTGCTGCACATCTCTCTGCGGTCCCGGAACCCGCCTCTCTGGATCACGGGCTACGTCGTGAGCGGCGTTGCGGTCGTCCTGCACATCGTCGATCTGATCACGGGCGCTTCACGCTTCCACTATGCCGCAATTCTTCTGGTGACCATCGGATTCGCCGGGCTTACGGCGACAACGGTAGCGCGTGAGGCCTTCAGCGGGACGACGGATGGCGGAGGGAAGCGATTGGCGGGCGCGATGGTATTGTTCCTTTTCGCTATTTCCTTCGCCCACTTTGGTTCTACCCACGACATCAGAGCCTGGTCCGGTGAAGCGGCGCTGCATCACGCGGGAATCCCACTGGCGATATTCGTTCTGCTTCAGGATTACCGCTTCCTTCTGCTCGACGCTTTCATCCGATTTCTGGTGAATGGGACCATGGCAGCATTGGCCGTTTGGCTTGGGTTCGTCGCCCAGACCAGACTCGGCGTCATCGAACGCGCCGCCCGGGACCCCCTTTACGCCGGGATTGCCTTCACCGCCGCCTGCCTGCTGCTCAGCCTGTTCGCGTACCTGAGAACGCGCGCACAGCGCCTTCTGACCCGCGTTGTCTTTCTGCGCGCCGGGGTCGACAAGATGTTGTCCAGAGTGCTAGAGATTCCGGCCGTGAATTCCTCCGACACAGCCTACCTTGCCGCAGCAACCTCCGCCATCGCAGACATGTTCTCCACGAGACGATGCGAACTGGGCGCAGGATCGATTCCCGCTCGGGCTGTCGCCGTGTCCGACCCGGCGCGCTTTCAGGCGCCGGGATGGGTGCTGGCGATGGCGCCCTTAAGATTCGCGCGGGGCGACGCTCATGTACTGTGGCTGGGCGCGCGGAAGGGAGGCCGCCGATATCTCAGCGAAGATCTTGAGACGCTGGAGCGCCTCCTTCTCACGGTTTGCGCGCAGGTGGAACGAATACGCGCGGCGGAGACTCAGGCGCTCGTCTCTCAGGCTGAACTGCGCGCCTTGCAGGCGCAGATCAATCCGCATTTTCTGTTTAATGCGCTGAACACCTTGTATGGCGTGATCGGGCGAGAGAACCCGATTGCCCGAAAGCTCGTGCTGAACCTATCAAATCTGTTTCGCTCCTCCTTCGCTATCAACTCCAGCCTCAGCCCCCTCGAGCAGGAGCTACGGATCGTTCGAGCTTACCTTGAGATCGAGGCGCTGCGTCTGGGATCCAGACTTCAGACTGAATTCGATATAGATGAATCGTTACTGTTCGAAAAAGTACCGGTCTTATCGATTCAGCCGCTCGTTGAAAACGCCGTGAAGCACGGCGTCGCCAGTCGACATGGAGGCGGATTTGTCCGGGTGAGTGTTCGGAAGCAGGAGGCGGCGATCGTTGTCGCTGTTTCCAATTCAGGATCTTTCCGTCAGCCCGCTCCGGGCCGCGACGGACATGGAATCGGAATGGCGAATGTCCGGCGCCGGCTTGCCCTCTGCTATGGCGGTTCCAGCGATCTTGAAATCCTGGCTGCCGCGGATGCGACAACGGTCCAGTTCGAGTTGCCTCTGTCTACGGACCGCGCCAGCGCAGGAGCGACCGCATGACCGCAGGCTATTCACCAGTGAATCCAGACCTCCCACCGCCAGAATCAGGCCTCTCACCGCGAAACGCTGAGTTGCCCGGTGACCAGGGTGTTAGAAACGCTGCTGAGATGGCTCCGCTGAGGGCTCTGATCGTTGACGATGAGACGATCGCGCGAACGATCCTGAGCGAGGAACTGGAACAATTCGACGATGTCGAAGTTGTCGGCGAAGCCGAAGACGGCATTTCGGCTCTGGCATCCATTCGGGACCTATCTCCGGATCTGATTTTTATCGATTTACAAATGCCCGGCATGGGCGGGCTGGATGTTATTCGCAGATTGCCGTCAGCCGGTCGCCTGCCGATGGTTGTGATCGTCACCGCTTTTGACCAATACGCGATTCAGGCCTTCGAGGCGGGCGCAATCGACTATTTGCTTAAGCCCATCGGGCAGGATCGTCTGGCGCAGGCTGTCGAACGCGCGATCCGGATGCGCGGAAAGCCTTCCGCCGTGGCGGAGCAACTGGCCCACGTGCAGGAGATCGCCGATCCGGAAAAAGCTCGGAGCGTCAGAAAGATCGTCGCGCGGGCCGGAGAGGAATATCTGCTTCTCGGGACGGATGAAGTGCTCGGATTCGAGGCCGATGGAGAATTGGTCTGGATACTGACTGCGAAGAAGCGCTACCTCGCAACGCAACCGCTGAAAACAATTCAGGAGAAGCTCAAAGATACGAGCTTCCGCCGAATTCATCGAAAAGCGCTCGTGAACATCGAGCACGTCCGCAAAATGAGCGCGTTAAGCAGCCAACGCTGGCTGGTCACTCTGACCAATGGCCATGAGTTGATCGTCAGTAAGCGTCAGGCGCGGCACGTTCGGCAGTTACTGAGCTGGTAACCCGGGCGCCGTCGCAGGCGGCCTTGGTCGATCCGTACGAAAGCTTTCCCATCCGCTCACGCCCGCTTTCAGTTCAGTCGTTGCCGGATCGCGCCCGGTTGCCGAAAATTCGGTGATCGACGGCGCCGACATAGCGGATTCTCGAAGCAATATGAGATTGCTGACTGTCGCTTTGCTGGGTTTCGCCTGCTTGCCGTTCGTAGATAAACTCTGCGCCCAATCACTGGGCAACGCAGGCACGATCGAAGGAACTGCGACAGACCCGTCCGGCGCGGCGGTGCCGGGGGCTCAGGTCGTACTGCATAACGCTGTTACCGGATACAGCCAGACAACAGACTCCGGCCCGGACGGTTCGTTCCGCCTCAACAACATCCCGCCGAATGCTTACCATCTGGAGGTTTCGGCGCCTGGATTCGATACGTTCGGGGAAAACGTGGATATCAAAAACTCCATTCCCGTCCAGTTGAAAGCGTCTCTCGCGGTCGCGGGCGCAAAAACTACGGTGGTTGTCGAAGGCGGCGCGCTCGAAGCGCTGGAAAACGACCCTTCCGCGCATGTGGATGTCGATCGCTCGCAGATGCTCAAGATTCCGGCGATGGACCCCGCCGCGAGCCTGAGCCAGGCGATCACTTACAGTACGGGCGGCGTGGCCGCCGATGGCAACGGCTTCTTTCACCCGCTTGGCGATCATGCCCAGGCGAGTCTGCTCATTGATGGGCAGCCTGTCAGCGATCAACAGAGCAAAGTGTTTTCCACGCAGCTTCCTACCAGCGCAATACAAAGCATGGAAGTTACGACGGGCACGCCCGCCGTGGAATTTGGCGATAAGACCAGCCTGGTGGCGCAGATTACGACACGGTCTGGACTGGGCGCCGGCAGGGTTTTCGGTAGCGTGGACGCCATCTACGGGAGTTTCGGCAGCGTGGGCTCGGATGTCGGGCTGGGTTACGGCGCCGCGAAGTTCGGAAATTTCTTCGCGGTCGACGGTCTGCGCACCGGCCGGTTTCTGGATACTCCGGAGTTCACCGCCTTCCACGACAAAGGCAACAACCAGACCATCTTCGATCGCGTGGACTATCAACCAAACGGGAAGGACGCTTTCCACTTCAACATTTTTCTCGCGAGAAACTGGTTTCAGATACCGAACGACTACGACCAGTTGGCCCAGGACCAGCACCAGCGTGTTCTCACGTGGAGCATCGCGCCGGGTTATCAGCACACATTCAGCTCGCACACCCTTCTCACGGTGAATCCGTATATCAGGAAAGACCAGGTGAATTACTATGCGAGCCGCGATCCGTTTGCGGATACTCCCGCCACTCAGAGTCAGAACAGGCAACTTCTTAATTGGGGAGTGAAAGCGGATGTCTCGACCTTGAAAGGACGCCACAATCTGAAGTACGGCGTCGACGCCAAACAGACGCGTCTGCTGGAGAACTTCGGCTTTGGGGTTACGGATCCGGCCTTCAATTCGCCTTGTATCGATTCGACGGGAGCATCCGTTCCCGACCCCACTCTCACCAATCCAGGTCAATGCGCGGCTGCCGGGTTCCAGCCGAATACGGCGGATAATCCCAACGCTACGGCGCCATTCGCGCCCGGCATTCTCCCTTATGACCTGACACGAGGCGGAAGTCTATTCAATTTCCATGCGACGGCCAATATCAATCAGGTTGCGGCTTACGCGCAGGACTTTATCACGTTCGGGAATCTGCAGTTCAACATAGGTCTGCGGCTTGACCACTATGACGGACTCGTCACGAAAACCGAGCCGGAGCCGCGCGCGGGCGTCGCCTACAACATCAAAAGGACCGGGACTGTTCTGCGCGCCGCTTATGCGAGAACAATGGAGACTCCGTTCAACGAGAACCTGCTGCTGTCGAACGCGACCGGCGTGGGTGGTCTCGCGCAGAATGTGTTCGGCTCCACTGCGGTTGCGATTCAGCCAGGCTTTCGTAACCAGTTCAATGCCGGCTTTCAGCAAGCGGTTGGCAAGTTTCTGCTGATCGATGCGGACTATTTCTGGAAATATACGCATAACGCATACGACTTCAGCACTCTATTGAACACAACGATTACGTTCCCCATCGCATGGCACAATTCCAAACTCGACGGCGTCACGGGCAGGGTCAGCACGACGAATCTCCACGGTTTCCAGGGCTACTGGACTTTCGGGCATACAAGAGCCCGATATTTCCCGCCCGAGACCGGTGGGCTAATTCCGCAGGGAGCGCAATTGGCGGGAGGCGTCTTCCGCATCGATCACGATCAGGCGTTTCAATCGACCGTCAACCTGCGCTATCAGCGTCCTCATAACGGGGAATGGATCGCCTTGACTTACCGCTATGACAGCGGCCTTGTGGTGAGCGGAATACCCGACGCCGGAGCCGCTCTGAGCTTGCTCACGCCGAATCAACAGGTGACCATCGGGCTTGCGTGCAATGGCGTTCCTGCCACAGTCGCCAGCCCGATCACCGATTGCGTGACGTCAACGGGAGGACAGGGAAAGGTCACGTCAAAACTGCTGACGCTTCCGCAGGGCGGATATGATTCGTTTCCCAGTCAGGAAAACGACGATCACAATCCAGACCGCGTTAAGCCGCGCAATGTGATCAACCTCGGAATCGGTACGGATAATCTATTTCACTCAGAGGGCAACCGGCGCTACACGGCGTCGCTGGACATCGATAACCTCACCAATGTCGTCGCCGTATACAACTTTCTTTCGACGTTCAGCGGTACCCATTTCCTGCAACCGCGCACATTAGTCGCCCGCGTGGGATTTGTGTTCTGAAGGAACCTGGACCCGAAACGATGCGATCGATGTGCGGTTTGTTTCTGTAAAGGATATGCCTCAGCTTGCCGCTTTCATGGGTCGCAGGCCATCGGCTGGGCTGTTGCTCGCGACTCAGGATGGCGTTCCGGAGATCCTGATACGAATTAAATTCGCGGTTTTCGCGACTGCTTTTTGCTCTTGATCTCCGTCACGCTTCCGACCGTCTTCCGCATCGGCGACGTTTCCTGCGCAGGCGGTTTGCGAGCCGTCGCGATGCTCTGGCGGAGCGCTTCCAAAATATCAACGACTTCTGCCGTCTGGGCCGGTTCCGGAGTGGCCGGGGCTGCGCCCGTCTCCGCCATTCGCTTCGCGATGAGGGACTGCAACTCCTCGCGATAGACGTCCTTGAACTCCTCGGGAGCGAACGGAGCTTCGATGGCCTGCAGGAAGGTTCTGGCTAATTCCAGTTCCTTCGTTCCCAGACCAGTCACATCCGCGTGATATTCGGTTTCGGATCGAATCTCGTCGGTGTAGAACATCGTATGCGCGAGCATTCCGTGTTTGCCGGGACGGAGAATCATCAGATGCTCCCGGCCACGCATGCCGACGCGCGCAAGAGCGACGCGCTCCGTTTCTTTCAATGCCTCAAAGAGCAGCGCGTAAGATTTTTCGCCGCCGCGATCGGGCGCCAGATAGTAGGAGGTTTCAAAAAAGACAGGATCAATCTCAGTCAGGCGAACAGACCTGACGATTTCCATATTCGCGGAGGTGCGGCGTTGCAGGTTCCTCAGCTCGTTACGGTCAAATACGAGGTACTTGTCCGGTTCAACCTCATAGCCGCGGAGAAGGTCTGCCCGGCTGATCGGTTGCTCATTATCCGGCGCCACTAACGACTGACGGACGCGAGTTACCGGTGCTGGAGGCGCTGCGCCGACCGTCACGGGGGCGGTTTCGAAGCGCGGCGATCGCGGTTCGGGTCTCTCCGGTTCCGGACCGAGGATGTTGGTCACCGGCTCGATTGGTGACGGTTCCGCATCTTCAGACCGGTGAACGTAATGCAGCCGCACTCGCTCTCTCGGGGCAGCCCGGAACAGCTTCACAGGGATTGAGACCAATCCAAATGTGAGGTGACCCTTCCAGACGATCGACGGCATCTTCTATTAGCGGATCATACTAAAGCGACCAAGGACAGCGCGTAGAAACTGTTGGTTTCGAAATCAGAATGATTTCGATGTCAGCTGAATCGGCGCGCCGTCACGGATCTCGTCTGTCGCGCGCCGCACGACCGTGTCGCCGGCCTTCAGATTGCCAAGAACCTCCACGAGATCGCCCTCCGCCGCGCCCTTTCGCACATCGACCCACTCCGCCTTGCCATTCAGGTTCCGGATAACGAACGTTCGCTCGGTCGTTGTGATGACGCTCGTCTTCGGCACGAACAATGCCGGGCGCGATCGCCGGACGGGCCATTTGACCGTGGAATACATTCCCGGTGCGAGCGAACCGTCACGATTCATCACGTCCAATTCCGCAGGCATCGTGCGGGTTTTCGAATCGAGAGTCCGGGAAATGCGCGAGATCGTACCCGAGAACGTGCGGTCCGGCCATGCGGGTACCTGAAATGGAACCGCCGCTCCTTTTACAATTCCGCTCACATCTTCTTCGGGAACCGGCGCCACCAGCCGAAGATGAGAAACGTCCTGAACCACGAGGAGGGCCACGTCGTTTCCTGGTCCCACGAGCGCGCCGGGATGGATGAGCCGTTCGGTGACAATCCCCGCGAACGGCGCGGTGATTTTCAGGTAAGACAGAAGGTCTTTCCGGGAACGTACGGTTGCTTCAGCAGCTTTGCTCGCCTGTTCACGGGAATTGAGCAGCGCCTTCGCCGCTTCGACCTGCTTTTCCGCCTGGATGAGTTCATTACCGGCGATTGCGCCCGGCGTTGCCGCAGCTTCCTTCAAACGGTCGTATGTACTCTGGGTGGCGGCTAACTGCGCCGCAGCCTGCAGACGGTCCGCCTCGCTGGCCTGCACTTTGGACTCGGCCTCCGCGATCTGCGCGTTCATTTCAGGGGCAGTGAGTTCCACGAGCAGCTCGCCCTGCCGGACGGCGCTGCCCCGATCAACAAGGACCCGTTCCACGTAACCGGGGACCTTCGCATGAAGCGACACGATCTCGAATGGGAGAAACTCGCCAGGAATTTCGATGGTCCGGGAAACAGGTCTGGAGACGACTGGCGCCAACTCCTGCGCAGCGACTTTCCAGGAGCCCAGGCTCACCAGACAAACGATCAAAAAGGGAAAGCTATTGCGCTTCATAGTATCGGCTCGCGGGATCGTGCGGATTGAGTGATGGCGAGGCGGTGGATGCCCGTCCCTGAAGAATGGCGTAGATCGATGGGAGGATCGTCAACGTCGCGAAAGTGGAAACCAAAAGGCCGCCGATCACGGCGCGACCCAACGGCGCGGATTGAGAGCCGCCTTCGCCGAATCCGATCGCCATCGGAATCATGCCAAAGATCATGGCGGCGGCGGTCATGAGAATCGCGCGGAGCCGGCTGACAGCGCCGTCCCGAGCGGCATCCCTCACGGAGCGATTGTCGTGCCGGAACCGTTCGGCGAAGGTGAGCAGCAGAATCGAGTTGGCAACGGCAATTCCGATCGCCATGATGGCGCCCATGAAGGACTGGATGTTGAGCGTTGTTCCCGTGGCGAGCAGCATGCCGACGACGCCGCAGAGCACCGCGGGCACAGTGAGGACGATGGCAAGGGCCAAACGGAAGGATTGGAAGTTCGCCGCCAGCAGCAGAAAGATAACGACAACCGCGAGCAAAAGACCGGTTCGCAATCCGGAGATCGTCTGCTCGAGTGACGGGATCTGTCCTTTCATTACGATCTTTGCGCCCCGGGGCGGCTGGCCGGCCGCGGCCAGCGCCCGATTCAGCAGCGGCGCGGCCTGTCCCAGAGTGATCCCGTGGATGTTGGCCGTGAGACTAACGATATGCTGACCGTTAAAGCGCTCGATCAGACCGGGCATCGTTCCGAGCTTCAGCGATGCGATGTTGTCGAGCTGCGGTTCCGAACGTCCGATCGGCATCACGGGCAGATCTCCGATTTCGTCCAAACCCTGCATCCGATTCTGCGGAAGCTCAACCTGAATCTGGAACGCATTCCCCGAATTCGGATCGCGCCAGTAGTTGGGCTCGGTGAAGCGCGACGACGAAGTGGCGGGAACGACGGATCGCACGACGTCCGCCATCGTCAGCCCGAACTGTCCGGCACGCTCGCGGTTGATATTGATATCGAGCGTGGGATAGTTGTTCTCCTGCGCGAATTGCAGGTCGCGGACAAAGCCCAGCTTTGCCAGCTCGGACCGAATTTTTTGACCGTATTTGTAATCGTCTGCGAGGGCTGGTCCCTGAACGGCTACCTCGATGGGCGTCGGCGAGCCGAAGCTCATCACCTGCGAGACGATGTCCGCCGCTTCAAACGAGACCTGACAGTCGGGTACCGCACGATGCAGATCGCTTCTGATTCTTTCGCGCAAGGCCTCGCCGCGCGGAGTGTCCGGCTTCACGGCAACCTGAATGATTGCTTCCTGAGGTCCGCTGGTGAACAGATGGATGAGGTCAACCGGGTAGCTGGAGGGAACGATTCCCATGAAGTCGCTGGTGATCACCACGTTCCCGTCGCCGGCCGCCTGTTTGATGACGCCGAGAGCGCGGAGAACAACCCGTTCTGTCTCCTCAATTCGCGTTCCGGCGGGAGCGCGTAAGCGAATCCGAATCAAGGGCGCGTTGGCTTCCGGAAACAGTTCGGTCCCGATGCGCGGGAGCAGCAGGTACAGGATTCCAGCCGTCACCGCGACATACGCGAGCGCTACGGGCCATCGAAAACGCAGAACCGCATCCAGATACCTTTCGTAAATCGAACGCATGCGCCCGAAGAATCCTTCGCGCTCTTCTCCCCGATGCGCCTCACGCATGATCCAGGTGGAGAATACCGGCACCAGGCTGCTGGACAGCAGGTACGACGCGATCATCGAAAACGCGACCGCTAACGAGAGCGGCACAAAGAGCTGCCTGCCGACGCCCACCATAAAAAACGAAGGAACGAAAACGGCGAGTACACAGAACATGGAGAGCAGCCGCGCCATTGCGGTCCTGCTGCAGGCCTCCAGCACGGCGCGCGCTCGTGAAACCCCGGGCAGCATCTGCGTGTGGATGTTTTCGATTTCGACAGTAGCTTCGTCTACGAGCACTCCGACCGCGAGAGCCAGACCGCCAAGCGTCATGATGTTGATCGTCTGGCCTGTTCCCCACAGCAATATGACGGCGCTCAACAGAGCGAAGGGAATGTTCAGGATGACGATCAGGGCGCTGCGCCAGTCCCGCAGGAAGATGAGCACCATCAATCCGGTGAGACATGCGCCGAGGAGCCCTTCGATGATCAGGCCACGGAGGGAGTTCGTGACGAACGGGGATTGATCGAACTGGAGGCTCACCTCGACATCGTCCGGCACCACTTTTTTGAAATCGGGTATTGCGGCCTTCACGGCGCTGATAACGGCCAGAGTGGAAGCATCGGCGCGTTTCGTTACCGGAATGTAAACGGTGCGTTTGCCGTTCACGTGGGCGTAAGCGGTAATAATGTCCGTTCCGTTGTCGATGGTTCCGATGTCGCGAAGGTATATCGTTGTTCCTGAAACCGGCCGAATCGGAGTGCTCAGCAGTTCCGTAAGGTCGCCGCTCAGAGCCGCATTCGTTCTTGCGATACGCGTGAGTTTTCCCGTCCACATATTTCCGGATGGCATGACCACGCTCGCTTTGCTGACGGCGGAAATGGCCTCCTGCGGAGAGATTTGATATTGCTGAAGCTTGTCCGGATCGAGCGTTATCACAATCGTTCGCTGATTTCCACCAAAGGGCGGCGGCGCGGAGACGCCGGGCAGCGTGGCAAAAAGGGGCCGAACACGGTTCAGAGCGAAATCCTGCAACTCGCCCTGCGAATGCGTCGCGCTGCTGAAAGCCAGTTGACCCACCGCAACGCTGCCTGCGTCGAAACGCGTGATGAAGGGCGCGACCGTCCCCGGCGGCATGAACGCGCGCGCCCGATTCACGTAACCTACGGTTTCGGCCATAGCCTGCGCCATGTCCGTACCTTCGTGAAAGACCAGCTTCATCAACGCCGCGCCCTGGATACTCTTACTCTCCACGCGGTTAATGCCGGTGATGTAGAGGAAGTGATACTCGTAGTAATAAGTGAGATAGCCTTCCATCTGCGCCGGGTCCATTCCGCCGTATGGCTGGGCGACATAAATCGCCGGTTCACCTACCTTGGGAAAGATGTCCACCGGCATGCGCTGGACCGCGAGGATGGCGCAGAGCGCGATCGCGATCAGCGCGACAACGACGGTAATGGGCCTGGCGAGAGCACTTAGGACCAGACGCATTTGGGACTCCTCAGAATTCCTCTCAACGGCTTGCCTCCGCGACGAACGGCTGGATGTCGCCGGCAGCTGTCGCAATGCCCAGAAGTCCTCGCCACACGCCGAGCCTTGCTAGGGCATCATCGATCTCCGCCTGGGTGAGGAGGCGCTGCGCTTCGGCGACTTCGTCGATCGCGCCTAAACCGGACCGGTAGCGAGCTGTCGCCTGCTGAATGGCGGCGCGCGCGGCGGACACCTGCGTTGGCGTGTTGGCGGCGATGCGGCGAGCTCCGTTTAACGTCGCCACCGCTCGATTCCATTGCGCGCGCAGATCAACGAGGAGTTGGTCATTTCGCGCTTTCTGGGAAAGTATGACCGCATTCTGTTCTGCTTCACGGGCACGAATCGAGGGCCGATCGAGGATCGGAAAAGTAACGCTGAAGCCCAGCGCGTAATTCTGAAAATTCGGGGCGAGCCCGTTGGCGCCGCCCAGACGATCTCCATTCGTCTCAGCGCCGGTCCCGCGAGCGTAGGCGGAAGCCTGCAAATAGAACCTGGGGAAGTACGTTCTTTCCAGCGCATGCAGTTGCGCGCGGGCCTGGTCGATTGCAGCGCTCTGCTCCTCAATAATCGGGTTGGATGACATGTTCGGCGGCCCCGGACTCTGCTCGGATGGCAGTTGCGTGAGGTTGCCTATAACGACAGCTATCTGGGACGGATCGATGCCGAGGAATTGACCCAGGTTGGCGCGGGAAACATCGACGGCCTCCTGAGCCTGGATCAGTTGAGTCTTCGCGGCTGCCAACTCCGCCTCCGCGCGCGACTGATCGGCGCCTGGCCGCAACTGCGCGTTCACCTGCGCCGTGATCGTGCGCAGAAGAACGTCGGCCCGGTCCACGCCGGCCTGGGCGGCTCGCACGGTTTCCTGAGCAGCGACCAACGTCAGATATGCGTCCACGGCGGCAGCCGAGACTTCGAACTGCGTGCGCCTGACCGTAGCTTCCGACTGTGCGCGAGCCGCGGCGGCAATCCCCACATTGGCGCCTCGCAATCCAAAATCGAAAGGCTCCCATGTGACCAGGCCGCCTACGGCGCTGCCCCATACGGACCCGAAATTGTTCGATCCGATCACCGGTCCGGACATTGATGGAATCACGCTTTGGGGCAGCAGCAGGCCGAAGACATTGTTTCGGGTGGCCCGGTTGACCTGCGCCACAGCATCGACTCGGGGCAGGTAAGCTGTTCTCGCCAATTGGATGGCGGCGGCCGCGGCATTGATCTGCTCCTGCGACACGCGGATGGATGGATAACTTTTGAGGGCCGTTTCAACGGCCTGGGTAAGGGACAGCGGGGCGGCGATCTGTTGAGCGGCCAAATTCTCTGTGAGAAGCGCGATCGCCCAAATCCCAAGCACGAGCTGCGCAGGCGTTGTTTTGATTCGCACGCTGGTTAGTCACCCTCGATGAGTTCGTGAAAGAGTTCCCGCACTTTGCTTTTGGAAGCCGCGAGGGCCTTTCGCCCCAATGTCGTTGCGCGGTAGACTCGCCGGAGGGACTTGCCGTTCCTTTGCTCGGTCGATTTCAAATACCCCTTTTTTTCCAGGCCCTGAAGCAGCGGGTATAAACTTCCGGGGCTGATCTTGTAGCCATGCCGCGCGAGTTCCTCGATCATGCCCAGACCAAAGACAGGCCCTTCGACGGCGTGATGGAGCACATGAAGGCGGATCAGGCCTGAGTAAAGGTCGCGATCGGGGGAAATGTGTGATTTATCCGTCTTCGATTTCGACATTCGATTACGAACTCCGTTAGCATAAGGGGCGGCTTCAACGTTTGTCAAATGCCATGGAGGGTCGGATCGGATGATGGAAAAGACGCGCCGCGATTTCCTTGCCAGCGCCGCACTCGGGTCGGTCGGGCTGGTGAGCGGCTGCAATCGCCCACCGAACAGCCCGCAGCAAGCTGCGGCCACCGATCAGGGCGGGAAAGCCGATGTAACCCTCAGGATCGGCAACGTTCTGGCGGATATCGCAAAGGAACACACAATCAGCACTATCGGATACAACGGGTCCATCCCGGGGCCGCTGATCCGGCTGCGCGAAGGGGTTCGCGTCATGGTCGATCTGTTCAATGAGACCGATACGCCGGAACTCGTTCACTGGCACGGACAGATCCTTCCCGCCGCGGTGGACGGCGCAGAGGAAGAGAAGAGCCTCGTGGTTCCCGCTCACGGACACACGCGCTATCAGCTAACGCCTCAGCCGGCGGGCGCGCGCTTTGTTCATACGCACGTCATGTCAATGGGTGATCTGAACCGCGGTACCTATACCGGCCAATTCGCATTCGTCTATATCGAGCCGAAGAACAATCCCGGGCGATTCGACCACGAGGTGTTTCTCGCGACGCACGAGTTCGAGCCCTTCTTTGGCGCGGAAGAGATGGAGGAGGAAGAGGAAGATAAAGAATTCGAGAGCAGGAAGAAGGAAGAGCTGGAAAAGCAGCAAAAGCCCAACGGCTGGGAGATCGGTTACCAGCGGTTCACGATCAACGGAAAGGCGCTCGGTTACGGCGAGCCCGTTCGGGTTCAGGAGGGCCAGCGGGTGCTGTTTCATATCCTGAACGCGAGCGCGACGGAGAACATTCAGCTAGCCCTGCCCGGACATCAGTTCCAGATCATCGCGCTCGATGGCAACCCTGTACCGCAACCGCAGCCCGTCGAGATGCTGGAGCTAGGGACAGCGGAGCGAATTTCGGCCATTGTGGAAATGAGAAACCCCGGAGTGTGGGTTCTCGGCACGCCTAAGGACGACGACCGCAAGAACGGAATGGGAATCGTCATCGAGTATGCCAATCGAACAGGGCAGCCACGCTGGATTCAGCCGTCGAAAAAACCCTGGGACTACACCATATTTGGTCAGAACCGAACGGTTCCCAATCCTGATGAAACGATTTCGCTGGCTTTTGGGAAGATCAACGGCGGTAACGGCGGATTCAATCGATGGACGATCAACGGAAAGAGCTTTGATGAGAAAGCGGCTCCGCGGGCCCTCCAGAAGGGCAAACGGTATCGTCTGGTTTTTGATAACCAGACGGACGATGCCCATCCGGTCCATCTCCATCGCAACAGCTTCGAACTCACGAAAGTTCACGGCAAGCCGACGGCCGGAGTCTTAAAGGATGTTGTTCTGGTGAAAGGATTCCGGCAAATCGAAGTCGACGTCGCGCCTGCAATGGAGGGCTTGACGCTCTTCCATTGCCATCAGCAACTGCACATGGACTATGGATTCAAGCTTCTGTTCAACGTCGTTTGACGGCGTTGCGCCGCTGAACGCAAAGGCAGCATTCGGAGCGGCGCGAGGGGAAAAATCGCGCTGCGACTCTTCCCCTCGCGTTCATTCCTGCGTTCTTGTTGCCGAGCTATTGCTTACAGGATGTCGAGATCATCTTGAGGTCACTGACCTGGAGATTTGCGGGCCCCGTTGCGCCTGCCGTGCTGCTTTGTTGGGAGGAGGAAACGGTACCGGTCACCGTCACCTCGTGGCCAATGTGAGCCTTCAGATCGACTGTGGAACTGGAAAGCTCATAAGTCTTTCCCGAGGTCTCTTTAAGCATGTATTGAGCGGCCGATGCGCCTTGCGACAGGCACCCGGTGGCAGTTACCGGCGCATTGGCGGACGTGTTTTGGGCGAACGCCGGAGCGGACCCCAGTAGTCCGAAGCCGACGAGAGTCATTGATGCTAACCATCGAATCATCCATCACCTCCGGGGCGTTTGACCAGCAACGCACAGGCCAGACGAAGTTATTCTATGTACGCTTCGGGAGCTTCGACAGTCGGGGTGATAGGAACGGAACACAGTTGCTGAAAATGCGCCCACTTCATGAGCATTCGTCCCATGCCGCTACTTCGAATCGCGCTTATAAGCCATCGTTGTTCAAGCAGAGAGCGCTCCTTTCGCAAGTGGCGCGCTGATTGCGAAGTTCGCTTTTCCGTCATAGCCGCATTACACCCTTAGCGCCTGGCAGCCGGGGTCGTCCCGGGCGGCTGGAACAGCAAAAATTTCCCTGTGAGGAGGCGATTCAAGGCTCCGTCCCGGCAAGCGGCGGTTCCGACGAAGCCGACAGATATTCCGGCCGCTAGCCGGATACGACCGCATGCCCTGATGCGAAATAATGCTGCCATGAAAGTCGCCGTCACCCTCTTACTCCTTGCCGCGCTGACCTTCGCTCAAGGTCCGCCGTCCGTTAATCGCACTGTCATCATCGTCAGCCTGGACGGCTTCCCCGCCGATGCTTTGGAAAACCCCAAAACGCCCGTTCCCGTACTCCGTCAGCTTGCAGCGGACGGCACGCGCGCCCGTCGCATGACGCCCATCAATCCCACCGTCACGTGGCCCAATCACACTGCCATCGTCACCGGCGCCGATGCAGCGCGTAACGGCCTGCTCGTCAACGGCAAGATCCTGCCCACCAACGCCTGGCCGCCTGTGAAAATCGAGCCTTGGGTACCGAAGGACCAGATGGTCCGCGTGCCGACCCTCTACGACGCCGCCCACAAGGCGGGCCTCAGGACCGCTCAAGTCGATTGGGTCGCCATCCACCAGGCGCCCAACATCGATTTCGCATTCCCCGAAGTTCCGTCAGCCGATGGAACCATCGAACGCGAGATGGTCCGTGAAAACCTGGTGACGGCGGACATCATCACGAGTTTTCGTGATCAGAGCATTTTCCGGCGCGACCAGATCTGGACGGATGCCTCCATTCACATCCTTCGCGCCCACCGGCCCAATCTGCTCCTGCTCCATCTCCTCTCGCTTGACACCACGCATCATTCCTACGGGCCCGGAAGTCTCGCCGCGGACGGCGCAATGGCTTTTCTCGATAGCTGCGTGGGCCGCCTCATCAACGCCGTCAAAGAACTCGGTATCGTAAACAACACGACGATCTTTGTCGTCTCCGATCACGGTTTCAAAGCGGTGAAGACACAGATCGACGCGAACGTGGCCATCGCCGGCGCCGGACTGCAGAACAGCGCCTGGGCGATGCCTGAAGGCGGCTACGCGCTGGTCTATACCAAAGATCACGACAAGTCCATCGCCGATCGGCTTCGGGCGAGTTTTGTTGAGATGCCCGGCATTCAGTCCGCGCTCATGCCGGATGCCTATGCGTCGCTGAGGCTCCCGACACCCGAGCAGAACGACCAAATGCCGGATCTTTACCTCGTCGCGGCCCCGGGATACGCGTTTGCGAACAGCCGAGGCGGCGCCGTCAGCACGACTGTCGCCTCTACACAGGGCGCGCACGGTTATCCGAACTCCGACCCGGAACTCGACGCCATCTTCATAGGGTCCGGCGCCGGCATCCAGCGCGGCCGTACCATCGACCGCATCGCTAATCTGGATGTAGCTCCCACGATCGGCGCGCTGCTCGGTATCAAGCTTCCCGAGGCGCAGGGACGCGTGATTGGAGATGCTCTTATAGAACAGCCGCGATAAATACGGGGCGATTGCGCAGACTCTCCGGCACGTACGGTGTCGGGGTTAACGATGGCGCGCATCGTGCGTGATCGCGTGGTTGAAAGCCAGTGAGAATGGCGCGCGGGGGCTGATGCATCATCTGCGCGCGATGCACTCGGGCCGAGAAATGCCAAAAAATGAGGTGCGAATGAAAACCGCGACTGAACCAAAGCTGGTCGCCGAAGCGATACCAGGATACACATATGGAACGGCCGAGGCGGCCAGATCGCCTGTTTCCGTGGCGGACCTGGAGGGCCTCAAACAGAGCGTCGGCTTCACCAGCCGCGATGAAGAATACCTCAGAATGGCCGGCACAGTATTAGCCGATCAGACAAAGGCGCTCGTGGATACGTGGCGGGGGATTATTTCGAAAATCCCGCATCTGGCGAAGCATTCCCAGGGCCCGAATGGAGGTCCTGTTCCGCGGTACTCAGAGCGGAGCGGGCAGAGATTCCAGCAATGGATTCTGGACACCTGCCTGCGTCCCTACGATCAGGATTGGCTCAATTACCAGCAGGAAATCGCCCTGAGACACACACGCCTGAAGAAAAACGCCACAGACGGCGTACAATCCACGCCCTATGTTCCGCTGCGTGAAATCATCGCGTTCACCGCAGTGATGAACGAAACGATTAAACCCTTTCTGGCGGCTCAGGGGCACGGCGCGGAAGACGTGGAGCAGATGCATAGCGCCTGGCGCAAGTCGCTGCAATTGCAGATTGCCTTGTGGGCCGGGCCATATACGGATCCCAAAGCGGCGTCTAATCAATGGTGAGAAAAATGAGCCGAATGGTGAGAAAGAGCCCGCGAAGGAGTGCGTGCGCTTGTGCCCGGCGGCTCGGCGGACGGCGGCGTGCGGGAGTGGTTCCATGCCGACAACAAATCCGTTAGTGCGACTACGCGCGTTCGGGCAGAGCATCTGGTTGGATCTGCTGAGCCGCAATCTGATCCGGTCCGGCAAACTGGCGGAACTTATCCGGTCGGACGGAGTATCGGGGATCACTTCCAATCCGACTATTTTTGACAAGGCCATCGGGCAGAGTTCCGACTATGATGCGGACATCCACAGCCTTACCGAGGCCGGCAAAACCGCTCCGGAGATCTGTCGCGATCTGACTATCGGAGACATCCGCGAAGCCGCCGACATTCTTCGCCCTACCTATACAAAAACGGACGGCGAAGATGGCTACGTCAGCCTCGAAGTTTCACCACTTCTGGCGCGCGACACCCGCGCAACGGTCCACGAGGCGAACGAATTGTGGCGGGCAGTGAACCGGCCGAACGTCATGATCAAGATTCCTGCTACCCGGGAAGGACTTCGCGCGATCACCGAATCGATCGCCGCCGGGATCAATGTCAACATCACCTTGCTGTTCGGCCTGCCCCGGTATCGGGAGGTCGCGGAAGCTTATATTCGCGGAATCGAGCACCGCATCGCGGATGGGCAGGACGTTCACCGTATCCGCTCTGTCGCCAGTTTCTTCCTGAGCCGGATTGATGTTCTGGTCGATTCGAAACTACCACCGGCCGCGCGGAACCTTCGCGGAAGCGCCGCGATTGCCAGCGCGAAGCTCGCGTATGAGATCTACAAAGAGGTATTCGGTTCCGAGCGTTTTCGCAAGTTGCAGGAGCGCGGCGCCAGGAAGCAGTGGCTGCTTTGGGCGAGCACGGGCGCCAAGTCAAAGGAATCGAGCGACATCAAATATGTAGAGCCATTGATCGGGCGCGAAACGGTGAGCACCTTGCCGATGGAGACGCTCGAGGCTTACCGCGATCATGGTTCACCCGAGCCCCGCCTCGATCAAGGCGCGGACAGCGCCCGCGAGACGATGGCGGCGCTCTCTTCCGCGGGAATTGAGATCGATACAATCACGAATCAGCTGGAAGATGAAGGGATAAAAAAATTCGTCCACGCCTTCGAAGAGTTAATGGAAAGCATCGAGAAAAAGACCCGATCCTTTCAGCGCGTTTGATTCGTCCGGGCGGCCGACGCCGCAAGGCTTACCGGATTCCTGGTCCGCCCGCGCGAAAGTGTTGCGGACTTATTTTGCCTGGCGCAAAAACACCCCCGGCAAGGCGAGGACGCAAAGCGTCCCGCCCGCGGGGGCAATCAAGGATGGCCGATCCGCCGCCCTTGTAACGGCTTAGAGTGCGGCTAACACCTGATTAAGAAGCGCCGCAAGGTTGGTCGCCAGGGTCGAGAGCGGACTACCGCCATTTAGCAGATTCGCCACTGAACAGAGTAGATTGCCGAGTAGGTTACCAGCGCCCGGTACGGCCGTGATGTTCAGCACGACCTGGTTCAGATGAACCACGAGCCCGAGGACATTTAGATCGAGCGGTCCCAGGGTAAGGTTCAGGATGGGACACGAGCCGCTGGCGGCAACTGGTATGCTTACGGCCTGCGTGATCGTGCTGCCGACCTGATTGCCGGCGCTATCGAGGAGGTTGCCCGTTACCGTTCCCACTGCATTTAATGCCCCGTTGACTACCTGAAAACCGGTAATCGTCAGGGTTCCGACAAAGCTACCACCGCCAAAGGGCTGGTTTCCCGTAGTCGTGCCGGGCGCGACCGGTACCGACACTGCCGACGTCAGGCCTTGGGTTTTGGGCACCGCCATGCTATTTGGCGGCGACAGAATGAGCAAACCTACCAACAAGGCGCACATAAAACGCTTTTTCGATACATCGTATTTGTTTTTTCCCTCCGTGGAATCGTAATGCGGGAACTTAGTCCCGACCTATACCTAAAAAAGCTAACACGAGATCCTAAAAACATATCGTTTTAAAAGGCACGGCCGCGCAGAATGACGGCGCCCACTTAGCAAGGTAAAGTAGTTAGAAGACCGCTTTCCTGGTTGCGGCGTGAGTTCGAGCGTAATAACCCTCGAAGTCATTCCTGCGCGTTCACTAATCAGTGAGCGCCGTCGGGCGTGGGTAAACGCGCAACGATTCCCGCTTACGATGAAGGGCTGCTTCCCGGTGGGCGTTTCTCACCCTTGCCGCCTGTTCGCCAAGTTGGTTGGGAAGTTCCCGGCGCCAATTTTCGAATCATAGCGCCGACATCCGCCGCAATCTGAAACGATTCGATCACGGCTGGGGGAGCGAGCAGGCCCAAACCGCACGTCGCGGTGATTATTGTGCTCTGCGCAAGGTCCTGAGGATCGCGCGCGAGTGATGCGGCGACCAGCCAACGGCTGAAGATCGAACCGGGCCGCAGAGCACTGAGGTCGGAAGACGTGGGGACGAGGCCGTATGCGACCCAGCCCCCGCGGTCCAGGAACTCGAGGGCAGAACGTGAGGAGAAAAATTCTTCGAGGCCCTGATGGGCATCGAAGGAAAGAATGTCGGGATCGGCGACGCACATGCGATCAAACGGACGTTGGGCGCAGCAATGAAGGCCGCTGAATGCCCCACGCGCGCGGATGTCCTCAAATATCGAGGACAATGCGCTCAGACGGCGCTCCTGCGGGATACCCTTGGAAACAGCTTCATCGAGGCAGAGCGCGGGCTCATCCACAAACATCAGAACGGGAAGGTCGGATCTTTGCAAACGCTCAATCTGCCAGCAGGCGATTTGGGCAATGTGGAAAGCCACCGCGGAGAAAGGCGAAGAGTCCGCAAGAAAGGCGCGGTCCCGATAGAAGAGGTAAGTCGCGAGCGTAACGGGGCCTTCGATCTGACCTTTAACAGCGATGGCCGAAGGGAACATAGGCCGCTTTATCGATTCTTCGAAAACGGGAAAGCCCGCCGAGTCGGCGGGCGTCAGACATCCGGCGCTGTTGTGCAGGGCCTCAATCACAGCGTCGATGCGACCGGGCTTCACCTGGTATCCGTATCCGCCCGCGCGGGGTTCGACAAAATCGGCGAGTATGCCCAGACCCTGACCGATTACCGTCTCGCGTTCCGATAATTGCGGCAGTTGAGGCCAGAACGGTATCTCCGGGCAGCAGTCCGCGATTGCGCGTACGGCTTCAACCGGCGATGTATAGGGCAGGCTTCCGATGCCGGTCACAGCGCCGGCGAGTTGGGAAGGGATCACTAAGAAGGTTCGTAGTTCAGATTTGAACCAAGCCACCGCTCGACTTCAGCGACAGTCATGCCTTTGCGGCGATGGTAGTCGATGACCTGGTCCTGCTCGATCTTTCCGACGTTGAAGTAACGCGATTCCGGATGCGCGAAATAGAGGCCGCTGACACTGGAGCCGGGCCACATCGCGAATGATTCGGTGATCCGCATGCCAGTGTTCGCTTCCACGTCGAGCAGACGCCAGATCGTCCCTTTCTCGGTGTGGTCGGGGCACGCAGGATAACCTGGCGCTGGTCGAATTCCGCGATATTCTTCGTTGATCAGTTGTTCGTTGCTGAGGTTCTCGCAGCCGAAGCCCCATTCGCAGCGCACACGCTTGTGGAGGCATTCGGCGAAAGCTTCGGCGAGACGGTCGGCGACGGCTTCCGCCATGATCGCGGTGTAATCGTCATTCCCGGCGCGATAGCTTGCGCACAGTTCCTGTAAGTTGATTCCGCTGGTGACCGCGAATGCGCCGATGTGATCGGCAAGGCCGCCATCTTTCGGCGCAATGAAATCGACGAGCGACCGGCACGGCTTGCCGTCGCGATTGACCTGCTGGCGGAGAAAATGGAACCGGTCGAAAACCTGCGTGCGCGAGGAATCGGTATAGAGTTCCACATCATCGCCGACGGCATTCGACGGGAAGAGTCCGTAAACGCCGCGAGCTGTGATCAGGCGCTTCGCGATGATTTCATCGAGAAGCGCATTGGCGTCGGCGAAGATCTGGCGCGCCTGAGCGCCGTACTGTTCGTGTTCCAGTATGCGGGGATAAAGCCCTTTCAGTCCCCATGTGTGGAAGAGCGGGCTCCAATCGATGTATGAGCGAAGCTCGCACAAGGAGAAATCGTCGAGCACACGGACTCCGGTGAAGGACGGCGAGGGAATATCGTCCGGGCGCCATTCGATAGGCGTGCGTCTGCTGCGCGCCTCCTCCAGCGAAACCGCGCTCTGGCGCGGCGCCGAGTGCGTGCGGCGAATGGTCTCGTATTCGGCCCTGTGCCGCTCGATAAACGCCGCTTTACCCTCGTCACTCAGCAGGCTGGTGGTGACGGGCACAGCCCGGCTGGCGTCGAGCACGTGCACCACGGGTTGGCTGTAATTGGGGGCAATTTTTATGGCCGTATGAGCGCGGCTTGTGGTGGCGCCGCCGATGAGCAACGGCAGGCGGAAGCCCTGACGTTCCATCTCGCGAGCGACATGCACCATCTCATCGAGCGACGGGGTGATGAGGCCGCTCAGACCGATGACGTCCGCCTGCTCCTCTTTGGCGCGCGCGAGAATTTTCTCGCACGGAACCATGACGCCCATGTCGATCACTTCGTAGTTGTTGCAGGCGAGCACAACCCCGACGATGTTTTTGCCGATATCGTGCACGTCGCCCTTGACGGTGGCGAGAATGATCTTTCCCTGCGTCTTGACAGCCTGCCCTGCGGCGGCGAGAGCCGCTTTTTCGGCCTCCATGAACGGCGTCAGATACGCGACCGCCTTCTTCATGACGCGCGCGGATTTGACCACCTGGGGCAGAAACATCTTGCCTGCGCCAAAAAGATCTCCCACGATGCCCATGCCATCCATGAGCGGTCCTTCAATAACAGCGAGCGGGCGGCCCAGTTTGGCGCGCGCTTCTTCGGTGTCTTCGTCGATATAGGTGTCGATGCCCTTTACAAGGGCGTGGGCGAGACGCTCTTCGACCGATCCGAGACGCCATTCCTCCGTCTTCTTCTCCGCGCTCCCGGATGTTCCCGCGCTGGCGGCCTTCAGTTTCTCGCCGAAATCGACCAGACGCTCGGTGGCGTCGGGGCGTCGGTTGAGCAGGACATCCTCAACCATCGTCTTCAACTCGGGCTCGATTTCCTCGTAGACTTCGAGCATCCCGGCGTTGACGATGCCCATATCCATGCCCGCGGCGATCGCGTGATAAAGGAATGCCGAGTGCATGGCTTCGCGAACTTTGTTGTTGCCGCGGAAGCTGAATGAGATGTTCGAAACCCCGCCGCTTACTTTGGCGTGCGGGAGGTTCTGCTTAATCCACCGGGTGGCGTTGATGAAATCGACCGCGTAGTTGTTGTGTTCCTCCATGCCGGTCGCGACAGTGAGGATGTTTGGATCAAAGATGACGTCTTCGGGAGGAAATCCGATATCGTCGACCAGGATCCGATACGCGCGTTCGCAGATGCGGATCTTGTCCTCGTAGGTGGCCGCCTGCCCCTGCTCGTCGAACGCCATCACAACGACGGCGGCCCCGTATGAGCGAACGGTGCGGGCGTTCTGGCGGAATTTCTCCTCACCTTCTTTCAGCGAAATAGAGTTGACGATCCCCTTGCCCTGGAGACACTTCAGTCCCGCCTCGATGACTTCCCATTTCGAGGAGTCCACCATGAACGGGACTTTGGCGACTTCGGGTTCGCTGGCGAGCAAATGAAGAAAACGGCTCATCGCCGCGACGCCATCGATCATGCCCTCGTCCATGCAGATGTCGATTACGTTGGCGCCGTTTTCGACCTGCTGGCGGGCGATGCTTACCGCTTCCTCGTATTTACCTTCTTTGATGAGCTTCGCGAATTTCGGCGAACCGGCGACGTTGGTGCGTTCGCCGATCATGATGTAGACGCCGGGTTGCTGCGTGAACGGCTGCGACCCGGAGAGGCGCAGCGGGCGCGGTTGGCCGGAGGGGATTTCCGGAACGGCAACCTGGCTGCGGCCGCGCGTGGGCTGACCTTCCAGCGCCTGGGCGATTGCGGCGATATGGTCTGGCGTGTTCCCGCAGCATCCACCGGCGATGTTGATCAGGCCGCCCTTCGCAAACTCGGTCAGGTAGCGCGCCATGTCGGCAGGTTGCAGATCAAAGCCGGTCGGCGAGAGCGGGTTCGGCAGTCCTGCGTTGGGATAGCAGGAAATTGCCGCCGTCGACTTATGGGCGAGTTGCTCAAGGAACGGATACATGAGGTCCGGTCCGAGCGAGCAGTTGAGGCCCACGGAGAAGGGCCTGGCGTGCTCCACCGCATTCCAGAAGGCTTCCACCGTCTGGGCGGAGATCATCGTTTCGCCGCCGCGGCCGACGGCGGCGGAAATCATCACGGGGAGTTCTTTGCCTTCGCGATCGAACACCTCACGAATTGCGACCAGGGCCGCTTTGGCGTTCAGGGAGTCGAAAATCGTCTCGACGAGCAGGAGGTCCACGCCGCCCTCGATAAGGGCGCGAATCTGCTCGGCGTATGCGGTTTTGACCTGATCGAAGGTGACGACGCGGAAGCCGGGATCGTCGGCATCGGGGGAGTTGGAAAGCGAAACGGTTAGGGGACCGATCGCGCCCGCGACGAAACGGGGGCGCGAGGTGGCGTTGGCGATGCGATCCGCCCACTCGCGGCACTGGCGGGCGGACGCGTGATTGATCTCCCAGGCAAGTTGACTGAGCGACTGGCTTTCAACGATCCCCTGGTAAAACGCAGGGTCTTTGCGGCCGCCGTGCTCGCGCGGGTCATCCACGAAGAATTCGCTCTGCGCGATGCTGGTGGCCCCGAAGGTGTTGGTTTCGATGATGTCGGCGCCGGCTTCGAGAAAGCGCCGGTGGATGTCGCCAATCATCTCCGGCTGCGTCAGGGAAAAGAGATCGCCGTTGTTCAGCAGGTCTTTCTTCGAATCGCGAAAACGATCGCCGCGGATGTCCGCTTCCTTCATCCCGTAGGCGCGAATCGTCGTGCCCATCGCGCCATCAATGATGGCGACACGGTTCTCGATGATCTTTTGCAGCGGATGAATTGAATTTTGGGACATACCTATGCGGCGCGGGTCCAGCAACCCGTTCATTTGGAGTGCTTTCTTTGATGATAGCGAGTGGGCGCCGGATTCCGGCTACTTCGAACGAGCGGGCCGCTTAACGCTGCGCTCGAGATTGTGGGCCACCGCGGCGCGGATGAGGTTCTTCAGGGCCGCTTCATTGATCTTGTCGTCCTCGTGGACGTCGATGGCGCGCCGGACATTCCCGTCGAGGCTCGAGTTGAAGAGACCGGAGGGGTCGTTTAACGAGGCCCCTTTCGCAAACGTCAGCTTGACGGCGTTTTTATACGTCTCCCCCGTGCAGACGATACCGGCGTGGGAAAAGACGGGCGTTCCCCTCCACTTCAACTCCTCAACGATCTCAGGGTCTGCAGCGTGGATGATTGCCCGCAGTTTCGCGAGCGTCTTCCCGCGCCAGTCCCCCAGTTCTCTGATCTGCTCGTCGATTAACGCGGAGGCGGATGGCTCCGGGGCAGGCGTTTTCATGCGCTGGCCCCCGTTCTCGCCGAGCGCCCGGCCACGTTCCAAAAGAGCCGTCGAACGACATGGCCTTTCCACATCCAAAGCCCCGACAGCGCGAGTATTGGGAAGAACACGAACCGAACGGCCGGGGCGTAGTTGGGAATTTCGTGAAACGGACTGTAAATATACCCGATGATCGGAATGCTGAAGACGATGTGAAGCCAGCGAAAAATCGAACGTTTAGTGGCTTGGTTCATTTTTGCGGTTCTCCTCGATTTACAGGTTTTGAGCTGCCTTAGGCGGCACATTGCGGGCTTCGACGCCGAACTGCTTTGCGTACTCGGCGGTCAATCGCTGCCAGCCGGCGAACTTCATCGCATCCGCGCCGGCGATGCGGCCGAGCGGAGTCCCATTGAGAAGGCGATCCAGAACATCGAAACAAATGTGCCACCCAGCGGCGCCCCACGAGATGTAGCGGCGATCGATTTTGTGCCAAAGCGTCAGACGCGTTCCTCCGCCCTGCGCTTCGAGCTCCCAGCGTATATCGCCGTATTCAAGCAACCCGGGAGGATCGGCTCGCGTCACCGTTGTCGCCAGGGGCTTGGGGTTTCCCACCCAGGTGAGATTCACCGTTTTTCCGGCGGCGTCCAGGCTCCCATCGACCACGAAGGGGGCCCATTCGCGCAGATGCGCCGGGTCGGTCAGGGCCTCCCAGACTTTTTCGGGCGAGTGGCGCAGCTCGCGGACGAGGATGAGCGTCCACTTGTCACCGTCTTTTCGTACCTGCGCCCCAGTGGCCGGACCCGGCGCATATTGCTCCTGCTCGATCATCTTTTTCTCCGCTAGCCGCGTGTGAGTTGGGTGAGCTGGATGAGGTTACCACAGGTGTCGTTCACCACGGCGATGATCGAAAAGGGCACATTGGTGGGTGGCGTCGTGAACTCGCCTCCCTGGGCCTTGATCCGCTCGTAGTCGCCTTTGACGTCGTCCGTGTAGAACATCGCGGCAGGCTGGCTCTGTTCAAATATCGCCTTCTGATAGGTTTTGGCCGCGGGGTTGTTGTTCAGAGCCAATTGCAGTTCCGTGCCGTTGGGTTCCTCGGGCGAAGCTACAGTCAGCCAGCGATACGGACCGTTACTGAAATCGTTCTTCTTGGTAAAGCCGAGTACCTCCGTGTAAAAGCGCAGAGCTTTGTCCTGGTCGTCCACGAATACGCTGGTCAATTTGATTTTCATTTGGTTTCTCCTTGTTTGTGTCGCGGTTTGGGCCGCGTCGTTGTTGTGTTCCTTTTGGTTGGCGCCGACTTGGTTGGCGTGAGTTGATCCATGCGGTCGAGGTGGCGTTCGAGCGCATCCACGTGAGCATTCCAGAACCGCCGAAACGGAGTCAGCCATGCGTCCACCTCCTGAAACGGTTCGGGCTTCAGCCGGTAGAGACGGCGCTGGGCGTCCACCGTGGACTCCACGAAACCGGCGTCGCGCAGCACCCGCAGATGCTTTGACACAGCCGGCTGCGGCATACTAAGCTGACGCTCGATCTCCCCCACCGACTGCTGTGACGAGACCAGGAGGCTCAATATCGCCCGGCGGTTCGGCTCCGCAATAATTTCGAATACGGATTCCACACTCCTTATATACCTTTAAGAGTATATTCCTGTCAAGGCATATAAATGAGAAAAAAAGATCGAAGGTGAGGATTATGACCGTTTTGAACGATCAGAAGTCTTCGGCGAAAACCACGTCGCCGGTGACTCCGACCTGATAGGCCGACACGCGCCGCTCGAAAAAGTTGGTCAGTTCCTGAACGTCCTGCAGTTCCATGAACGCGAAAGGATTGCGGGATCCGTACAGCGGCGGCAGTTGGAGCGCGGCGAGTCGCCGATCGGCCACGTACTCGAGGTATTCGCGCATACTCTGGATTGACAGCCCGGTCACTCCCATGCTCAGCGTGTCCTCGGCAAAGGTGAGTTCGCAATCCACCGCTTCACGAATCATCTCCGCCACGCGCTGAGCGAAGCTCTCGTCGAAAAGATCCGGGCGCTCGCGGCGCGCGGTGGCGATCACTTCCAGCGCGAAATCGATATGCGCGCTTTCGTCGCGGAACACCCAGCTGGTGCCCGTCGCAAGGCCTTGTAAAAGGCCTCGTGAGCGCAGGTAGTAAACATACGCGAAGGCGGCGAAAAAAAACAAGCCCTCGATGCAGGCCGCGAAACAGACGAGATTGAGCAGGAACGCCCGCATCTGCTCGTCCGTGCGGAGTTCGGTCAGAGATTGAATGGAGTCGATCCATTTGAAGCAGAATTGCGCTTTCTTCTGAATCGAAGGAATATTTTCGACCGCGGCGAACGCCTCGGCGCGCTCCAGAGGATCCGTGACGTACGTGTCCAGCAGCGTCAGGTAGAACTGAACGTGCAGCGCCTCTTCGTACAGCTGGCGCGAGAGGTACATGCGCGCTTCCGGCGAGTTGACGTGCTTGTACAGGTTGAGAACCAGGTTGTTCCCCACGATGCTGTCGCCGGTCGCAAAAAAGGCGACCAGGCGCTTGATCAGATGCTGCTCCGACGGCCTCATGCGCGAACGGAGGTCGGTGACATCGGTTGAGAAGTCGACTTCTTCCACCGTCCACGTATTTTTGATCGCCGTCTTAAACATTTCGAAAAAGACGGGATACTTCATCGGGCGGAGCGTCAGGTTGAATCCGGGATCGAGAATCATGATGGTTCCGTTACTGGCACGCTTCGCAGGATTCCGGATTTTCCAGGGAACAGGAAACGGCCTTGACCGCCGTTTCTTTGGTCACGGGAACAGTTGCTTTCGCGATTTTCGACGCAGGGCGCGAACGCAGGTAGTAGGTCGTTTTGAGCCCCTTTTTCCATGCGTACATGTACATCGACGACAGCTTTCCGATGGTCGGGCTCTCGAGGAACAGATTCAATGATTGGCTTTGATCGATGAAAGCGCCACGGGCGGCGGCCATGTCGACGAGCGAACGCATCGGAATTTCCCACACTGTGCGATAGATTTCGCGCAGGTCCGCCGGGACGTCCTGCATGGCCTGAACGCTGCCTTCCGCGAGTTTGAGTCGATTCCGCATGTCCTCGTTCCACAGCCCGAGTTCTTTGAGATCGGCGACGAGGTACCGATTCACCTGAAGGAAATCGCCGGAAAGCGTCTCGCGCTTGAACAGGTTGGAGATCTGCGGCTCGATGCATTCATAGCAGCCGGCGATCGAGGCGATGGTCGCGGTGGGCGCGATGGCGATCATCAACGAATTGCGAAGCCCGATGCGGCGGATCCGTTCGCGGAGGGAATCCCAGCGCGCGCCGTCGGTGGGCGTGATGCCCCACGCTTCGAACTGAAGATCGCCCTTCGCCGCGCGAGTCTCTGCAAAAGACGGATGAGCGCCGAACATTTCCGCGAGATCGCAGGACGCGGTTAACGCGTGGAAATAGATTTCTTCCTGAATTCGCGTGGAGAGATCCCGCGCGGCCTGTGCGTCGAAAGCGAGCTTCAGCCGGAAGAAGACATCCTGCAAGCCCATGAGGCCGAGCCCGACAGGCCGCCATCTGCGGTTTGAGGCCGCTGCCGCGTCAGTGGGATAGAAGTTGATGTCGATCACGCGATCGAGAAAAGGCAGAACTCGCCGAACGGTCTCGGCAAGTTTCGGGAAATCGAATATGCCGTCGGTCAGGTGCCGGCCAAGGTTGATGGAGCCCAGATTACAGACGGCGGTTTCGTTGAGAGAGGTCACCTCGGTAATTTCGGTGCAAAGGTTGGAGAGGTGGACGACATTTTGCGGTAATCCGGTTTGGTTCGACTTCAGATTGCACGCGTCTTTGAACGTCATCCATCCGTTGCCGGTTTCCGCCAGGGTTCGCATCATGCGGGAATAGAGATCGCGCGCTTTGACTTGCCGCGCGAACAGATTCTCGTTTTCGGCGGCCAGATAGGCTCGCCGGAAATCCTCGCCGTAGAGATCAGGGAAGTGAGGAACTCTGGCGGGATCAAAAAGCGACCATACGCCGTCTGCTTCCACTCTCTCCATGAAGATGTCCGGAATCCAGTGCGCGAGATTCAGGTTATAAGTCCTACGCGCCTCGTCGCCGGTGTTGTCGCGAAGCTCGAGGAATTCCTCAATATCAGCATGCCAGGGTTCGAGATAGACACAGCACGCCCCTTTGCGTTTTCCACCCTGATTGACGGCGGATACAGAGGAATCAAGCGTCTTCAGCCAGGGAACAATTCCGTTCGAGTTGCCGTTCGTCGCACGAATGAGAGAACCGCGCGAACGGACGCGATGATAGGCGAGTCCGATGCCTCCCGAAAATTTCGAGAGCATTGCGACATCTTTATAGCGATCGTAAATGGACTCGAGATGGTCCTCGGGCGAATCGAGGAGGAAGCAGGACGACATCTGCGAATGAGTCGTTCCGGAATTGAACAAGGTCGGTGAAGACGGGAGATACTCGAGGGCGGCCAGCAGTCTGTAGAACCCGAGGACCTCCGGAATTGCCTGAGACAACCCGCAGGCCACGCGGAGGAAGAAGTACTGAGGCGTTTCGAGAACGGCGCGGGAAATGGGGTCCTTCAGCAGATAACGGTCATATACGGTCCGAATGCCGAAGAACTCGAACCGATCCGACCATGCGTCGTCGATTGCGCTGTTCAATTTGCGGGCATTCGATCGAACGAACGCCGCTGTCTGTTCGGAGATCACGCCGGCTTTGCAACCGGCTTCGATGGACTGTGAAAAGGAAAAAATGTTCTGATTCTGGACCTCCTTCTCGATGTACAGCGTGAGGAGGCGGGCAGCGAGCCGGGAGTACGCGGGTTCCTCCGCGATCAGCGAGGCGGCCGTCTGGATCGAAAGCGAATCCAGCTCTTTGGTTGTCGATCCATCGTAAAGTCCCCCGATGGTCTTGATGGCGATGCGCATCGGATCGACGTCTGCGAGACCTACTGAGCATCGCTCCACCGCGCGGATGATTTTGTCCACCATCACGGGCTCAAACGAGCCATTACGCTTCCGCACCCTCATGCTGGTGGCGGGAGTCTCGGCGTGGATGCCCGGAATTAATTCCTGAAATTCTGTGGTTGCTGTCGTGGCCACTGCGCGCCTTTCCGCCAGGGGGACGCGCACCTTCAACAACATCGGGAGAACATCCCTATGAATGCGGTTGACACCAGCCCTTCCCTCGAGGCTTGTCATTACTTCAGCGCAGAACTTGCGCCGGCTCTCGGCAGGTCTTCGGACTTGCAGGCAGAGTACGCAACCTACTTGCCGCGCTTCCCGGTCCTCCCCGGACCAGTGCTCAAATGGCGGCTTTCGTTCCTGCTCACCGCTGCGGGGCAGCCCTGGATTTTCGCCAGGTTCCCTTTTCACTTCCCGAACGGAAGACCGACAGCAGCCTCAATATACGGTGTTAATGGCGCGTCTGTCAACAACTAATTGTGGCTGAGTTCCGGAAATCAGGGTTGCGTATGGAAGCGGCCGAACCATGCGGCCTTGCCGATTACGTGGCCGTCCATCGCCTTCAGGAGTTCGTCCCGCGTTGTCTTCGCGGGCAGATCGAGCTTCGTATCCAGCGCGTAAAACTCGAAGACGTAATGGTGGATCGGTCCTGCCGGGGCACCGGGTCCGAAATAGCCGGCCGCTCCGCCGCGCGACGCTAAAATGCCAGGACCGTTCGTCGTGCCATCGGGCAAGGCGCCGGTTGCGATTCCCTCGGGCAGTCCTTTAGCCGCGCCGGGAATGTTGAAGGCAGTCCAGTGAAGCGTGTCGGTTGTGGTTTTGTTCGATGAATTCTCCACGTCGTGGAAGATAACCGCGTAGGTCTTCAGGGCTTCCGGCGGGGTCGTGGGCTCATTACCGATATTCCAGTGGAATTCGAAGGCCGGAGATTTGTTCTCGCCGCGTCCGGAGTATTTCATCGGCACTTCCCCGCCATCGGGCCAGGCCGTTGAGGTGACCCAGAGGACCGGGCGGGGTGGAGCGCCGCGGCCTGCAGGCGGCGTCTGAGCCGTCGCAACAGCGCACAACGAAATCAGCGGGATCGCATATAAGAGGCTTCGAACAGGCTTCATTTCAGTTCCCTCGCGACTTCTATCTTTATCACTGTCGGGGCGGGGGACTGCAGCCCTGGCGCTAAGTGCGCTTCGCGAGTTGTTCCAGATTCAGGCGGCCGGTGTAGATCGCCATTCCTACTGCCGAATTGATGCGCATGTGTTCGAGCGCTTCGATGTCTTCGAGGGTTGTGATGCCTCCTGCGGCGGTGATCTCGTGGTTGGTGGCTTCGCGGAGGCGATGGAACCAGGCGAGGTCGGTGCCCTGCATCATTCCTTCTTTATCGACGTAGGTGCAGAGGAACCCGGTGCAGTAGGGTTCGAGTTGTTTGATCACCTCTTCGGCGGTGAAGCGTGTGGCTTCGCGCCAGCCTTTCACCACGATTCGTCCTTCCTTTGAGTCGAGGGCGAGGATGATGCGTTCGCGACCGATGGCCTTCACGAGTTGCTCCAGAAACTCGTGGTTCGGGCCTTCCGCTTCGAAGGCCGAGGTGCCTACGATGACCTTACGGGCGCCCTGGGCGATCAGTGTGCGGGCGCGTTCGACGGTCCGAACACCGCCTCCCGCGCGAATTACCGCCTTACCTGCGAGCATCTCTACCAGCGCGTCGTTGGCTCCTCGGCCCATGGCGGCGTCGAGGTCGATCACCTGGATTTCGGGGAATGCGGCGAACTTCGCGAGCATTGCCTCGGGGCTTTCCGCTTCGAGCGCCTTTTTACGGCCCTGGATCAACTGGACGACTACGCCGTCCATGAGATCGATGCAGGGAAAAATCAATGAGTCCTCCTGATGGGTATGCCGGCGCGATCCAGATGTTCCTTCAGGTCGCCGACAGTATACGTACCGTAATGAAAGATTGACGCGGCGAGCGCGGCATCGGCTTCACCTTCCGTGAGCACGCGCGTGAAATGATCGGGTTCTCCGGCTCCGCCCGAGGCGATTACGGGGATGCGCGTGGCACGCGACACGGCTTTTGTGAGGGCGCAGTCGAAACCCGTCTGAACGCCATCGGTATCCATCGAGGTGAGCAGGATCTCTCCCGCGCCGAGTTCCTCGCCACGAGCGGCCCATTCGACGGCATCGATGCCTTCGTCGTCACGGCCTCCGCGTGTGAAAACGTGCCAGTGATCGGGTCCGCTGCGGCGCGCGTCGATTGCGAGCACTACAGCCTGCGCGCCGAATTCGCGGCTGAGTTCGGAGATCAGTTCGGGGCGGCGGACCGCGGCGGTGTTGACGGAAACCTTGTCGGCGCCGGACATCAGGATGAGGCGCGCGTCAGCGACAGAACGGATGCCTCCGCCCACCGCCAGCGGAATGAAAACCTTGCGCGCCGTGCGGGCCACGACGTCGGCCATTGTCGCCCGCGCGTCGCTCGAGGCGGTGATGTCCAGGAAAACCAGTTCGTCCGCGCCCTGCAGGTTGTAGCGATCGGAAAGTTCGACAGGATCGCCCGCATCGCGAAGATTGACAAAGTTCACGCCTTTGACGACACGTCCGCCGGTGACATCGAGACAGGGGATGATTCGTTTCGCGAGCATCAGAGATTCACGAAGTTGCGGACGATGGCTAGGCCGAGCGGTCCGGATTTTTCGGGATGGCACTGCACGCCGAAGATATTGCCCGATTCGAGAATGGCCGTGTATGTGGACGAATAGGCGCAAGTGGCAGCAGCTTGCGGAACGACCGGCACGTAATAGCTGTGCGCGAAGTAGAGATACGGGTGGGCCGGAAGACCGCCGAGCAGCCGCGACGGTTTCACGGCAGCAACTTCGTTCCATCCCATATGAGGCACGCGCGCGGCATTTCCGAAACGCTGAACCGTGCCGGGAAAAACGCCGAGACCTTTGCGGTCCGGCGCTTCTTCGCTCGATTCGAACAGGGCCTGAAGGCCGAGGCAGATGCCGAGAAACGGAATGCCTGCGGCCATGCGTTCGATGAGGGTATCGCGAACGTTCATCTGATCGAGCGCGCCGATCATCTGGCCGAAGTGGCCGACTCCGGGGAGGATGATCTTCTGCGCCTGGCTCAGGGACTTGGCGTCATGCGCCAGTTGATATTCGGCCCCGATTTCGTCCAGCGTGTTCTGAACCGAGCGGAGGTTTCCGGCGCCGTAATCGAGAATCGCGATCACAGCAGGCCCTTCGTGGAGGGGAGTTGGTCTTTGAGCCGTTCATCTTTCGAACACGCGTAGCGCATGGCCCGCGCCCAGCATTTGAAAATCGCTTCGAGCTTGTGGTGATTCGAGCGGCCGTAGAGTACTTTGGCGTGGAAGTTGGCTCCGGCGTGGTGGACGAAGCCATCGAAGAAGTCGGGAACCAGTTCGGACTGAAGGTCGCCCACCAGACGTACCTTGACGCGGTCTTTGTACACCAGGGCGGGGCGTCCGCCGAGGTCGACTGCGACTACCGCGAGGGTTTCGTCCATCGGGAGCACGAAATAACCTGCGCGATTGATCCCCTTGCGATCGCCCAGGGCTTTGGCGAAGAGTTGACCGATTACGATGCCGGTGTCTTCGACGGTGTGGTGCTGATCCACATCGAGATCGCCTTCGGCTTTCAGGGTGAGATCGAAGGCGCCGTGCTTCGTGAAGAGCTCGAGCATGTGGTCGAGGAATCGGATGCCGGTCGAGATTTCGTAGCGGCCTCGGCCCTCGATGGTCAGCTTGCCTGAGATGCGCGTCTCTTTCGTGTCGCGTTTGATTTCAGCGGTGCGCGGCAAGGACGTCCTCCAGAGCGTTGATGTCGTCAATGACGGCGAAGGGCGAGTCGCCAAGATGGCCGCGGCCGACGCCGATAAACGGAATTCCGGCTGCTTTCGCGGCGGACGCGTCATCGATGGTGTCGCCGATGTACCAGCATTTGCCGTGTTCGACCGTTGAGCAGATCTTAAGCAGGCCTTCGGGATGGGGCTTCAGTTGAGTGACGTCGTCCGCTCCGACGATCGGATCGAAGACTGTTTTCGTGAAGCGGTCGAGCGTGAGGCGGGCTTCCCAGTGAAGGCGGCCGGTGAAGATCGCCAGGGTGTGGTTGCGCGCGAGGCGGTCGAAAAGGCCCTCGGCGGCAATCCAGCGTTCGCGAAGGATGAGACCGTCCGTGCCGTTGCCATGGAAAATTTTCTGGAAGTAGTCGACAACGTCGGCGTGGGCGGTGTTGCCCCCACGCTGGCGAATCATGGTGTGGGAGAGATGCCAGTCGTCGTTGAAGCCTCCGCGGTTCTTCCATTCCTGAATCTCGCTGCGGGTCGGCTCGTTCCCTGTGAAATGCGCGACGGTGGCTTGTATGGCGGTGCGATAGGATTCGGAGACGTCCACAAGAACGCCATCCATGTCGAAGACGATGAGGTCTTTGTTCACCAGATTCGCTCCAGTTCGGCGACAACGCGGGTGGCCTGCTCGCGCGTGCCTACGGTGACGCGGACTCCACCGGGAATTTCGTAGCTGCGGTCGCGGACGAGGATTGCTTTGTCGCGCAGGGCGTCGCGGACTTCGATGGCGCGCGCGCCGAAGTAGCCCAGGACGAAGTTGGCGGAACTCGGTACGTATTCGATGCCGAGCTTTTCGAATCCGGCGGTCAGTAATTCACGTGCGGCGAGGGCTTCGGCGACGTAGGATTCAATGTAACAGCGGTCCTGCACAGCGGCTTCGGCGGCCATGGCCGCAAGGGCGTTCACGCTGTACGGCGATTGCGCTTTGTGCATGTACTGAATGTTTTCCGGTTGAGAGAAGAGGCAGCCCATACGCATGGCGGCCATGCCGAAGACTTTCGAAAATGTGCGGCTCACGAAGAGGTTCGGATAAGCCGCGATGAGTTTGAGCGCCGTGACCCCGAAGAATTCGTAATAGGCTTCGTCGATGAGGACCGCGGCTTGCGGGGCGGCTTCGACGATTCGTCGGATCGCCTCGAGTCCGATGGATGTTCCGGTAGGATTGTTCGGATTGCCGATCAGGATCACGCGCGTTCGGGGAGTGATGGCCGCCAGCAGCGATTCGAGCGGAAAGGCCAGGGCGGGTGGCTCGTAGGGAATCTCGACGACTTTCGCGGCGGCGACCTCCGCGTAGAAGCGGTACATCGCGTACGAGGGTCGGAGCATGAGCGCTTCCGCGCCGTCGTCCACGTATGTGTTGACGAGAACCTGAATGGCCTCGTCGGTCCCGTTGGTCAGGAGGAGCCGGTCCGCAGGGACTTGGAAATAAGCGGCGAGGCTTTGTTTTACGCAGGCGTAATCGGGATAGACGGTCAGGTTTTCGCGCGTGACGCCTGAGCGGAGCGCTTCGATTACGCGCGGCGAGCAGCCGACCGTGTTCTCGTTGAAATCGAGTCGTAGTTTCTCGTGGCGGTTGCCCGTGGGCGGGTGGTATGGCGCCATGGCGAGCACGGCGTCGCGCGGTTTAAGAGGCAAGTCGCACCTCGACCGACCGGGCGTGGGCTTCAAGACCTTCGGCGCGCGCGAGCGTCGTGACAGACGGCGCGAGTTTCGCCAAAGCTTTAGCGTCCAGTTGCTGGACTGAGATGACCTTCACGTAGTCCGCCGCGGAGAGGCCGCCGCGCAGGCGCGCAACGCCGCTGGTGGGAAGAACGTGGTTTGGCCCGGACGCGTAGTCTCCGGCGGCTTCAGGGCTGAATGGGCCCACGAAAACGCTTCCGGCGTGGCGGATCTTCGGGAGCAGTTCTTCGTGGTGAATCGCGAGGTGCTCAGGAGCGAATTCGTTCGAAAGTTCAACCGCTTCGTCGAGGGAACGGGTCACGATGATCGCGCTGTTCTTATCGATGGCTTTGCGGGCGACGGGGGCTGTCGGAAGACTCGCAAGCTGGCGCTCGACTTCTTTTGCGACATTTGCGGCGAGGCGTTTCGAGGTGGTGAGCAGGATGGCGGCCGCGTCGGTGTCGTGCTCCGCTTGGGCGAGCATGTCGGCCGCGAGAAATGCCGGATCGGCATCTGCGGCGATGATGAGGATCTCGGTGGGGCCGGCGACGAAGTCGATTCCA
>DATFSM010000098.1:0-116211 GCA_035262625.1 Bryobacteraceae bacterium
TATCGTCGAACCGCCAGGGAGGCATCATGAACGAACCCATCTCAACCGGGCCCACCGGTCCGCGTACCGATGAAGGCAAATCCGTCTCTTCCCGCAACGCCACCAAACACGGCTTCTACGCCGAACGCAACTACATCCTTCCCGCCGAGGAAGACGAATTCGCCCGACAACACACCGCCCTCATGTTCGAACTCTCGCCCGAAGGCATCCTCGAACAGGTGCTCGCCGACGAAATCATGACCGCCACCTGGCGTCTGCGCCGCTGCGGCATCGTCGAAGCGAAATCCGCCGATGCCCCCGAACCCAACGAAAAAACGCAGCGCGCGGTCGACCGGGCCCGCGCGCACTCGCACAACATCATCCGCCGCTCCTCCGCCGAACTCCGCCGCCTGCAAACCGAACGCGCCATTCGCGCCCAACTCGGAACCACGGGTCTAACGCCGGGCCTCGCCGACACGCAAGCAATCCACCGCGCCCTGAAGTCCGCGCCCGGAATCGACGAGACGCCAGACGGGGCAACGGGCGACGCCAAACCACGCGAATCGATCACGATGCAGACCCTCGAAGCCCTGATGACGCAAGCCGATAAACAACTCTGCGCCGAGATTCGCGAGAACGCGAGTTCGTTTCGTAAACCCGCAAATTCAACCCCTGCCTCGGCTCACAAAGTCGGCCGTAACGAGCCCTGCCCCTGCCGCTCCGGGCTCAAATTCAAACGATGCTGCGGAAATCCCGCCGCCGTGAGGTCGAATATCGCCGCATAAACCGCCTCAAAAAGGCTCATTCGCCGCGAGCCGCGCCCGCAGTGTCTTCATCCGAAAATCTCCAAAATGCATTTTTCTCTTGACGTGACTCATTAGTCACGTTAGTATAAAGTCACGTATGGAGGTGAACGCATTTATGCAACTCGAAGAAATGACCCTCGACGTCAACCAGCACATCGAGATCAAGGCAGCCATCGGCGACGTCTTCCGCGGCGTAATCCACCGGCTGGGCGAAGGCAGCACAAACGCGAAAGGGGAATCGATGCAGATGCTCCTGGAGCAATGGCCGGGTGGGCGCTGGTTCCGCGACCGCGGCAACGGCATCGGCCACCTCTGGGGGCATGTGCAGGTAATCAAGCCGCCCGTCCTGCTGGAACTGAGCGGCCCGATGTTCATGTCGTATCCGGCCATGAACCATGTCGAAGTCAAGCTGGAAGAGATCCCAGGCGGCACCCGCGTGGCTCTGCGGCACCGCGCGATCGGCCTCATCGAACAGGCTCATCGCGAGGGAGTCGGCACCGGCTGGCGGCAAATCCTCGATCACATCGCAGAGGATTGCACCGTCAAAACCGCGGCTCAGCGCACGTGAAATCAGATGACCTCGACCCGGTCTGGAAAGCGCTGTCCGATCCGACCCGCAGAGCGATTCTGGACCTGTTGCGCCAGGGACCGCGGACTACGACGGAGATCGTCGACGCGTTTCCGCACCTGACGCGCTTCGGCATCATGAAGCACATCGACGTGCTCCGTGATGCCGACCTGATCGAGACGCGCGAAGACGGCCGTCAGCGCGTGAACTCGCTCAACGTCGTGCCGATCCGGCAGATTTACGAACGATGGGTCGGCCGATTTGAGGAACTCTGGTCCAGTCACCTGCTCCGGATCAAAGAGATTGCGGAGAACCGGGCCGCTGACGATACTCCGGCCCCTCAAAAGCAGAAAAAGGGCTAACCCGTTTCATTCCGGACACCTCACAGGAGAAGTGTGTCCGGCGGCATTCAACTCAAATGTAAGGAGAACGAACGTGACCGCAACGCAAACAGTACATCCCGTAGTTTCGAACGAAGAATGGCTTCAGGCGCGCAGATCGCTGCTGGAAAAAGAGAAAGTGCTTACTCGGCTCCGCGACGAGCTCAGCCGCGACCGGCGCGAATTGCCCTGGGTCAAAGTCGAAAAGGATTACGTATTCGACGGGCCCGAGGGCAGAGTAACGCTGTCCGAGCTCTTCGCCGGCCGCACGCAGCTCATGATTTATCACTTCATGTTCGGCCCGGAGTGGGCGGAAGGCTGTCCGAGCTGTTCGATGGTAGCCGACGCCATCGACGGAACGCTCGTGCACCTCGCTCAGCGCGACACCACACTGGCTCTGGTCTCGCGCGCGCCCATCGGCAAGATCGAAGCATTCCGAAACCGGCTGGGGTGGAAGTGCCGCTGGGTTTCCTCGTCTCAAAGCAGCTTCAACCGCGACTACCATGTTTCATTCACGAAAGAGGAGATGGACCGGGGCAGCGTCTTCTACAACTTCGGTATGAACCAGTTTCCTTCGGAGGAGGCGCCGGGAATGAGCGTGTTTTACAAAGATCCGGCAGGCGCGATCTTCCATACCTACTCGGCATACGCCCGCGGCCTCGAACCGCTTCTCGGCGTTTACACGTTGCTCGACATGACGCCCAAAGGCCGCGACGAAGAGCAGCTCTCCTTCACGATGGCCTGGGTCCGGCATCATGACAGCTATCCCGAAACGGAAACTGCCCGTTCCGCCGGGACGAGCTGCCACTGAGCCGGAGGCGTTGTGAACGCACCCTGCAGGTGTGGTCTGAAGGCGGGTGGAAGCGCGATTCCGGGAGTGATCGCGCTTCTGCTGCCGAAATGCCCGCTTTGCGTCGCGGCATGGATCGCGGCGGGGACAGGAGTGGCAGTCCCCGCCGCGCTGGCCGGCGCCATCCGGCCGGGCCTTGGAATCGCCTGCGCGCTGCTTCTCGGCGGCATCGTTCTTATGCGTCGATCAAAGACGCGCCGCGCGATCCGCTTCCGCCGCGCCTGATCTCTTATCGCTCCGATATCGACCGGGGGGCTGCCCGAATTCGCGTTTGAACGCGCGGTTGAAGGCAGCCTCCGATTCGTATCCCACATCGGCTGCGATTTCCGCCACTCCTCGCGATGTTTTTTCGAGCGATCGGGCAGCCAACTGAAGCCTCCATCGGCTCAGGTAGGTCATCGGAGGCTCCGCGAGGAATCGAGTGAAGCGTTCGACCAGAGCGGAGCGCGAGATACCCACTTCATCCGCGAGATCCGCAATAGTCCACGGGTGAGCAACGCGGCTGTGAAGCAGCGCGAGGCTCTTTCCTACGACCAGATCGCGTGTGCCCGCGAGCCATCCCGTCTGCTGGTCAGGCAACCCGCTGATGTAGCGCCGCAAAGTATCCACAAACAGCGCCTCAGAGAGCTTGGCAAGCATGGCCTCGCTGCCGACCCGGCCGGAGACTGCTTCCTCAACCAGGTGCAAAATGGAGCTCTCGAGCCAATGGCCCGAACGATCCGTCCGGATGTTGACTTTGAGCACCGGAGGAAGCCCGCCCAGAATGGGTCGGCAAAGGTAGGGATCGCAAGCCATGTAGCCACACACGAAATGCGAAACCGGCCCGCCTCCGCCGGCGCGCAACGGACTCAGCTCGCGCGACCTGATCTTTGCCTCGATCCCATAGTTCGGGAACGGCCGTTTCGCATCGCTGCCGCTGCTGATGTGATGAGCGTCCCCATGCGGAAAAATCACCACGTCTCCCGGCGAGAGGTCGGTGGTCCGTCCGTCGGGCATCTCCACGGTGGCCCGGCCCTCGATGACCAGATGGTAGAGAACGAGGTGCTCCGCGCCCGGCGCGACCCTCTCCGTCATCTTGTTCGCGGCGGGCGCTGAAACTCCCCAGGGAGCCGAGAACTCGGCGATGAAGAACACCGCGCCCGTCAGCCTGAGGCCGCTCAGAATTTCCGAAAACGCATCCATCAGTCCGTCTGGACTCTCTGCAAATTTGGCCGGACTCCGCGCAAAGCGAATCGTCTCCCATGGCCTTTTGAGCAAATCATGGCGACGCTCGGGCATGGATGAATACGAGTTCGCACCCCACAATTGTATTCAGTAAGGCAAAAAAAGAGACACAATGACAGCGACAGAAGCCCCTGTTAATCCGAATAAGGCGTTGTGGGAGAAAGGCGACTTTACCGAAATCGCCGCCTTTATGCGGCAGTCCGGAGAAGCGCTCGTTGATTCCCTCGGCCTAAATCCGCCGTTGCGAGCGTTGGACCTGGGCTGCGGAGACGGCACCACAGCGCTCCCGTTGGCCCGTTTGGGCTGTGACGTTACGGGAATCGATATCGCCCGAAACCTTGTGGAAGCAGGAAACAAACGAGCCAGGGAAGCGGGCCTCACGAGGCTGAAGTTTCAGGAGGGAGACGCATCGAATCTGGAGGGTGTTGCGGACCATTCATTTGACTTGGTCCTCTCGGTCTTCGGCGCCATGTTTTCGCCAAAACCTCTCGATGTCGCCAAAGAGCTGGTCCGGGTCACCAAACCCGGCGGCCGCATTGTGATGGGCAACTGGATTCCGAACGACCCGACGTTCGTTTCGCAGTTGCTGAAGATCAGTTCGGAGTTCACGCCTCCGCCGCCGGAAGGCTTCATCAGTCCCATGCTCTGGGGCGTGGAGAGCCCTATCGTCGAACGGTTCGGTCAGGCCGGGGTGTCGCGTGAAAAAATTTCGATGGTCCGGGATACCTACTACTTCGCTTCTGCCGACAAAAGCCCCGCCCAGTTCATCGACCTGTTTGAACGGTTCTACGGGCCGACAATGAACGCCGTGGAAGCAGCGAAAAAGAACGGCCGGGAAGGCGAACTCCACGCCCAGTTGACCGAGCTTGCCAACGCGCAGAACAAGACCAACGGCGCCGGAACGCTGATACCGGCTACGTTCCTGCGCGTTACGGTTAATCTTTGACGTTAGCGGTTCTGATACTTCGGTTTTGAGAGATACCCGGTGATCTGGTCCTTCGACACCGTGTTCACGACCACTTCGTACAGCGACTTCGAAACGTAAAACTGCAGCGGTTCGTTGATATTTCGGTCCTTCTTCTCGACCGTCTTATCGTCCGCGACCAGAACCACAGTGAACTTGTTCTTTTTCGGGTCGGTCTTATCCAGCCGGAGGCTGATATCGGAGACCTTCTGCATGTTCTTCTGCTTCTTCAGCGAGAACTCGACGATGTCGCGCTCGCCGCGCCGTTTCAGTTCTTCGATCTCTTTGCCGTTCGTGGCAACGAGTCCGCTGGTCATGCCCAGATCGCCGGCCACGCGCTGCAGACTCGATTTGGTTTGGCTCAGATCGTTCTTGGTGGCGGTCAGATCAGTCTTGACGCCCGCCACGTCGTTGTTGACGTCCGCCACCTTGGCGTTGGCGGAATCCGCCGCCTGTTTCACGTCGGAGATCGACGAGCTGAGCTGCTGGCTACTCTTTTGCTGCTCTGCCTCGAGCTTTTTCGCCTGCTCATCAGCGTAGGTCAGGGCTTCCTTCTTCGCTTGGCTCGCCGCCTGGTTGAACTGGCGCGACTTGTTGTCCAGCTCTTCCCGTAGGTCCTCCATGTGCTTCCGGGAGGTTGCGGTCATCGCCGTGCTGTTTTCTTTGATTGTGTCGATCTCGTTCTGAATGATCTCCTGGTTCTTCGCAGTTGCCGTCTTCAGATCGTGCAACTGGAACATCAGGAAACCATTAAACGCCAGAGACGCCACGATCGCTCCGGCCGCCAAGGCGGTCTTCATATTCGAATTGCTCTGTGGCGGAAGGCCATAGGCCGGCGGCGGCGCCTGCGGCGCGTACGGATACTGGGGAGAACTCATCGATGCTCCTTGGAATCTATAAGTATATAGACAGCGGGGCATCTGCGCTTCGTTTCACCGAACGGAGCGCCGCTACGGAATGTCGAATTCTTCGATGGTCTGGCCGTCTATGGCTGTTGCGCGCACGTGGACGCTCTTGCCATTAACTGAAATCGTCACGAAGTTCTCCACGCTCACCACTTTACGGGTGATTCCGGCCGGCGGCTTGTCCACGTCGTAGAGCGGGGCTCCGCCGCCGCCCGTTCCGATGTAGTGGATTCCGTTGTTTACATAGTGCTGATAATTGTGGTCGTGGCCGAAGAGCCCGGCCGAGACGTGGTACTTCTCCAGCATCGGAATCAGGGCGGCCATATGCTCGTTTTCGCCCTGCCGCCGGAAAACCGCCGTGAAGGGCGGGTGATGCGCGATCACAAACCGGTGGTCGGCCTTCTGATGGCTCGCGAGGTCATCTTCCAGCCATTTAGTCTGCTCTGCCCAGAAGAGGTCCCGCATCCGGGCGCTCGGGGCCGAGTTCGGAATGTCGCTGTTCAGAACGATGAAGTGGCTGTTTCCCCAGTCGAACGAATAATAGGGCGCTTCCGCCTGGAAAATTTCCCCGAAGTACCGCGTGTTGCGCTCGTGGTTGCCGAGCGAGGGGAAGAACGCCGTCTGGCTTAGCAGATCCTTCTCGATATCGAAGAAGATCGGCCAAAGCGAGCTATCGTTGCCGTCGGCCACCAGGTCGCCCGTATGGATGATGAAATCGGGAATCCCGTGCTTCATCAGCTCGCCGATCACGCGGCGGTGTACATCATGGCGCGTTCGCGTGTCGCCATAGACGACGAACGTATACGGCTCTTTTCCGGTAGGCGCGGTCTTAAATGAGCCTTTCAGGTCCGCGTGCCCTGGGACGGAGTAATCGTATCTCTTGTTCGGTTCAAGACCTGTCAGCGTGGTCTTTTCAACGCGCAGCACGGGCGAAGTTTTCGCTGCGCTGCCAGCGCTCTGCACGGTTACCTCGCTGTCGCGTACGATCCACGCGATAGTGGCCGAACGCGCGCCATCATTCACTACGAATGGGCCGCCCACCACCTGCTGCTGCGCGAACGCCGAGCAGACGGATGCGGCAATAATAAGTGATCCTCTGAGGGATCGCGGGCAACGGGTCATCAGAAGTCCAGGCGAAGCGCGAGCTGCAGACGGCGCGGGGTACCGGTTCCGACAGCGCCGGTATTCAGAATCGAAGTAATCTTGCCGAATCCGGCCGAAGGCGACGCCGGGTTCGACCCGATCGATCCGGAGGGATTCGCGAAGATCGGGTGATTAAAGAGGTTGAAGGCTTCCGCCCTGAAATTGAGACTCATGCGTTCGGTGAGGAGAAATCGCTTCTGAAGCGCCGTATCGATCTCATAGTATCCCGGGCCCCTCGCGATGTAACGTCCGAGATTGCCCCATGTGCCGGATGCGGGAATGGAGAACGCCGCCGGATTGAACCAATTGTAGATGCTCTGATTCGCCGCATAGATCGATGCGCCGGGAACCAGATTCGGACGCTGGCTGCCCGTATTGCCGTCGGGTAACTGGCCCGCCTTGCGGCTCAGCGTGATGTTCACGGGCCGTCCCGAACTTGCCGTCGCGATGCCTGAGAGTTCCCATCCTCCGAAAATCTTCGACGAGCGCAGGAAGGGAAGCTGGTAAATCGCGTTTGTCGTCATCGTGTGCCGCACGTCGATGCTGGTGTCGCTTCGGTCGCAGACGCGGCAGGACTGGTTCTGGAAGGTCAGGCTCTCGCCGGCGCCCAACGAGCCGTCGGAAATGCCGTGCGACCACATATACTGCGTCTGCCAGAGAAAGCCGTTCGTGAAGCGCCGTTCGAGTGAGGTCTGCCAGGCGTTGAAGTTGTTATTTCCGTCATTGGCTTTCAGCCCGAACTGAGAGAAGTCGGCAAGTGGCCGCTTTCCGGTCGTTGGATCGATCAGGTTGATCTGATAACGCGTGAACAGATGCCGCCCGACGCTGCCGAGATAACCGGTCTGAAGCTGGAACTTCCAGGGGAGCTGCCGTTGAATCAGCAAATCCCAGTTCTGATACGAGAGATCCTTCCGGTGCCGGTCGATCGCCTTCGGCGTATAAAGGGCATTTTCGGGCGTGATGAACGGGTCCAGCGGATAAGAGAGGTTGGGGAAGTCCGAAGACGTGAAGCCGTAGCGCGGAACTGCGCTCTCGAGCGGGTCGCTGAAATCGTCATTCTGATTCGCGCCATAGAAGATGCCGTAACCGCCGCGGATCACCGTCGATCCGTGCTGAGACGCGGGTGACCACGCGAAGCCCGCGCGGGGGCCCCAGTCGTTCCAGTTGGGGTCGTAAAACGGAGTGCCCTTGGGACAGAAGCCGCCGCATCCCTGAATATCCACAACCGCGGCGCGGTCCAGGATTTCATGGGCCACGGTGTAGAACTCATAACGCAGTCCGAGATTCAGCGTGAGGTACGGCGTGACTTTGAACTCGTCCTGCGCGTAGCCGGAAATGAAAGTCCGCCGATTTCCCCGGATGCCTTCGCCTTCAAGAACCGAGCCGCTGTCCGCCGTGTTGTGGATGAAATCGGTGAGGGAGGCGTAGTCGATGGATGACGCCCGAATCGCATTCCCCGAGTTGTTCAGCCGGATGCGCCGCACATCAACGCCGAACTTGAGCGTGTGGCGGCCCATGATTTTCGTGAGGTTGTCGATATACGAAAACGTCGTACCGATTTCTTCGTCGAGCGTGTTGGCGCTGAGCGCGGAATAATTCGCGGTTGTCACCGAGATGGGCGACTGCCCATAGTTCCAGTTGTGATAGTTAACGCGGTTGACCCCGAACTTACTCTCGTTCACGAGGCTCGGTGAGAAGATGTGCTGGAACTGGAGAACAAAATTCTGCGGTATGACCGGGATCGTATTCGTCGCGCCGAGGGCGTCCTGCGGATTATTGATCAGGGCGTTGTCGATGCTGTAGCGGGCAAACATCGTGTTTCGGTCGTTAAACCGGTAGTCGAATCGCGCGAGCCCCGAATCCTCGCGCACCGTGTTGATGCCCTCGATGTTTAACTGGTCCGTGTTCGCGTCCACGTGAGTCTGTCCCGTAGGGAACGAATCAATGATGGGCTTCATCGCCGGAGACGTTGTGAGGACCTGCGACCGAACCGCGGCGCTCGGAACGAATCCGATCAGCGTCTGTCCGAGAGTCTGACGCAGCCCCTCGTAATTGAGAAGGAAGAACGCCTTATCTTTGATGACCGGGCCGGCCAGCTGCGCGCCGAACTGATTCAGGCGGAACGGCGGAATCGAGGAGTCATCGAACGGCGAGCGAGCATCGAACACGTTGTTGCGGAGATAGTCGTACATCGTCCCGTGGAACTGGTTCGTGCCGGTCTTCGAGACTACGTTGACCTGCGCTCCACCCGCATCTCCGTTTTCGGCTGTATAGACGCCGGTTCCTACGCGGAACTCAGAGATGGAATCGAGCGAGATGTTGAGTCTTGTTTCCGCCTTTTGCGTCTGTTCCTGCACGCCGCTCGTGTCTATCCCATCAAAGAGGAAGTTGCTGTCGTCGAGCGAATGTCCGTCGAAGCGGATGCTGCGCTGTCCTCCGTCGCCGGTGTTGATGGCGCCGGGCGCCAGCGTCATGAGTGTGGCCCAGTTGCGCCCGTTGATCGGGATTTCGCGGATCTGCGGCGCTTCCACGACGCCGTCGATCTCCGCGTTGGTCCGGTTCAGGGCCTCTGCCGTAGCGGCGATCTGCACCGATTCCGTTGGCGATCCCACGGCAAGACGCGCATCCACAGTCCGCACCTGGCTGTAGAGAAGATCGATGCCATCCATGTGGAAGGTCGTGAAGCCGTCCTTCGAGATCGAAACGGCGTAAGTGCCCACGGGTAAGGACGCGAACTCATAGATACCCTGCAGGCCCGTTGACGCCTGGCGATGGAATCCGTTCTGCGATGAAGTGATCTCCACGCGCGCGCCCGGCACTACCGCGCCGGAAGGATCGGTTACGGTGCCTGAGATCGCGGCGCGGTCCTGCGCCAAAAGCGGAAGAAAAGCGCAGGCGAGAAGCGCCGCGCTTCTGGATAGTGCGAGCATAGATTGTGTTGGAAACCCTCAGCCTTCTGGAACGAGGTTAGGGAACCGGCGTGACAAAGGGATAAGACGGGCGTGACAATCGGGTTACGAATTCACCCGCGTGGGAAAACGAACGTCTCAGAGATCGAAGCTCTGGCCGGGCGCGGCGGGGGCTGCTTCAATTCCGTATCGTTCGCGAATCGCCTCCGCGAGCGCGTTGGCCTCGTTACCTTCTCCGTGGACCAGAAAGACGCGCTTGAGTGTACGGGTCATCGGCTCCATCCAGCCCAGTAACTCGCCGTTATCCGCATGACCGCTTAATTCATCGAGACTTTCCACGCGCGCCCGCACTTCGGTCGGGATGCCGAAGATCCTGACCGATCGCATCCCCTCTTTGAGCTTCCGCCCGAGCGTGTTCTCCGCCTGATAGCCGGTGAGCAGCACCGTGGTCCGCGCATCACCGACGTTGTGGCGCAGATGGTGAAGCACGCGCCCCGCTTCGCACATGCCTGACGGCGAAATCACGATGAACGGGCCGCGCAGATCATTGAGCTTTTTCGATTCGCCCGCATCCCGGATGTAGATCAATCGTTTGATCCCGAAAGGATCCTCGCCGTTCACCAGGTATCGCCGCGCCTCTTCGTCATAGCACTCGGGATGAGCGCGGAACACCTCGGTCACGTTCACGGCCAACGGGCTGTCGACAAACATCGGAACCGACGGAATGCGCCCCTCGTTGATCAACTGATGCAGCAGAAGCACAAGCTGCTGCGTGCGCCCCACCGCGAACGACGGAACGATCAGCCTTCCGCCGCGTCCGATCGTCTCTTTAACGACCGCCTCCAGTTTCGCCAGCGCGGCGCCCTGCTGGGGATGAGTACGCCCGCCGTACGTGCTCTCCATGATCAGGTAATCGACCGGCGGCAGCGCTTCGGGATCGCGGATAATCGGCAGTCCGGGCCTACCTACGTCCCCCGAGAAGGCCAGCCGCACGCTGCCCTCGGTCAGCACGATGGATGAAGACCCGAGAATGTGGCCTGCGTCGTAAGACTCCATCGTGAGTCCTGGTCCGATGCTTGTCGGCGTGTGGTAGTCCACAGGCCGAAAAAGCGGCATGGTGGCTTCGGCGTCTTCCATCGTGTAAATCGGCTCGACTGGCTCCGTCTCGCGCAGATGGCGGTTCACGAATTCCACGTCGCTCTCGGCGATGTGCGCCGTGTCTCGAAGCATGGCGTCGCAGAGATCTGAGGTCGCGGGCGTTGCGAAGATCGGTCCGTGAAACCCGTTTTTGACCAGCAGTGGAAGCCGTCCGCTATGGTCGATGTGCGCGTGCGAGAGCGCGACGGCATAGACTTGGCGCGCATCGAAAGGAAAAGTCCGATTCCTCCTCTCCGCCTCCTTCCGGCGTCCCTGGTACATCCCGCAATCGAGCAGATATGTTTTGTCGCCCGCATCAAGGCGGTGCATCGAGCCGGTCACCGTTCCCGCGGCGCCGTGAAAAGTCAATTTCATCCTCGGTCAGCATACAATCCGGCGGTTGTAATCTGACGATTGGCCGAAATGCATCCGATCCTCGAGCTTCGCGGCATCAGCAAGGAATATCCGGGGCATCGCGCCGTGGATGGCGTGTCTCTCAGGCTCGAGGGCGGAGGGTTTTATTCGTTACTCGGCCCGTCGGGCTGCGGGAAAACCACCACCCTTCGGATTATCGGCGGATTCGAGCAGCCGACCTCGGGCGACGTTTTGCTGAACGGCGCATCGATCGCTCACCTGAAGCCGTACGAGCGCGACGTCTGCACCGTGTTTCAGAACTATGCGCTCTTTCCTCATCTCACGGCGCTGGGCAATGTGGAGTTCGGGCTGCGCGAGCGCGGCATTAGAGACCGCCGCGAGCGCGCGCTCGAAGCGCTCGAACTCGTTCAGCTGTCCGCAAAACGCGACCGGCTTCCGGCGCAACTTTCGGGAGGCGAAAAACAGCGGGTCGCGCTCGCGCGTTCGATCGTCCTCAAGCCGCGCCTGCTTCTTCTCGATGAGCCGCTCGCCGCCCTCGATCCGAAGCTCCGAAAACAGATGCGCGCCGAGCTGAAATCCATGCAGCGCCAGACCGGCATCACGTTTCTCTTCGTCACGCACGACCAGGAAGAAGCGCTTTCGCTCTCGGACAACCTGGCTGTTATGAACAACGGCCACATCGAGCAGTTCGGAACGCCCGAAGAGGTTTACCTGCGTCCCGCCACGGAATTTGTGGCTGGTTTCCTGGGCGCGATCAACTGGTTCGGAGCGGCCGGCGTGCGCCCCGAATCGACGCGCATCTCGCGCGCTTCCCCTTCTTCCTCTGAAGCGCGTTCGGGAGCGGTCGAGAGCGTACTCTTCCTAGGCAACTGCATTCATGTGAACGTGCGGCTCGAATCGGGCGAGAGGGCCATCGCTGAAGTGGCTCGCGACGCCGAGCCCTTTCGCGAGGGCGAACCCGTCTGGCTTCATTGGCAATCCGCCGACGAACTGCGATTCGGATGAAGCTCAGGTCCGCCTTCCTGCTTCCCGCGCGCGTGTGGATGGCGATGTTCTTCGCCGCCCCGTTGGCGATCGTCTGCGCCTACAGCCTCCTCACACGCGGCGACTACGGAGGCGTAGAGCGGCCATGGACTCTCGAAAGCTTCACCCGCCTCGCCGATTCGCTTTATCTGGGAATCCTCTGGCGCTCCGTCTGGATTTCCGTTCTCTCCACCGCTCTCTGTGTGCTCCTCGGCTTTCCGCTTGCGCTGTTCATCGCGCGAGCGGGTCGCCGCAGGAACCTCTACCTTCAGCTTGTTCTGCTACCGTTCTGGACGAGCTTTCTTGTACGCACTTATGCCTGGCTTTTCATTCTCCGCGACACCGGGTTGATCAACACCGCGCTCCAAAGTCTTGGCCTCATCCGAAACCCGCTGCCGCTTCTCTATAACGACTGGGCGGTTCTCCTCGGGCTGGTCTATAACTTTCTCCCTTTCTTCGTGCTTCCGGCTTACGCCACGCTCGAACGGCTGGATCCCTCGCTGCTCGAAGCGGCGGCCGACCTCGGCGCGCGCCCCTTCGCTACGATCTGGCGCGTGGTCATTCCGATCTCGGCGCCGGGCATCGCAGCGGGCGCAGTCCTGGTCTTCATTCCCTGTCTGGGCGCGTATCTCACGCCCGACCTGCTCGGCGGCGGAAAGTCCGTGATGCTCGGCAACCTGATCCAGAATCAATTCACCACCGCGCGCGACTGGCCCTTCGGGTCCGCTGTCTCCATGGTCCTGATGCTCGCGAGCGCGCTGCTCGTTGCTGCTCTGATGCGCAGCCGCGCCGCCCGGGAACTGATGTGAGGCAGCGCCTGCTGGGGCTGTATTCCGCCTGCGCCCTGATCTTTCTGCACGCGCCGCTGATCGTGCTCATCGCGTTCAGCTTCAACTCGGGCCGTTTCACCGTATGGGAAGGCGTCTCACTGCGCTGGTATCGCGCCGCCCTCGCGGACCCTCAACTCGCCGAAGGCCTCATTAACAGCGCGATCATCGCATTTTTCGCGACGATTCTCTCTACCGCGATCGGGACTCTCGCCGCATACGGAATGTGGCGCAAAGCGGCCCCCATCCTCTCTGGAACGCTTTATCTTTCTCTAGTTACGCCTGAAATTGTTACGGGGGTTTCGCTGCTCGCGTTGTTTCAGTGGGCGTTCCGGTTTCTGCGCCTCCCGCTCGGGATGCGCACCGTTATCGTGGCGCATGTGGCGTTCTCGATCGCCTATGTCACGATCGTCGTCTCAGCCCGTCTGCGCAACTATGACCGCACGCTGGAAGAAGCCGCCATGGACTTGGGCGCAACCGAGTGGCGCGCGTTCTGGCGGGTCACCATACCCGCGCTCGCGCCCGCGATTGGCGCAGCCGCGCTGCTCGCTCTCGTCGTATCATTCGACGATTATGTGATTACCAGCCTGGTCGCGGGAGTCGATTCGGAGACACTCCCGATGGTCATTTACGCGATGGCGCGGCGCGGCGTCAGCCCGGTGGTAAACGCGGTGTCCGCATTCATCGTCGTTATATTCGGGATTCTCATTCTGATTGCGGACCGGTTGCAGCAGCGATGAAACGCCGCATATTCCTCGCCTGCGCGGGAGCCGCGCTCGCCTGCGCCCGGGACCGGCGTCCGCGCCTCAATGTCTACAACTGGTCGAGCTACATCGATCCCGAGACCATCACTCGCTTCGAACGGGAACGCGGCGTCCGGATCCGCTACGGCACCTACGAAAGCAACGAAGAGATGCTGGCCAAAGCCATCACGGGCAACTCCGGCTGGGACATTGTCTTCCCCACGCACAGCCGGCTCGCGCCGATGTCGCGCAATGGACTCCTCGCGCCGCTGGACGCGCGGCGGCTGCCCTCGCTCGTCAATCTCGATGCGCGCTTTCGTCATCCCGTCTGGGACCCCGGCCTCAAATGGGGCATCCCGTATATGTGGAACGCTACCGGGATTGCGTTTAATCGTCAACAGGTGAGCGAACCGCACGGATGGGGCGCGCTCTGGTCGGAATCGCTCAAGGGCCGGATCACCATGCTCGATGATCCGGAGGATGCTATCGGCGCCTGCCTGCAGAAGCTTGGCATGCCCTTCGATTCAACCGACGAGCGCCAGTTGCAGGCAGCCAAGGCGGAGGCGATCCGTCAGAAGCCGTTGCTCCGCGCCTACCTCAACGCCGAAGTGCGCGATCAGTTGGTGGCGGGCGATGTTCTGGCCGCGCAGCTTTGGTCCACTACAACCGCTCAGGCCATGCATGCCGACCCGAAGATGGGGTTCGCCTACCCGGCTGAAGGCTTTCCCCTCTACTGTGACTGCGTAAGTATCCTTCGAGAAAGCCGCCGCTACGAACTCGCCCACGAGTTCATTGAATTTCTGCTGCGCCCCGATATCGCCGCGGCGAACGCCCGGGTCTCAGACACGGCCACGGCGAACGGAGAGGCCCAGCGCATGCTCCCGCACGACCCGGTTCTCTACCCGCCGGACGAAATCTATGCGCGCGGAATCTGGCCCCCCGCGCTTCCGTCAGCGGCGCAGCGATACCGCGACCGCCTGTGGACGGAGATCAAAGCTGCGTAATATCCAGTTATGGAAGACCCGCGATTGGCCGAACTTGAGATTCTCAAGGTCCTTCATCAGGCCAGCTTCAACCGCTGGGAGAAGAGAAGAAACTACGAATGGCTACTCAGTTATGCGATCTGGGGCGCGCTCAGCGGCTTCATCGCCATTGTCGTCTTCGGTAAAGATTCGAGCTTCCACGGGCCGGCGTCGTCGATCACGAATACCTTTCTCGGTCTGGTAGCCGCGCTTCACCTGTGTTATCTGTTTTTCATCGTCGACGCTACACTGCGTGATCTGGACGCGCAACACATCACGGAGAAGGCCATGTGCAAGATGGTTGGCCCTGATAAACATGCCGATGCCGCAGAGTTCGAGACATTTTTCCTCAAGACGCTGCGCATCCGGGGATTCCACGGCCTGAGTGGTAAATGGTTTGCCGATCGTCACGGCCTTTTTGGACAGTTCTTCTTCACCGTGATCCTGTGCTTCGCGGCAGGCTGGGCCGTCAACGTCGCGAACACGGAACGGCTGCGTTCCCCTAAAGAGCCCGTTCCAAACGCCGGATATAACTGCGCGAGCTGTAATGTGGTTGAGCAGCCCGAGCCTGCTCAACCTCCCGCGAGATCGTCAAAAAAGGCCAGATAATGCCTACGTCACGACACGCCGCTGGAACATGCGCGTCCCCCACGCGAACATGATCAGCACAGACGCTCCCAGCGCGAGCAGAATCCACATCAGCGGCAGGGTAGGGAAGTCTTTCCCCTGCATCTGCGGCACCATCGAATACCGCAGTCCTTCGGCCGCATACGTCAGCGGATTGAACAGCGTAATCGCCTGAAACCAGCGAATCCGGCTGAGGGCGCCCCAGGGATAGTAGGTGCAACCCGTAAACAGCAGCGGAGTGAAGATCAGCGTGAACATCAGGCTGATCTGCTCGGGACGAATCACCGTGCCCATCAGCAACCCAATCGTCGCGCCGACCAGCGCCGTCAGCACTACCATTCCCGCCAGAATCGCGATGCGGTCGCTCCGCACCGCGAAGCCGTCTCCGAGGATCAGCCAGCCCAGCGGAAAGATGACGGAACTCGCAATCGTTCCCCTTACCGACGCGAACAGCACCTTCTCCAGCGGTACCCACCAAACGGGGAGCGGGGCCAGCAATCGATCGTCGATCTCGCGCGCGAATCCGAGGTCGAGCACTAACGGCAGCGTCACGCCCTGCATCGCCGCAATCATTCCGGTAAGCGCTACGATGCCTGGCAGCATCAGCGCCGCGAAGTTTCCTGCGGCGAGTCCGATGCCCGGCAGCACCTTACCGAAGATGAACAGGAAAAACAACGGCTGCATCAGAGCCTGCAGCAGGAACGGCACGAATTCGCGACCCGTGACCACAAGATCGCGCCGCATCATGGCGAAAAAAGCGTTGACGGCCAGGCGGGCGCGTCCTTCGGTAGCCTGCGGCATCAGCGGAGGTGCCTCCCGGTAAGGAAAATGAACACCTCTTCGAGCGAGGGGTGCTTTACGCTCACGTCCCGCACTTCGGCGCCGGACGCCACCACGGCCTGCGCAGCCGCGCCGATCAGCGAATTCGCCGCGTCGGAATAGACGCGATACGTCAGCATGCCGGGTTCCGCGGGCGGCGGCCCGGCGGGCGCGCCCATGGGCGGTCCTCCTGCTCCGGGCCACGGCCCGCGTGGCGGACCGCCCTTCGGCGCTGACGCCGTGGCAGCTGCCGCCGTCTCCGGTTTTTCCTCATCCACCTTGGTCACTCCGGGTAGTGCGCGTAGGGCGGCGAGCAGACGCGCCCCGACTTCCGTGGATACTTCGACCGGCGCGAACGCGCGAAGCTCCAGGACCGAGCCGCCCGGGATCAGCTTCTTCAACTCCGCCGGCGTATCGTTCACAAGAATCTTCCCGTGATCCATGATGGCGATGCGATGGCAGAGCTTGTCCGCTTCATCCATGTCATGCGTGGTCAGCAGAATGGTCAGCCCGCGCTGATTCATCTCGTGAATGCGTTCCCACAGAAACAGGCGTGACTGCGGGTCGAGGTTGTTTGTCGGCTCATCAAGGAACAGGACATCGGGCGTGTGCATCAGCGCCCGCGCGATCATCAGCCGCTGCGCCATGCCACCCGAATAGCGGGCGACCTTGTCGTTCTTGCGTTCGCCCAGTCCAAGCTGATTGAGCAGATTGTCCGCCTGCGCCTCACGCTCCTTGTGCGGCATTCCATGATAAGCGCCGTGAAACGTCAGAATCTCGCGCACGCGCAGGCTGCGATCGAGGTTGCTCATCTGCGGCACGACGGCGATTCGCCGCTTGACCTCGATCAGATCCGCCGCGACATCGTGGCCGATGATCGACGCCGTGCCCTCTGTCGCCAGAATAAATGTGGTCAGCACGCCGATCGTGGTTGTCTTGCCCGCGCCGTTCGGCCCCAGCAATCCGAAGATCTCGCCTGGCGCGACGTCGAACGACACGCCATCGACGGCGTTCGTGTTCGATTTCGCGTACCGTTTGACGAGGTTTCGAACCTCGATCGCAGGGCGGGGAGGTGACATGCGGTCTATCTTTTATACCCGTCCGCGGCTGCGTCTGTCCACTTAAAGGAAGCGTTATTCCAGCTCTTCGCTGCGTAGCGCCCAGCTCACCGAACTAACGCCGCGTTCCAGAGAAAGCCGCGCCACGAGCTGCTCCAACTGCTGGTCCTGCCTTCCTACGCCTCGAAACTGCGCCGCGACCTTCATCTTGTCGGTACCCTCGATATCCTCGCTGCGCAGCGCCGTAAGGGCCAAGGCGGCCCCGGAAATACCCTGGAGCATCAGAGCGCGGATGTGGGATTCATCCTCGGGCCGGCAGATCAGCTCGAAGCCATAGGCGACATCCTGCCCTTCGCTGGACGGTTGCGCCGGATGGATCCGGTACGATAACGGCCGCAAAACGATATTGGCGCAGAGTACGGCGGTCGTCAGAACGAGCGCGAGCACCGGATTGCCAAGACCGCAAATTGCCCCGATGGCCGCCGAGCACCAGATAGTCGCCGCCGTGTTCAGACCGCGAACGCTGCCTGAGTCTTTGAAGATCACGCCGGCCCCGAGAAAGCCCACGCCCGAAACCACATATGGCACGATCATCGCTTCGCCGCGTGACGCATCCCGCACCATGTAACCGCACATGACGAACGCCGAGGCGCCCGCAGCGACCAGCGCGTTGGTACGCGTGCCCGCCATTCGCTGACGCCACTGACGCTCCAGCCCGACGGCCGTGCCCATCAGAAGCGCTGCCCCAAGCCTCAGGAGAAACTCAAGGACCGGCATTGTGATCGGTCCCTCCATTGTGCCGCAGGCGCATAGCGCCGTATATGATCGGAGCAGTGGCGGTCCGCGTTTATGTCTGTCTCTTCGATCTGCCCGCGTATGACCGGCGCGTTGCCCCGGCGCTGCGGCTCTATGGCGCGAAATTCGACCCCTCTGGCGTAGTCAGCCTTCTTCAGGACATCTCCCGCATTCTGACCGAACTGCATCGCGATCCGGACCGTAAGGTTCCCGATTCGGATGACTGTCAGCACTGGATCGACGCCATCGAGCCGGACGCAGGTCACAAGCCGAGCGACGCCACGCTCGCCGAGCTGGCTGGCATGCTGATCCAGAATCTCTGCGTTCCGCATGGTCTCGGCTTTAACCCAATGCGCGATGTCGATGCGTTTGTGCCGTATCTGAGCGACCGTTCTGAATGGTTCGCTGATCTGATGGATGGTGGCGAGGAACTGGCCGGCGGGCGTCTGGAATTCACCTTCGGAGACGGGAGCCTCATCGCGACGCGGCAGCAAATCCAGCAGTTCCTGGGGGAAGTGACGCGCGTCGAGCCTCCGCCCGGAGATGCTGCTGCCGGTTATCTCGATTTCCGCAAACTGCTTGCCGCCGCGGCGGCAAATAAGAACTACACGCTGCTTAAGACTGGTGTGCGGAGTTAGCGTTCCGGCCGGAAATTGACTTCGATCGATGCTGTTGTTGTGACAGCGTAGCCGCTTCGGAATGCCGGTTTGAAACGCCACTGCCTGACGCATTCGATCGCTGCTTCATCAAGTCCGTAGCCGAGACCGCGGATCACCTGAATGTGGTCGGTGGAGACCATGCCGGTTTCCTCGATTTGGACCCTGAGCAACACCGTCCCTCCGATCTTTGCCGCGCGGGCCTGTTCGGTATAGACGGGTTCGACCTTGTGGACCACAGCGGGGCCTGTAACAACGCCCTGTTCGAACAAGATGGCGCCTACCGGATAGAGAGTGACAGTGGATCGCCCAACTGCGGAGGTCGCCGTGCCGTCCAGCGCGACCTGCCGTTCCGATAGTGGGTTTCCGCTGACCACCATCGTCAAAGCGTAGTCCGTTCCTTGTCCGTCGTTCTGGCTGACCCTGAAACGAAGCTCCTCATTCCGCACGACAGCGTTACTGAGAGGAACCGCTCTGGGTTCGTTGATGAGGCTTCCCGATACCGCCTCACCCTGCTGGTTCAGAGCGAGATATAGAGGAGCGGTCTGCCCGCCGGCATTCACAACCGTTCCCGCCCATCTTCCGCTAAAGTCGGCGGCGATTAAACCGTTTCCTAATCCGAAGGCAAGGACGACGAGAAGAAGCCTTGACAATGTTCTTAGTCTCCTTCCGACATCCTATCGCGTCGCGCGGGGCTTGACATGTCGACAGGGCGACAAACTACTGCTCGCGGAGCGTCTCGATCGGATCCAGGCGGGCGGCACGATAGGCCGGAAGGCTACTCGCGGCGAGGCTCACCAGGAGCAAAACGCCCGTAGCCGCGAGGAATGTGAACCGGTCGGTCGGCTGAATGCCGTAAACCATGCCTGACAGCAGGCGTGTCGTCAGGGCTGAAACCACGAGGCCCGCCACCAACCCGATCAGGCCGAGCGTCAGGCCGCGCCGAAGAACCATACGCAGCACGTCTCCCTGCCTTGCGCCAAGCGCCATGCGCAATCCGATCTCGAGGGCCCGCTGAGCCACGAGGTACGAAAGCAGCCCGTACATGCCGATCGCCGCAAGCAACAGGGCAACGCCGGCGAAACACGTCAGCAGAAGAGTCTGGAAGCGCGGCTGGGCCATCGATTTCGAGACATAGTTGTCCAAAGTCGATACCTGATAAATCGCCACGCTCTGATCCATCTCGCGCACAACGGCGCGCAGGGCCGGAAGCACCGCGGCCGGGTCTCCGACGGTACGAATCGCCAGAAACGGATTGGTGACCACCGCCTGGGCGTAAGGCAGGAAGTATTGAGGTTCCGGACTGGCCGTCACGCCTCTGCCTCTGACGTCGCCTACCACTCCGACGATTTCCCTCACAGCGCTGTCTGTAACACCGTCGCCCAGTTCTACCTGAATATGCTCTCCCAGTGGATTCTCGCGCGGGAAATACTTGCGAGCCATCGCCTGATTGATGATGATCACCGGCGGGTCATGGGCGCCGTCTTTCGCGCCGAAGTCGCGTCCGGAAAGAAGGGGGACGCGCAGCGTCGCGAAATAGCCGGGCATGGCGATCCCGAGCGCCTCGCTGGGCTCATCTCCTTTGGCGACTGGCCGTCCTTCGATCTGGAATGAAATGCTGGCGTGATTAGCGCTCATCGGCATCGGCCAGCCTGCTGAAACCGATTGAACGCCGGGCAGTCTCGAGATCCGGGCTATTGTTTCTTCATAAAAGCGGTAATGCTGATCGCCACTTAGCTTACCGAACGGCACTTCGATCCGCGCGGTCGATACATGCGCGGGATCGAATCCCGGATTCACGTTCAGCATCGAGACGAAGCTTCGGATTAACAGGCCCGAGGCCACCAGCAGAACCAGCGCGATTCCGGTCTGAGCAACCACCAGCGAACTGTGAATTCGATGTTCGCCTCGCGTTCCCGCTACGGACCTTGATCCTTCGCGCATCGTCTGCGACGGCGTCCCCCGCGAGAGGCGCAGTGCGGGGATCACGCCGAAGAGCAGTCCCGTGACGATCGACACAACCATCACGAATGCCAGGACCGCTCCGTCAATCGCGGCATCCTGCATACGCGGGATGCTCACCGGAATCAATCCCACCATGCCCCGCAGGAGGCCGAATGCGAGAACCACACCCGCCAGCCCGCCGCAAAATGACAAAATGACCGACTCCGCCAGTAACTGCCGGACGATCGCAGCGCGGCTTGCGCCCAGCGAGACACGCAGGGCGAACTCCGCGCTGCGGCGGGAACCGCGCGCGAGCAGCAGGCCCGCGACATTCGCGCACGCGATGAGCAGGAGCAGCGTCACGGCGCCAAACAGGACCCATAACGCGGGTTTCGTGTCGCCGATGAGGTGTTGCAGTTCGGGCTCGACCAGAGCCTGTGTGAGCCACTTGTTGCTGTCCGGATACTGCCGCGACAGAATGCCGGCGATCCGGCTAAGGTCCGATTTCCCCTGATCCAGGGAAACGCCGGCCCTGAGCCGCCCGACCAGATCGAGCGAATCGTATCCGCGCTGGGTTGTTTTGGGGTTTTTTCCGTCGGCGACGTCGGCGAGCGAAAGCCACATTGCGGAAGGTGGACTGTCCAGGGGGAACTGAAAATTCCTCGGCATCACTCCGGCGACCGTATAGGCGTGGCCGCTCAATTGAATTGTTTTGCCTGAAACGCCGGGCGCGGAATCGAAGGCCGATTGCCAGAGCGAATAGCTCAGCATCACCATCCGATTGCCTGGCTTTTCGTCGTCCGGACGGAAATCGCGGCCCAGAATCGGAGCGACGCCGAGCACCCGGAAGAGGTTCGAGGACACGACGCTCACATCCAGATGCCGTGGTTCGCCCTTCGACTCCAGCGTGGTCGTGCTTCCGTCATATGACGCGAGCCCGTCAAAGGTGTGGTTCCAGGAACGCCAGTCGAAGTAGTCCGGATAGCTGAGGGTTTCCGCGGCTGGAACGGGCTGCGAATGGTCCTGCTGGCGAATCCACGTCAATCGCTCCGAGTGCGGAAACGGCAACGGTTGCAACAGAACCGCATTTATCAGGCTGAAGATTGCCGTCGTGGTTCCGATCCCGAGGGCCATGGTCAGAATGGCCGTGCACGCGAAGCCGCGATTCCTGCGCAGTTGCCGCACGGCGAACTTCCCATCGCGAATAAGGCTGTCGAGGACGGGCCACTGCCACACGTCCCGGCTTCGTTCCTCGATGTTCGTCACGTTGCCGAACTCGCGCCTTGCGGCGTGCGCGGCGTCGGCCTGGCTGAGGCCCTGAGCCATCAGTTCTTCCGTTCTTTCGACCAGGTGCTGTTCAATCTCCTGAGAGAGATCGTCGTAGATCTTTCGCCTTCCGAGGGGATGTCTGAACCAGTTCATGCCTTTTTCCCTAGGACTCGGACGGTGAAAGCACCAGAGTGATCGCTTCGATCATCCGCTCGAAGCTGGAGATCTCGCGCTCAAGATGATTCTTTCCGGCCGCTGTCACGCGGTAAGTTCGGACCCGGCGATTTGAGGCTGAGATTTCCCATTCGGCTTTCAGAAGACCCTCTTTGAGCAAGCGCTGGAGCGCGGGATAGAGGGATCCTTCTTCGACCTGCAGGAGAGAGTTGGATCGCTGCTTGATGTGCTGGACCAATGCGTACCCGTGCATCGGCTGGCGCGCGAGCGATCGAAGAATCATCATCTCGAGCGCTCCGCGGAAGAGGTCACGCTGGTCTGCGTTCTTGTCAGGCGGTCTAGGCATAGTCCGAATAGGCCTATTTTGGCATAGGGTCTATTCGGCTGTCCAGCGTGGGCGCCGTTCAGTTTTCCGTCGGCTTTTCGTTCAGGTTGTCGATCACGATGACGGGCATGTTGCGTTTACGCGGTTCGAGCTTCAGACCGAGTTGCTTTTCGACGGCTTCGAAGAGCGTAACGGCGCCGCTGGGGTCCGCCGCGTCCAGTTCCGATGCGCCCGGCCCTCCGCTGGCGCCGCGCCCGCGCATCATCTGCGCCATCTGCGCGTAGCCCTGGGGGCTGAAGTTCAGCGTGAAATCGTAGCCGCCTTTGAGTTCCGTTTCATCCGTGACCGGCCACGGCAGATAACCGGATGCCATGAACTGTAATTGATCCGCGAACTGCTCCATCGTGGCGTTCTGGCAGACAATCGAGCGCGACAAAGCCTGGGCCGTGCCGGAACCCGGCGGCGGGTTTTTGCAGGAAGTCCGCGTCGCCGGGTCGGCTTTCTTCATCTTCGGTTTCACCGCTACCAGCGCATAGGTGGTCACCTGCCGGTCCTCGGTGTGAGTCTTGAGCCCGAAACGTTCTTCGAGTAACGAGCGCAGGGGCGGGCCGAGGTCGCTCATGTCCCTCGCCAAATCCGACGACGCCTTGGCCTCGATATCGAAACGCGAGCCGTCGGCCCATTTCGGAATGCCGGAGAGTTGTTCGTCTGAAATGGCGTTGAACGCCCGGTTCAGCAAAAAGCGCATGGGCATCCCCTCGATGTTGACGCGCCCGCCCGGTTGTATCTGGAAGCGCCCACCCCGAAAATCCGTCGCCGTGGGCTTTATCACGGCGACCTCGAATTCCTTCGCCGCCGAAACGGGCGGCAGAGCCTCCGCCACGCCAGGCCGATTGGGCGTCGGCTTTTCATTTACTTTGTCGACGATTAAAACAGGCGTCGGTACGGCTTCCTGTTCCAGTTTGAGGCCGAGTTGTTTATCGATCGCATCGGACATGCCGATCCTTTGGCCTGTATCCATCCCGGGGACGCCGAAGAACGGCATCGACCAGCGGACCTCGAAGTTCCAGGCGCCCTCCAGGCTCGTTTTGTCTGCAACGGAACCGAGGCCAGGCGTTGCGCCCATCATGCTTCGCAGACCCGCCGCGAATGCCGCCATGGTCATGTTGCGGCATGAGAAGAGAATCGTCGCGCCCGGGCCCAGCGTCACGGCGGCGCCGTTCATCATGAAGCGCATCGTGTTCTCTCCGCCCTGCTGCGACTGCGGTTTGCAGCCCGTATCTCCCGTGCCGTCCGCCTCTTTCAATTTCGGCTTTTTTCCGGCATTGAGCACGTATGCTGGCAAAGGTTTGGTGTCCTTGTGGACCACGAGGCCGAAGCGACCGGCCAGCAGTGTCTGCAGCATCGGCCGAACCGACTCGGGCGTAGCGTCAGGCGCCACCTTTGCGATCACGTCGAATTTGTCCGATTCGAGCCAGTTCGGGCCGCCGAGAATTTTGTCCTGGTCGATCTGATAGGCCGCCCAGATGAGACTCAGCATGGTAGCGTTGCGCATCTCATAACGCCCGCCTTTCGGCCCGCTCATATGAAAGAACGCCGGATAAGATTTCGGGCTTGTGTGGACGTCGGCGATTTCAAATGAGTTTTCATTTTCGGCGCTATAAGAAACCGCGCCGGCCAATAATGCGAACAAGGCGGTTCGCAGAGCGATCGGGTTTTGTCGCATGCCGTCCCTCCGGCTGATGAGCGTCGCTGGGTGCAACGTCAGGACCAAATCACATCCTAGGACGAAACTAGGTAGAAGAACGTGCAACGCAGAATTGCGGGATTTCACCAGGACGAGTTCAGCGACTGGGTCGCGGATCTGGAATGCGGGCATACGCGCCATGTCCGGCACCAACCGCCGTGGCAGGTGCGGGAGTGGGTGACGACTGAAGAAGGCCGCGCGGCGCGCATTGGTCAGATGCTCAACTGCGTCAAATGCGAACCGGATGCGGAGGCCGCGGAACCTCGGGCCGGAGTATCTTGACTGTGTGGCGCATGAAATTCTCACCCCTGCGATGATCGCGGCGTATCACGCTCGCGGGTTCACGTTGGCCCGCGGCCTCTTCGACTCCGAAGAGATCGATCTGCTGCGTCGCGCCGCTAAGGAAGACAAGGAACTCGATGCCCGGTCTTTCGGACGCGATGACGGCGCCGGCCACGTGGTGCGTCTGTCGCTCTGGAATCATCCCGGCGACACGTTGTACGGCATGTTCGCCCGATGTGAATGCGTCGTCCACGCGGCTGAAGCGCTGCTCGGCGGCGAAGTGTATCACTACCACAGCAAGATGATCATGAAAGATGCGCGCGTGGGCGGCGCCTGGGCCTGGCACCAGGATTACGGGTATTGGTACCGCAACGGCGTGATCGCGCCGCTGCTCTGCAGCGCCTATATCGCGGTCGACCGGGCGACGCGCGAAAACGGCTGTCTTCAGGTGATCGAGGGCTCCCATCTGCTCGGACGCATCGATCATGTACTCACCGGCGATCAGGCGGGCGCTGACCGCGAGAGGGTAGATGCGATCCTGGAGCGCTTCCCACTGGTGCACGTAGAAATGGAGCCCGGGGACGTTCTCTTCTTCCACTGCAATCTGCTGCACTGCTCGGCGGACAACCAATCCGAGCATCCGCGCTGGTCGATGATCTGCTGCTACAACGCCGCGCGCAACGACCCGTATAAGGAATCGCATCACCCGCGCTACACGCCGCTGAGCGTAGTTCCCGATGGCGCGATTCGCGTAGCGGGACTTCGCCGCTTCAGCGACTCCTCCTCGGACGTGGCATGGCTCGATCCGTCGATTGACCGCAGCGCCCGCGATTAAGAAATCTTCAGGCCGAAACGACGCGCACTGGTGGTTTGCAACCTGCGAGTCACACTACGGGCTCAAACATTTACGAGGAATATCAACGAGTTATAAATGGCGCTTCCTTTGCCTTTATATGGGCGTAGTTGAGGAGGCTCGAGGTGAAACAAAACATCGGCAAACAAGCGGAACAGATTTTCGGCAGGTTCTTACGCAAGGCTGGTCTTCCCGCGGTAGCTCTCGGCGCGACGCTCGCGCTGGCGGCTCCCGCAACGGTGCTGGCGCGCGGTCCCGAAGGCGGCCACGGCGGCGGACATTCGTTCTCACAAGGTCGCTCGTTCTCGGGCGGCGGACGTTCGTTCGGCGGCGGTCAGCGGTTCAGCGCGCCGGCTCCGGCGTATCGCGGCGGCGGCAACTACCGCGGCGGCGGGGCCTATTACGGCGGCGGAAACTATTATCGCGGCGGTGGGGGCCATGATTACGATCGCCATTACTACCGCGGCTACGGCTACGGATATGGCTATTATGGAGCCCCCGCGTATGGCTTTGGGTTCTCGTACGCGCCGAACCCGTGCAACCCCGGTGGTTATTACGACGCGTATGGTCAGTGGATTCCGTACCCCGGATGCTATGTGGCTCCCCCGTACGCAGCCCCGTACGCCCCTCCTTACTAGGTGTGTCGCAGCAGCGCGCCGGCGGTCTGTTGACGCTGGCGCGAAAGCCTCTGCATAATGGCGCGGGGGCCTCAGATGGAAATCCCGTATACTTTTCAGACGGCTGGTCCGTTCAGGGTCGGCCCCGGCGAACTGATAGTGATTCTGGCAGTTGCCTTTCTGCTTTTCTTGTTAATCAGTCGGCGGGCGATGCGTCGGTAGTGTGGTTGACGCTGGCGCGTAACCCTCCGTACAATAGAAGGGAGGTAGCCGTAAATGCAAATCCCGCATAGTTTTCAGACTGCTGGTCCGTTCAACCTGGGTCCGGGCGAACTGGTAATGATTCTGGCGGTTGCCGTTCTGCTCTTCGGGGGGAAGAAAATCCCTGAGGTCGCCAAGGGTATTGGCGAAGGCATCAAAAACTTCAAGCATGCCATGAAGGAAGAAGAGCAGCAGCAACCGGCAGCGGAACCCAAAAAGCAGGCCTAACGAAGCGGCACTCGGCTTCACGCGCCGCCGGCAAGTTGGGCGGCAGACGGCTTCAAAAGTTCCCGAACATCTAAACCCCGCGATCATCGCCGGCCGCGGGGTTTTCTGTTTTTTTGGAGGGAAGCAAGAGAGAACGGGGGACGGGGTCCTGGCGATCGGATTGCCAGACCATTTGCGGGGAGTGGACTTAATGCAAACAACCTGGAGACCGCATGAGAAGCACGGCAGTCTCACAATGCGAAGCAACCTGCCCGACACGGTATTCGCGTTCCCGAAGCAGCGGAAAGAACCGTTGACCGATTCAAAGCACGTGCGCAATGCCGTCGTGCGTTTTGATCAGGTAATCGACGCCTCCGATGCGGACAGAGCCCTGGCGTTCGCCAACATAAAAAAGGCTGCTCGTCATTACAAAGTAGATATTTCCGAAACGAACTGGCATGAACTCGGCGTTCATCCGCAACCGAATCGTGAAGATGCCGCTGCCAAGGCGGTCAAGACGAAACGCAGGCGCGGCGAGATCGAAGCGGCTGCCGCCAAGGCTATTGATACAAAACGCAAACACGGCGTGTTGAAAAAGGCCGCGGCCAAAGCCGTTGAAACAAAACGGGAGCGCGGCGAGATCGGCTGAGCCGGTATCCCGAAGCTCCCGGATACTCGTCCATTGAGCGCGAACGCCACTTCCATGTCCCGCGGCCACCGCGAACCATGTCCTGGCCTGTTTACGCTCATCTCTGCCCGGCGTCATTGACGTTCAGGAAGAAGCCGTCCTGATATCCTGCGATTGCCGCATGGCTCAGATCAACGGCGGATTCTTCCTCGACGCATTCTCCATAGTTCTGATCGATATCTTGTTGGCGGGCGACAATGCGATCGTCATCGCCATGGCCGTGCGGTCCCTTCCGGCGGACCAACGCCGCAGAGGCATTTTTGCCGGCGCGGGTCTGGCGGTTATTCTTCGCGTCATTCTGACCTTCTTCGCCGCCAGTCTGCTCCAACTTGAATTTCTGATGGTCATCGGCGGTCTCCTGATCTTCTGGATCGCCGTAAAACTGCTTGTCCAAGGGGGCGGGGAAGAGCATACCGGACCTCCGGCAGCGAATTTGCGTCAGGCGGTCTGGATGATCCTCGTGGCGGACATCACGATGTCGCTCGACAACATACTCGCGGTCGCAGCCGTTTCAAAGGGCAACTTCGTCCTTTTGATCGCCGGGCTTGGCCTGAGCATTTCCTTCGTCATCTTCGCCAGCGGGATTCTGTCCAAGCTGATGGACCGTTTCCCGATTCTGATCTGGATCGGCGCGGCTATCCTGGGGCGGGTCACCGGCGGCATGGTCCTGCGGGACCCCTGGGTGGTGCGCGTCCTCGCGCCGCCGCACGAAGTGGTGATCGCCGCGGAAGTAATCGGCGCGCTTCTGGTGCTGCTGGTTGGCTGGGCGATCAAGTCGCTAAATAAACGGAAGAAAGTCGCGGCGCCGGGCGTCTGAATATGAGAAGTACGCTCTGCTCCGGAATGGTGCTCGAAGAGACCGATAAACAACTGGTGGAAAGCTGCAAGTGCGGCGAGCAGGCCGCCTTTCGCGAGCTTTTCGAGCGCTACAAGGACAAGGTGTACAGCATTGCGCTCCGCTACAGTGGCGACGCCGGGACCGCGGAAGATATCGCTCAGGACACGTTTTTGAAGCTCTTCTCGGCGATTGAGGGGTTTCGCGGCGAGTCGAGCTTTGAATCGTGGCTCTACAGGCTTGTGGTCAATAGCTGTTTCGACCACAAGCGCCGGACGCGACGGTTTCTGCCCGCCGTTGCCGCAGCATTCGATCTGATCCGGGCACCGGGCGCGAGCGCGCTCGATGAGGCTATGCGCCTCGAAGCGAGCGAGCGAGTGAGAAAAGTGGTCGATGCGCTGCCGCCGGAACAGCGCATGGTGGTGGTCCTTCGCTATACGCAGGGACTTTCGTATGAGGAAATCGGCGAGGCCATGGGCTGCTCTCCGGGCACTGTGGCGTCGCGGCTGAACCGCGTCCACAAGCTTCTGGGACGCCGATTAGCGAGGCATCGTGGCTGAACCGAATAATAACGACTGGGTCGAGCGGGAACTCGCCCGTCAGATGAAACCGGCGCCAGCGCCGGATTCGCTTTGGGGCCGGATCGAGAGTGCGCGACGCGGGGCGCCCGGCTCACGGCTGGCGTCCGTTCAGAAGGGCTGGATGCTCTGGCCCGCTGTCGCCCTTGTGCTCTTCCTGGCTTCGGGTGATTTGCTCTGGGAGATCGGGAAGGCGAAGGCGTCGATCGTTCCGCTGACCGAACAGGATCTGAGCTCGCTGACCGACGTCTCGGCCTGCGATATCCGCTCGACCGACCCAGATGTGATCGCCCGCTGGGTTAAGGCCAATACGAATCGCGAACTGACGCTCTCTTGCGGCCGGTCCGGCAGCGCCCATCCGGTGGGCGCGCGGCTGATTCGGCGTCATGGCGCTCTGATTGCCGCCGTCGCCTACCGCGCGGGCGGAGGAAGCGCCGCCGTTTTGGTTTCGGAAAAACGGTCGCTCCTCGGGTGGAATCGCGACTACGCGGTGGCTTGGTTTCCGGGTTCGAGGAACGCGGAATCGAGCCCGGAAGCCTGCGATCGATGTCATCCCGACGCTCGCAGTCAAATGTAACGAATCGTGTAAGTTCCCTTACAAGCGCTATACTGGAGATTCAGAGATTCTATGGGCAAGTACGGAAAATTCGCTGTTTTGATGGCGATCATTATCGGCTCTCTGTTGTGGCTCGCCACGGCCAGCGTTACGGGTTCGAAGACTTATTACGTGACCATTCCCGAGCTGCAAAAGATGGGCGATCAGGCCACGACGAAGCGCGTTCGCGTTGGCGGCGATGTGCAGAAGGATTCCATCGTTCGCGGCGCGGGTGTGGTTCGGTTCACGCTCATTCAGGACAAGCTGACGCTCCCGGTGGTTTACGAAGGCCGCGACCCTCTGCCCGACACCTTTAAGGACGGCGCTCAGGCGCTCGCGGGAGGCAGGCTCGATTCCGCCGGCGTCTTCCACGCCCAGGAAGTGCAGGCCAAATGCGCTTCGAAGTACGCCCCCAAACCGGGCGTCGCGCCGGAAGGGCTGCAGAAGCAGGTTCAGCCGACCGGTTCGTCGTACAAGTCGTAGTTTTTTAGCTCTTCTTCAGGAGTCATATGGAAAACGTCGGCGCGCTGGCCCTGCTGCTGGCCTTCTGCATTGCGCTCTACGCAGTCATCGCGAGCATCACCGGACGAGTTAAACGCAAACCCTTTCTGACGCTGAGCGGAGAACGCGCGGTGATTGCGGTCTGGCTTCTGGTTTCGACCGCTGCCGGAATTCTCATCTACTCGCTGATGACCGGTGATTACCGGATGGCCTACGTCGCGGAGCACACGAACCGCGACATGCCGGTGTTCTATAAATTCGCGGCGTGGTGGGGCGGGCAGGAAGGCTCGCTGCTTTTCTGGAGCTGGCTGCTTTCGACGTATGGGGCCGTGGTGATCTTCACCACGCGCCGATCGCACCGGAACCTGCTGCCCTGGGTTATCGCGATTCTTTCCACCGTTCAGCTTTTCTTCCTCACGCTCAATACGTTTGTTGCGAGTCCGTTCCAGGTGCTGGCTGTCGATAAGGTCGTCACTTCCGTTGCAGACGGTCAGGGGCTGAATCCGCTGCTTCAGTACTGGGCGATGGTGATCCACCCGCCGTTCCTTTATCTCGGCTACGTCGGCTTTGCGGTTCCCTTCGCCTTTGCTATGGCATCGCTCATTACGAAAGCGCCAGGCGAAAGCTGGATCCACACGACGCGCCGATGGACGCTGGTCACCTGGCTCTTCCAGAGCACCGGGGTCATGCTCGGCTCCGCTTGGGCGTATCACGTGTTGGGCTGGGGCGGCTACTGGATGTGGGATCCGGTCGAGAACGCTTCATTGCTCCCGTGGCTGGGCGGAACGGCGTTTCTGCATTCGGTGATGATGCAGGAAAAGAAGGGCATGATGAAGGTCTGGAACATGGTCCTAATATCGGCCACGTTCTTCCTTTGTATTTTCGGCACGTTCCTCACGCGGTCGGGCATCATCAGTTCGGTTCACGCGTTCGCGGAATCGCCCATCGGCAAGTATTTCGTTTCGTTCCTTGCGCTCGGCATCGCCGGGACGATCTGGCTGATTCTGGACCGGCTGGATTACCTGAAGTCCGAAGCCGAACTGGAAAGCGTTGTCTCGCGCGAATCGAGCTTTTTGTTTAACAACCTAATCCTGCTGGCAAGCTGCTTCGCGGTTCTTTGGGGCACGCTGTTCCCGGTGATCACCGAGAAGTTCACGAACGAGAAGATCAGCCTCGATGCCGTCTGGTTTAACCGGCTCATGGTTCCGATCGGTCTGTTTCTGCTGCTGCTGACAGGGCTCGGACCGTTGTTCGCGTGGCGCCGGACCTCGATCGATAGTCTTCGGAAGAATTTTCAGTGGCCGGGAATCGGCACGCTCATCTGCGCGGCGGCCCTGTTCATCGGCGGCATGCGCTATCCGTACTCGATCATTTCTCTGAGCTTCTGCTTTTTCGTCGCGGCGACGATTGTGATGGAATTCTTCCGCGGCGCGCGCGCTATTTCCGAGAAGATGAAAATCGGCTTTGTGCCCGCCGTCGTCGAACTGACGCACCGCAACACGCGGCGTTATGGCGGCTATCTGGTGCACATGGGGATCGTCCTCATGTTTGTTGGATACAGCGGCCATCCCTTCAACGTTACTTCGATCGGCGAGGTCAACAAGGGCGATGTGATGAAGGTCGGGGCCTATGACCTGCGCGTTGTGGATCTGACCGAAGGCGATACGCCGAACTATCAGTGGGAGACGGCGCTTCTCGACGTTTCGAAAAACGGCCAGCCCATCGGGACGCTCGAGCCGTCACGCCGGTTCTACAAAGCGGCGCAGCAGGCGACCGCGATTGTCGCCCTTCGCAGCCGTTTGAACGAGGACCTTTATATCAATTACGCGGCCCGGACGGGCAACAAGGCCACACTTCAGGCTTATGTCTTCCCTCTGGTTGACTGGATCTGGATCGGCGGCCTGACTCTTATCTTCGGTACTCTCGTCGCGCTCATTCCGAGCAAGGTTGCGCGTTCTTATGCGCGCACAGAAGTGGTAGGTGTCGCCAAAAAGCATGCGCCGGTTGAAGCGTAGTCTTCTGTTTCTTGCTCTGGTCGGCGTGGCGGTTGCGCAGACCGAATCGCAGATCGAGAGCGATCAGGTAAAGCGCGTCGGGCAGCATATCGCCTGCCAGTGCGGCGCCTGCTCGGAGAACGTCAACTGCAACATGTCGTCCGGGCAGTGTCATTTCTGCAAGCCCACGCGCACCCGCATTTACCAGATGCAGAAGGCGGGCATGGATGACTCGAGCATCATCGCGGCGTTTGTTAAGGAATACGGCAAGGGTATCTTCCGCGGCGATCCCAATTCGTTCTTCTGGCTGGTGCCTTATCTGAGTTTGGGCCTCGGAGCTGTTGTCGTCTGGTTCGTTCTGAAGCGCCTGATGCACGGCCATTCCTTCAAACCCGCAGCTGCGGGTCCCGCCGTTGAGGATGACCCTATATACGCGCGATACCGCGACGCTGTTGAGAAAGATACTGAGAAGCTGGATTAATCCCACCGAATGGACCCGAGTCTGATTTTTGGCGCTTTGTTAGGGGCAGGTATGCTCGCCTTCCTCCTCCTCATCCGTTTCCGGGACCTCCCGAAACCTGCGCCCGTTTCCCCCTTCCGCCATCTTGACGAGCGCAAGGCGGCCATCTACGAGAGCCTCCGCGATCTTCAGTTCGAATACCGCCTGGACAAGCTCTCCGACGAGGACTACCAGACCACCAAGGTGGAGCTTCAGAAAGAACTCGCGCGAGTGTTGGCCGAAACCGACCGGATCAAAGCGGAACTCGGCCAATCAGCGCCGGCTCCGGCTGCTGTGGCTACGCCTGCTCCAACGCCCAAGCGCAATACCTGTCCGTCCTGCGGGGCTGTGTTTGAGAAGGCATTGAAGTTCTGCGGGGAGTGCGGCAAACCGATGGCGGTGGCCCGATGAGAATCGCACTCCTTTTCGCATTCGCTGCTTTGGCTTATGCGGCGGTGGATGGCACGGTCACCAACTCCAGCACCGGCAAGCCACAGGCGGGCGCGACCGTCACGCTGTTCCAGCCCACCAATCAAGGCCCTCAGTTCATCGACAGCGTCAAAACGGATGCCCAGGGGCATTTCCAGATCACCAAAGAAGTTCCGGCCGGAGGCGCCGGTCCTTTGCTGCTCCAGGCCGTCTACGCGGGCGTGCAATACAACAAAATGCTGCCGCCGGGGACGCCGACCTCGGGCGTTGAAATCCCGGTCTTTGAAAGCTCGAAACGGCCGGGCGATGCGAAGGTCGACCAGCATATGATTCTGCTCGAACCGGCCGCGAGCGGAACCCTTCAGGTAAGCGAAAGCTACGTTTTCAAAAATGACGGGAAGACCACCTGGAACGATCCGGATAATGGCACGCTCCAGTTCGAACTTCCTGCCGGGGCTCAGGGCAAAGTCGAAGTGAATGCTCTCGCGCCGGGCGGGCTTCCCATTCGCAAGGCGCCGGATCCCGGTCCTCGTCCCAACACCTTCAAACTCGACTTCCCGATCAAGCCCGGCGAATCGCGCGTCGATCTTCAGTGGTCGATGCCCTTCAATACTCCGGGAGTGTTCGAAGAGCGCGTGCTGACGAAGGGTGGCCTCACGCGTGTCGTCGCCCCCGTCGGCGTGACCTTCAAGGGCGCCGACCTCAAGGACCTGGGGCAGGAGCCCCGCACCAAAGCGACGGTTTTCTCTACCAACGGCCCGGACATCAAGTTCGACGTTCAAGGTACGGGCGCGCTCAATGACGGAGCGACGGATGCTTCGGCTTCCGGGGGCGGCGACGGCGCCGCGAGCGGTCAGCCCGCGCTCTCGATGAATCTGCCGAAGCTCTACAATCTGACCAACGGCAGCGCGGACATCATCACGACGATGCTTGCGGTCAAATGGGTGCTACTGAGCGTCCTCGGCATGCTGGCCGTCGGTTTCACGCTCCTCTACCGCAAAGGCAATCCGATAGACGCCGACCAGAAAGCTTCGAAGAATGCTGGCGGTCGCAGCTGATCGCGTCTGGAAGTACTTCGGCGATTATCCCGCGCTTCGGGGAGCAAGCCTCGAAGTTCGCAAAGGCGCTTGCGTAGCTCTGCTCGGACGCAACGGCGCGGGCAAAACGACGCTGCTCCGCATCCTGGCGAACCTCTCGCGCCCCACGAAAGGCGAAATCCGGGCGAGTGTTGGCAAGAGCGGCATCGGATATCTCGGGCACGGCATCGGCGTGTATGACGACCTCTCCGCGACCGAAAACCTGATCCTTTTCGGCGAACTCATGGGAGTCGCCAACCCGAAGAAATCCGCCGCAGAAGCTCTCGAACGCGTGGGGCTCGCCCGCGTGAAAGACGGACTCGCCCGCGAGTTCTCCCGCGGCATGCGCCAGCGCCTGGCCGTCGCGCGCGCGTTCCTGCACAAACCGGAAATCCTTCTGCTGGACGAACCGTTTACATCGCTTGACGACCGCGCTATCGCCGTACTGCAATCGTTGCTGAACGACGCTTTGGCTTCGGGCGCGACGATCGTGATGTCCACGCACCAGATTCGCGAAGCCATGGAACTCGCGACCGACGTGGCGCTGCTGGAGCGGGGCAAGGTGGTTTTTGCCGGACCACGCGCGGGCGAGATGCTTTCCGATCCGACCTGGCTTTACCGAACGTACGGTGAACCCGCGTGAAGTCGGGTCTGGGAACTGCCCTCGCCATCGCCCGCAAAGATCTCCGCACCGAGCTTCGGACGAAGGAGTCCATCAACGCGGCAGCTTCGTTCGCGCTGGTCATCCTTGTAATCTTCAGCTTCGCGTTCAATCTCGAACGAGATGAGTTCTACGCCATCTCGGGCGGTCTGCTGTGGCTGGTGTATTCGTTCGCAGGCGCGCTGATCGTAAACCGCGCTTTTTCCCGCGAACTGCCGAACGACTGTCTTGACGTCCTTATCGCCTCGCCCGCTCCCGGCTGGGCGATTTTTCTCGGTAAAGCCGTCGCCGCGTTCCTGCTGCTGCTACTGGTCGAAGCGATCTCTCTGCCGGTCTTCGGGCTCTTTTACAACATTCGATGGACGGAATCGCTTGGCTCGCTCGTCTTAATCATTTTGCTGGCGACCTGGGGGATGACCATCGTGGGGAGCGCGTTCAGCGCCGTGATCGTAAACGTCCGGCTGCGCGAACTGATGCTGCCCGTTCTTCTCTATCCGATCCTGATTCCGCTGCTCATCGCGGCAATGGGCGGCACTACGGCGCTGTTCCAGGGTGAGCCGCTTACGGGAGAAAACTTCGGATACATCCGCCAATTGATCGGATTCGATGCGGTCTACACGGCTCTCGCGCTCTATATGATTGAGTTTATTCTGGTGTTTTAAGGGACCACTATGCGTGAAAAAGCGACGTACGCTCTCGGAATTCTGGGAGCCATCGTGATGATCTGGAACCTGCACCATATCTTCACGCAGATGGCGCCTGAAGCGGCCCAGGGAATGGCCGGATGGATCCTCTTCATCCACGTGCCGGCGGATTTCATGGGCGACATCCTCTACACGATCGCGCTCGTCACGAGTATTCTGTTTCTGGTCAAGAAAGATTTCACTTACGATTCGATCTCGGTCGCATGCATCGAAGTCGGCACCATGTTCATCCTGGTGAATCTCGTGACCGGGAGTATCTGGGGAAAGAACCAGTGGGGAATCTGGTGGACCTGGGACCTGCGGCTCACCACGCAGCTCATGAAGTTCCTGCTTTATCTCGGTTATCTCGTCGTGCGGCCGGCCATCGCGGAAGCGACACAACGCGCCACCATGTCCGCGTTCATCGCCATCTTCGCGTATGCTGACGTTCCGCTCGTGATGATGGCGATCCGACTGCCTAACGTTCGGACGCAGCATCCGTCGCCAGTGATCGAGACGGGCGGGATCAATTCGGTTGCCGTGCCGTTTGTAGTCGGCATCATCGCGCAGTTGCTGATGGCGCTGGCTCTCATGCTCGTACGCCTTCATCAGGAAAACACCAGAAGGGAAATCGATTCACTGCGGCGCGAACTCCACGCGCTGTAAAGGCTCGTTATAGAATCGGGGGGTCTTCGACAAATGGACGTAACCAATCTCAGGTTCCTGTTCTACGCCTATTCGGCCGCGTGGATCATCATCACCATTTTTGTGCTGATGCTGGTGAGCCGCGGCCGCAAAATCGACCGCGAACTGGCTCGCTTGAAAGCCCTGGTCGAGGACAAGGAGAGGTCCTGATTGAAACGCCGCAATATTTTGAAGTCCATCGCCGCCGCCGGGCTTGCCGGCATCGTGACGCCTAAGGAGCAGAAGGCCCAGCAGGCAGTCGAAAAGGCGGTGCGCGGCACGCCCGCGCCGAAGATTAAGGATATTCAGGTCATCGAGACTGCGCCCGCCGGGGTGCGCCTTACCGTTGTTAAGATCCTGACCGATCAGGACGGTTTGTATGGCTACGGATGCGGTACGTTCACGCAGCGCGCCGATCTCGTGAAGCCCGCTGTTGAGCGCTATCTCAAGCCTCTGCTGCTGAATCATCCGGTCGACAAGATCGAAGACACGTGGCAGATGTGTTACGACAGCTCCTACTGGAAGAACGGGCCGGTTCTCAACAATGCGATCAGCGGAGTTGATCAGGCGCTGTGGGATATCAAGGGCCGCCAGGCCAACATGCCGGTCTATGAGTTGGTGGGTGGCAAATGCCGAGAGGCTGCGGACGCTTACACGCATGCCTCGGGCGGCGAGATCCAGCAGTGCATCGATCAGGCGAAGATGTTCATGTCGCAGGGATTCCGGAATGTTCGCGTCCAGGTGAACACGCCGGGATACGAAGGCTACGGCGCGGGCGGGCGCGGCGGTCCGAACGCAGTGCCCATGGTGAAGGGACTTCACGAAGGCTCGGTCTTCGAGCCGCTGCCGTACATTCGCCGTGCGTTGAAGCTCTTCGAGGAGTGCCGTAAACAACTGGGCGAAGAAGTAAATCTGCTCCATGACGTGCATGAGCGCGTTACGCCGAACGAAGCGGTGCAGTTCGCCAAGGAAGCGGAGAAATATCACCTCTTCTTCATGGAAGATCCGCTCTCGCCCGAGGAGATTGCTTACTTCCGGCAAATCCGCCAACAGTGTGCGACCCCCATCGCCATGGGCGAGCTTTTCAACAGCCCGCACGAGTGGACGCCGCTGATCTCCGAACGCCTCATCGATTACATCCGCGTTCACGTTACGCAGGCGGGCGGATTCACGCCGTGCCGGAAGATCGCGATCCTCGGTGAGCATTTCGGCGTGAAGACTGCATGGCACGGCCCGGGCGATGTTTCACCTATCGGCCACATGGCGAATGTCACTCTTGACGTCGTCAGCTACAACTTCGGCATCCAGGAATACAGCGCGTTCAACGCCAATACGCGCGAGATCTTCAGCGGCTGTCCGGTGATGGAAGACGGCTACATCTGGCCGAGCACAAAGCCGGGGTGGGGCATCGAAGTCGATGAGAAAGCCGCTGCGAAATTCCCGTTCACAACGGATGCCCGCGGTCCGCGAGGAGTTCTGAACGGCGGCTGGGGCGAACTCCGTCGTCAGGACGGCCAGATCATCAAGCAGTAGGCTTTAAAGGCCCTGCCAGACATTCTTCAGATCGACGGCGAGGCCCTCGACCGGGCCTTCGCCCTCGATCTGGTCCGGTTCGTGGAATATGGGCGGCTCTTGCCCGGACCGATATACGTGGACCACTCGATTGTCGGGGTCGATTAGCCAGGCGACATCCACTCCGTTTTCGATCCAGCGGCGCATCTTCCGCTGCGCTGCCCGCAGCCTATCGCTCGGAGACATAATCTCGACAACGAACTCCGGCGCGATCCGGGGAAATCGCCGCCGCTCCTTCCTGGGTATCTGCGCCTGCCGTTCGTTCGAAATCCACGCGGCGTCTGGTGACAAAGCCGACCCGTCGAGCAGCATGAACTGCACCGTTGGGCCGAAGACCTTACCGCGACCGTCCTTTTCGTTCCACTTTCCGATCTGAGTTACGAGGTCGGCGTTCCGATAAGCCGACTCGAAGCCGGCAGGGGGCAGGATGATGATTTCTCCGTCGGACGTCCGTTCAATGAGAACGTCCGGATTCGCTTCGCAGAAAGCGAAGTATTCGTCATCGGTCAAGGGGTGTTCACGATCGAGGACGAGCGCCGCCGGGGCGTGCAGGTCCGGCAATGCGATCTGCGTCATCATCTGCCCCCAACCTATCATTTTGCGGCGCGCTGTCTCGCGGAGAACATCGCGCCTTCCGCCTTGACGTTGGAGGCGAACGCCAGTAGCCCGATAGGAGAGTCTAATTCGTCGTAGACGGCTTCGAAGCCGCCTTTTCGAAAATAGGTTTCGTGCAGAATCCGACGCCTTGTGGCGCTCGCACGAAATCGGCCCACCACTCTTTGTGAGGCAGGGAACGCGCCCAACGTTCGAGCGAGTCGAAATCACGCCAGTACTGGCGCATGCAGAGATGCGGCGGAAAGAGCGAAAAGAAGAATGGCTCGTGGAGCAGCAGCCCATCTGGTTTCGCTGCCACCGATTTCTCGATCTGAGGACCGAGCCGGGCGATCGCCAGCCCTCTGAGCGATTGGACTCACATGCCGAGATAGATCACGACAAGATCGGGATACTGCGTCAAATCCGCCGTCATGCGGCGCACACCGGGCATAAATTTCCTCCGCGATATACTTCATAGCTTCTTATGGCCACTCAACTGACCCGACGGACGCTGCTTGCGTCCGCGCTCGCGGCGCCGCTTGCCGCTCAGACGAAACGCGACTGGACCGGCAAAGACCCGATCGATTATCCGGACCCGGACATCATCATCCTCGATCCCAAACGCTTCAAATACAGAGTCAACAATGCAGCGATCGAGCGCCTGTACGTCGGTTGCCGTTGGGCGGAAGGACCGGCATGGAACGGCAACGCGCAGTGTCTGGTATGGAGCGATATCCCGAACAACCGGCAGTTACGGCGCAACGAGGAAGACGGACACGTCAGCGTCATCCGCTCCAACTCGAATTACAGCAACGGCAACACGTTCGACTATCAGGGTCGACAACTCTCATGCGAGCACGACACCCGCCGCGTGGTTCGTTATGAGTCTGACGGGTCGGTTACGATCCTTGCCGACAAATGGCAAGGTAAGCCACTGAATGCGCCGAACGATATTGTTGTGCACCCTGACGGCGCGATCTGGTTCACTGATCCGGGCTACGGAATTCTCGCTGCCTACGAGGGGCATCTCGACAAGCCGCAGATCAAAGAGGCCGTGTATCGAATCGATCCTAAGACGGCAAAGATGGAAATGGTTGCCGACGATCTGCACAAGCCCAACGGCATCTGCTTCTCACCGGACTACAAGAAGGTATATATCTGCGACACCGGCTCGACGCATGAACCCGATGTGCCGAACATCATTCAGGTTTACGACGTGGATGGCGCGAAGCTGCGCAACAGTAAGCTCTTCATCAACACAACGATCCAGGGCAAAGGCTCCGGTCTGGCGGACGGCATCCGCGCCGATGTCGATGGAAACATCTGGACCGGGTGTGGATGGGTGGGGCCCGGCTACGATGGCGTTCACATCTTCGCGCCAAATGGTGATCTTATCGGCATGATCCTGTTGCCCGAGACCTGCGCGAACTTATGCTTCGGCGGACGCCACCGCAACCGGCTGTTTATGGCCGCGAGCCAGTCGCTGTATTCCGTGTACGTTGCAACGCGCGGCGCGCACATCTGCTGAGTGCGCGCAGGCCGGCGATTATTGGCCGGTGTAGCCACCGTCAACTAACAAATGCGCGGCGGTGATGAAACTGGCCTCGTCCGAAGCCAGGAACAGAATCGCGTTCGCGACTTCAACCGGGTCGCCGATGCGCTTCATCATGTGCAGCGCCGCGCGATCGGTGATCCATTCTTCGCGGGTCATGCCGAGCCGGATCCATTCACGTTCCGTTGCGCTGGTCAGCACGCACCCAGGCGCGATCGTGTTCACCCGAATATTAAACGGCGCGAGGTCGAGCGCCATACACCGGGTCATCGAATGGATCGCCGCTTTGCTCGAGTTGTACGTCGCCATGTGCGCTTGCGCGATAATCCCGCTCATCGATCCCAGATTCACGATGGAGCCGCGCCCGCGCTTCTTCATGCTGGGGATCGCGTGTTTCGCCACCAGCGCGGTACCGATAACATTCACTCCCAGCACGGTCTGCCAGTGCTCGGGAGTCGCATCCTCAACCGCGAACGTCGTGAAATTGGCGGCGTTGTTGACGAGGATATCGATCCCCCCGAAATGTAACTCCGCCGTTTCAGCGATCTTCCGCGCATCCGCTTCTTTCGAGATGTCCGCCGCGACGCTGACCGCTTCCGCGCCCGCCTTCTTTGCCGCCTGAACGGCGCTTTCCGCATGGGTCCCGTCGATATCGACGAGAACCAGTTTCGAACCTTCTTCGGCGAATCGCACCGCCGTGCTGAAACCAATGCCGGCGCCAGCGCCGGTGATTATAGAGACTTTATTTTGCAGACGCATGAAAAGACAATGATAGCGAGGACGCGGCGTTATCGATAAAGTCGGACCTCTCGTTCGGATCGCGTAACATTTTCACAGCCCGCTTGTTCTGCGAGCGGTTACAGTAGAAGGAAGTGTTGAGTTCGTCGCAACGGGGCGGGAGTGGGGCGCGTCTCCACCGGAAGGTTATTATGCGCTTTGCGGCGCTGGTATTTCTTGCGGCGTTGACCGCCTTCGGGCAGTCGCCCACCTGCAATCCGTCGCCAGGCGAATGCCTGCAAGGCTATATCTCCGTTACCCGTCAACCGGGCGCTGCTTTCACCGCCTTCTCTCCTCCTTTTCTTTGGGTGCAGGCGCACGATCTGAACAATAACTCCGCCACATACTCCGTCCGCTTCTGTATTGACGTTCCGTACCCGTGGTGGTGTCCCGCGGGCTATCCGAACTCGGTGACGATTAACGCAAACGGCAACGGCGCGGGCGGTTCCGGCGCTAATGGTTTCTGGCCGATTCCAGCGACAGTCGGATCCATCAACGTTAAAGACGGGGCCCGTCACTTGGTCTCTCCGTGGATGATCAGCCGCAACGGCGACACGCAGACGAATGACCTTCTGATGGACTTTGCGCGTCTCGGCGGACCATTCCCCTTACAGTGGGACCTCGCGAATTCCAACCTGATGCCCGATTTCTCGGGAGTCTCTCGACCCGTCGCTCCGATCACGCCGCAAAGGTCGCAGTTGTTCATCAACATGAACGACCCCTGTTCCATCGGAACGCCCGGCACGAACAGCGCATGTGGAGGAAATACTGCTGGCAACGCGCTGTGCGCTGTGAACGGCGTGACGGTCTATAGCAATGGCTTTGCGGGCGCGTTTCTAACCGCGTACCCCGGGCTTTCCTGCTCTAGCGCGATTATCGTGTCGCTGCCGGTACAGGACGCGATCACATTCGCTCAGTGGAAGGCAGTCATGGGTCCCGCAATCGACGGCGAGTCGATGTCCATGGCCGCGCAGTTGTTCACCTGGGTGCAGCCGAACATCGTCATCGGCAACGGCGCAAGCGCTCAGATCACCAGTTGCAACGGGCAAGGGGGAACCAATGCCTGCTATGCATTCGCGGGTCTCGGCGCGATGTGGCCCGCTACCGCCGGAACTGAGCCGATCCGGATTCCCGGCACGTCCTCCTGCATCCAGAAGCCGGTGGGCCAGTGTCTCGGCGAAGGCATTCCGAATCCTGCATTCAACAATCCGGTGCGCAGTCCCGCGTCGCTCGGTTTTCGCTACACGATCATGGCGTCCGCAACGGCTTGTACGAGTCCCTGGAACGGGCTGAACGGTTGCGACTCCGCCCACATAGCGGCTGGCGGCTTCACAGCCAGCGTACCCGCAATGCAGGCGATCATCGCGAACACACAGATCACACCCATTGACCCGACCGGGCTGAACGTCCAATACCCCTGGACGTCGGATACGGCAAGGGGCGGCGCGATGACAAGCGAATTTGCGCCCTGGCTCACCGGTAATTCCATATCGCCGAATATCGCCTTTTCGCTGCTCGGTTCGCAGTCTTCCAGGGTGTCGATCAATCCCGTACCGTCGCCCGGTCTTCAGTCCGGCGTGCTCACATATCCGGTCGGTTCGAACCAATATCACTTCACGTCTCTCAGCATGGTTCCTGGAGGCGGTCTGGGTTATGCCGTTACCAGCTATGGAGCGCAGTTTGCGAGCGCGGGGAACGATCAGGCCTGGATAGGCGCATGGATGCTGTCGCCAGCGAACGGGGGACCGACCGGAACTCCCGCGGTTGCCGCGGGCGGGGAAGCGGTCGAGCCGGGGGAAGTGATTACCCGGCACATGTTCTACCCGGACCTCTTTGCTTTCTACTATTCACGCGGCCACACGATCTGCGAGGCATTCTGGCTTTCGCAAAGGGAACCTTTCGAAACGGCGCTTTGGGGCAATCCGTTCGCGCGAATCTTCAGTACGCCTGCGCTTCCCGCCCCCAGCGGTCTCCCCGCGAGATCGAGGGATGCGGGCCCGGGCGGCTTAAGGCCGTCGCACAGGACGAGCCCAAGCGAGAACTGAATCGTCTGCTCAGTCTTTCCGCGCTGACTCACTGGTTCAGCCCACGCCGCCCAGGACTGCACGCTGCAAAATGCTTTGACTTCGCTTTCCTTCTGGCGCATCGTCCAATCGATGGAATTTTCCGATTAAGAATCAAAATCAGGTACCGTCAATCCGTTTACCGGCGGCGGCGTCATCACCAACGTGATGACCGAGAGCCCGACTCCTGGTCCATAGTCCGGCGGGATTGCCCTGGACGACGCGCTTCGTCACTCCACGCGAAGCGCGTCTACCGGCGCAATCCGGGCGGCCCGTCGCGCGGGCAGCCAGCAGGCAAGAATTCCCGTGACCGTCAGAAGCGCGATCACCGCTGCGAGCGACGCCGGATCATAAGGCGTTCCGCCGCGCAGCAGAGTCTGCAGATACCCGGCCGCTCCCAGCCCGCCCACTACGCCGAGCAGAACTCCCAAAGCGATCAGCCGGACGCCACGGCCAATCACCATCCTCATCACATCCGCCATGGTCGCGCCGACTGCCATGCGCAACCCGATCTCCCTCGTCCGCCTCGCGACCGCGTTCGCGATAACGCCATAAATCCCCACTGTGACCAGCGCAAGGCCGAGAAAACCGAACGCGCCGAACAGCACAACGCTGAACTTCGGCCCGGCGGATACGTAGCGCGCGATGAAGTAATCTACCGGTTCGGTATCCATCACGGGCTGATCCCGGTCGAGCTCTGCAATCGCCGAGCGCAGAACCGGCGCGAGCGTCTTCGGGTCCCCCGTTTTCGCCCGCATCACGATCGCGAAGCTTTCCGGCCCAACGAGCGTAAACGGAATATACGCCTCCGGAAAATCCTGGTTGCCGAACGGTATCTTCGTGTCGCCGACCACGCCAACGACCTCGAATGCATTCGAGGAAAGCCCGTATGGCGGCTCAGACAATCGTGGCGCGCGGAACATCGCGCCGATCGGATCCCGGCCTGGAAAATAGCGCTGGGCAAAGCTCTCGCTGACCACCGCGATCTGCCGCCGTGTCCGAATGTCCGTCTCGCTCGGAAGCCGCCCGCGCCGCAGCGGAATGTGGAAAACGCGCGGATAATCGGCCGTGATCGAGTGCACCATCACCGGACGGTTGTCTGAAACGCCGGGCGTGATCACCGGCATCGTCGAATTTCCGAACGGATGATAACTGGTATTAACCCCGACGCTGTCCACAAGGGGATTGCTCTTCAACCGGTCCAGCAACTGCATCGCGAATGCGGTCCTGCGCTCGGGTTCCGAATAACGCCGTGGATCCATCGGAATTCGGCTGGTAAGAACGCCCGCCGTTTCCACTCCATAATCGGCCGACGTCACGCGAATGAGCGACCGCACCATCAGGGCGGCGGCCGTGAGCAGCATCAGAGAAAGGCCGACCTCTGTGACTACCAGGCTGCCTGAGATCCACGACTCCCGGCGCGTGGTTCCGGCGCGCCCGCCGGACTTCAGCGGCTCCACTACGTCCCGGCGCGAACTCTGCAGCGCGGGAAGCAGACCGAACAGTATAGTGGCGCTCATCGAGATCACGGCGGCGAACGCCAGCACCGGCCAGTTCAGCCGAACGTCGGCCTCATCGGGAATCGTCTGAGCCGGAACCATCGCAAGTATGCCCTTCATTCCCGCCCACGCCAGCGCGACGCCCAGCGCGCCTCCGAGCAACGCCACAACGGCGCTCTCCGTCAGCAATTGCCGCATCAGAATTCGCCGCGTTGCCCCCATCGAGATCCGCACCGCCATCTCCCGTGCGCGATGAAACGAGTGGGCGATCAGCAGATTCGATACGTTGGCGCAACTGATCAGCAACAGCAGGCCCACCGCGGCGAACAATGCCCACAACACATCGCTGATTCCGCTCGGGAACGTGTCGGCGAACGAAAGCAGGCCGACTCGGTAGCGGGCAGGGAAGGACCCCGGAGATTTCTGCCTCATCTGGTCGATCACCGGACGGAGTTCCGTCTCGGCGCGCGCCGGGGTAACGCCCGGCTTGACCCGCCCGACCACATGCACGAACTGCACGCCTTCTTCCGCCACGCCCCGGCGGAATTCGAGCGGCACATACACATCCGCGCCACGCCACATGAAGCGCGGCGGCATCACGCCGACGATCGTGCGCGTCTTCCCGTTGAGCAGCAGCGTCTGTCCGAGAACGTTGTGATCCCCGCCGAACTGCCGCTGCCAGAACCGGAAACCGAGGACGCATACGTTATTCCCGCGGTCTGCGCGCGTGAAGATACGGCCGATGAGCGCCGGCACGCCCATGATTTCGAGCCCGTCATAAGTCGTGTGATTTCCCCGCAGCCGTTCGGGGGCCGCGCGCCCCGTCCAGAACAGATCGCTGATGGTGGACGCCGTAACACCTTCAAAGAGTGAAGCGCCGTCGCGAAGGTCGAGAAACTGATCGACCGTGTAGTAGAGTCGCCCTCCCCGGCGGCCCTGCTCGGAAACCTGAATCGACATGAGGGAGCCAACGTCCTTGTAAGGAAACGGGTCGAGCACCACTCCGTAAACGACGCTGAAAACAGCCGTGGCCGATCCGATTCCGAGCGCGAGGGAAACGATGGCCGTCCCGGCAACGCCGGGATATCGCCGAATCTGCCTCAGCGCGAAGCCGACGTCCGCCTTCCGGATCATACGTAGATCATACGTAAAGTTGGGCGAACAGTTAGGAACGCAGAAACGTCAGCAGGCCGATCGAAATGATCAGATTTACGCTCAGCAGGATCGCTCCGATTACGCGTTCGCGCTGCAGCTTGAACCACATATAGATTCCCGTAACGCCAATCGTGAGCAGAATCAGAGAAACAGCCGCGAGCATCACGGCCCAGGCATTCATCGCCCGATTTTCGTGATGCAACCCGTGAAGGTGGTGGAGCCGGTTGAGCTCACCGAGTATTCCGGTATCGGTCCTTTTCACGTGCGCCCGCCCGCTGCCCGGGTCATAGCCGACCTGATATCGCGAGCCAACTCTCGTAATGCTGAAAGTGGTCTGCGCGGGCGTCGTGAGAACGCCCCCCAAATCGCCCGAGAATCCTTGCTGCGCCATCAATTGCAGCGCGGCCGCGCGCGGAGCAAGTCCGGGCGCGAGGGTGGCGTCCTCCTCGGTAACATTCTGCGGAATTCGAATCCGGTGGGCCATCTGCACGGAACTGACGGCGTATGTGAGGAGCGCGGGCAGCGCAAACAGGCCTGCCAACAAGTGGATGTTGCGGAGCAGTTTATAGATCATTTGGTCAGCAGATAGAATGCGGCGAACACCGCGCATCCTGTGGCCAGCGAGACGTTCGTCCAGCGGAAGCGCTGGCGTTCGGTGAGTCCCAGCCACGCGCCGCTTACGGCCATGAAGATCAGCGACCAGATGGAAAACTCGGTGTACCAGGCCCATGCGCGCACGCCCGAGTCGGATGTTTGCTCGGCGATGGTCGTGGCGTGCGCATTGTCCAGGAAGCGCCAGACGCTGTTTCGGAAGGTCTCGACACGAAGTTGATTCGACTGTTCAAGGGCTCTGGCGCGGACCAGACCGTTGACGCTGTAGAAGTCCGCGATCAACTGATGGTTGATGGGGTCCCGGTGTACGTTTGGTGGCCCGGCATGCGGAGGCTGCAGCTTTTGCCCGATCTGTGCCCCGAGTTCCTTATCGGATAGCCCGTCGGGATAGCTGAAAGGCCGCACCTCGACCCGAGGCTCATCTCCTGCATGGAAGATGTCCGGCGCGTCGAACGTGACGACCATCCCGGCGATGCCGAAGACCATCAGGACCGAAAAGTTCAAGAGCCCTGCGTAGATGTGGAGCTTTCGTATCCAGTGATTCACGATTTGTCCTGGTCTGGCGACGCTGTCACGCGAGCATGGCGATCGCGCGATCGCGGGAATGCCGCGCCTGGGCAACGCCGCTCTTGAAATTCTCGTCCGCGTGCGTCTGCTCCACGGACGAGGCCCCCGCTTCCGTATAGCTCTCGAACAATCTGGTGTAGAGTCTGCGGATTGTGTCTTCGTAGGCCGATTGAATCAGCCTTTGATCTGGGTTCATAGAACGAAATTCTAAACACCCGAGGCGCTCGACGCATAGGCGTCGAAGACCACGCGCAGTGTCTTCAGGTAATCCTCGCCATTCGATTCGAATTCACGGCCCGAGAGCATACAATCCACGAAGTGGCGCTGGAGGGCGTAGACGCAGTCGCCGGCGAAATTTCTGTTTTCGTGAGGATAATGGACGGTCTCCGCGGCGCAGCCGAGTTTCTTGATGCGAAGGTTCGATTCAGCGTCCATGGTCAGGTGGCCGCACGTGCCGTCGATGCGGATCTCACCGAACGTGTAGCGCGGGTTCGCAGATTCGGTTTCGTTGTAGCGGTTCGCGTCCCAGAGGGCCGTGGCGCCGCTTTCGAAGCGAAGGAGAAGTTGCCCGGCGTCTTCGCCTTTGATTACCGGGTTTAGCCGACGCAGACTTGCGTAGACGTCTGTGACCTCGCCGAGCAAATACCGAAATGTGTCGATAAAGTGAACTCCGGTTTCGTAGATCAGTAAACGCGGGTAGTCGCGAAAGAAGGGCTGCCGGTCGAGGTACGCGCGCTCGCCCCAACCGTCGCCCAGCCTGGTCAGGACGTGCATGTGCGTAAATTCGCCGATCACGCCGGTGAGTTGAATCTCCTTGATTTTTCGGTACCAGGGCTGCCATCGCCAGTTCTCGTGAACCATGAACCGTACTCCGAAGGAGCGCATCTGATTCACGATTTGCGCCGCTTCCTCGTACGTAGGCGCCAGAGGTTTCTGGCAGATTACGTGAATGCTCCGTCCGGCGGCATATGCGCACATTTCTTCGTGCGTCGGTGGCGGCGTGATGATATCGACGAAGTCCGGAGCGGTCTCGTTTAGCATTTCGGTCCAACTGGTGTAGCTCTTTGCAACGCCGAACTGCTCCTGCATGGCGCGAGCCTTCTCTTCCACCTGATCGCAGACCGCGACTATCTCCACTTCCGGGATGCGGCTCCATGCTTCGTACTGGAATTTCGCAAAGTAACCGGCGCCGATCCCCGCGCCGCGCAGTTTGCGCGTCATGCGACCGCCGCCGCAAGGACCCGATCCGGCATTCGCATCCGGAAGAGCCAGCAGAGAATCCCCAGCGTATTGAGGACGGCGGCCGTTACAAAATACGCCGATGCGCTGCCGGTTGCGGCTGCAAGTACCGGGAAGGCGTTGGCGCTCACGAACGAACCGAGATTGCCCACCATATTCATTGCGCCGGAGATGCTCCCCGTGTTCCTTCCGCTTATATCGGCGCAGAAGACCCAGCTTGGGCTGACCGTCATATCCGAGCCGAACACAGCCAGCGTGAAGCACGCGGCGGCTTCGCCGGGCGTCGTAGCGCGCGTCAAAAAGAGAAGTCCGACGACGGAAATGGTGAAGCCGAGTATGGCGGGAATTCTTCGCGACCACGCTTTATATCGAGACCGGTAGAGCGCGTCTACAAGCCAGCCGGAGACCCACTGTGAACACGTGCCTGCAAGCAGCGGCGCCATCGCGAACGCCGCGGCTCGTCCATCCGAAAGGTGGAAGTGGCTCTTCAGATACGGCAGCATCCAGGAGAGGCCGATGAAGAATGTGAAGTTGCTGAAGAAGTACTGCAACATCGCCACGATTGCGGGCGCGGATTGAAAGGCATCGCGAAGGCTGAGGCCCTCCGTCTCAGCCGCGGCCTCAAATGGCGCGGACGCCGGTCGATCGTAAAACCATATCAGCCAGAGAACCACCCAGACGACGCCGAACGCGCCCAGAATCAGGAAAGACGTTCGCCATTGCCATCGGTTGAGCATGAAAGCCAAAAGGGGAAACGACACGGCTCCTCCGAGACGCGAACCGGAGAAGAGGATCCCGTTGGCGCGTCCGCGCTCTCCGGAAGGCAGCCAGTTGCAGATGGCCCGGGCGCTGCCGGGGAATGCGCCCGCTTCGCTGACTCCGAACAGAAAGCGGATCGTCACGAGTGAGACCAGATTCCACGCGGCTCCCGTGAGAGCGGTGAGTGCGCTCCACAGCGTCACCACCAGGGCGAGGGCAAATCGGGGGCCGAGCCGATCCGCCAGCCATCCGCATGGGATCTGCGCCAGGGCGTAACCAAGCGCGAACGCGCTGAAGACGAGACCCATGGCGCTTTCCGAGAGATGCATCTCGGATGCGATCGCGTCCTTTGCGGTCGAGATACAAACCCGGTCCACATAGGTGATCATGGAGAGCGCGAACAGCGCCAGGACGACCGCCTGTTTTTTCAGGCTGCCGGATGACACGCAGGTGGCCTCAGCAGCCCGCCCCGAAGATAAGGCATCCAGTCTCATTGAGAATATTGCGCTTGTCGGAATCCGGTACGTCCAGCGTCAAAATCTTTCCGATTTCGGCTTCGACGCTCTCGGGCAGGTCTGAACCGATCATGAGGCGATCGCTGGAGACGTGATGCAACACTTCCCTGATGTGATGCGGCATGAGAGTCGAAAGCTCGAGCACGATGTTGGGGCAAAACAGCGCTGCCAGGATCGCTTCATGAACGAACATTCCGCCTCCCGCATGGCCCACAACGATCGTGAGGTCCGGAAACTTTCGCGCAGGCATCATGAGCAGCGCGGGCGAGGCGAAAGGCAACCCCGAACCCGTGTGACAGATGGCGGCCATTCGATTCTCGAGCGCCGCTTCAAAGAAGAAGTCGCTTGAGGCGAGAAACGGATTCAGGCCGTGATACTGAGGTTGCAGCTTCAGCGCGACGAAGCCATACTCTTCGCGGCAGCGGCGAACCTCATCCCGAAACGTCGCGCGATCAATCAGAGGATAAAGGCAGGCGCAACCGACAAGCCGATCCGGATGCTCGCGTACGGCGCGGCCGATGAGATCGTGTTGAGCGCGGTAATCGTCAACTACCGGGAACGGAATTGCGACGGACCGATCGACGCCCCGGCGATCCATGTCGCGGAGCATTTCGTCCGGCATGTATGTCCTTCCGCTGTGACGCGCCGAACCCAGATGGGTGTGCGTATCAAATATGCGGAATCCCGATTTCATGACGTTCTCTGTCAGCAGGGCAGGGCGGATACGATCAATTTTGTCATCTGCGCGCTGGTTAGGTTTCCGTTCAGGTCCCGGGTACGGTTTGCGGGATCGGCCAGGACGGACCCCACGGCTGCGGTGATCATGGCTGCCCCCGCATGGGTCGCCGGCGTCCCCAGCCATTCGAGCATCATCGCGACCGAGAGAATCGTCGCCACCGGATTGGCGATGCCTTTGCCCGCGATGTCCGGGGCTGAGCCGTGGGCCGGTTGAAAGACAGCGTATTGGTCGCCGATATCCGCGGAAGGCGCCATCCCCATACCGCCCACCAGGCCGGCGGCGAGGTCGGAGAGGATGTCGCCGAACATATTCTCTGTGACCAGAACGTCGAACGCTTCCGGGCGCTGCAGAAGGTACAGGGCTGCCGCGTCGACATACGTTCGATCGGTCTTAACATCCGGAAATTCTGTGGCGACTTCGTCGAAAACCTTTCGAAAGAACGCCATCGACGGAAGCACGTTGGCTTTGTCCACGAGGGTCACGTGTTTGCGCCTGCGCGACGCTTCGCGGAACGCCGCGCGAATGACACGCTCGGCGCCTGCGCGCGTGATTCGCATCCTGTCTTCGGCGAAGTGCGCATCAGCGTCAAACCGGTCCTTTCGGGAATAAAACAACCCTTCCGTGCTCTCGCGAACGAGCAGAAAGTCGATTGCGCCCGGTTTTTTGCCTCGCAGAGGCGAATCGTCCGAGTGATAAAGATAGACGGGCCGCAGCCCGCAATAGAGATCGAGCTTCTCGCGGAGATCGAGCTGTGGGGTCATCTCGACTCCACCGGGCCAACGCACGTCGGGAAGGCCCATCGCGCCGAGCAGGATGGCGTCGAAGGTCTTCACTCGTTCAAACACTTCCTCGGGGAGCGGATCGCCTCGGCGCAGATATTCTCCCGCGCCGACTGAAAACTCTTCAAGTTCGAAGCGCGCGCCAGCCGCCTTCGATTCGACGGCGCGTAGCACCTCAACACCGGCGGCTGTGATCTCGGGGCCGATGCCGTCCCCGGGCAGAACAGCGATACGAAATGCTTCTGAAGATTGACTCATGAAAAAAGAAGAAGTCTAATGTTGCGCGCGAACGATCAAGAGTCCAGGGGCGGCCCCGAAAGACGCGGGGCGATTGAACTGGTAGATCCCCGGTCCCGCAATTGGCGATTCCACCTTTTCTCCACTCCAGATGTTGATCCATTGCGCTGTAGCCGCGCCGCGAAGACTGTTCAGATTAATCGCGATCTCACGCTGGTCACCATAGTTCGGACGGGCGCCGCGACCGCCACCGGGAGGGGGAGTAGAAGCAGCATTCCCTGCATTCCCTCCTCGGCCCCCGCCAATACCCGACGGGCGCGGGAGTTGCTGCGCCAGGTAGGCATACACTTCGCCCGGGATTGCGAGGCATGGACCACCCATCGCCAGCTCCGGCCTCGGTTCCATCAGCCAATAGGGAAGCGTGGAGAGGTTCTCCTTGAGAATCTGGAATCGCGGCATGCCGGGCGGTTCGGGATCGGGCTTCACGAGATCCCATGCGGTGTTGGAGTAGTAATAGACAAAATAGCCGCCGGATAAGTAGACTTCATACGCCCCGCGGATCATATCCTGCCAATCCTGCTTTACCGGATAGGTCGGCAGGTCATCTACTCCGCGCTCGTAATAGAGTTCGGAATTCACGATCGGCCATGGAAGGAACTGGCGGTCGAAGAGCAAGTCCTCTTTCCAATAGAAGTGCTCCTGATCGGTGCGGAAATCGATGTTTCCGTTCAGCTTAGAATCCCAGTCGTAGACATCGTTGTCGTGGGCAGTGGTCAGGCGGTGGTAGCCGTCGTTCGCTCGGATGAGATCGATGAGGTGCTTCTCGAGTTGTTTGTCGCGTTCGTAATAGGCTTCCTTGGAAAAATCCCAAACGATATTCGGATAGGCCTGGTAGCGCGCGGTGACATAACGGAAATACCGCTCTTCATCCAGACTCCCCGGCTTCGGCCAGTTGACCATTTTGTTGTAGACCTTGATCATCACGTTCGCGACGATGCCTTTATCGAGAAGGGCGTTCATCATGCCGTCGTAGATATCGAAGAAGGCCGGGTTGAGCCGCGTGTGATCGGGTTGTTCATTCGTGCCGCCGAAGACGTAGGTGTCGACCGGGCCGTAGTCCCACTGATTCTGATGGCCCTTCGACCAGCTTGTGTCGTGCGCGTAGAGGCCGACCAGAACGTGATTGAATCCGCGCGCGGATATCTGGTCGATCAGATGATGCATCACCTTGCGCTCGGGGTCCTTCATATCCGCACCCCAAAGCCAGTCCGCCTCGTAGCCCATCAGGAAATAGTGGGAGCCATCTTCATAAAGGAAGTGATGGCGGTTGACGGGGTCCACACGCAGACCGCCGTGAATCGCCGGATTGGAATTCTTGGCGCAATCGATGTTGGTTTCCGTGTGACCGTTGAGCGCGGCGACCGGCGATACGGTAGTCATGGACCAGCGGCCGACAACGGTTGGCGAAAAGCGAATCTTCCACGTATTGGCGCCCGCATAAAAGCCCGGGACGACAATGCGGGTTCCGTCAGGACCGGCAAATTCGCCGCGAAGCTCGACATCGAACGGATTGCCGGTCGCCTGACCGGTCAGCGCGAAGTCATGCGGATGATACTGCTCGATGGTGATTGCCGGAAGCATTCGCGCAGCGGCAGTGAGGAGAAGGACTATCGGCAAACTTCGCATGAGTATTTTTCTGATCAAGTGTATTCGCTTGTGGCTACGCTGCCGGACACGATGGTATCGCGTTCTGCTGGCCAAACCGTTTCACCCGGCTGCGCGGCGCGCGGCAAAACTGAAAACCGCTTGCTTCGAGCGTGCCGAAGGGATCGAGTTCGCGCCACAGCCGTTTTGAGGCGAAGCCATCGTGAAATGTTTTCAAACGGCAACTGCCGAAACAGCATCCGGGCATTGACGGTTGGCAGGACGACCGGCCTTCGGCGCGCCGAGCATAGCGCAGCGTCCCACCGCTGACGCGAGGGTAGGGATGTTTGCGCCCAGGCTGGTGGGCCGCTATATAGTTGGCGCACGGCGTACCTTGCCTGCCTGCAATTTGTTTTTTTGTACGATTTCGTAGGCTCGATGAACGGGTAAAGGAGTGCGATGACAACTCGCGCCGGGGCCAACATCAGGCTTTGCCGCTGCTTCATTCTCGCCATCTTGGGTCTTGCGCGGGCTTCCGGGCAAACTTCGAGTCCGACCAGCATTTTTGCCCCCGCCTCAACTCCGGCAAAGTCCATTTACGGCTTCTCCTTGTTCGTCCTGGCGGTGACCGCAGTAATCTTCGCGGTCGTCTGCGGCATGTTGATTTACGCAGCCGTGAAATTCCGGAGCCGGTCCGGCGAGGATCAGAAAGAGCCGTTGCAAATCTACGGCAGCGATCAGCTCGAACTGGCATGGACGGTGATTCCGGTGTTGATCGTGATCGTGCTGTTCATGACCTCTGCGCGGATCATTCACGCCGTGCAGGATGCGCGAATGCCCGCGGGGACGATCGAGGTCACCGTCATTGGCCACCAGTTCTGGTGGGAATATCAGTATCCGCAGTACGGCTTTGTGACCGCCAATGAACTGCACGTTCCGGTCAGCGACCCGTCGCATCCGACGCCGACATTTCTCCGGTTACTCTCGGCCGATACAGACCACAGTTTCTGGATTCCGCGGCTCGCGGGCAAAACCGACTTAATTCCGAATCACCCGAACAACACCTGGATCGATCCGCATGAAACGGGGACTTATCTGGGCCAATGCGCTCAGTACTGTGGGACACAACACGCGAAGATGCTACTTCGGGCGGTTGTGGAATCGCGAGCCGATTTCGACCGCTGGGTGAGTGACCAGCGCCAAAAAGCAAACGAGGCCCCCGATGCGCAAGCCGAGGAGGGGCGGCGCGTCTTCAACAGCACCGCATGCATTAACTGCCACAAGGTTTCGGGAAGCGTCGCGAACGGCCTGTTCGGTCCAGACCTGACGCATTTGATGGGGCGCGAGACGATCGGCTCCGGCGCCGCGCAAAATAATGCGGCGAATCTCCGCGCGTGGATTCAAAACCCGGCTGCTATCAAGCCTGGCGTGTTAATGCCTTCGATGAAACTGACTGACAAGGAACTGGATGCGGTGACCGCTTACATGTTGACTCTTCGCTGAGGCGCATCGAGACAGGGAGAATTATGGCATCGGAATCCGTACCCATCTCGGGCTCAATCCATCTGGAGCGGGAGTCAGGAAGAACGTGGCTCGAGACGCTTCACGAGTGGGTGATCACCGTGGATCACAAGAAGCTCGGGCTGATGTACATCGGCCTGGCTTTGCTCTTTCTCGTGATCGGCGGCATCGAGGCGATGGTGATGCGGCTTCAGCTTGCCGTTCCCCACGCGCAATTCGTATCCCCCGAAGTATTCAACCGAATGTTCACCATGCATGGGACCACGATGATCTTTTTCGTGGCCATGCCGGTCATGTTCGGGTTCGGCGTCTACCTGGTTCCTCTGATGATCGGCACGCGCGATATGGCTTTTCCCCGCCTCAATGCGTGGGGATTCTGGATTACCGCGTTCGGTGGCTTGCTGCTGTACTTCAGCTTCATCGGCGGCGATGGATTATACGGGGCGGGGGGCGCGCCGGATGTGGGCTGGTGGGCGTACGCGCCGCTCACTTCCCCCGCGTTCTCCAAAGGACACAGTACCGACTACTGGACGATCGCCCTTCTGGTCGCGGGATTCGGCAGCGTCGCGACGGCCGTGAATCTGGTCGCGACGGTCTTGTCGATGCGCTGCCCCGGTATGACGCTGGGCAAGATGCCGCTGCTGGTCTGGATGTATCTCGTAATGGGCGGAATGGTTTTGTTTACGATCACCCCGCTGACCGCGGCGCAAATGATGCTGATGGTGGACCGCTATCTCGGGGGGCATTTTTTCGACACGCAGGCCGGGGGATCCGCTGTTATGTGGATGCACTTTTTCTGGATTTTTGGACACCCCGAGGTCTACGTTCTCATCATTCCGACGTTCGCCTTCATTTCGGAAATCGTCCCGGTGTTCTCGCGGAAACCGATTTTCGGATATCCCATCATGGTGGCGGCCACAGTGGGTATCGGGTTCGTGAGCATGAGTGTCTGGGCCCACCATATGTACACGGTCGGCATGGCGTCTTACTCGAATGCGTTCTTTGTCCTGACCACCCTCAGCGTCGGCATTCCCACCGGCATCAAAATCTTCAATTGGCTAGGGACGATGTGGGGCGGCAAGATTCGCTATTCAACGCCGATGATGTTCGCGGTCGGCTTCCTGTTCCAATTCCTTATCGCCGGACTGACGGGAATCATGCTGGGCGCGGCGCCGTTCGACTGGCAACTCGGCGGGTCTTATTTTGTCGTGGCGCACTTCCATTACGTAATTGTGGGCGGCATTCTGTTCTCGTTGTTCGGCGCTTTCTACTACTGGTATCCGAAGATGACCGGGCGCTTGCTCGACGAGACGCTGGGCAAATGGCATTTCTGGCTTTTCCTGATCGGCTTTCACCTGACTTTCGATTTCATGCACATTCCCGGCCTTCTCGGAATGCCGCGGCGCATCTATACCTACGAACCCGGAAGAGGCTGGGAGGTGTGGAACCTGATCGTGAGCATTGGAGCGATTGTCCAAACGATCGGCACCCTGTGCTTCGTCTTTAACCTCATCTGGTCGTATTTCCGCGGGAAGAAGGCCGGCAACGATCCGTGGGATGCGTGGACGCTCGAATGGAGCGTCGCTTCGCCTCCGCCTGTTTACAATTTTGCGACTCTGCCCGACGTAAAGAGCCGCCGGCCGCTATGGGACATCAAGCATCCGGAAGACCCGGACTGGAAATACGAATGAGGACTCACTCATGAGCGCAATGCCCGCAGCTTTGACGCCCGAGTGGACGCTTCCTTCACGAGGGCGCATCGGAATGTATTGCCTGATCGCCGCCGAAGCAGCGATTTTCACGATCTTCGTCGTCGCGTATCTCTTCTATATTGGGAAAAGCGTCAACGGGCCGATGCCCCGCGACGTGCTGGAAGTCCCGGTCTTCTATACGGTCTGCCTGCTCTCCAGCAGCATTGTTATACATTTTGCGGAGCGAGCGCTGGAGCGCGGCCAACTCGGTTCTTTTAAGATTCTCTGGTTTCTCACGTTCGCTTTGGGCGCGATATTTCTGGTCGGTACGGGATTCGAGTGGCGCCACCTCATCGAGCACGGCCTGACCATTTCGACGAACCTTTTCGGTACGACGTACTATTCGCTCGTCGGACTTCATGCCCTTCACGTTTCCGTGGGTCTGATCGGATTCCTGATCGTCATCGCGTTCTCGCTTGCCGCGAAGGTGACTGAGGCGCATTCTCCGCAAATCAGCGTCTTCGCGCTCTACTGGCACTTTGTCGACGCGGTTTGGGTTGTGGTTTTTACAGTGGTCTACATCGTGGGGCTGCGCGCATGAGCAACGATTTCAACGGCGGGAGCCAGCCGGCGAAGGTCGAACTTCCAGCGCCGACAGCATGGCCCGTAGTTCTCGCGTTTGGCGCCACGCTGCTGTTCGCTGGCCTCCTGATGAGCGCCGACATCAGCATTGTCGGCGCAGTCCTGTTGGTCGCCAGCTCGATTGGCTGGTTCCGCGACGTGTTCCCGCACGAGCGGCACGAAATGGCGCCCGTCGAACCGGTGGTTGAACCGATCACCACGGCGTGGGCGGAGGTGACGCGCGCCGTGATCGCGCCCGAAATCCATCGTCTCCGCATCCCGGTCGAAATCTATCCTGTCAGCGCCGGCATTAAAGGCGGAATTGCCGGGAGCGTGGCGATGGCTTTGCTTGCCGGAATATACGGCGTCACCCAAGGCAGCATTTGGTACCCCATCAATCTTCTGGCGGCGGTCGTACATGCGGAGCCGATGCAGCTTTCGACGGAGTACCTCAAGTCCTTCAATCCGGGATTACTGCTGGTCGCCTCATTGCTCCACCTCGTGACGTCCGTGCTGGTTGGTCTGTTGTACGGCGTGATGTTACCGATGTTTCCGCGACGGCCCATTATATTGGGCGGCTTGATCGCCCCCATTGTGTGGTCAGGGCTTCTTTACGCGACTCTGGGCATAATCAATCCGCTGATGAACCAAAGGATCGATTGGAAATGGTTCGTCTTATCGCAAATCGGCTTCGGCGTTGTGGCGGGGCTGGTGGTGGTCCGTCAGGCGCGCGTGCGCACGCGGCAGTTCATGCCGTTTGCAATGCGCGCCGGAATCGAGGCTCCCGGCATGAGACATGAAGACTCGGAGCGGAGCGATCAGCCTTGAGATTTGTCTTTCTCCTTGCCGGCATCCTCGCGCTGACCGCTTGTAACGATCTACCCGGCCGGCCCGGTCCTCGTCCGGAGGTCGTTCGTCCGGACGAAGTTCTGGATTTCAATGTTCTCTACAAAGAGAACTGCTCTGGTTGCCATGGCGCGGATGGCAAGGGCGGCGCGTCGATTGCGTTGAGCAACCCCGTGTATCTTGCTCTCGCGGACGACTCCGTGCTGAGGTCCGTCACCGCAGGCGGCGTCCACGGTACTGGAATGCCGGCGTTCGCGCAAAGCAATGGCGGATCCCTCACGGACAAGCAGATCGACGTGATCGTCGGCGGAATTCGCGCCTGGGCGCGTCCCGATGCGCAGCGGGACGCGAACCTTCCCGCATACTCCGCACCGGCGCCCGGCGACGCGCAGCGCGGCGCGGATGTTTATAAGACGTTCTGTTCTTCGTGCCACGGCGCGGACGGTCAAGGCACTAAAGCGGGCAGTTCCATCGTGGACGGAAGCTATCTCGCGCTGGTCAGCGATCAATATCTTCGAACCATTGTGATTGCGGGCCGTCCGGAGCTGGGCGCGCCGGATTGGCGGTCTGACGTCCAGGGGCGGCCGATGGCAGGGCAGGACATCGCGGACGTCGTTGCCTGGCTAGTCGCCCAGAGGCCTCCCTATCCAGGCCAGCCCTACGCGACGTTACAAGCACGGCAACCCGAGGAGGCTTCGAAGTGATTCCTGAAGAACAACTATCGCGACGGGGCGTTTTGACGAAGCTGGGAATTCTGTTCAATGGCGTGGTGGCGGCGCTTCTCGGGGTACCCATCGTGGGATTTATCTTGTCGGCAGTCACTCGAGGACGCGGCGCCGGATATAACTCGTGGGTGACACTGGGCGCGGCCAGCGATTTCCCGGTGGGCGAGACGCGCCTCGCAAGTTTCCGTAATCCGTATGTCGGCCCGACCGACGGCAAGACCGCAGACACGGCGTGCTGGGTGCGGCACATCGAAGGCGATCGATTCCAGGTGTTCGCGGTCAACTGCGCGCATCTTGGCTGCCCTGTTCGGTGGTTTCCGCAGTCGGGCTTGTTTCTTTGTCCCTGCCACGGCGGAGCCTACTATCGCGATGGCTCACGAGCAGCGGGCCCGCCCGAGCGCGGGATGTTCGAATATCCGTACAAGTTGGAAAACGGTCGCGTGCTGATTCAGGCGGGCGAACTGCCCACGCCCGGCGCGGCCTCGGCGAAGCTCGGATGCGGAGGGTGCGGAAAGAGTTCGCCGTGCGCATGATCTGGCGAATCGGAAAGTGGTTCGACCGAAGGCTGCAGCTCGCGGCGCCTGTCCGAGAAGCCGTGGAGCATCCGGTTCCGCGGAACACAGCGAGTTGGTGGTACATATTCGGGAGCGCCGCGCTGACCGTATTGATCCTCCAATTCGTCACGGGAATTTTGCTCGCGCTCACCTATGTTCCCTCGGCGGCCGAGGCATGGAACAGCTTGCAGGGTCTGAACCAGGAGGTGACGCTTGGATGGTTCATTCGCGCCCTGCACGGGTGGGGCTCCAACTTCATGGTCGCGATCGTTCTGATCCACATGATCCAGGTCTTTCTCTTTGGCGCCTTCAAATATCCGCGCGAGCTGACCTGGGTGGTCGGCGTCTTCCTCCTGCTCATGACGTTGGGAATGGCCTTCACGGGTCAGGTGCTTCGCTTCGATCAGGACGCGTACTGGGGATTGGGCATTGGAGCATCCATCGCAAGCCGCACGCCCGTGCTTGGTCCCGCGGCGGTGAGGCTGATGCTCGGGGGCCCAATTATCGGCGGCGCGACGCTTTCCCGGTTCTTTGCTATGCACGTGTTCGTCATTCCCGGAGCGCTGATTGCCTTCGTCGGCCTGCATCTCCTGATGGTGCTGAAGCTCGGGATCAACGAATGGCCGATGCCCGGGCGCATCGTCCGTAAAGCTACCTACGATAGCGAATATCATGAACTGACCCGGACCGACGGCGCTCCCTTCTTCCCCTACGCCGTTTGGAAGGACCTGTTCTTTTCGGCGGTTATTCTCGCCGCGATCGCGCTTTGCGCGGCTTTCTTCGGTCCGTTCGGACCGACGGGGCAGCCCGATCCCACCATCATCCAGACAGTTCCGAAACCTGACTTCTTTTTCCTGTGGCTTTACGCGCTGCTTGCGCTTCTTCCGCCATCGATGGAAACGCCCGCTCTGCTGATCGGACCTGTGATCGTGATCGGCTTGCTGATTGCGCTGCCCTTTCTGGCCGGCGAAGGAGAAAAGAGCTGGCGCCGGCGGCCGATTGCGGTGCTCTCCATCGTCCTGATCGCAGTTGCGCTGCGGACGTTTACGAACCTCGCCGAATACTCGCCATGGAGTCCGGAGATGACCGCGTGGAGCGGCGAGCCGATTCCGGAGAAGATCCTTCATGGCAGAACGGCGCTGGAGCGCCAGGGCGCCGTCGTGTTTCAGGAGAAGCAGTGCCATAACTGCCACGCGCTCGAAAGCAAGGGCGGCCAGCGGGGTCCGGCTCTCGATACAGTCGCCGCGCGGCTTACGAAGGATCAACTCATCCGCCAGGTGTTACAAGGCCGAGGCAACATGCCGGCGTACGGGAACAGTCTGAATCCCGCGGAGACGACAGCGCTCGTGGCATTCCTCCAGGTCCTGCACAACCCTGGTCAGGCGCCTGCTCTCGATGCATCGCGAGCCGTCCAACCGACTCCCTAGGACGAGGCTATGGAAGCCGTTCCCTTAACAGCCGCCCTGATTCTAATCGGGTTTCTATACGTCGCTGGCTGGATTCGCTCTCGAAAAATCATCCCGCTGTGGCGCGTCGAGAGTTTTCTTTGTGGACTGATCCTCGTATGGCTCGCCGCAGCCTCTCCACTCGCGATGCTTGATGAAGAATTACTGACCGCCCATATGGCGCAGCACCTTCTCCTGATGACCATCGCGCCGGCGCTCCTTTTGCTTGGGCTTCCTATGCTGCGGCCTTCGGTGAATCCGCTACTGTGCTGGTTCACATCCGCCGCGACTCTCATCGCCTGGCACATCCCGGCTCTCTTTGAATTGGGCTTCGCATCGATGCTCTGGCATCACATAGAACAAGCATCGTTTTTTTCTGCGGGATTGCTCTTCTGGCTGCCGGTGTTCCGGCTTCACGCGCAATGGGCGATCCTGATCTATCTCTTCATGGCGACGCTGCCGTGCGATGCGCTATCCGCGTTTCTCGCGTTTTGTGGCCACGTCGTGTACCCGCATTACAATAGCGCGCCTCGTCATTTCGCTCTTTCCGCTCTTGAGGATCAGCAGTGCGCGGGCGCATTGATGTGGACCTGCGTTACGTTCGCCTATCTGATCCCGGCGGTGGCGGTGACGCTGAGGCTGCTCTCGCTTGCCGGCAGCTCAATACCGAAAGACAGTTCCCGCGCCGCATTGTAGCGGCGGCGCGCCACCGATAATATCTCCGTTTACTTCCTCTCCGGCGACAGCGAATGCCTCGCGCTGCGTCGTGCGCGCAGCCCGTATTCCCCTCGCATCAGCCCATAATCGGTTATCGGGCTGCCAAAAACGCAGAGCGGTCAACGTGTTGTCAGGCCCGCTGCTCGTCGCCTATGGTCCCCCGAAGCCAGGTCCCGCTATGGTTTCATTGCCGATCCGATCGGACCAGTCTATTCGTGCCGCAGAGCCGCCAGCGGATCAATTCGGGATGCTCGCCTTGCCGGCGCATAGCCGGCGAGAATCGCGGCGCTCAGGAGCAGGGCGCCAGCCAGCGCCAGAGTCCCCGGGTCGTTGGGCTGGGTCTCGAACAGAAACGATTTGACCAGCCGGAACGCGATCAACGCGATAGGTACGCTGATCGCGAGCCCCACCGCCGCCAGTATCAGAGCGCGGCGGAGAACCATCCAAAGCACCGCGCCGCGTTGCGCGCCCAGCGCCATACGGGTTCCAATCTCGCCGATTTGCCGCGCGACGTTGTACGACATCGTCCCGTAGAGCCCCACGCACGCGATCAGGAGCGCGAGAACCGCAAAGCCCGCGCATAGTTTCGAGAACGTGATTTCCCGGCTGATCGTCCGATCGATTTCCGCAGCCTGTGTGGCGACGTTTGTGACCGGTATGCGTGAATCTGCCTCCCGCACGATCTCCCGCACACTCCTTACATAACTCGGCGGATCACCTGCAACGCGCAGCGCGTAGGTCACCCGGTCCGAAGGGAACTGGCGGGCCGCTGCAAACACGGTCATGGAACCGCCGTCTCCTTTCAGACCGCCGTAGCGCACGTTCGCCGACACGCCCACGATTTCGAGGTCGCGTTTGTCGTCTTCGAACGTGATGCGTCGGCCCAACGGATTCTCGTTCCCGAAGTAAATCCGCGCCAGCCGTTCGCTGATCACCGCGACCGGCGGGGAGCCCGCCTGGTCGCGCTCGTCAATCTCACGCCCGGCCAGGATCGGAATCTGCATCGTCGTGAGGAAACGCGGTCCGGCGGCCATGACGCCTGCGCCCGCGATGGTCGCAGCGCCGATCTTCATGGTCCCCCTGTATGCCCCCCCGGCGCTGCCCGCACTGATGATCGAAGATTGCGAAAGCGTCGCGCTGCTAACCCCGGGGATCGATTCCAGGCGCTTGCGCAGGTTCGCGTAAAAGGTGGTCATCTCCGGCTCGCGATGCCCGGCCTGGCGCGCATTCAGCGTGAACAGAAGGATGTTCTCGCGGGCGTATCCCAGTTGGACGGAATGCAACTTGTTGAGTGTGCGGACAAACAGACCCGCGGCGACCATGATGAGGAAAGAGATCGCGATCTGGGCGACCACAAGAACGTGCTGCGCGCGGCGGCGCGGTCCGCCCCCACGGCCATCTTTCAGCGTGGGCATGACGTCCGGACGCGTCGACTGAATCGCCGGAGCGAGGCCAAATAACAGACCGCAAATCACGGAGAGCGCAGCCGTCACGCCGAGAACCTTCCAGTTCAGTTCCGCGTGCAACGTAAAGTTCTCCTGCCCGTTGGAGAGCAGAAGCGTCAGCGTTCGCATTCCCCACATCGCAAACAGGACCCCAAACGCTCCGCCGAGCGACGCCAGCATCACGCTCTCGGTGAGCAACTGCCGCACGACGCGGAACCGCCCTGCTCCCAGGCTCAGCCGGACAGCTATTTCGCGCCGCCGCGCGGCGGCCCTTGCCAGCAGCAAATTGGCGATGTTCGCGCACGCGAGCGCCAGGATCAATCCCACCATCACCAGCAGTACGTACAGAGGCTTCGAATATTGACGGCGAAGGCTGCCCAGACCCTCAGCGCCGGGATTCAGAATCAGCGCGGGCAGTTTGGCGCGCTCACCTTCGGTCTTCGCGGTGGTGGCAACCCATTGACGAAAACGCGGAGCCAGGGCTGCCTGCGCCTGGGCCATAGTGACACCGGGACGCAGACGGCCCATCATTTCGATCCAGTAGAAGTTTCCGTCGCTGTACACACGAGCTGCTTCGGGGCCGTCTGTGAGCAGATTCGTGCGCAACGGAAGGTAGAGATCCGGCGCCGCCGCGGGGTCGACTCCGAAGAATTCCGGCGGCGTGACGCCGATCACCGTGAAGGGAATGTTATCGACGAGAATCGACTGTCCAATCGCATTTGCAGGTCCGCCGAAGCGATTCTGGCTTGTCGCAAAACTGATGACGGCGACCGCCGTTGCGCCGGGACGATCGTCTTCGGCGCTGATCAGACGTCCGGCGGCCGCCGACACTTCGAGGCCGCGAAAATATTCGCCGGTAACATATTCCGCGCTGGCGCTCGTGGCCTGCCCGCGGACCGCCAAGGTACGGTGTAGTCCGTTGAAGTATCCGAAGAGCGTGGAAAAGACGGGATTCTCTTCACGAAGGGTCTCCAACGCGGGGTACGGGAAAATCCCGCTGGCCAGGGCGCCTTTGTCGCCCGGCCAGAAATGGCCTTGTATCCCGTGCATGACGTGGACCCATTCCTTATTGCCCTCCTGGGGCGGCCGGCTATGCCAGTTCAGAACCACCAGCGACTCGGGATCGCCCACCGGCAGCGAGCGCAGCAGAATCGACTCCATGAAGCTGTAGATCGCGGTATTGGCCCCGATACCGAGCGCCAGCAACAGTACCGCCAGGGCGCTGAATGCCTTGTTGGCGGTCATGGTGCGCATGCCGTAACGGACATCCTGCTCCAGTTCCGACAAAAGCCGTGTTGTCCAGATCTCCCGAGAGTCTTCGCGCTTCAGCCCGACATTGCCGAATCGACGCCGCGCTTCAGCCTGCGCGCTCTCGGCAGTCATGCCGTCTGCTTCGAGTTCCGCGGCTTTTTCCGCAAGGTGGAGTTCCATTTCCTCGCGGAGCGCCTCGCTGCGCCTGGCGCTCTCCGTCCAATACCTCAGCCGCCGCATCAACATGTCCGTTACTCCGTTCCCATGACACGGGCGATCGCCAGCGTGAGTTTCGCGTACTTCCGGGTTTCAGCCGCCAGTTGTTTGCGGCCAGCCGCAGTGATCTTGTAAATCCTCGCCCGCCGATTAGTCGACGTCACGCCCCAGATGCCGTTGATCCAGCCGTTCAGCTCCAGCCGCTGGAGAGCGGGGTACAGCGAGCCCTCCTCGACGAGGAGTTCGTTGTCGGACGATTGCTGAATGAACTGGACGATGCCGTATCCATGGAGGTCGCGGAGGGACAGTGTCCGCAGAATCAGCATGTCCAGTGAACCGGGCAACGAATCGTTCTTTTGCGCTTTGCGTCCCATGCCTAGAATTCTTAGCTTACGCGCCGAGATTACGCGAGTCAAGCGGTGGACTTGACGCTTTGGGCCGGATTTCTATTCAGCAGGTCACGTGAAAAATGGCATTGGTGTCGCGGGGATGCTGCTTCATCTTCTCAATGGCTTCGAGGGTCGGCAGAATGAGGAGCTTGATTTTGCGACGGGCGGCTTCACGCTTCACCTCATCCATTACCGGTAGGGCGCCGGTTCCGGTACCGATGACGAGCCGCTTGCAAGTCCAGGGGATTGGTTCCTCAACTGAGACCGGAGTATGCCCGAATTCGCCGCGAAACTTTTTCGATGCTTTCTTCTTGCGCTTGCGCACTTGTCCGTGGTCGATCACCACGTCATGCTCGTAGGTGATGCCATCGATTCGAATGGAGCCGAAGGAGAACGCGTCGAAGCGCATGGCTACGCCTCCGTGACCATTATCTCGCCTGCGCTCGGCCACGAGAATATCAGCCTGCGGGCGTAAAACTCGAATCGGCAGGGAGGTGTGGAACGTGATCCTCTGTGATCTCTGCGACAACCAGAAGGAATGTTTTCAAAAGGAGATCGATGGCCGGGAATTCGACATCTGCGCGCACTGCTGGAGGCCACTCGAAGAGAAGCTGAGAGGCAAAGGACGGGCGAATAGGAAGCGGGAGATGGTTTTCCTGCCTCCACCGATCACGCCAGAGACGGAGGAGCCAAAGACGCCGCCGGGCCTGCCTCCGAAGATTATTGGCCAGGTGGAAAGGGCCAATTGACTCTGGTCGCCGACTTCCGCGACGCTCTGTCACTCATGCCGCAATGCAACCATTGGGTCCACTTTTGCTGCGCGCCCGCACGGCACGATACACGCCGCGCACGCGATCGCCGCGAGTAGTCCCGAAACCGCGAGAAACGTGTTGCGGTCGGTCGGAGTTACTCCCTTGACATCGATTTGAGAATCGCAAGCTCTATGCCCGGAGCAAGCAAGTATGGCGCCCGACGAATCGCGCGATCTGTTTCCCGGAGCGCTGGGAAATGATGATCCTGCACTGTCTCAGGCACGAGCCGATGAACGGCTACGCCTTTGCGCAGGCGCTTACGGCGATGACGGGATCAGACAATCAGTTCTGCGAAGGCCTGTCGATGTGATCGATGACGATGAAGTCGCGGGGCCCTCTGGCAGGCACGAGCTTCAGCCCGAGCTGTTCCTGCAGCGCGGTAACCAGAGTAGGTATATCTGATGGCGAACCGGGCTCAGCAGCTGTCTCGTCGGGCGCAAATTCGAGCACTACATCGAATTTTCCGGTGAGGCCGGTCTTATCGGTAACCGGGCGGTCCGTTTCGCGGACAAGGTATGCCGACAACTCGTCCAGCGCAATCGCTTTGCCAACCAGGAACCTGTTCGGTCCGTGCGTTAGGGTCACGAGGAAATGGCACGGTTGTCCAGGCCGCCGAGGTGGGATTCTAAAGTGCCCCTCGGGCGTGAAGCCTGGAAGGGTCGTCCCATCGGGACCTTTGGGATTCATTCCCGGGGGAAGATCGAGGTCGCATTTTCCAGGCTCGTCGACGGTTGATCTAAGTCTTGAGCCGCCTTTCGCCAGGGTTAAATCCCAGGTGGGGACGATTTTGGTTTCGTAATGCAGCTTCAGCCCGAACCTGTCTTCCAGCAACGACTGCAGCATGGGACCGAACATAGTGGGCTTGCTGGAATTCCCCTCCGCCTTCGCTTCGACAGTGTAAAGGTCGGAAGTGACCCAGGCGGGAGCTCCGCTGATGGGAGGCATCCGCATTGCAAACGTGGGCTCGGTCTTACCATCGGCGTAACGGACGTAAGCGTGCTGGACAAGCGTCATTGCGGTCACGCAGCTTATGGTGATTCGGCCGGGCGACCAGGCCCCCGGGGCTCCTTCGCCGCCAGCGCCGCCCCGCCCTCCGCGCGCCGCCGTATTTGGATCGCACCGGCGAACGGACGCGACCTCGAATTTCTGCCTCGGGGCGATAGGCTGAGGCGTTGGAGTGCCCGTCACCTGGGGCGCTGGCGATTGCGCGTGAATCTCGCTTATGTTGCCGACGCCGATCAGTAAGCCAACGAGGATCGGACCAGTCAGCGCCGCAGCTCCCGCGCATGCGAGCAGAAGTTTCTTCGCGCGATTCCATTCCGGCAACCTGCGGTTCAGTATGACCGCTTTGTTTTGCATACCAAGAATTCTTAGCTTACGGCGGCGAGATTACGCCAGTCAAGTTCTCGATGGAACTTCTTCCCGAACGTAGATCGGGGTTTCGCGGGCGGAGATCAGGGAATTACTTCCAGATTGCCAACCGTCAAGTATTGGAACTGGCACGGGAGAACCCGACGCCGTCGAGCCTGGATGGCCCATGGCCACAGGAGCCGAAAGCGCGACAACCCGCATCAACTCCTGGCGCACAGTAGATCAAATCAAATCAGGAAGACCATACCCGATGGGCTGCCCACTGGCGTGTAATTTCCTGTGAAGGCAAGGGATCCAGAACCGCCCCCGTCTCCCTGCTCGTCGCCTTGGGCATCGTCTCCCCGGTTAATCGCGAAAGTGGTAACGTTGTCAGCGCGCTGATTACCAACCGCGATGAACCGCCCAGAGGGATCGATGGTAAATATTCTCGGATAATCCCCCAGTGTTGAAGCGTGGCTTACCTGAGTCAGTGTGCCATCATGGCCGACGGAGAAAACGCCGATGGTGTCGCTCGTGCGGTTTGCCCCGTAGACGAAGTTGCCGTCGGCGGAGACGCGGATTTCCGAAGTGAAGTCCGTTCCGGCGAATCCCGGCGGCACACTCTGGATGATCTGTTGCGCTGTAAGAGCTCCCGTAGCGGCGTTGAAATGCCAGAACATGATGGTGGACGCTTCTTCCTGAATGGAGTACATCCAGATCCCGTTGGGGTGGAACGCGAAGTGGCGCGGCCCATCGCCCGGAGGCGCGTTCACGAATCCACCGGGGGGATTCGCGGTAGTAGTCAGAGTCAGCGGCGGGGTGGCTCCCTGGGTCAGTGTCCAGACGTATATCCGGTCTTGCCCCGCATCCGCGCCCACAACCCATTTATTCGAGGGGTCCGCCTCCATCTGGTGCGGGTGTCCATTCGGCCCCTCATGAGCGCTGATCGCGAAACTCCCCGGAGGCGCATTGGTGGCGGTCTGCGGCCCAACGTTATCGGCGTCAAACTGCTGAAACACCGCTGGCCCGAGTGACCCTCCAGCCAAAATCGGGAACGCTTCGAAGTAGCCGCCTGTGTATTCGGCCGCGAAAAGATACTTGCCCTGATGATCAACGCTGACATAAGCCGGAGCGCCCTTGGCGGGCTGAGCATTCAGGAGCGTCAGATCGCCTGTGAGCCGGTTGATCAAATAAGCGCTCACGGCTCCGGGCGGCCCGAATTCATTTCCCGCATACAGGTGCGTCCGCGTCGGATCGAGAGCAATCGTAGAAGGACTCGCTGTGGTTATCATTCCGGTCGTCACAACCGGAGCTACGAGCCTCAAAACAGTTAGCTTTCCCGTAGAAAGATTAAGCTCACATAAGTAAATGCCCATCCCGTTGCTTGCAAACGCTCCGGGATTACCTGTGTAGGTGCCGATGTAGAGCCAAACCGTGCCAGACGGGGCGCCGGTTGTCTGTTGAGCAAACGCTTTCCTGACACTCGCGGCGGCAGTAAGAGCGGTGGCCCCCTTGAGTAAGTTACGGCGGGAGAACGTACGTTGCAACCCGCTGAGTTTCGAATCTTTCGTGGATTCCATCAGGTTCCTCCTCTGCAGGCACACTGAGCCCGGCTTTCGCGTGCATAGGTGGCGGACGCGCACGCACGGTCCGCGCTAGTAGGCGTGTGGCGGGCGAAGCGTCTTTCGGACTTAAGTGATCCGCGGGTATTCTACACCGCTGTTGCTTCCGTTTCCAGATTTGTTCTTGTGCGATGCCAGCGCAAATGCGGTTATGTGTGCGTGTAACCACCAATCTAAACTCATAGCCCCGAAAGCATCACTGGAAGGGCGCGTCGCATATGTACCGGCGCCAACTCGCGCGAGTCTACAAGTCAGACGGTGTCCAGAAGTTTATACCTGAGGCTTCATCGGATCAGCGGATGTCGGAGTTCGAGAAGGTCCTTACCAGGAATGACGGGCTCCAACGCCGCACCTTGAGAACTGTTGGGCCATATGAGTTTTAGTCGTGCTTCAACGTACTCATCGGATCAATGCGAGAGGCTCGCCATGATGGAAAGAATGCCGCGGCGAGGCAGGAGGCGATCATGATCAGGATGCCTCTGCCGAAAGCGGAGCGGTCGAAGGCGTAGAGCATAACAATCCGCGACGCGAGAGCCCTGAGGAGGCGAGCGCAAGGGCCGAGCCACATAGCGCTCCGATAATCGCGAGGCGCAGCGATTAACGAAGCACGAGCTTAACGACTGAAAGGGGCGCCGCGCCGAGCGCCATGCGAACTCCGAATTCGCGAATGCGCTGCGCAATGAGGTATGAGATCACACCGTAGGCGCCGGAGATCGTCAGCAGAAGCGCGAGCCCGCCGAGCACGGCGGAAATCCAGTGTGCGACGCGGTATGGAGACTTTTACGCGAAGCACGAGCGCATTTCCGGCGGAGCGGGAATTCGTCGGAAAAATAAACGAGCAGGCGGCTGTTCTCGTCCTCCGCCAGTCCGGTGTCGATGTCGCGCGATTACCCTCACGACTCTGTTTCAACGGACGGCCCCCGGGATAGCTGCGCGCGTCGGTTTTGAAGCTGATCGAGCTACCGATCTCATCTCCTTCCGGCCACAAGCGCCGGGCAAGCAGTTTTGCGCCCAAGGCTGCCGGGGCGCCGCTATGTCATTGACAAAATCCTGGACCGGCGCCGCAAGGGGATGCCTGATTTGCCTGGCCTTCGCTAGAATTTGCATATATTCACGATTGCGAATATACTATTGAGATGAGCGCCGCGCTCCGGCAGTTCAAGAGTCAGATCTTTCAGGGCCTCGCCAATCCGACCCGGATTGCGATCGTCGAGTTGCTGCGCGATGGCGAGATGTCAGCCGGAAAGCTGATCGAAAAGCTCGGCGTCGAGCAGGCAAACGCCTCGCAGCATCTGTCGGTCCTGCGCGCCAAGCAGATTGTTGTCAGCAGGAAAGTCGGTAATCAGGTTTTCTATTCGATTCGCGATCATGCGCTGATCGAGGTTCTGGATATCCTGCGCCGCTATTTTTACTCTCAGCTCAGCAGCACGGTAAGCATGCTCAAGGAAGCCGCAAGGCAGGAGCCGAAAGCTCGCATCACGACTCGATGAAGGGACAGGACCATTCCGCGCTGTCACGGCGGGATAGACTGCGTCAGGCCGTTGAACACGCAGCCCACCTGCTGCCTGCCCAGGGCCCGATCGGCGTCTTCATTCACCACAATACGCTGCACGCGTTCGAGCACCTTCCTTTCGAGCGCGCGGTAATCGAAGCGTCTCAGCTGTTCGGCGCCGAACCTTATATGTCGGAAGCGGCGTATCGAAAGGATCTCGCGCAAGGCCGCATCCATTCTGACGACATCAACGCTGTGCTCGAAAGCGAACCCGATGCGGTGATCTTCCCAGGCTTAACCCGGCGGTCGTTGCGCCGCGCCATGATTACGCCGGGCGTTCGCGAATTCGACGGCGCCACCATTTTGTGGCGCACCGAACAGGGCGACCTTGCGGCCGACTTCCGGCATCCTGCGCTGCGGACGCTGTTCGACACCTGCTTCGGGCGAACAATTCTGCGTGAAGAAGAGCCCCCGACGCCACGCCCCATGGACGAGATCATCCACCCCTGGCTGATCCGGCTGTGCGCCGTATTCCTTGATCAGGGCGCCGCATACTGGCCAATGCCACGTCGCGAGAAGGGCTTTTACGAATGCGTGCGGACGCTTCTCGGCAAACGGGGCGGCCTTTTCCCCAGATACCTGCGCGGCCTCGACAAAGAGTTCCGCCGGCAAGAGGACGGTTCTTTCTCGGCAACGGATGTTGTGCTCGAGTACCTCGACGCGGAGAATTTTCCGGAGCCCGGATGGGAGCAGATTCTACAGTCCGAACTGCTCGCATTGCCAGGATGGGCGGGACTTATGCGGAAACTCGAAGAGAGCGCGGGACTGGCTCCGCATGAATCGATCCCGTGTTCCCTGATGGATTTCCTGGCGGTCCGGCTGACGATGTCGCGCGTGGCTGCTCGTATGGGCGCTGCAGAAACGGTCCCGCAGGAGAACCCGCTCAAGACGCAGGAAAGGCTGCGCCTTAGCCGGACCGCACGCATTTACGATGCGGCGCGCGTGGTCTCGTTTTCAGCGGCTGAAGTCAACCTGCTGTCCGATGCCGCCTGGGAATCATTTGTCGCCGAAGTCAAAGCGTGTAATGGACTCGAACGCCGGAGGATTCTGCACCTGGCGTACGAACGGCGGCATGAACGCAACATTCTGCACGGCCTGGCGAGCCATCGGAAATACCGCGGTCTCGCGTGTTCGAAAGACATACCCCGCGCGCAGGTGTTCTTCTGTCTCGACGAGCGGGAGGAATCCATGCGGCGGGCACTGGAGGAGACGGACCCGGAGACAGAGACTTTCAGCGCCGCCGGATACTACGGGGTCGCAGTGGACTATCAGGGAATCGACGATCCCGAGGGTGCGGCATTCTGCCCGGTTGTCGTCAAACCTCGGCACGCGGTGCTCGAGCAACCAAAAGCGGAAGATGCCGCGCTGCACCAGAGCCGCCGCTGGCGGAGGCGTCTGCTGGGACTGCTCATGCGGAATTCGTTCGTATCTTCGAGGTCATTAGTGCGCGGCTGGCTGTCGACGACCGCGCTGGGGGCGCTTTCGGCGGCGCCGTTAATCGGACATCTGCTGGCGCCCCGCCGTTACGCCATCCTCCGCGACTGGCTGAACAAGGCCTTTCTTCCGGAACCACGCACCGAACTACAGTTCATGCGCAACGCTGCGGAGTCACAGGATGCGGTTGCGGGGCTACTGATGGGCTTCGCAGCGGACGAAAAAGCAGAAAGCGTGGCTGGCGTTCTACGCCTGGCCGGCCTGACGCGGAAGTTCGCGCGACTCGTGGTGCTGCTGGGACATGGTTCGACGAGCCTCAACAACCCCCACGAATCGGCCCACGATTGCGGAGCCTGTGGAGGGCGCCGTGGCGGCCCGAACGCCCGGCTCTTTGCGGCAATGGCCAACCGTCCGGAAGTGCGTTCTCGCCTGCGCGAGATTGGTATCGATATTTCCGAGGACACATGGTTCATCGGGGGATATCACGATACCTGCAGCGACGATATCGTTCTGTTCGATCTCGACCTGCTCCCGCCCACGCATCGCGCCGATCTCGCGCACGTTCGGAAGTCGCTGGACGGGGCGCGCGCCCGGAACGCCCATGAGCGCGCCCGGCGCTTCGAATCTTTTCCGGTTGGCGCCAACCCGGCGGAAGCGCTGCGCCATGTCGAGGAGCGCAGCGAGCATCTGGCTCAGCCGCGTCCCGAATACGGTCACTGCACTAACGCTGTCTGCATCATCGGCCGTCGCAGTCTGACGCGGGGCCTTTTTCTCGACCGGCGAGCCTTCCTTGTCTCCTATGATGCGAATCAGGATGCCGACGACCGCAGCCTTGCTTCATTGCTGTCTGCCGTCGTTCCGGTCTGCGCGGGCATCAGTCTCGAATATTACTTTTCATTTGTCGATAACGACCGTTACGGCTGCGGCACGAAACTTCCGCACAATGTGACCGGGCTGGTCGGGGTAATGGACGGCCACGCCAGCGATCTGCGAACCGGTTTGCCCTGGCAGATGGTTTCGATTCACGAACCGGTTCGAATCCTGTTTGTAATGGAGACAACGCCCGAACGGCTTCGGGGGGTCATCGAACGAAGCGCATCGCTGAAACAGCTGGTTGAGAATCGGTGGATCCGGATGGCTACGATCGATCCGGCCACCGGGCGCGTGCACGTGCGAGGCGAGTCCGGATTCGAGGAATCCGAGGGCCTGCTGGAGCGTCTCCCGGTCGCCCTCTCTTCAGCGGAATGGTACGCAGGCAAAATGGAACATCTTCCCATGGCCTGGATCCCCACAGGGACGGGAGAGCCGGCGGCATGAGTCCTGCGCAGGCCGCTCTGGTGTTTGCGGTTATGGCGCCTGGCGGGGTTTTCTGCCTCCTGGGTCTTGCGTGGTTGTGCGGCTGGGCTCCGTCAGAACGCCTTCTGTCCCGCATCACGGGAATGACGTTTATCGCCTGCGTATTTTCAGTGGGCTGGCTTTTCTGGTCTTTGGCGGCAAGCGGCGCCCCCGTGACTGTCGTATCGTTCGGAAACTGGTTCAGCGTTCATGAATACCGCTTCCCGCTGATACTGATTGCGGACCGTCTTTCTCTTCCATTTCTTGCTATGACCGTAGCGCTCTCGGGGCTGATCGGTCAGTTTTCGGCGACCTATCTGCATCGCGAGAGCGGCTTCTTTCGCTTCTTTCTCCTGCTGCATCTTTTTGCGTTTGGGTCGCTGCTTGCGTTCGCGGCGGGTTCGTTTGATCTCCTGATCGCGGGATGGGAGCTCGTGGGCATCACATCAGTGCTTCTGATCGCTTTTTTCGATCACCGCCCAGCCCCTGTGGATAATGCCCTGCGCGTTTTCGGCGTCTATCGGGCCTGCGATATCGGCCTGCTGCTCGGCGCGTTTGCGCTTCACAACTGGGCCGGACATGCGTCGTTTGCCGACGGCATGCCGCGGCTTTCCGGATCGCAGGCGACCCTGGTGTGTCTCTTTCTGCTACTCAGCGCCGCCGGTAAGGCGGCGCAGATTCCTTTCTCGGGATGGCTTCCCCGCGCCATGGAAGGTCCCACCCCGTCGAGCGCCATTTTTTACGGCGCGATTTCTATCCATGCCGGCGCGTACCTCCTGCTCCGGGCCCAGCCGCTGCTCGCCGAATCCCCGGCGGCGCGGGCATGTGTGATCGCGATCGGCGTTGCGACCGCCATTTACGGCGCGCTGGCAGGCCGAGTCAGTGCGGATGCCAAAACATCGCTCGCGTTCGCGTCGCTCACGCAGGTCGGCGTGATCTTCGTCGAGATCGGATTCGGCTGGAGCTCGATTGCCGTCGCTCACATTTTGGGGCACGCGTTAGTCCGGACACTGCAATTCCTGCGCGCGCCTTCCATGCTTCACGACTACCACCGCATGCGCTCCGCCATCGGCGGCGAAGTGTCTCAGGGGCACACCGAAGACCTGTTGCCGGAAACGGCTCGGGTGTGGCTCTACAGGTGGGCGCTGGACCGCGGGCACCTCGATACGGTTCTCGATCGCTGGTTCATCCATCCGCTTCTCCAGACCTCGCGGCTGTTTGGCCGGCTGGACGGAATGGGAGCGGCCACGCGAGTCAGACAGCGGCAACAGCCGTCGATGTCGATGCCGAATCCTACAGAACAGGGAGTCAAATAGTGTCCGGCGCGGCATCGATTCTCACCAGGCCGGCCGTCATTGCGATCGCAATCGGCGTGCCCTGGCTCGGCGCGATCCTGGTAGCCTGGCGCCGCGAGGCGCGAATCGTCGGCTTCACCGCGGCGCTGTTTTCGGTGGCGGCGAGTGTGGCGCTGCTCCTGCGAACGCCGAGCGGTGAATCGTTGTCTGAGGCGTTAATGGCGCTGTTCTCCTGCCTCACATTGGCTTCGACGCTGATGCTGCCCAAGCGCGATTGCACCCCTCAAACCATGAGTGGAATCCTTCTCATTCTGGGAGCCACCCTTGCCGCATACTCAACAGACAATCTGGGGGTCTTTCTGGGGGCATGGGTTCTCACTGCGGTTCCATTCCTCGTGCGGTCGTGGTTTCGAGCGCCCTCATGGCGTCCTGCAACGGCCCTTTTGCTGTCGAGCCTCGCTTTGGCTCTCGCGATCGCGCTCATTTTCGCGGCGGGCCATGTGCTTTCCATCGAAGCTCTGAGAGGCCAAAGCCCCGGCGGAACTCTGGTCTTCGCGTTGCTGGTCGCCGCGGTCATTCTTCGCAAAGGAATCTGTCCGGCTCAGGCCTGGGTCGCGGATCTGGCGGAAGCGGGCCCGGCGATTCCTTCAGCTCTTCTGCTGAACGGGCATTTCGGCGCGCTGCTTGTCGCCAGACTGATTCTGCCGCTTTTCCCGCGCACGGCCGGCGATCTGTTCCCGGTGCTCTCCTGGTTTGCGATGGCCACGGCCCTTTATGTAGCTATCCGCGCGCTCACAGAAAACTCGCCGCGCCGGCTCCTCTCCTTCCTGGCGCTCAGTCAGTCAGCGTGCATTCTGGCCGGGCTGGAAAGCCGCACCCTGGAAGGAATTACCGGAGCGCTCGTTCACTGGGTTGTCGTCTCGGTTTCGACCGTCGGGCTTTTCGGGATTCTCCGGCTGCTGGAGGTCCGCTTCGGTGAGAACCTGACGTCAAGCAAGTATCTGGGTTTAGCCGCGCACGCGCCGCGCCTGGCGGTGTCCTTCGCGGTATTCGGGCTGGCTCTTGTGGGGCTGCCCGGCACGCTGAGCTTTTGCTCGCAGGACCTCCTGATTCACGGAACGTTGATGTCGCATCCCCTCACAGGTATTGTGCTTCCACTTTCGACTGCGATGAATGCGGTGAGCGTTTTCAGGCTCTTTGCAAGGTTGTTTCTGGGCAGACGCCGTACGGGTTTCACGCATATGGCGGATGCGCTGCCGCGCGAGCGATGGGCGCTGGCGGCCGGAGTCTTATTCGTAGTGCTTGGAGGATTGTTTCCGAATCTGATTGTGGCGCAGCGGTCCGCGGAGGCGGATACGGTAGCGCAAGATGCGCTTAATGGGTCGGCGAGCGGGCTGTGGCAGTTCCTTCCGGGCAACAACGTATTGACGAAAGGGACGGCAGCGAACGGTCGATAGGGTCGACATGAGATGTCAATCGACTGATCCGCTGGCTCGGGCTTCTCTCCTGTACGGCCGGCTTCAGCCGGATAGACCAGGAATCAATTCACCGAAGGTTTCTCGGCTTTCTCAATGACCAAGGCGGCTGCGGGTCCCTTCGCAGCGTCGAGGCGCAGCCCAAGCCTCCTCAGTTCGCCGCGCACTTTGGCGAACATTTCCGCCGGGTCCCGCGCAAGCTTCGCATCGTCATCGCTCGCGTTAGCCGGTGGATGGCCCAGGTCCGACGCAGACAGATTGAGATGAATATCAAATTCTCCTGACAGCCCGGTTCTGTCAACTACCTTCCTGTCCGCGTAGTCCGAGAGAAGCTCCGCAAAGCGGGCCATGCTGACCGCGACCGCGTCATAGCCGTTTTCGGTCGTTCTCGAGATGCCGCATAGAACCGGGAATGGTTTTCCCGGTTCCATGGGAACGGGCCGTCCGGAATCGATCGTCAAACAGTTGTGAGTAGATGGAGAGATCCTCAGCGCCGCGCCTTTTGCGACAGTCAGCGCATAAATCGGAGTTTCTTTAACTTCTCGATGGACGACAAGTCCAAATCGCTCTTCAAGCAGCGCTCGCAGCATTGGTCCATTGAGCACTCCGGTCGATTGCGGCGTATCAGCTTTGGCGTCAATTTGAAATTCTTCTGTCTCGATCCACGCGGGACCTCCTGAGATAGGAACAGAGGCCATCGGATTAAAGCGATCATCCGCGTAATTGACGTAGGCCCACTGGATCATATTCATGAGCGTTTGACAGGTCAGATGTAATCGATCCGGAGAGCTTTGGCGCGAGTCGCCCCTCCGATCTCCGGGAAGCGGCTCCGAATGCGCCAAGCAAGGCTTTACGGAAACCACCTCAAAGCGAGCGACGGCGGACAACGACTGCGCGTCCGCGAACCCGGCGAACGGGCAAACGCCAAGAAGACTCAGCACTGCAAGGTGACGACCTGTCGCGGTGGCGGACATCGCTAATCTATACGCTATTTTCGTCTCACAAGCGGTATGGTTCTGACCCATGTTACGTCTTCTGCTAGCCTTTCCACTATGTTCTTCCGAAAGACGCTGCTCCTCCTTGGCGCAATAGCCGCAGTCAAAACACTTCCGGCCCAATCGGACCAGGTTAGGGCGATGCGAAACGTTATGGTCGCTGCGCGGGATGGGGTCAAACTCGGAACCAACATTTTCTTGCCGGGACAAGGCAATGCGCCCGGCCAGCGGTTTCCGGCAATCGTGGAGAGGACTCCCTACAACAAAGACAGCGCCGCTGGTTCGCTGATCGAATATTACGTAACTCATGGCTACGCGGTGGTGATCCAGGATGTTCGGGGCCGCTACCTGTCGGAAGGGCGCTGGTCCGGTAGTCGTGACGATGGCGCAGATGGCAGCGACCTGCTGAAGTGGATCGGCGAACAGCCCTGGTCCAACGGAAAGATCGGCACGATGGGCACATCATACGGTGGAGCCACGCAGCATGCATTGGCAATCGCAAACGCGCCGAATCTGACCGCCATGGTTCCTGTAGATGCGATGAGCAATCCCGGCCGCTACGGTATCCGGCATGACGGCGCCTTTGAACTGCGATGGCTGAACTGGATCCTGACGCTCGGAAATGCTACCGGGGTTCACGCGACGGCGAACGGTACTGACGTCACTCCGAATGGACACGCAGCGGCGGTGCGCGCCGCGGCCGTTCCCGAAGCGGTCGGGGCGATCGAGCAGATCGGTCCTCACATTCGGGATTATGCGGCCATGCTCCCGCTCCGTCCCGGTACGACTCCCCTTCAGTTCGCGCCCGAATACGAAGCGTGGCTGATTCAGGCCATGCGGCACGGCGACAACGATTCATTCTGGAAAGATTCCGGCATCAGCGTGGTGGATCATCTCGCCGAATATAAGGACATCCCGGTCTGCCATCTCACCGGCTGGTATGACTCATGGTCGGGACCAGTCGCCAATCTCAACTACGCCGAGCTGGCGAAAGCCAAGAAAAGCCCTCAACGTCTTGTCATTGGCCCCTGGACCCATATGGGTCAGGCGTTCAGCTTTTCCGGAATCGCGGAATTTGGCCCGGAGGCAGCCATCGATCTCAATGCGCTCCGCCTTCGCTGGTACGACCGCTGGCTGAAAGGCGTCGATAACGGTATCGAGAAAGAACCCCCGGTTCGCATTTTTGTCATGGGGGCCGGCGAGCCTCACAAGACACCCGAGGGCCGTCTCTATGTTGGCGGACACTGGCGGGACGAGCGGGAGTGGCCTCCGGCCCGAGCGGTGAGCACGCCGTATTACATCCATCCGGACGGCTCGCTTTCCACCGTCGCGCCCGCTGCTTCGGAGCCAACGTCCTACCGGTTCGATCCCGCGGATCCCGTGCCGACTCTCGGCGGCAATGTTTCCTCCGAAGGCGCTCTTATGTCGAGGGGAGCGCAGGACCAGCGCTGCCTGTCCCTTGATTGGCCGTGCAAAGCCATCCTGCCGCTATCCGCCCGTTCGGATGTTCTGGTTTACCGAACCTCTCCGCTGGCGCAGGATGTGGAAGTGACCGGCCGCCTGATTGTGAAGCTCTGGGCGTCGTCCGATGGCCCCGACACCGACTTTACGGCGAAGCTGGTCGATGTGTATCCGCCCAATCGCGATTACCCCGCGGGAATCGATCTGAATGTCGGCGACGGCATCGTGCGGGCGCGTTATCGGGACTCGCTGGAGCACGCGAAGCCACTCGTCCCCGGCCAGCCGGTCGAACTCACAATTGAAATGTACCCAACGTCCCTGGTATTTCGACGCGGGCACCGCATCCGGCTCGACATTTCCAGCAGCAACTTTCCGCGTTTTGACGTCAACCCGAATACCGGGGGACCCTTAGGGCAGGAGCGTGGCCGCCGAGTCGCCCTGAACTCCGTCTATCACGATCCGGCGCATGCATCGCGTATCCTGCTGCCGGTGATTCCGCAATAGACTCTGTCAATTCTCCGACGGCCTCTCGATGTGATCGATGACGAGCGTCCTCACCGCGCCGCTCGCGCGCACCAGCTTCAGCCCGAGTTGTTCGCGCATCGCCGTGAGGAAGGTCGTCCCTTCCAGTTCGGCTGCTGAATTGTCCCGACTCAGTCTGAGCGACCGATTGAGTTGATCGTTCGCGTCCGGCGTATACTCCATCGTGAAATCGTACGTTCCCACGAGCCCGGTTCGATCCACCACAGGCTTGTTCGCTTCTCCCGCCAACGCCGCGTATCCTCCGATCGTCTCTGCAATGCGCTCCATCGTTCCGTTCCGGTATCCGATGCGGCGCAAACCCTGGGCGTTCTGTGTCGATTGGTCGGTACCGCAAGTCGGTGGAAAGAGGTCCTGCGTCGAACTCGATGTTGGCAGCGCAAAGTCCCCGCAGGGTGGCCCTTCGGCGTGGGGACGCAGCTTCGGTCCCATCTGCCCGGGCCTGACGGGCATTAGGGCAAGAACCCGGTCATCACGTGTCTCAAAATGCATTGTCAATTTGAAACGCTCGGCGAGCAGCGACTGCATCATCAGCCGCATTTGATCTTTTGTCGGATTATTCGCCGCCCGCGCTTCGATTTCGAACAAATCCGTAGCGGCCCATTTCGGCAACTGGACGATCGTCGCGTCGGCCAGATACGGAGGTATCTTGTAGGCGAAGATGATGTATCCGAGAAGTGGGAACGCCGCGGAAAACCGTCCGCCGCCAGGTTTCGCGTCTCCTGTGTTGAGTGGAAGGTTCGGCAGACGGAAAGCCTTGGCCGGTTTGACGGAAGCAACCTCGAATGTCTGGCTACCGCCCGCCAGCTTTTGCCAATCCGGCGCGTCGGGCGACTGAGCCGCCGGGATGGCGGTGACCGCGATTGTCGCCGCTATCAAATGCGCAGGCGCATTCCCGATCCGCGGGAGTGCCGGTCCTGACAGTCTCATTCGCAACGGCATTGATCCTGTAGACGCCAACACTTTGCTTTCTGTTCCGAGCGAGCGGCGAGACATCGCGTTCGGCGACACACGCTCCTTGCGGCGGCGCGCCGTAACGAAAGGATCGCGCGGCTGTCCGGCCCTGGTGACTTTCTCTGCCCTGTATTTACCGAAAACTCCATCCACATTGGGGTAATCAGCGTGTTCGATTCCAAGCGCGCAATCGGGGAAAAACTGGCTCGGCTTCCTGGACGCAAGAATCTGATCTGGGTGACGCCGGGCTTTCCAAGAGGTGACTCCACAGCCTGGAAGCTGAGTCGCAACACGCGCCGGCACAGTTGAACGACGCTGACGTGGCTCTGAATGCGATCGATGTCCGGGGGTGAGCTGCGGAATCGATCAGCAGGGAATGGTATTGCAGACGATGACGGAGTCGACCGGCGGAAAGGCATATTTCGGCAACGATATTGCGGCCGCGATCGGGAAGCGGACGAGGCGATGCGCACGAATTACACGCTGGGCTTCTATCTCGGCGACAACGAACGCGACGGAAACGAGCTTCTGCGTCCCGTGGACGCTGCCGCCATCAGTATCGCGGGCGCCGCCGACGTGACGCCCGCTGAGCCGCATCCGACTCTGCATTTGAAGCTGTCACTCGATCCGTGCGGCCTCACGCTTCGGCAACAGGACAACGGGCTGGCGTTCAAATTCACGCGCATGTTCGCGGAACTGGATGCGAGCGGGAAAACTTTGGTGGAAGGGCAGGACTCAAAAGAGCTCGTAGTCCCCGCGGAGTCGCTCGACGCTGTCTATCGCGAAAGGATTCACTGGGAGCAGGAGCTGCCGCTGATGCCGGGAGCGGCGACCGTGCGCGTCATCGTTCACGATGAAACAACCGGGCAGGCCGGTACGTTGACCGTACTGTTCCTGATGCGCATTAACTCACTAGCCGGCTTTCCCCGCGCCGTGGCGGGGTGTTGTCGAAACAGTCGCGACCATGGGGCGTCCAAGTAGTCTCCAAATTGATTTCTGCGGAGGGTCAGTTTAAGCTGTTCTGAAGAAACCGGGGCGGAGGGTTTGCGCGATGGCAAAGCTCGTGTATGGACTGAACCAGTCCCTGGATGGCTACGTCGACCACCTGAAAATGGGGCCACCTCCTCCCGCGCTCTTTGGTCACTTCATAGAGCAGGCGCGCGGCACAACTGGCATGCTGTACGGTCGCCGCATGTACGAGGTAATGCGTTATTGGGACGATGACCTTCCGGATTGGGACGCGGAGGACCGCGAGTACGCGGCGGTGTGGCGGAGCCAGCCGAAGTGGGTGGTATCGCGTTCGTTGAAGTCTGTCGGCCCCAACGCCACACTTGTCGAGAATGACATCGAGGCGGTGATACGCGGGCTGAAGGCTCAGCTAGCTGGGGAAATTGACGTTGCCGGGCCAACCCTGGCAGGAAGCCTAACCGATCTTGGTCTTATTGATGAGTATCGACTTTACGTCCATCCCATCGTGCTTGGTGGTGGCAAGCCATTCTTCGCGGGCCCCCGGCCGCGGCTCCGCCTTGTGGCCAGCGATCTATTGGCGGAAGATGTGATTCGATTGACCTACGTTCCGGCTTAGTTGCGCGACGCGCCCGACGGACTGCGCGGACTTGTCAGGTTTGCTTTGGGCACATTGCGGTCGTTCGGCTTAGCCGCCGTCGTCGCAAAGCCAACGGCGGGGCGCCCTTCTCGTCAGTTCTCCGTCGGGGTCTTCTCGATGTGCTCGACGACTATGGTCTCGATCGCAGCCTTGTCCTTTTCGAGCCGCAACCCGAGCGATTGAACACTTTGAAAAATGGAGCCGTCCCCGGTCGGTTCTGACACTGTCAACCCGTCGGGCCCTGGGTCCGTCGGCAGAGGCGCACGCGGGACCTTGCCTGGCATAGGCATACTGGTCGCTCGCCTCACGTCCTGCGAGGGGACGTCAAATCCGATCTCATACGTCCCGATAAGCCCTGTCCGATCGACAACCGGCCGATCGGCCATGGACGTCAGGACATTTGCAAACCGAGCCATTGTCGCCTTGGGTATTTCCATGCGCAGCGATTCGGCCGTCGGGTTGCCACGGCGATCAAATAACGGCGAACCGTCTCCGCGACCGCTGGCCGGCCCGACGCGAACAGACATCGGGTCGGTCATCCCCCCAACCCCGACGACGGTCCCACCTGGCGGCGGTTTCGGGAAAGCAGGCTCGGCTTCCGGATCGTCCGGAGGGACCTCGCGCAACTTTGGTCCGCCCCTGGCCACTGTCAGCGCGTAAACCGGCATTTCCCTGCTTTCGCGGCGGATCCTGAGCCCGAAACGCTCGGCCAGAAGGGACTGCAACATCTCGGGCACTCTTGCTTTCGAGACACCGACGGGAATCGTCGCCACAATGTCGAACACATCCCACGCCATCCAGTCCGGGCCGCCCGTGAGCTGAAAGGGCCTGATCCGGTAGGCGACGATGGCCAGGTCGCGCAGGGACATCAGTCTGATGTCGACGTGCCCCGCATCCATGGAGATGCCGGCTCGAAAAGGCTTGACGATCGGCAGTTGCAGGGGCGGGGAAGGCTTCACGGATGCGACTTCGAATTTCGCGACTGATTCAGCCTGTGCCCGCAGTTCAGGCGCATTGGTGACGCCGAGAATCACAGGAATCGCGACCGCCAGGATTCCGGCGAGCATCAATCCCACCTTCTTAGGCAGATTCAGGTTCAGCACAGGCCGGTTCGCTATGATAGCCTCGATTCTTTTTTTGAGATTTGCTCCCGTCACTCCCGCTAAGCATTTGAGCGGCGATTGCAGGTATAGTTCGCAAACCTTCAGAATTCCCTCCGCGTAGGCTTCCGGTTCACTCCCCCTCCGCAGTACCTCTTCGTCGCAGGCCCGCTCCCGCTCGTCCATCAATCGGGCTCCCAGCCACCAGACCAGAGGATGAAACCAGAACACAGCTTCGACAACCATGTGCAGCAACGTCGCCAGATTGTCGCGGCGCCGGACGTGACACAACTCGTGGGCGAGAATTGCCTGCAGTTCGGCTGGCGCAAGGCGATCCCCGACGCCGTCGGGTAACAGCAACACCGGACGGAGTACGCCGAACACGCCGGGCTCAATGATCGATGCGGACGACACAACCGGAACGCCGGTCCTCAAAGGCGCCGGCGACCCCGCGCGCACGATAATCCGTATTCGCCGCCATCGCACCCACCAGGAAAACACCAAAGCGCCGCAGCCAATCGCCCACGAAGCAAGGAGGGTCGGAACAATCCAGGCCGCCGATCTCGACGTGTGCGGCATCGGTAACGCTTGAGGCGGAATTTCGGCCACAAAAGGCTCATTCACCTGCTCGACGAGAAGCGCTACGCGGGTTGGCGCAGGAGCGGCCACCGAATGGCGCCCCACCAGCCCGCCAACGAGCATCAGCAGCGAAAAAGGGACCAGAAACTTCGCCGAAGCCGCCAGCCACAGACAATACCGCGCATGCGCCGGGTTGTTTCTCAAGAGCAGAGTCAACAGACCTGCGATTGCAGCAAACAGCGTCGATTGCCAAAGGTGGTTCGCGAGGGGTAGGACGCCTTGCGGCAGTGGCAAACCTGGCGTCATTCCGGCTTCTCCTGTTTCGCTGTTTTTAGCGGCGCTGCGCGGGCTTTTCGCAACGCCGCGCGGGCCTCGCGCAGTTCCTCCGGAGTCAGTTTTCCCGACTCGATCAGGTGGGTAACGATCGGCAATCGCCTGCCGCCGAACAGGGCCACTAAATCGTCGATCATTCGATGCTGCGCGGAATCCCGCGAAACCATCGGCTCAAACACGTGCGCGTTGCCGAACTTACTCGCGCGCCGTATTGCCTTCTTGGCTTCGAGCCGGTAGACAACCGTCTGAACGGTTGTGTAGGCCAGGCGTTCGTTCTTGGGGAATGCCTCCAGCAACTCGCGAATGGAGCACGGTCCCTTGCTCCAGAGCGTCTCCATGATTTGGAGCTCCAGCCTGGTCAGCTTCGGCAGGGGCATGTCAAGATTAATCTACTACACGATGCGGTAGATCGCAAGGCGGTTTCCTGGGATTGCGCGGGGTGCGTCTCGTTCGGGCGAAGTCGGCCGCATCCCCCAAGCTGGCGATGAGTCTCTTCTCTGTTGAAGCGAGCCGCGGGTGAACCAGCGTATAGCGATGAACCAGTTGGGTATCCAGAGCACCCTCGCGCCGTGCGGCGTATATACCGCAGTACCCGTTGCGTCTCAGGGATGCGCGAATCGCGCAACGCCGCGTTCGCCCCGCGCACTATCCCGTTGAGACCGCAACAATCAAAGCGGTTATCAAAGGAAGGAGAAAGACAATGTCCGAACTACAAAAACAAATCGCGAATCGCGTTGCCAACAACGCGGACCTCGCGGGTGCGCAGGAGTTGATCGACTCGCACATCGATGCCGTGACTGGCGGATACATCATCGTCCAGCACATCAACTTCACCAAAGTTATCGAGTGTTGCGTTCGCTACTAGCGGCTTTTGCCTGCCCATGGGCCACATTGGGGCAGGCGGACGCGCCTGCCCGGACTTTGCGAACTTCGACAACACATTCTGCCCACAGCTAAGAAAAAGAACTCTCCCGTCTTTTGCCCCTTCAAGGGGTGCTCCGATGCAAATCGAAAACCTGAACATCGTCTTTAAAATCAGCGAGCGCTGTAATCTCAAGTGTGACTACTGCTATTTCTTCTTCGGCGGTGACGATACCTGGAAGAAACACCCGCCACTCGTCTCACGTAAGGTAGTGGAAGATCTCGGCGCATTCTCCGCGCGAGCGGCCCGTGATCACGGGCTCGAAGTCATCGATATAGTTTTTCACGGCGGCGAGCCTTTGCTGATGAGCAAGCCTCGTTTTTCCGAGATGTGCGACACGCTTCGCGCATATGAAAACGGCTTTCGCTTCAGCTTTGCTCTGCAAACGAATGGCGTGCTGGTGGATGATGCATGGATCGACATCTTCGAGCGCCACCGGGTCACGGTTGGCGTATCGCTCGACGGTCCGCCTGCGGTAAACGACCTGCATCGCCTCGATCACAAAGGACATAGTTCCTATGACGCCACCGTGGCCGGTCTCCGTAAGCTCCAGGCCGCGGCCGCCGAGAAACACATGCCGCCTCCGGGATTGCTCTCCGTGATCAGCCCGTTCTCCGACGGCGCCGCGACTTACCGTCACTTTGTGGACGACCTGGGCGTGACGTATATGAGCTTCCTGACTCCCGATTATTCCTGGGACTCGGTGGTTCCGGAGCCCGTTATTCGCGGCGTCGAGCGGTTCCTCCTATCGGCGCTGCGCGCCTGGCTGGGCGACAAGAATCCGAAAATCAAGGTCCGCGTGTTCTCTGAATTGCTGGCCGCCATGGTGGACACCCGCGCCATGGACATCGTCCACAACTATCGCGACGATTACCGCAGCATCATATCGGTTTCCTCCAACGGCGATCTCGGGCCGGAGGACACGTTGAGGACCCTGGACCCGCGCTTCGCGTCCATGGGCTTAAACATCGCGAATCACAATTTGAGCGATGTCTTCGAGTCGGAAGCCTGGCAGCAACAGACCGACGCGCTCGCCATCAAGCCGCGTCAATGCGAAGCCTGTGACTGGTGGAAAATCTGCAAGGCCGGCCGGCCAGTGCATCGCTATTCCAAAGCCAACGGCTTCTCGAACCCCTCGTTGTATTGCACAGGATTGAAGGACGCCTATACGGAGCTGGCGGCATTTGTCGTGAGGAATGGCACGCCGCTCGACGAACTTGCTCTCCGTCTTACCAGCTAAGGATCATTTATGCCGACTGAGAATAACGCGACGGTGCGATACAGTCACCAGAACTTTCGCCCCGAAGCTGTCGAGGCTTACGCCACGCGGCAAGCCGGCGAGCCATGGGATGCCAAGCGCCGCTTTGAAACCTGGATCGTCGCGGGATTGACCGTCCTGGCCGCCACTGCCCTCAGTCTTCTATTAGCCGGAGGACGTTAACGCATGGCCGCCGCATCCGTGTGTCCGCCGCTCGCCGCCAATCGCGTGCCGACCATTCTCCAGAATGAGTCGAGCGAGTGCGCGATCGCGAGTCTCGCTATGATCGCCGCCGCCTGGGGCCTCAAGATGGATATGGCGGCTTTCCGCGCGCGGGTCGCGGTAACGCCTCGCGGCATCAATCTCCGCACTCTCATGAATCTCGCGACCGGCATCGGCCTTGCGCCGCGGCCCGTTCGCATTGGACTCCAGCGTCTCGGCGACTTGAAATTGCCGGCCATCCTGCACTGGAACATGGATCATTTCGTCGTCCTGGAACGGGTTCGCGGCGACGTCGCTACCATCGTGGACCCCGGACGGGGACGCCTCGCCATGACCCTTGATTCCATGTCACCGCATTTCACCGGAATCGCGGTTGAATTCACGCCCACCGACAATTTTCAACCCGGCAAAATCAGCCTCTCCCGCAGTTTCAGGCGCGCCTGGTTCGACGACCGGCGCCTGCGCTCCTCCGCGCTTTCCATGCTGTGGCTCAGCGTGCTGCTCCAGTTCACGCTTATTGCGATGCCGTTCGCGTATCGCCGCATCATCGATCACGGTGGTGGCGACCACGCTGGTGGATCGCTGTCCAATCCGCACCTTATCTGGATCGCCTGTGGCGTCGCTCTCATAATGATCGTTCAGGCTGGCTCGACGTGGATCAGGGGATTGGTCGCGGCCCGGCTGGGCGGGATTTTTGTCCATCGCGTTTCGACGCAGATCGTGGCGCGCCTCTTTTCCCTTCCCGTGGCGTTTTTTCAACGCCAAATGTTGGGAAATGTGCTGTCCCGCGTTCGGTCTGTCGACACGCTCCGCCGCTTCGTGACAGATCAGGCCGTGCCCCTGGTCATCGATCTTCTGATCGGCTTCGCAACCGCCGCGTTAATGATCGGCTTCAGCCCACATCTGGCCATCATCGTCATCGCCGGCCTGACGCTTGAGATGAGCGTGCGCATGATCGGATGGCGCAGGCAGAGGGAACTGTCGGAAGATCTCCTCGAAGCCGAGGGAAAAGAGATGTCCCGGCTGCTGGAATCCATGCGCGCCATTCAGGCCATCAAGCTGGCGGGCAGGGAAGCGCAGCGCTTCGCGGTTTGGGAGAACGAATTCGTTCGCGTCCTCAATGTGAATGCCCGCCTCGCTTGCCGGCGCAGCGGCATTACCGCCATCACGTCGGCCGCCACCGCGCTGGAATGGACCGCCGTCCTGGCCGTTGGAATTCTGGGAGTGGGTTTCGCGCCTGTTACCACGGGCGCGCTCTTCGGCTTTCTGGCTTACCGCGGCGTTTTTCGGGAACGCGTTTCCAGTGTCATGGAGAGTATCTGGTCCATGCAACTGGCAGGCGTCCAGGTCCGGCGCCTTGACGATCTGATGCTGGCTGAGCCCGAATCGCCGGGCGGCAGCCTGAACTGCGTCGAGGGCCCCGGACGCCTTCAACTGGAAAACGTAAGCTTTCGCTATGGCCCCACGGAGCCGCTGGTTCTCGATGACGTGTCGCTCGAATTTCCTCCCGGCGCCTGCGTCGCCATTACCGGTCCTTCCGGCAGCGGCAAATCCACATTAGTCAAACTCATCCTGGGAATTGAGAACCCCCAACAAGGCGACATCAAGCTCGATGGCGTGCCCATCGACGATGTCAACCGCAAAGCCTGGCGTGAGCGTTTCGGGACAGTCATGCAGGACGACACGTTATTGGCAGGCTCGATCAATGAAAATATCGCCTTCTTCGATCCTCGCATCGACGTGGACAAAGTTCGCGCCGCGGCTCGCGACGCCTCCATCCACGATGAAATCCTGGCGATGCCCATGGACTACGGGACTCTCGTCGGAGACATGGGAGTACAGGTTTCCGGCGGGCAGCGCCAACGCCTGCTCATTGCGCGCGCTCTGTATCGAGAGCCCGGCGTAATCCTGTTCGACGAAGGCACCGCCAATCTCGACGCGGCGTCGGAACAGAAGATTTCGGAAGTGCTGTCGGCGCTCAACGTCACTCGCATCATCGTCGCCCACCGGTCGCATCTTCTGACGGTTGCCGACATCGTTTATGAAGTTCGCGGCGGAAAAGTCAGGCGCATCCGCTAAGCATTTAGAAAGGCCTCCAGCATGCTTTACCTCTTCAGAAATCTCCGCTACGCCGGACGCCAGTGGCGCCGCTTGCCGGAACACACCATCATTGCGGTGATTAGTCTCGCCCTCGGCATTGGCGCTAACACGGCGATGTTCACCGTCGTCGAGAGCGTGCTCCTGCGACCTCTTCCTTATGCCGATCCCGACCGCCTCGTCGACGTGAGGTCTGCGGGTGGCACGCCCACCCCTGCCGTTTCATGGCTCGATTATGTCGATATCCGCGACCGGTCCCGCTCCCTTGCCGCCGTGGCCGCCTATTCCACCGACGCCGGCGTGATACAGATCAAAGGCGCTTCGATCGGCGTCGTGACCTCCGCAGTAACCCCCAATGTTTTTAGCCTTCTCGGCGTCCAGCCCCTGCGGGGACGCACGTTCACCAAAGAGGAAGCCCAGCCCAATGGGCCAGCGGCCGTGATGGTTTCCGAAGAACTGTGGCGGCAATCCCTCGCAGCCGACCCGCGAGTGGTGGGCAGCGCCGTCCGTGTCAACGGGCATGATCGGACTGTCGTGGGAGTCATGCCGAGGGGTTTCGCCTTTCCCGAGTCCGCTGGCAGAGAGATCGAAAAAGGGATTTGGCTTCCTATGCAGACGACTCCCGAGATGCTGCAGGAGCGTGGCGCGGACTTTTTCGCCATTCTCGCCAGACGCGCTCCCGGCTTCGGCCTGTCCCAGACGCAGGCCGAGCTGGCGTTGATCGCCAAGCACATCCGTGAGAACGATTCGCGCGCTGACCGCCAACTCGGATTCCGCGCGCAGTCTTACCACGAGGCCGTCACCGGTTCGGTCCGCGAAGTGTTTCTGGGGTTGTTTGCCGCCGTGGGACTGGTGCTGCTGGTGGGGTGCGCCAACGTGGCCAATCTGCTCATCGCGCGTGGTCTTGGGCGCCAGTACGAGTTTGCGTTGAGGGCCGCCCTCGGCGCCGGAACCAGACGTCTCATAGGCCAGGTAATCGCCGAAGCCAGCCTCCTGAGCGCGTGTGGATGCGGCCTTGGCTATCTTCTGGTCTGCTGGATCATCCGTGCAGTCCATCGCCTGCCCCCGGATATCATTCCGCGCGCCGAATCCATTGAAGTCCACTGGACGGTGTTGCTCGCTCTGGGCGGGCTGGCAACTGCGACAACGATCCTGTCGGCGTTGCTGCCGGCGTTGCTTGCGGCCCGCGTGAATCCGCAGACCGTTTTGCGTACTGCATCCCGTAGCGTGAACACGCGCTCACTGAGCACCACCGCCTGCATCTGGCTGGCAGGCGGGGAAGTAGCTCTCTCGGTCGTTTTGCTGATCGCCACCGGGCTCCTGTTCCGCACGCTTTGGGACCTTGAGCACACCCGCCTGGGCTTTGATACCACCAATGTCACTTCGTTCGTCGCCATGCCGGCCGATGCTTTGGGCTTTGGAAATGCCTCTGCAAATGCAACTGCCGGGCCGACGGCCTCGGTCGCGACAACGGTCTATTACCCCCTGCTCGAGGCCATGCGTCATGCTCCCGGCGTACAGCGCGCGGCGCTGGTCACCGCTCCGCCGTTTTCCGGATTCGTTTTGCAGACCAACTTTAACGTCATCGGGCGGCGGGCTGAGAGGCCGGGCGGCTTTTCCGTAAGGTTGTCGGCCGTGAGCGGAGAATTTGGGGAACTAATGGCGACTCCGGTAATGCGGGGCCGTGGCATCACAGAGCAGGATACCGAAAGCGCGCCCTATGTAGCCGTGATTAACGAGACGCTGGCAAATCGGTATTTCGCGGGTAAGGAGCCGCTGGGTCAGTGGCTTGATTTGGGTGGGGAAGCCACCGGCATGCTCCGGCCGTACATTATCGTCGGCATCATGGGCGACCAAGTGGACTCCAGCGTGTCGCAGCCACCGGAGCCTTTGCTGATGCTGTCGTACCGGCAGATTCCGCCGTCGTCGGTGTATTATGCGGCCCTGCTCAAGACCGCGGTCCACTTTGTCTTGAAGACGAGGGGCAATGTGGCCGCGGCGCCCGCCGTCCGCGCGATTTTCCGCAGTAAGGAGCCCGATCTTGCTTTGGACGACTTTCAAACTATGCAGGAAGCCGTTCACCGCAGCAACTTCGGTTCGCGCCTGGGGCTGGATCTGATTGCCGCCTTCGCCGGTCTGGCTGTTCTGATGGTAATCACTGGCTTGTACGGCGTCCTATCGCAGGTGGCGACCCTGCGCTCTCGGGAATTCGGCCTGCGGATGGCCTTGGGCGCCACTCGCCAGCGCGTCGTCCGCATGGTGTTACTGCGGGGATCGCGCATCGTCGCCGCTGGGCTCTCCATTGGAATTCTTCTTTCCTTTTTGACTCGCCGGCTGATCGCGAGCTTCCTGTACGGAGTAAAGCCCCTGGATATCAGAACGTACAGTTTTGCCGTGGTTGCGCTCCTGACGATCGGCCTGGGCGCTGCACTGATCCCAGCCTGGCGCGCCGCCTCGGGCGAGCCCCTCAAAGCCCTGCGGGACGAATAGTCCGCCAAGTGCGGGCTGCCGATGCCGTAGATCGCAAGCCGTTTTCGGTCAGGTCTGGTAATTCGATCTGCCGGACTGATACGTTACATTGAGCGTGAATGAGCCTGCCCATTAACCCGCCAGGGCGGACGCTTGGAACGGAGAACGCGATTCTATCGGGCTACGCCGCGCAATACCACGTTCGCGACTTCGAAGGCTGTCTCTCGCTGAAGAGTGTTGTGCAGGGTGCGGCCGATTGGGAGACGGATGGCCGGCGGTTTGTAGTGCGCCCGGACTGCTATCTGATTCTCAATGACCGGCAGCACTATACGATGACGATCGATTCGCCGAGACGGGTCGGGACATTCTGTCTGTTTTTCGAGCGCGGCTTTGTAGAAGAAATCAATCGGGTCGTGGTCAGGGGCGACGAACACTTGCTCGATTTTCCAGAGAATCCGCGGCGGGTGGGGTTGGAGTTCATCAATCATCTGGAGCCCAATGACAGCGCCATAACGGGACTGCTTCGCCGATTCCACCTTGAGCTGAGTAACGGCCCGATGCCGGTGACGGAGTGGGACCAGCGCTTCCTGCGAATCGGCGCCCAGTTGGTGAAGGAACACCGGGGCGCATTACGCGCGATGGAAAATCTTCCCGCATTGAGAGCTTCAACTCGCGAGGAGATTTACCGGCGGTTGCTGCGCGGTCGCGACTTCCTGCTGGCATCGCTTCAGAACCGCATTCGTCTGAAGGATATGGCGAAGGCGGCCAATCTTTCGCCCTATCATTTTCACCGAAGCTTTGCGCGGGCTTTCCGGGAGACGCCGCACGAATACCTTACGCGGCATCGGCTGGAAATTGCCGCCCGGCTGCTGCGCTCCACGGAGATGAGCGTGACTGATGTTGGGCTGGAGGCGGGATTTGAGGGGATAGCGGCTTTCAGTGATGTTTTCCGCCGTTATTATGGCCTGTCGCCTGTACGCTACCGGCGAGCTGATTAGCAAGATTTCGAAAGAACTCGAGCCGTCGTGCGGGCATGCTGGTTGCATGGCTACAAACAGATCGTCGATAGCGGCCGCGGCGCTGGTCCTTACCTTCTCTTTGTCCGCTCAGAAGGCAGGGAGCGGGTTGCCAGGACCTGGCTCCGAGACCATTTACAGCATTGCGCATGTCAAGCGCGGAATGGAGACGCAATACGCCGAGTTGAGCGCAAGATCGTGGGCGATTTATCGCAAACTGGATCTGGTGCTTCCCGCTCCGCATATCGTGATTCGCGGCGCGGATTCGGGGAATCTGCCGTATTTCGTGGAGATCTTCGCGTGGAAGAACGCGGAGATCCCCGATCACGCTCCGGCAGAGGTCCGAGCGGTCTGGCAGGAGCTCGAAAATGCCTGCGAGAGCCGCAATGGGCGCCCGGGGATTGATTTTACGGAAGTGACTGCGGTAGCGGTGAACTAATATGATTCTCAAAAACACGATTGATCGGCGCGCGCTGCGATCTTTGAAATCGCGATCAGCTTGCTCGGTCTCATGATCCACAAAATCTGCTCGATGCCCCGCTCTGAAGCGTCAATCGTAGTGAGGGTAACGGGCGCGTCCCCACGCGAGATGAGCACGGACGACTGCCCATTGGTTTGAATCCAGCTCAACCGCACATCGGTCCAGAAGTGTGAGGCCAACGCCGCGATGAACTTCGCAACCCGTTCGTGACCGGCGACCGGAACACGCGCGGCGCGCACGATTCCCCCGCCATCGGACAGGGAAACCACATCCGATGCGAAAAGACCTTCGAGCGCGGCAATGTCTCCCGTTCGGGCCGCGGCGATAAACGCTTCGAGAAGGCGCCGTTGCTCGATCGAACTCACGGGGATACGGCGTCCATCGCTGATATGCCGTCGGGCGCGGGTCACTAACTGGCGCGTGTTCGGTTCTTCAAGCTGCAGAATTTCGGCAATCTCCCGGTACGGATAGTCGAACGCTTCCCGGAGAACATAGGCTGCGCGTTCGGTTGGCGACAGCTTCTCGAGGAGCAACAATACCGCGAGTTCCAGCGCCTCGCCACGCTCCGCGCCCAAATGTGGGTCCGCGCTGGTATCCACCGGCTCCGGTAGCCATGGCCCAATGTAGGTTTCGCGGCGCGAATACGCGGACTGCGCGAGATTGATGGCCAGGCGGGTTGTCGCTGTGGCGAGGAATGCCGCCGGATTCATAACCGCGCTGCGATTTGTGGTCTGCCAGCGCAGCCAAACATCCTGGACGATGTCCTCCGCCTCCGCCGCGCTTCCCAGAATGCGGTAGGCAATCCCGAACAAACGAGGACGCGCTCTAACGAATTCGGACAGTACGTTATCGGTGACACCATGCCCCACAGCTTATTTTATGTTTCTGACCGACGCGAGCGACGTGTCACAAACCGGCAGGCTATTCGGTCACAGCAGCAGGACTGCAGATCAGAAATATTCAGCCAACAGAAAGGAACGTTATGAAAGTTGTAGTAGTCGGAGGCAGCGGACTGATCGGATCGAGAGTTGTGAGGAAACTTCGCGAGCATGGACACGAAGCGGTGGCGGCGTCACCGGCTTCCGGTGTCAACGCCGTGACAGGCGCAGGGCTGGCCGAAGCCATGAAAGGCGCTTCGGCGGTGGTGGATGTGATGAATTCCCCGTCTTGGGAGGACGCTGCGGTGCTGAAGTTCTTCGAGACGACCACCCGCAACCTTCTCGCTTTTGGAAGGGACGCCGGCGTGGCGCATCATGTGGCGCTGTCCGTGGTCGGAACCGAGCGTCTGCTTGAGAGCGGATTCTTCCGCGCGAAGATTGCGCAGGAGAACCTGATTAAGAGTTCCTCAAATCCTTATACGATCGTCCGCGCAACGCAGTTTTTCGAATTTGTTAAGAGCATCGGCGATTTTTCGACCGATGGCGACAAAGTACGGCTGCCGCCCGACCCGATCCAACCGATGGCGGCCGATGATGTTGCCGGCGTAGTGGAGAGGATCGGGCTGGGTGCGCCGCTGAATCGCACGATTGATATCGCCGGACCGGAGAGGTTCCGTCTCGATGAACTGATCAGGATGGATCTGGCGTCGCGGCGCGATCCGCGCGAAGTGATCACCGACGCGCAGGCGCGCTACTTCGGCGTTCGGGTTCATGACGGTGAGCTGGTTCCCGCCGGTGAGGCGCAACTGGGCGAGATCCGATTTGCGGGCTGGCTCCGCCAGGCGGTAACGGAGACGGCGAGCAGCGGATCCGCGACCGCGTGACCGCAGTGAGGTGAGCCACGATGAAGAGAGCACAATTCCTACTGGCGCTGGGGCTTCTCATGGCTGGCGTGACGACGGCGCAGGATGCCGTCGTCACGCCGGTCATGTCCCGGGATCTTCCGGAATTTCCCGGCAAAGAAGCCCTGATGATCACGGTTGTTTACCCGCCGGGCGCTTCGGATCCCATTCACCGGCACAATGCGCATGCGTTTGTGTATGTACTCGAGGGTTCGATTGTGATGAAGGTGGAGGGCGGGAAGGAGGTTACGCTGACCCCGGGCCAGAGTTACTATGAAGGGCCTGCGGATGTTCATACAGTCGGGCGTAATGCAAGTAAAACGAATCCCGCGAAGTTCGTTGTTTTCCTCGTTAAGGACAAGGGTGCTCCGGTATTGATACCCGTCAGGTAGGAGCATCGGCTACGAGACTCGGCGCGTCACGAGAATTCGCGTTTCGTGCGCCAGGCGCCATGGGGTTGGATGACTTTGCTTCAGCAGGGAACCAGCCCTGGCGCCGCTCTTAGACCGGCCGAGGAATATAGCCGTAGCGCAGATTGCTGCGCGCCGGGCCTTGTTCTTCATACTGAGCACGCAGATCGGCGAAGTGGTCTTTAGTCTTCAGGAACGCTTCCACGGGATAGTTATAGAGCTTCGCGACGTTCCGGCCGAAGATTGCGTTCTTAACCGCTCCGTTAGCCGGACCCAGCGGCTTGAAACCGTGCTTCTTCTGCATCTCTTCTGGGATTTCGAGGCGGCGCAGGCCTTCGATCTGCCACTGCGGCGAGCCGGTCCAGACCGCATCGGTGCCCCAGATGACATGATCGACGCCCAGGCCCTTGATCAACGTGCCCAGAAGAGCGGCAGCCAACCGCGGATTCACGACGGTAGAGTAAGCCATCACCTGGCCTAAATCCGCGTAGACGTTCGTAACGCCGTACTTAGCCGGGATGTCGGCAAGGTCGGAGACCCAGGAAATGCGCCCGGTGTTCTCCCATTCAGCCCAAGCCACTGCGGGGTCGCCCCCGATGTGGCGGTAAGCCGAATGATAGATGACGAAGTTCAGCTGCGGCCAGTCCTTCGCCGCCTTTCCGACATCGTCCGGTTTGGCATAGGGAGTCAGCTTCGGAAATCGCGCTTCGACCGCGGGAGCCCAGAGGCCCTTATGGATGCAGACGTTCCGGATTCCGGCCCTTGCGAACTTCTCGTAAGCCGGATACATGAGCTTCTCATCGTCCAGACGATAGGGATGATTGCTCAGTTCCTTGTGCGTGTTATCGCCGACCGTGTACCCTTTCCATGAATCGGGCTTGCCGACTTCGATCGCGCGATCGATGCCCTCCATCCAACCCTTTTGGCCGGGGGTGATGATGTAGTGCGCCAACATGCGCCTTGAGCCGGCTTTCGCGTTTACCTTAGCGCGTGTCTGGTACACCATGTCATTGGTGAGGAACCAGTCTTCCGGTATCTCCGACGGGGCGTTGCTGATGAGCGCGACCTTAGTGTCGCTGTCGAGGTAGATTTCCTTGAAGTAGTTGTCGTACTTGAGATCGTCGATGGTCTGGGGCTTGTCGCCGATCTCCCTGTTCCATCCTGCCTTCCCCACAGCCTCGCGGCCCGCGACAAAACCGGTGAGGCGCGTGTCGTCGCGAAGGAAGTGGGTGTGGGTGTCCATAATGAACTGGCCCGATAACGCTTTCGCGCGCTCGTTAGCCATTTCATGAGTCTGAGCCTCGGCGAGACTGGCGTCGAACAACGCGCCATAGATCTGATTCATCACGTAATACGAAGCCGCCATGCCTGAAGCGGTCTGAAAGAACCGTCTTCGTGAGAATCCCCGCTTTTTGGCGATGCTGTCGGCCAGGTCGATCAGGCGAGCCTCCACCTCCCGCTGCTCGGCAGTCTGCGGCGGCGGCAGATATTCCTCGCTCGATACCACTTGGGTGGGCACGGGGGAAGGGAAGGAGGCTTCCTCGGCAGGCAACAGGTTCCGCTTGTCTTCGTCGCTTAGGAAATGCATCGAAACCTCGGTTCTCCCGAAAAGACTATCAAAGCTTTTGGCGGGTCAGATGCGCAAGCCCGACTCACGGAACCAGACGGTGTCTGAGCGGCTGCCCTGTCCCACAATGGTTTTTGACCATGAAAAGCGCCGGCCCTCAGTTTGACCGGAATGCCGCCTCCCAGCAGTACCGGGCGCTTCTCGCCGATGGCATTATTCCGTTCTGGCTGCGCCACGGGGTCGATCGCGAATTCGGCGGTGTCCTCTCATGCATGACCGAAGACGGCGTGGTCGTGAGCACCGAAAAGTACACCTGGTCTCAGGCGCGTTTTGTCTGGGTCGTGGCGGCTCTCTACAACCGCTTCGAGCCGCGTGCGGAGTTTCTCGAAATCGCGGGACGCGCCATCGGCTTTCTTTTGGCGAATGCGCGCGATGAGCGCGGATGGTTCGTTTTCCGGACCGATCGCCAAGGCCGCCATCTGGAGGGCGCGACCAGTATCTACGCCGACTGCTTTGTCGCCTACGGCCTCGTCGAGTACTACCGCGCTACCGGGGAGGAGCGGCTGCTCACGCTGGCGCGCGACATCCTGTACCGTGTCCGCGAGCGCGTCGAAGAGCCGGACTTTGCGGAGACCGCGCCCTACAAGTTGCGGCCGGGCCGCCGCACGCATGCGATACCGATGATGCTCACCCTGCTGGCCGATGAGCTGGCCCAGACCACCGGCGAGCGCTCGATCGATGCCATCGCCGGTGAGTACGCGGCGCAGATTCTGAACTCATTCGTGCGGAAGGAACGCAAGCTCCTGGTTGAGTTTCTCTCGCACGATTACCGGGAACTGCCTTCCAACGAGGGCACATTTGTAATGCCGGGCCATGCCATCGAGTCGATGTGGTTCATTCTCCACTGGGCCCGGCGGCATGGGGAGCGTGAGATGATCCGTCGGGCGGTCGAAGTGATCCGCTGGCATCTCGAAGCCGGTTGGGATCCCGAGTTCGGCGGGATATTCCTGGGTATCGATGCCGAAGGCCAGGCGCCTTTCCTGCCAAACGCGGAAAAGAAGCTGTGGTGGCCGCACACTGAAGCGCTATACGCGCTGCTGCTGGCGCATGAACTCACGAACGAAGCCTGGTGCCTCGAATGGTACGAACGAGTTCACCTGTGGACCTTTGAGCGGTTCCCGATACCCGGTGTCGGTGAATGGAGACAGAGGCTCGACCGCCAGGGCCGTCCGACTACCGACGTGATCGCTCTACCCGTCAAGGACCCGTTCCACTTGCCGCGAGCGGCGATCCTGATTCTCCAGCTCCTGGAGCGGAGATCTCTATGATCTATTCCGGTCGCAGGGCGCTCCCTGGCGAGAGCCGCGTTTGACTGAGAGGTCGGCCGCCCGGGCCGGGCTGGAATCCGCGAAGCAACCGGCCGGGCCGTGCGCCGGTATCTTCGCCGTTCCGGGCGACTTCGACTCCACGGACGAACGTGTGCCGGTATCCTTTGGCGCGTTGCACGATTCGCTTTCCACCCGCGGGAAGATCGTGTACGACGACAGGCGCTTCAAGCCTCAGGTCTGCGAAGTCGATAACGTTCAGGTCCGCGCGATAGCCTGGGGCAATCACTCCGCGGTCATGGAGTCCGTAAGTCCGGGCCGTCGCCAGCGTCTGCTTGTGGACCAGGAACTCGAGCGGCAGCTTCGGACCGCGTGTGCGATCGCGTGCCCACATAGTAAGCAGGCTGGTCGGCGAACTGGAGTCGCAGATATACCCCACATGGGCGCCGCCGTCGGCGATCCCGCAGATGGTGTTGGGATTGACGAGCATTTGATGCACGACACCAAGATCGCCGCCACAGTAGTTTTCGAAGGTGTGCAGCAGAAGGTTCGTGCCTCCCTTCTGCAGAAGCAATTCCAGAGCGAGATCAAAAGGATCGCGACCGACGGGTCGAGCCCGGTTGGCGATGCTGTTCGCGAAGTCCGGCTCGTAGTTCAAAGGTTCGCCGAGTTCGAAAGTGCGCTCGAGGATCCTTGCCATATCGCGAGTGTACTCATCATCGGGGCGATCTTCGACCAACCGCCGACGCAGGTCGCTATCGTTGACAATCCGGGCGATTCGCGCGTTGTGATCGAGCGGCTCCAGAGATTGCCACAGGGGATGGGTGAGGAACGGGTGCCTCGAGGCCTGCAGGCCCAACAGAATTCCGATCGGACGTGATCCCACCTGTGCGGTAAAGTCGAGCCCCTCGGCGCACGCTTCGTCCAGCGACGATAGCGTCTCATTCCAGCGATCGGGCGCTATCTCCATCTGAACCAGCAGCAGCGACAGGGGACGCTGTGCGCGCTCCGCCATGGCGCGCAGCACCTGGAACTCTCCAGGGCCGAAGTCCGAATTCACCTGGATCACGCCGGTTCCAGCGCGTTTCATGGCGCAGGCGATGCCGGCGAGTTCGGGTTCATCGGCGCTCAGGCTGGGCGTCGGCCGGCCATCGGCAGCGCGGTGCTTGGTGGTCCGAGAAGTGCTGAAGCCGAAGGCGCCCGCCGCCAGCGCTTCCTCGAGGAGTTGGCCCATCCGCGCTATTTCATCTGCTGTTGGGTTTTCTCGATGATCCGCGCCGCGATCGCCCATTGCGTAAAAACGCAGCGGCGCGTGGGGTACCTGAACTCCAACATCCATCACGCGCGGCGATTCCTCGAGCACGTCGAGATACTCGCCGAATGTTTCCCAACGGAAGTCGAGCCCTTCCGAGAGCACGATCTCGGGTATGTCTTCGACCCCTTCCATCAGGTTAATGAGGTAAGTCTCGCTGCCCGGGCGAACGGGCGCGAATCCCACCCCGCAATTACCAAAGATGGTCGTCGTCACGCCATGCCACGATGAGGGCGTCATCGCCGGGTCCCAGGTTGCCTGACCGTCGTAGTGCGTATGGATGTCTACCCACCCCGGCGTTACCAGCAAACCCTCGGCATGCACCTCACGACGGGCCGCGCTGGCCTTTGGTTCAACCGCGGTAATCACTCCGTCGTCGATCGCGACGTCCACGTTGCGGTGCGCCGCTCCTGTCCCGTCAATCAACGTGCCATTGCGGACAACCAGGTCATGCATCGACACACCCTCTCACGGGTTTCGGCGAAGCGATCTCCTTTGCCGGCGTTGGCGATAAATAGGCTTGAAATCCCACTTTGAAGTCCGTAAGGTATGGGCAGTATACACCTGAGTACAGCCCTCCTGGTCGTCTTCCTCTTCACTATCCGACCGACAGTTCCGTATCGGCCCTGTGGCGCTCGACTCCGCGAAAGGCCAGCTTCAACAGCGGCGGCGTCAACAGAGTTGCGGTGACGGCCATGAATACAACCACTCCATATGTATCGGCTTGAATGGCTCTTAGCGCCATGCCCGCCTGCACGACCACCATGCAGAACTCGCCCCGAGGAATCATTCCGAAGCCAACACGGAGCGCAACAGCCCGCCCGTAACTCAGGGTCCCCAGACCACAACCGAAGACTTTCGAAACGATCGCGGTCACGAGGACCATAGCTGCGAGGAGGAGCGTCGAACGGCTGGAGAACGCCTGCAGGTTGAATCTCAACCCGATTCCCGCGAGGAAAAAGGGAACCAACAATTCCGTTATGCCGTGTGCGAGTTCGTGAATACGATGCGGCAGCGCCTCGCCCATAGCCATGCCTGCCAGGAATGCCCCGATTATCGGCGCGACTCCCGCTTTCTCCGAGAGAGCGGCCAGGCCGAATAACAGAATCATGGCCAGGGCGAATTGACTCTCACCGATCCGCAATCTTTCGCGCAGGGGAGGAAGAACTTTCCGTGCGGCGTGGCCGCCCCAGCCGCCGATCAGCAGAATGAACCCTACTGCAAAGGCTGTTGTCATCGCGAGTTCCACAACATTTACGCTGCCGCCGGCCACACTGCTGACGACGCCCAACACAAGGAGCGCGAGGACGTCATCAATCACGGCGGCGGTGAGAATGATCTTGCTGGCCGTTCGATTCAGCAATCCTTCTGTAGAAAGAACCTGAGCGGTAATGCCGACGCTTGTAGCCGTCAGGGCTGCGCCGACGAAAAGGGCCTCGATTTGGGGTTTTCCCCAGACGCGAAGCAAAGCCCAACCCGCGATGAACGGGACCGCGACCCCCAGCACACCGACGAGCGCTCCCGTTCTTCCAACCTGCTTTAGTTCCTGAACCCTCACTTCCAGCCCGACTCGAAACAGCAGGAAGAGGATCCCCAACTCTCCCAGAAACGAAATGTTTTCGTTCGGGCCGATCCAGCCCAACACGCTGGGGCCGACGACCACGCCTGCAAGGATTTCGCCAACGATTCCTGGCTGTTTCAATCGCTCAAACAGCTCCGCAAGCAGCTTGGCCGAGCCGAACACGAGGAGCATTGAGACGGGCAGCGTGAGGGTCGGATGTTCGGCGGTCAGAGCGAAGGCGAAAGGCATGTCCATCCGAACAGACATCGCAAACAGGGAGCGCGATGCTCAACTTTCAAAGGTTCTTTGCGGGGATGAACGACCGTAGATCCCGGTCTTACTGCTCTCGCAGCCCGAATGTGAAAATCGCGTTGCCTGCCGGAATCGAGATGTACTCTTTCCCGTCAACCGCATACGCGGTCGGTCCCGCCGATACCGCGCCGCCAACCATCGACTTCCACAGTTCCTTCCCTGTCAGTGCGTCCAGGGCGTAAAAGTATCCTTCGCGCCCGCCCGCGAACACCAGATCGGTTGCGGTCGCCAGTACCCCGCTGTCCGTGACATCCGCCATTTTGAATTGCCATTTCACGTTACCGGTCTTCACGTCGAAAGCCTGAATCGCCCCCCAGGCAATATCGGGCAACCGGCGCGTCACCGCATCCGGACGCAACCCCGGAACGTTATGCGTCGCGCCGCCACCGCTGTACCAGTTGCCCTCCTCATACGGTTCTACCCGGCTCGTATAAACCGACCATGTATCCATCCAGCACGGCACGTAAAACATCCCGGTACGCGGACTATACGCCGGGTTGTACCAGTTCGTTATGCCCTGATTTTCGGGATACACGATGCTGCCCTCCGGCGTTGAGTGTCCAGTCCGAATGGGCCGCCCCTTCGCATCCAGTCCCGAAGCCCACGTCACCTTGCCCATTGGTTTCCCGAGCAGGAATTCACCGGTCACGCGGTCCAGCACATAGAAAAACCCGTTTCGGTTTGCCGTCATTACCACTTTGCGTGATTTTCCCTGCCAGTCCAGGTCCGCCAGCACCGGCACCTGCGTGGCGTCGAAATCGAACTCATCGTGCGGAGTGAACTGGAAATACCACTTCAGCTTTCCTGTGTCGGCGTCAAGCGCGATAAGCGAGCTCGTGTAGAGGTTATCCCCCGGACGCACGTCGCCGTTCCAGTCTGGCCCCGCATTCCCTATACCCCAGTAAATAAGGTTCAGCTCCGGATCGTAAGAACCCGTTGTCCAGATCGATCCTCCGCCGTGCTTCCACGAATCGCCGCCCCAGGTATCGTGTCCCGGTTCACCGGGCTGAGGAATCGTGTGGAATTTCCAGATCTCCTGCCCGGTCTCCGCCGAATAGGCAGCCAGATATCCACTGATCCCCAACTCGCCGCCTGCCGGACCGGCGATCACTTTGTCCTTGACGATCAGCGGCGCAACCGTAACCGCATATCCTTGTTCCGGCTTTCCCAATCGCGTCGACCACACCAGATGCCCGTCCCGCGCGTCGAGCGCGATGAGATATCCGTCAATCGTCCCCATGAAGAGCGTGTGCCCCAGAATCGCGAGCCCCCGATTGATTCGCCCGCAACAGGGCCGCGACGCGGCCGCGGGCTCGTACGCATGCGTCCAGAAAATTTTCCCGGTCGCGGCATCGAGCGCCACCACGACATTTGGCGGCTCAACCGTATAGAGAATGCCGTCGGCCACCAGCGAAGTGGCTTCGTATTTACTGTCTGGTTCCGCCGGAGCGCGCGTCTGAAGCACCCACTTCAGTTCGAGATTCTTCACATTCGCCCGAGTAATCTGCGTGAGCGTGCTGTACCGCTGTCCGTCCAGCCTTCCGGAATAGGTCAGCCAGTTTTGCGGCTCGCGCGCCGCCTGTTCGATCCGTGAATAAGGAACCTGCCCGCTCAGCCCCAGCGCGGCCGCAAAAAGAACCGAAACCCGCAGCACTACATCTTCTCCTTCAGCGAAATCAGGTAAGCCACGACATCCGAAATCTCCTGCGCGCTCAGCTTGTCGCGATAGGTCGGCATGGGCGACTTCTTCATGACTTCAAACTCCCGCAACTGATCTTTTCTGAGCGTCCGAAGTCTTTCCGATCCGCTCTCCAGAATCTGGAGGCTGTAAGTATCCATGTTCATCAGTCGTCCGGTGATCTTTGCGCCGTCCTTTGCCACAGCCCGGACGGTAAGATTATCCGGGCGGATTTCCGCGTCCGGATCAATCAGCGAGGTCTCAAGATCCGCGGCGCGCCGCATTCCCCCAATGCCCGTCAGATCGGGACCTGCCACGGTCCCCAGGCGTCCGATGCGATGGCACTGAAGGCAGCCTCCCTTGCCCTCGACAATGGTCTTGCCAGCTGCGGGATTGCCCGGCGGCCCGGCTCGCTTCACCGCTCCCGAGGCGGCCATCGATCGCAGATACGCGACGATCCTACCCGCTTCCTGGTCAGAGTAGTTGCCCGGCGGCATGGGCGTTCCGGAGATACCTTTTGTTACAACCCGCCTCAGGTCGTTATCGGTCTGCGCGCGTCGGAAGTGACCAGACCTGAGGTTGACGCCCGAAATCAAATCGCCGTCCGGCCCATGGCAGCCGGCGCAGTTGTTGAGGTATATCTGCAGTCCACGCTCGAGGTCGGCCGGGGACACGCCGTGGCCTTCCTGCGCCGTTATCCGGCCTGCGGTCAGCAGGGCTGCGCACAACAGGCTTCTGATTTCCACGGCGCGTTTATATCACATGCGGGTCGAGGCGCGTCTCTCGTCTGGGGAACTCTGTCCCTGGGAATCCGCGATCGATGTTTCCAGCTTGATCGCGTAACTTTTTTCGGCGTCGCGAGTATAAGCAACATAAGAACGCGCGCTGCACTCGCATGCCTTCTCTCCCGCCCGACCTTCGCTACGCCCTCCGCGAATTGCGCCGGAATTCGGGCCTCACGCTGATCGCCGTTCTTTCACTCGCCCTTGGTGTCGGCGCCACCAGCGCCGTCTTCAGCGTGATCTACGCCGTACTGATTAACCCGTTTCCTTATCCGGATACCAGCCGGATCATGGAAATCCATTCGATCGAATCCGGCAAAGATCGCGGCCATGGCTTTAACGGGCCGCAAATATTCGATCTTCGGCAGGCAAGATCCATCGAGAACGTCGTGGCTATGGATGAGTGGAACCTCACCACCACGGACAGTGACCTCCCGGAAGACGTTATCGCGTTTTATCTTTCGTCAGATGCAGCAACGCACTTCGGCATCCCCGCGCTGCTCGGTCGATGGTTCGTCAAGTCGGATGCGCCGGATGGGCAGGAGCCGCAGCGGGTCGTGGTTCTGACCTATCAGTTCTGGCAACGGTACTATGGCGGCGACCCACGAGTGATCGGCAGGAGTCTGCAGCTCGTTCACAAGAACTATCAGGTTATTGGCGTCATGCCGCCGCGCTTTCGCTGGGGTGATTGCGATATTTACCTCCCGCAAAAACTCACGGCGGATCCAAAAAACTACTTCATGACTTCGGTCAAGCTACGCCCCGGCGTGACCGTCGCGCAGGCGAACGCCGAACTTCAGCCCTACCTGGAGCGATTTGCCAAAAACAACGGCGACCCCCACAAAGAGTTCCGTACCAATCTGCGCAGCATCACTGACGTTTACGCGAAACCCATCGGTCCCATGCTCTATCTGCTGCTGGGCGCGGTCGGCCTGCTGCTTGCGATCGGATGCGCCAATGTTTCGATTCTGTTGCTTGCGCGGGGCACGCAGCGTCAGCATGAGATCGCCGTGCGCGCCGCGATCGGCGCCGGCCGCGCGCGGATCGTTCGACAGTTGCTGACGGAGTCGCTCGTGATCGCGCTCACCGGAACCGTTCTGGGCGTTGCGATCGCCTGGAAGGGACTTGCTCTTATCGCCGGCTCGCTGCCGCAGGGTTCCTTCCCGGCCGAGTCGGTCATCCGCATGAACCTGCCGGTCCTCTTGTTCAGCGTGGGTCTTGCGTTTGTCACCACCCTCACCTTTGGCCTTTCCCCCGCGCTGCAGCTCTCACGGCCCGATATCGCCGGCCTGATGCAGAGCAGTTTGCGGCGCGTGGTCGGCGCTGTCCACGGCAGACGCACCCACGCATTCCTTGTTGGCTCTCAGGTCGCCCTGACCATCCTCTTACTGACTTCGGCGGGGGCCGCCGGTAAGGCCTTTCTGCGCATGATGAATTCCAATCTCGGTTATGATCCGCGCAACACGATGTCGGTTCCGATTCCCGTGCATGAGAACGCGCATCGCTCGTGGGCGGACCGGGCGCAGTATTTCGAAAATCTGCGCGCGAAAGTCGCCGCGCTCCCTCAGGTCGAGATTGCAGGCATATCCTCGAATGCCACACCGCCATCGAATGGCAATTCCGTCAAAGCGGAAATCATGGGAAGCTCTTCCCCTCAGGAGGAAGTCCGGCTGAACTTCATCAGCCCGGAATATTTCACCGTTCTGCGCATCCCGCTCCGGGCGGGACGTCTGTTCGATCACGCCGAGACGCTGCGGGGCGCACCGGTCGCCCTGATCAACGAAGCGATGGCCCGCCGCTGTTGGCCGAACGGCGATGCGATCGGTCAGGCGGTCCGTTTCACGGGCATGAAAGACTCTCCGCCCTACGCGCCGGCCGCGCCCGGCAGCGACGGATGGCTTCGCATCATAGGTGTGGTCGCCGACGCGCGTGACAACGGCGTGAGCAAGCCGGTTCTGCCGGGCGTCTACGTTCCCTACCCGGTGAAGATGATCATGAACACGCAGATTCTGGTGCGCGCGCGCGTCGACCCGCTGACGATTCTGAAACCGGTCCGCGCCGCCCTGATCGAAGTGGACCCCGAGCAGCAGGCGATGAAGACCCGGGACCTGAATGACTGGATTACGTCGCAGCCCGAATACGCTCGCCAGCGCCTCGTCGCGTCCCTCTTCGGAATCTTTTCGATACTCGCGCTCGTGCTGTCGGCGATCGGGCTTTACAGCGTCGTCAGTTACAGCGTGGCGAGGCGCATGAATGAATTCGGCGTCCGCATCGCTCTTGGCGCGTCCCGAAGCCACGTCATGCGCATCGTCTTCGCAATGACCTCGACGAGCGTCGGGGCCGGCCTGGTCGTGGGCATCGCTCTGTCGGTCCTGCTCGACCGCGTCGAAGCTCAGTGGATATCGGACACTGCGCGCGATCCTCTGTTGCTGGCCGGCGTCTCGGTTCTGCTCATGGCCGCCGCCGCGGTCGCCAGCTTCCTTCCGGCGCAGCGAGCGGCCTCCGTCGACCCCATGACCTCTCTGCGCTACGAATAGGTCTCAGTATCAAATCCCGCCGGGCGCGCAAAGGGTACACTGGCTTACCATGCGCTTTTGTTTGATCGCCCTTCTTGCGCCCATCGCTGCCTTCGCTCAGGCGGCTTCTGCGCAGGATGGATCCGCGCTCTACAAGCGGAACTGCGCCGTGTGTCACGATGCGCCGACCGGTCGCACTCCCGCGCTTTCCGCTGTCCGATCCATGCGCCCGGAAGCCATCCTCGCCGTGATGGAATCGGGTCCGATGCGCGCACAGGCCAGCGCGCTGACGCCGCCTGAGAGACGCGCGCTGGCCGACTATCTCGGCTCATCAACGAGCGGCCCGCCGCAACCTTCAGCTCATCTTTGCGCCTCGGGAGTTATGCCACAGACCGGCCCCGCCTGGAACGGCTTCGGCGCCCACCCGGAAAACACACGCTACCAGGATCGAGCCGCTGCCGGACTCAGTGTTTCGGACGTTCCTAAGCTCCAGGTCAAATGGGCGTTCTCGCTCGGACCCACCACATCGGTTCGTGGCCAGCCCAGCATTGCGGGCGGCCGTCTCTTCGTCATCTCTCCGGCCGCCGTGTACGCACTCGACCCGAAGACCGGTTGTGTCTTCTGGAGCTTCAATACGCCGATCCCGGTTCGCTCCGCATTGACTCATGGCATCGGTCCTGGCGGCAGCCCCGCCGTTTTCTTCGGCGACACCCTTGCGAATTTCTATGCGCTTGATGCCGGGACCGGCGCCCTCCTGTGGAAAGCGCACGCCGATGACCACAAGGCGGCGTTTATAACAGACGCGCCCGCTTGGTACGAGGGGACGTTGTACGTCGGTGTCTCTTCCGGCGAAGAGATTGCCGGGGCCGCGCCTACCTACGAATGCTGCACGTTTCGCGGCAGCGTGCTCGCCATTGACGCCGGTACCGGGAAAACGATCTGGAAAGCCTACACAGTCGACCCGCCTGCGCCCACCGGAAAGACCCCGGCCGGAGTCCGAAAATTCGGCCCGTCGGGCGCCGGAATCTGGTCCACTCCCACCATCGACACGAAACGCGACGTGGTATATGTCGCGACCGGCGACAACTACTCCGATCCACCTACGCGGACCAGCGACGCAATTCTCGCGTTGGATCGCAAAACGGGCAAAATTCTGTGGTCGCGCCAGATGACGGCCAACGACGCGTTTGTGGTGAGCTGCGGGGCGCCTTCGCCCGATACGCAGACCAACTGCCCGGAATCGAAGGGGCCCGATTTTGATTTCGGCCAGCCGCCGATCCTTGTTTCCTTACCCAACGGAAAGCGCGCCCTCGTAATCGGCCAGAAATCCGGCATGGCTCACGCCGTGGACCCCGACCAGCAAGGCGAGGTCTTATGGCAGACCCGCATCGGTAAAGGCGGCGCGTTGGGCGGAATTCAGTGGGGCTCCGCGGCCGACAATCGTAACATGTATGTCGCTCTCTCCGATATCGGGTTTCATGTCGGAGGCAATTCGCCGGACGGCGCACCCGCGCTCGCGCTCGACCCCACTGCGGGTGGCGGCGTCTTCGCCCTCGATCTCGTGACCGGGAAACAGGTGTGGCGCGCCGCGCCTCCTCCGTGCGGCGATAAGCCCAACTGCAGTCCGGCGCAGTCGGCGGCGGTGGCTGCGATTCCCGGCGCAGTGTTCGCCGGTTCCGTCGACGGCCACTTGCGCGGTTATGCGACGAGCGACGGAAAGGTGATCTGGGACTTCGACACAGCGCGGGAATATTCGGCGGTCAACGGAGGAACCGCAAAGGGCGGCTCGCTTGACGGCGGCGGCCCCGCCGTGGCGGGCGGAATGATTTTCACTTATTCCGGCTACGGACAATGGGGCGGCATCCCGGGGAATGTGCTCCTCGCGTTCTCAGTCGGCGGCAAGTGACCGTTTAAGCCCTGTAAATTCCCACGGCGCAGAGGACCACATCGAGACTGTGGGCCGAAGCGACGGTCACATCCGCCCGACTCGACTCGTCATCCGTTCAGAAGAGGGAAATATGCAAGCACGGATGAAGAACGTAGTGTCTGTTGTTCCTGAAGTCATGAAGGCGATGATGGCTCTGCACGCGTCGGCCGGGCAAGGAGGCGTGCCGATGCGAACACAACTTTTGGTTGTGTTGCGGGCCAGCCAGATCAATGGCTGCAGTGTGTGTGTCGATATGCACTCTCGTGAGCTCGGGAAGGCGGGCGAGACGGATGAGCGCATCTTCACGGTGTCAGCCTGGCGCGATGCGCCGTACTTTACCGACGCTGAGCGAGCGGCTCTGGCGCTCGCCGAGGCGGTCACGCGGCTCAGTGATCGCCCGGACCCGGTACCCGACGAAATATGGCAGGAAGCCGCTCGTCATTATGATGAAGCGGGTCTGGCATCCCTGATCATCACGATTGCCAGTATTAACGTGTGGAATCGTTTCAACGTCGCCACCCGGCAGGTTTCCGGGCCGTGGACGGCAAACGCCGGAGGTCAGGCAGCCTGATCGCGCTCGGCGTTAAAACGTTATTTCGTTGGATTCAGCACGCACGCTGAATCGAGGAACAACCGCTGTGTGCGGCCCCGGCGTAAGCTCAAATGACGCAAGCGCCGTCGCGCATTGTTGTTTTCTCTGATAGCGCTCATTAAAGGAGTTCTTGTGGTAACACTCGCAGACGCCAGAAAAGTCATCGCCGCCGCGGAGCAGAAAGCTCAGGCCATCGGTCAGCCTATGAACATCGCGGTCGTGGACGCCGGAGGTAATCTTGTCGCCCACGTCCGGATGGACAAAGCCTGGGTCGGGAGCGTCGACATTTCCATTAATAAAGCATGGACATCGCGCGCCTTTGACATATCCACAAAACAACTCGCGGAACATAGCCAATCCGGCGGCCAGTTTTTCGGCATTCACGCATCAAACCACGGTCGCGTCATGATATTCGCGGGAGGGATTCCCCTCAAGCGCGGCGGCGAAGTCGTGGGCGCAATTGGCGTAAGCGGCGGTTCAGGCGACCAGGACCACGCAGTAGCGGAAGCCGGCGCAGCCGCGTTCTAGGCGCGGCTCGGCTGATCGTCCCACGTCGCTGTCACTTCATGCTTCCCGGACTGACCGCATTCACCTCGTTGTCGACCGCCTTCTCTTTTAGCTCTTTCACGCGCGCGAACGCTGCGCGAGCGTCCGCCGCCCGGCCTGCTTTCTGCAGCACGCGCCCGAGCTGATACTGCACCGCCGACTCATCCGGATTCAGCTTCACCGCCCGCTCCAATAAAGGCAGGGCCTCGCTAGTCCGCCCTTCATTCGCATAGATCCGGCCGAGGTAGTACAGCGGACCCCAAAAATCCGGCGTCAGCTTCCGCGCCTCCTCGAGCAGCGGGACCGCTTCAGCGGGCCGCGACTGTGAGAGCAATCCGCCCAGATAGTAGATCGCTTCCGCATCCTCCGAACCTGCGGCGCGTAGTTCCTTTTCCGCGGCTGCGTCATCATGCAGGCTGATGAGCGCCTTCCCCAACTCGCGATGCACTCCGGGCAGCGCGGGGTCTGCGGACGCAGCTTTCCGAAACGACTCCGCGGCCTCTTCGAACCGCTGCGTGTCGTAGTTCGCTTTGCCCATCAGGAAATCCGCCTGCGCGGGCTGCACCTGACTCATCATGCGGGCGAATGCAGCATGGGCCTCGTCTTTGCGCTTCAGCCGGGTCAGCGTGACGCCGAGCATGTACAACACGCCCGGCTCGTTGGGGGCGGCCTCCGTCAGCAGTTTCAGATTGGCCAATGCGGGTTCGTATCGCCCGGTGGACAGCTGACATGAGGCCAGTAACTCGCGCGCCTGCAGATTCCTGCCATCGATCCGGACCAGCGACTCGAAAATGGGTAAGGCAAGCTGATATTGCTCCTGTTTGACATACGCCAATCCGAGATTCGTCTTCAGCCCGACGTTCCCGGGCGCCAGCTTCAGCGCGCGTTGATAGACGTCAATGGCCTGCGCAAAACGGTTCGTCCGCGAATACACGACGCCCAGATTGCCCAAAGTGGGCACATCGCCGGGCAGAGCATTCAGGACGATCCTGAACTGCTGTTCCGCGGTGGAGTAGTCCTGAGCGGCAAGCGCTGCGCTGCCCTTGTCGAATGCGGCATCCACCGCATCGGGCTGCGCAAACATGAGCAGGAAAGCAACGGTCTGAAGTACGGGAACCACGTGTTTCTATCGTCGCAAAAGATCTTTCTACGGTCGAAAAAGGGCGGAGTCAGCTTTCGCCGCCTCCGCCCTGAGTTGCCGGGTCTGAGAAAAGTTAGAACAGGATCTTCAGACCGAGCTGGATGTTGCGAGCGTCACGGGTGCTGCTGATCTGACCCGTGCTCCCGGTCGTGGCGGCGGTAACCGCCTGACCCGGGTTCGGCACGCTGATGCCTCCGTTCACGCCGGCCCACTGCGTATGGTTGAACGTATTGAACGTCTCGATGCGCAGCTGAGTGTTGACGCGTTCGCTGATCCGCGTGTTCTTGTAGAGCGAGATGTCCCAGTTCTGGAAGCCGGGACCGGTGAGGGCGTTTCGGCCGAGATTCCCGAGCGTACCGTCCGCCGGACGAGCGAACACCAGCGGGTTGAAGAACTGGAACCGGGTCTGGTCGCCCGGATAGATCTGGCCGCCCAGGTAGTTCGCGCGAACGCCGCTGCCCAGAGTTCCCGGGTTGCCGTTTGAGGTCACGTTGATCGGCGTGCCGCTGTCGAAGCGCGTGATACCGCCAAGCTCCCAGCCGTTCACGACGTGTTTGAGCACCGCATTGCTCTTCGCGAACGAGGGCAGATCGTAGATGTAGTCGATCGAAACAACGTGCGTACGATCGAATCCGGCGCGCGCATAGTCGCGGCGGCGGTCATACGAATAGCCGATGGCGGTGCCGTCCGAGTCCACTTCGTCCATAGCCTTGGAATACGTGTATGACGCATTCGCGGTGAGGCTGTGCGAGAACCGGCGGCTGATGCGGGCCTGCAGCGCGTTGTAGTTGCTGGTGGCGCCGAAGTCGGTGAAGTTGATGCTGCCGTAACCAATGTACGGACGGATCGCGTTCGAAACGCCATTCACCGCCGTGAGGCCCGTGTAGCCAGGGGCGGTCGTGGTGTTCAGCGGAAGCTGGTTCAGGTCCTGGTTGTACTGCAGATGCCGGCCCAGGTTGCCCACATAACCGATATCGACCGAAGTCTGGTTGGTCAACTGGCGTTGTATGTCCAGCGACCACGAATAGGTAGTCGGGATTTTGCCTTCCAGGTTCGGAGTCGACAGAGTTGACGGGAAGATGTAGCCGCTCGACACCAGCGACGGCGAGAGCTGATCGAGATTTGCGCCGTATAGCTGGGGTGTCTGAACCAGCGGAGGGTTACCGAGGCCGCCGAAGTTGTACACGTTCTGCTGGGCCCGCTCGTAGAAGATGCCACCACCAAGGCGAATCGCGGTCTTGCCGTCGCCGTACGGATCGTATGCGATGCCGAGGCGCGGGCCCCAGTTGTTGAACCGATGCTTCGCGCCCCCGAGCGGAAGTCCGTTCGAGCCTTCCGTCACCAGGCCGTTGTAGGGATTACCCGAGCCCGGAATGATGGCTCCGAGCTGCGGACCCGCCGTGGTGTAGAGCTTCACCGCCTGCGTCGGATCGTAAAGCCCCGGCTCGAAGTAGCTCTGCAGGTAAGAACCGCGGGTGTAGGTGGGACCTTCATACGCCCAGCGGATTCCATATTCCAGAGTCAGCCTGTTGTTCACTTTCCAGCTGTCCTGTACATATGCTTCGTACGTGAACACGCGGAAAGAACCGTAATAGATGCCGCGAGTCTGGTTAGCGTTCGTAAAGTTGCCAAGCAGCATATTGGCGAATGTGTTGCCCGTGTCATTCGGGTTGTTCGTGCTCGAGCCGAAGTTCAGGTTCAGGGCGTCGCTCCAGCCCGGCTGCTGCTTGTTGTCGTTCCAGTTGTAGTACAGACCCGCCTTGAGCGTGTGCGCGCCGATGACGTGCGTGAAGTTATCGGTGAATGCGTACGTGGCGCCTTCGCTCTGCCAGTTTGCCTGGAACGGCGCGAAGTTGCAGCTGCCGATACCGCAGTTGAAGCTGGGGAAACGATTACGAACGTTCTGCGAAGGATACAGCTCCTGGAATGTGAATCCGAGGGCGGTGCGGTCGTAATTGCTCTTGTTCGCATCGGAGGTGATGTCCACCACCTGCGTCAGATGATTGCGCGCGAAGATGAATTCGTTCGTCGTCTGCGGCGAGATCACATTGATCAGGTTCCAGGACCAGCTTGCGCCCGGTTTTTCGCGGTATTGCGGGTAGATCGGGTACGGCGTGCTGCCGAAAATACCGAGACCCTGCTCTTCGTGGTTCCCGTCATCGGCCCAGCGGAAGAAGAAGTTCATATTGGGGCTGATGTTATAGTCCACGCGCGCCACTAATCCGTCTTTGTGGAAGCGATAGGTGTCCAGCTGCGGAAACCGAACCAGCTCGGGGCTGCCCGGCGTCGGCGTCGCCAGTGCGCGGTTCGGAATGCTGAGCAGCTTGATGAACGCGGAAGCGTTCTGATTCCATAGCGACTGCGGAATGATATTGCCCGGGAATGGCGTGCCGCCGATGATCTGGCCGGAGCTGTTGCGCTGTACCGTTCCCGGCATGAACACGGTGCCGTTCTGATACTGCGTAGCCACGCCGTTGTTCTGGATGAAACCAGGACGATACAGCGGGCTGAGGTCGCCCGACAGAATCTGGGCGCTCGGGATATCTATGTACGGCGTGTTGCCGTTTGGACGAGTCGCGCGCGTGCCTTCGTAGTTGAAGAAGAAGAACAGTTTCTTGTTGCTGGGCGTGGAAATCTTAGGAAGATAGACCGGGCCCGAAAGGTTGCCGCCGAACTGATTAAAGCGCAGCTTGGGCAGCCGGCCTGTGGTGTCAAACGGCAGCCGCGCGTCGAGGGCGTCGTTACGGAAGAATTCATAAGCCGTTCCGTGAAACTGAGCGCCGCCGCTCTTGGTCTGCACCGAGATCATGATGCCCGGGTTGCGGCCATATTCCGCATTGAAGGCGCTGGTCTGCAGCTTGAATTCGCCGACCGCGTCGAGCGAAATCTGCGTGTACTGACCGTCATTCGCCCCGAGGTCCGTGTTGATAGACCCGTCAAGGAACACGTTGTTGCTGCTGCCGCGCTGTCCGTTGACGTTGAAGGCGTTCGTGTTGTTGAACGCCAGGCGGAAGTCCGAGGTGTCGTTCGAAACCACGCCCGGCAGCGTGCGCATCAGGGACTGGAAGTCCCGCCCGTTCAGGGGGATTTCCGTCACCTGCCGCGAGCTGATTACATAGCCCTTCTGCGCCGTGGTAGTCTCCACAAGCGGGCTCGTCGCTTCCACTGACACAGAATCGGTGGCCTGACCCACCTGGAGCAAAATGTTCCCCAGATTCATGATCTGGTTTTGATCGAGCGTCAGGTCCTTCGCTTCGTACTCCTTAAAGCCGGTCGCGGTGACGCGAATCGTATAGTGACCGGGCTGCAGCGGCGACGCGATAAAAGTTCCGGCCGTGTTCGTGGTCGTCTCGCGAACCACGACGCTTTTGTCCTGGTCAACAGCCTGAACACTTGCGTTGGGGACGGTGGCACCGGCCGCGTCGAGCACGGTCCCCTGGATAGTGCCCGTTTGAGCCATCGCGGCGCCCAGGCCCAAAGTAAGCGCGCATACAAATGAGGTTACGCACGTTCGTGAGAAAGATCTCCTTTTGCGAAAAAAAGACATAAGATTTCTATTAAGTATAATTCGGGCGAGGCCGCAAATAAACAAAAGATTAATATGACTTATGAGAGCTTTTATGGTAGGGCTTTCCCGAAATTGGAAATGAGTTGCGGGGATGATCCCTCTCGAACGACGTAGAAATTGTTTGCCTTTAAAACGTATTGTTCCGTCCGTCCGGCCAGCCACGTAATCTCAACTTTTACACTCGTAGCTGGGCCGGTCCCGAAGTGCAACCGGCGGTCGTTGGCAGAGGCGAAGCTCCCCGCCGCCGCCACCTCCGCCACTTGCTTTTTGCCGTTATAGAAGACGGTTACCCTTGCGCCGATTGCGGAGCGGTTGGATCTGGCGCCAACCAACTGCAACTTCAACCAATTTCCGCCGCCAGTTAAGTCGTTGCGGAGGAGCGATGGCGGCTCGTTCAGGTTCACCACCAGGACATCCAGATCCCCGTCATTATCGAAGTCGCCGAAGGCGCAGCCGCGGCTGGCGTGAGCGGCCTCCACGCCCGGCCCGGCTTCCGAAATCAGCTGTTCGAAGCGTCCTCCGCCCAGATTTCGGAAGACCACGCGCGGCGTCTTGAACGGATACGCCGGGATCTTACTTTCGATTTCGGGATATACATTTCCGGTGACCAGGAAGAGATCGGGGGCGCCATCGTTGTCCAAATCCACGATTCCGGCCCCCCATCCCGTAAATCGCGTCTCCACACCTACGCCGGAGCGGTTCGTCTCGTCAGAGAAAACGGCCGTTCCGTCGTTCCGGTAAAGTACGCTCGTGTCGTCGGAAAAGTGCGTCTTGAAGATATCGAGCGAGCCATCCAGGTTGTAGTCCCCGACGCCCACCCCCATGCCGGCCTGCTCGGTCCCGTCCTCATTAAGGGCAACGCCCCGTTCCAGGCCCTCTTCGCTGAACGTACCATCGTGGTTGTTTCGGAACAGCAGGCTCGCCGTTGAGTCGCACGCTACATAAATGTCCGGCCAGCCGTCATTATCGAAGTCGGCCGCCACCGCAGTCAGGCCATATCCTGGCCGCGCCTTTCCGATGCCGGAAGCCGTTGTTACATCGGTAAACGTGCCGTCGCCGTTGTTGCGGAAGAGCCAGTTGCGGCCGCGCGGCAGTCCCCGGGGCCCGCAGTTAACCGGCACTCCCTTCCAGTTGCAGTAGGGACCCTCGCCCGGCTTTTGAATCTTCGCCGGATCGAACTGGACGTAGCTCGTTATGAACAGATCCACGTGCCCGTCGCGGTTGTAATCGGTCCAGACGCATCCCGTGCACCAGTGATCGCCGGCCTGCGCGAGCCCGGACTTCGCTGTCACGTCCGTGAACGTTCCATCCCCGTTGTTGCGATAGAGAATGTTGCGGGGATAACCGGTCAGAAAAATGTCATCGAAGCCGTCGTTGTCGAAGTCGGCGACGGTAATGCCGCAAAACCAGCCGACGCGGTGCAGGCCCGCCCTTTCGGTCACGTCGGTAAACGTGCCGTCGCGGTTGTTCCGATACAGCCTGTTGGTCGCGCCGGGTGGATTGCCATCGAACCGGGTCCCGGTCAGCAGGAAAATATCCATCCAGCCGTCGTTATCAAAGTCGATGAATGCGCAGCCGCAGCCGATGGTCTCGAGTATGTAGGTCTTCCGATCGACGCCGCCGTAAATCACGGGCGCGGTCAGCCCGGCTTCTCGCGCGATATCCGTAAACTTCGCATTGAAGGGGATGCCGGAAGGCTTTCCGCGAGGCTGTGGCTTCACATTTCGCGAAGCCACGCCTTGCGCGACGAGCGATGCAGGCGCCAGATAGAGCAGTTCGCGGCGCGAGAGCTTCATTCCGTGAGGCGAGGTGGATGCCGGATAGTCGGACGCCTGTTCCAGTCTACGGCAGCGTCGCATCCGGGAACTCCGCTCTGCTGCGCTGAACCGGGGTCGGGCAAGGAGCAGGCCGATCGCTTTCGGGCAGACGTTTCCTTTCAACTGCCGGCATCTCTCTTAGCTCCGACATGGCAGGCAATGGGCCAACATAAAGACATAGTAAAGCTTGGGTTCGTTTTGCGAAAATCACTTTTCTCGGCCTCACCGGAAGGTCAAACGCTCGCGCCTTGCGCGTGAGGGCGGTGACTTCATAGTTCCCAAGCGCGTAAGGAATCGGCATCATCAACATGCGTACTCTCGATGAACACTGTGACACGTGCGCCGGAAGCCAAGGCCGTAAACGATTGAGTCACTTGGGCGAATTTTGTGTGACCGCATGCAGGAGAGTGATTGCGGAATCGTTATCCAGTTGGCCCGGAATCCGCAACCGGCATGTTGTAGGGGGATGAAATAACCCTACAAGAAGGGAGCAGCGACTCCATTCTGACCTCGAGTTTTGCGCAGGGCGTCGGGAGATTTACTGCGAAGCATGGCGTCGAACCAATTGCGCTTCACTTCCACGATCTGCGCAGCTCAGCGCATTATCAGATGCGCAGGGCAAAGATCGACGCCCAGACCCGCCGGGACATCATGGGTCACGAAAGCACCTCGATGGACGATCGCTACACGATGATCGACGATGAAGCGCCGGAGGAGGCGGGCGCTATGCAAAGGAGCCGCGCGGCAAGCAGCGCCAGAAAAGGATTTTAGACGGCGTAAGGCGACAAGCGAGGATCTATTTGCTCAGAAACCAGGCGTCGGATGACGATTGCCGCCGGCCATGTCGACCCACGTCATAATCAAGGGTAGCGAGGCGGAGCCGTGGACTTCGGAGCTGCACGAAACGCGCGTCGCGGATCGGCGGCGCTCATTCTTGTCTTTGCGGCAATACTCTTCTCCGCGCAAGTCGTCAGCCGCCAGGAACGGGCCCCGATCCTCGAGTACATCAAGCAGACCTGGCATACCTTGACGCGTACGAACCAGGATCTTGCTTTGGCGGCTGTGGATCCTAAGTCCCATCCTCTGCCGGATGGCCGCTGGCCCGTCTACATCTCCCGGCAGTCCGATATTCGTGAGGTCGAAAGTCGGCTGGAAAACGAGATGGCGCCGTCGGATCGGCGAAAAATCGAGTTGGGGCAGCTTCCGCCCGATCCTGTGGCCTTTCGCCATCAGGGATTGCTCTATTTGCCGAGACCGTATGTTGTGCCCGGTGGCCGATTCAACGAGATGTACGGATGGGACAGCTATTTCATACAAGTGGGCCTCCTGCGTGATGGCGAGATCGGCCTCGCACAGGACATGGTGGACAACTTCCTGTACGAAATCCGGAACTACGGGAAAATTCTGAATGCCAACCGGACCTATTACCTGACACGATCGCAGCCTCCGTTTCTCACGCAGATGGTTCTGGGCGTGTTTCAAAGGACAAAGGACCGCCGGTGGCTGCGCGATGCTCTTCCGGCGATTGAGAAATACTATCGCTACTGGACGACCGAGCCCCACTTAGTTCGGCAAACCGGACTATCCCGGTATTTCGACATGGGCGACGGCCCCGCTCCCGAAGTCATCTCGGCGGAGCGGGACTCGCAGGGCCGCACTCATTACGATCTCGTGAAGCAGTATTTCCGTACACACGAGATCACGGACTACGATATCTCGCAATATTACGATCGCCAGACCGACCGCCTCACACCTCTGTTCTACAAGGGTGACCGTTCCATGCGGGAGTCCGGATTCGATCCGTCGAACCGCTTCGGTCCGTTCAGCGTGGATATCATCCACTACAATCCTGTCTGCCTGAATTCGCTCCTTTATCTGATGGAGAAGCAGACGGCCGAGATCGCGGGTCTCCTCGGACTCGAAACCGAGGCGCAGATCTGGCGCAGACGCGCGATAGATCGAGCCGAGCGCATAAACCAACTCTTGTGGGATACCCAAGACGGCCTTTATTACGACTATGACTTCGAGCACAAACGGCTGCGAAAGTACGCCTTTCTTACGACCTTCTATCCCCTCTGGGCGGGCATTGCGACGCCCGAACAGGCCGCGAGGGTAGCCGCCAACCTCCCGCGATTCGAGCAGCCAGGCGGACTCCAGACGAGCGCCACCGCAAGCGGAAATCAGTGGGATGCTCCATTTGGGTGGGCGCCGCTGCAACTGATCGCGGTCGACGGACTCCGGAGCTACGGCTTTTCCGAAGCGGCGGACCGCATCGCCACGAAGTTCCTGTCGCTGGTCCGCGACGACTATTTGAAAAGCGGAACCATCGTCGAGAAATACGATGTCGTTCGCAGGACAGCCGGGGTCAGCGGCGGCATCCGCTTTGGCTATCGCTCGAATGAGCCAGGCTTCGGGTGGACAAATGCGGTATTTACCGCGTTGCTCGACGAATTAGACACCAAGGGCAGACGTGAGATCCTGGGCGGCAATCAGGCAGTCGGGAATGGGCGGCCGCCCGGTTTGGGCCCGCGAACAGCCAGTTTGGGAAGTCTGCCTCACGAGAGCGCGATAGATCGCGTGTCACGGCGTAGCGTTTACCATTGACGCGGAGTCTATCTTCGGCTACTCGTACACGGCGGAGCCAACGGAGCGGGAATCAGGCGCCCGGCCCAGATAACGGCGTTCGATTCGTTCATGGCGCGATCAGCGGAATAGGCGTTTCGTCAACCTGACGGTTCTGCCCAACATCCAGTGGGGCGCAAGGCGACTCCGACCCGTCCTCGATGGCAAATCTACCGCCCCAACTCCCGCACGAGCCACGCCCGAGCGAGCTTCCAGTCGCGCATGACGCTCTGCGGAGAGATATCGAGGACCTCCGCGGTTTCTTCCACACTCAAGCCTCCGAAAAACCTCAATTCGATGACACGGGCTTTTCGCGCATCCACGCGTGCGAGATCGTCAAGCGCCTGATCGAGCGCCAGAACTTCGGCGCTCTTTTGCGAAGCATTTCCGGCAATCTCGTCCAGATTGACC
>DATFSM010000099.1:0-77448 GCA_035262625.1 Bryobacteraceae bacterium
AGATGATTTCGCCCCGGTTGAACTCAAAGTTCTGACGAAGTTATTAGTGCATCCAACCAGATTGTCAAAGATCTGTATCAGCCATCCGCTACCTCCGAAGACGCAGCGAACGCCAACAGGCCTCGAAACTTGCCAGCCTGACTCCCGTTGGGGACAAGGGCTTTTTACAACCCAGTCAGACCGATTAAAATTTCGTTTCTTGAAAGAACTACGAGGAAGGCTGTTACCACCGCGAGTCAGGGACTGACTCGATCCAGCTTGTTACCTACCTTAAAGAGCCTTGTAACATCTAACCATTTTCGCCCGCGTTTTGCAACCGAAGTTTGTTCGGCAACCAGCGCTGCTCAATGTTTCAGACTCGTTTACTTGTCTTTCGTTACGTTACCACAACCGATTTTGCGTTTGCAAGCCGCTTTCGCGTTTCCTCGCAAAGCCGCCGCCATCTGGGAAACTCTCCGATGGGGCTCTCGGCGCGTCACAACATCGGACCGACCGATCCGAGTTGCTCTCGCTCTCGGGTACATTTGAAGTCTACCACCCCCTCTCGTCGCCGCGCAACATCGAACGCGAAAATAACCGGCAAGTAGTTAATAATAGGAGTCTTATGCGGTTTCTCTACCTCCACGGCTTCGCCTCTGGCCCGCAGTCCCGAAAAGCCCGCGAATTTCAAAGCGCACTTGCCGCTTCCCCGGCTTTTCCCCCGCTCGAAATCCCGCAATTAGACGAAGGCGATTTTGAGCACCTGACCGTTTCGGGGCAGCTTCGGGTGATCGAACGCACACTGCAGGGCGAGCCCGCCTGCCTGATCGGCTCTTCGCTGGGCGGTTATCTCGCCGCTCTCTATGCCAGCCGCCATCCGGAAATTAACCGGCTCGTCCTCCTCGCGCCCGCCTTCGGATTCTCCTCGCGGTGGAACGAACTTACAGGCCCCGAAAAGATGCGCTCCTGGCAGGAGACTGGCTGGCTGGAGGTTTTCCACTACGCCGCTGGCATGCCCCAGCGCGTACATTACGGACTCTACGAGGACGCGAACCGCTTTGCGCCAGAGCCCGACTTTACTCAGTCCGCGCTGATCTTTCACGGGTCGCGGGATGATGTCGTGCCCAGCGAATGTTCCCGGCGCTTCGCCGCTTCACACCCCAACGTGAACCTGATTGAACTCGATTCCGATCACGAACTGACCAGCGCGCTCGGCGAAATCACCCGCGCCGCGATTCCATTCCTTCGCCTCGGGCTGAATCCGGCGTGATGCGCTAGCGGTGAATCGCGCCGCGCGGAACTGCAATGGGGTGCCCGGCGCCCATGCCCGGCCGCGGGACAGAAATCCCGCCGATCCCTCCACCCGGGGGCATTCCGATCCGTCCGCCAATCGGTCGCGGCGTGAACACCCCGATCCGCCCCGGCATTCCTGGCGAAATATATCCCGGCGTGATTCCGATCGTTGAGCCGGGCACAAGTCCTGTGTAGCCAACCGTCGGATGAAATCCGGCGTAAGCCGGATTTGTCCGCCCATACATCAGGCTCCGATAAAGCACTCCGCCGTAAATGGGCCCGTAGATAGCAGAAGAGATCATCGCCGGGTAATACCAGCCATAGCCCGGCAGCGCCGTCGTATACGAACCTGTCATCGGCAGAACCGTGGCAGGCGGAATGTACCCTACCCAGGCGCCCGGATCTGCGCTGGCAACAGCGCCATAGTCGCCGCTGTAGCTGTCAAAGCTCGGGTCGGTACCGGGGTCAGTGATCGAGCGATTGCTCGCCAGACCCAGAAAGATCATCCGGTTGCGCTGCTGCGACCAAAGATCGAGCGCGTCGTCGGATACATCGGTCATGCGCCGCGCCACCGAGGCGCCAGTCAGGCTGACCATCTGATCCGGACCCACCTTGGACTTCGATCCTTCACGCTGGAGAATCGCCTCGCCCTTCTCCACGCGCACTTGCGCGGCATCGGAGTCGATCCGCACGCGACTCGGCTTTTCGATCCGGATCGTCGCGCCGCTCGCGCCCAGCGTGATCGGCGGTCCCGGAGCGGCATTGCCGGAATCGAAAACCACGGATCCGCTCAGAATATCGATGCGCGTATTCTCGAAGCCGCTCGACACCATGCGGACTCCGCTGTCCACGCCGACTCGCAAGTATGCATCGGGAGTGAGCAGAATCTCCGCCCGTCCGTCATGGGTCAGCAGATCCGACCCCTCATGCAGCACCGGGTACTTGCCCGGTTTCTGCCCGACCAGCTGATTGTCGACAAACACCGCGCCCTCGGAGTAGTTGATGACTCCGGACCGCACCGACACCACGGACTGCGCTTGTATCGAAGCCGCGGCCACCAGAAGCAAAACCGCCTGCCGCCTGAACATGGGGAAACTCTCAGCAATAAGCATGGGCGCGAATCTCGCCCTTGTCAATCGGGGCGACGCCATTCCCGTACACTGGAAGCGCCATGTGGTGGAAGGAGAACATTTCGCGCCGGGAAGCGATCGCGATGCTGGCGGCGGCATGGGCGAAAGCCGCGCTTGCAGCCGCACCAGGCACGCTTTCTGTCGGGGCACAGCTCTATGCCGTCCGGAGCCTGCTGCGGAAAGACGCCGACGCGACTCTCCAGTCGCTGGCAACCGCCGGATTTAAAGATCTCGAAGGCTACGATCGAATCCAGTCCGTCGCGCTTGCGCCGAAGGCGGCGCAGCACGGTCTGAAGGTCCGCGCCTGTCCGGCGGAGACGCCGCTCATCACCAACAACTGGGAGCCGTATCCCGACCTGAAGCCCGTGAAACTGCCCGAAGCGATCGACAGCGTTGCCGGCGCAGGCATCGAATACCTCACGATGGGCTACATCGAACCCGGCGCGCGTGGCGATGGCGACGACTTTTATCGACGCACAGCGGACCGCATGAACGCCGCCGCCGAATTGTGCCGAAAATCCGGAGTGAAGTTCGCCTTTCCGAATCACGCGTTCGACTTCGCCGGACGCCCCGGGGCCCGGCCGATCGATATCTATCGTGAGCGCCTCGATCCGAAACTCGTCCCCTTGGAACTCGATATCTTCTGGGCCAGCGTGGCGGGCGAAGACCCTTTGCGGCTCCTCAAAGAGTGGAAGAATCGCGTCGCCCTGCTGCGACTGAACGACAAATCGAAAGACACGCCGCACCAGTTCGAGGAGCGCATCGGTCAGGGAGCATACGCCGAGATCGGATCGGGCGATATTGACTTCGCCGCGATCCTGAAAGCCGCGCCCGCAGCCGGGGTCAAACTCTGCTTTGCCGGACAGGACGGCAATACGGATGATCCGATTGCCAGTCTCCGCCATGGTCTCGCAGCCTTAAACGGCCACGCGCGCTAAGGCCCCATCGTCCGATATGCTCGATATTGTGAGTCTTCGAAGCGGGCTTTTTGTTTTCCTGCTGGCCCTACCCGGCGCAAACGCCGCGACGCCGACCTGGTCCCAGGACGTCGCGCCGATCATTTACAAGCATTGCGCCGAATGCCATCACGCGAATGACATCGCGCCTATGTCGCTTCTGTCTTACGGCGAGGCGAAGCCTTGGGCTGCGGCGATTCGCGAGGCGGTCACGCTGCGCAAGATGCCGCCCTGGAAGGCGGACCCGAGCGTCGGGCACTGGTCGAACGATCCCAGTCTGACCGAGGCTGAGATCGCGACGATCAAAGCCTGGGCGGACGGCGGGAAGCCGGAAGGCGATCCGAAGCAGGCGCCGAAAGCTCCCGTCTTCACCGACGGGTGGCGCGCCGGTAAGCCGGACGCGGTCATCACGATTCCCCGTTTCGAACTCGGCGCAAAAGGCGCGGATGAATACGCCTACATCACGGTCCCGACGAACTTCACAGAGGACCGATGGGTAATTTCGGCTGAGCTTCGTCCCGGCAATCGCAAGGTCGTGCATCATGCCCATGCGTTTGTCATCGACGCAGAGCCCGCCGCAAAACCGCAAGGCGCGACGACAGCAAAGCCTGATCCGGCGAAAGAATACGCCGAATGGCTCACGGTCAAAGAGGGCTCGCTTTCCTGGATTCGCCCGGAAGCGCCCGTGATCGACGACGGCTGCGCTCGCGACGACAACGGTCTTCTGCCTGGAAGCAAGCAGGGCGATCTCGCCAACCTCCTCGCGTCCTATCTTCCCGGCCGCGCGCCGGATATCTATCCCGAAGGAACAGCTCGTCTCGTGAAGGCCGGTTCGAAGATCAACTTTCAGATTCACTACTCGCGTTCCGGAAAGGTCGAATATGACGAGACGTCTGTCGGCCTGATCTTCGCAAAAAGTCCGCCAAGAACCGTCGCGCGCCGCATCGATCTCGGCAATCATCTGTTCATGATTCCGGCGGGTGATGCGTCTCATGAGGTCACTGAGTGCCATACGCTCACGAAAGACCTCTACATCACGAGCCTCACCCCACACATGCACCTGCGTGGAAAATCGATGAAGATCCAGGCGACGTATCCCGACGGACACGTCGAAACGCTGCTCAGCGTACCCGATTACAACTTTAACTGGCAGATCACGTATCGCGTCCGCGACCCGATCTTTATTCCAAAAGGAACGCGCATCAAGATTGACGGCGTCTTCGATAACTCCGCCAACAATCCGATGAATCCCGACCCGAAGAAACAAGTACGATGGGGCGCAGCCAGTGAAACCGAAATGATGGACGGCTGGATCGAGTACGTGGACGCCGAGCGCTGAAATCCGCTACAGTTCCACCGGCTCGAGAGCGATGTCTTCTTCCGTGGCGACCACGTTGTCCTCGCGCCCGAAGACGAACGTCCCCATAACGCCAGCCATGACCAGTGACGCAGCCGCCATTATGAAGGCGTAGGAATAACCAAATCGGGCAGAAACCCCGCCTGCCGCAAACGAACTCACTCCGACGAACAGGTCGTAAAACGCGCTGAGGACGCCCACGACTGTGCCATGCTCACGCACCGGAGTTCGCTTGAGAACCGACGACGCGATGGACGACCACGGGAATGAGAAGCCAAAGCCCAGTAGTCCCGCGGCGGCAATCGCAGCCACTGGCCGAGGCCCGGCGGCCAACAGGACGAGCGCAACAGCCATCGCCGAGATCCCGAAATAGAACGTGATGCGGGGATGCATCCGGTCCGGCAGGCTTCCGAGGAAGAAGCGTGACATCAGAATGAATCCTGCGTACGCGGAGAACGCAGCGCCACCGGAGTTGCCGTGGCTGGCAAGATGCAGGATGAGAAATCCCGTGATCACCGGGTAATGCACGTTGACGAATCCGATGGCGAATCCCGGTTTGATGAGGCTCTTCGGAAACCAGTGCGGTTTTTCAGCATGCGGCTCGGGCTGATAATGTTCGGGGACGCGGGTCAGAAGCGCGAATGCAACGGTTGCGGCGACAAGCTGCATGGCCGCCGCACGCGGGAATGTGCCCAGCCAGTGACCGACGACCGGCCCCGCCGAAATACCGCCCCAGATGCCGCTGCTGACATAACCGAGCGCCTGAGAACTGCGATGCACCCCGCCGAGTTCAACCGCCCACGCTGCTGCGCCAGTATAGAGGCAGGCTTCTCCGAAACCCTGGAGAATACGACCGAGATATGCGCCCGCGATACCCAGGGGCAACAGATAAGCGCCGCCCGCGAGCGCGCAGCTCATCAGCCCAGTGAGGAATGCCACCTTGCGACCGCGGTTATCCGCTAGCGGACCTGAAAAGAAACGGCTGCCCAGCGCCACGAACGAGAAAATTCCGATGACAAATCCGACGGTCTGATCTGACCCACCAAGATCATGCCGGATATGCGGAGCGAGCGCGGGCAAAACCGTGCCCATTCCCAGAAATCCAAGGAAAGTCGCGCTGATCAGAGCCCAGAAGCGGTACCCAAAATCCTTTGGAGAGGGCGCCATCCATTTAGTTTAGAGGTAGGGGTCAAAAATTCCGGCGCATTGACGGCGAGCTTGTCCGGAGCGGCCTGTTCGCTTACCTTGAAAGCATGGAAGTGCACTTCACGCCGGAACAGGAGACGCAGCTTTCCGAGATCGCCATGCATGCCGGTATCGATGCGGAGCAATTGGTGAAGGACGCCGCATTGCGTCTGCTACGCGAGGAAGCCCGCTTCCGCGCCGCCGTGCGCGAAGGGATCGCGCAGGCGGATCGAGGTGAGTTCATCGAAGAGGAAGAGATGGACGCCCGCTTCGAACAGATGCTGCGCTCATAAGCGTGCGCATCCGTTGGACGCGCGCCGCCGCAGCGGACATGGAAAACATCAGCGATTATCTTAGGGAACGCCATCCGCACTATCGCGAGTTGACCATGCGCAAGCTGTACAGCACTATCGGTGACCTGAAATGGTGGCCTTGGCGTGGCCGCCCGGGACGCGAAGAAGGTACGCGCGAGATTCTATTTCGGCCCATGCCTTACGTAGCCGTTTATCGGGTCAAGGAGCAAATCATCGAGATCGTCCGCATCTATCACGCGGCGCAGGATCGGACTTAGTTTGCGGTCTACATCCGATACAGCATCAGATACACAACCACGCCTGTCACGCTGACATATAACCAGATCGGCAGAGTCCAGCGAGCGATCGCGCGGTGCCGATCAAAACGCCTCCTCAGCCCGCGACTCAACGTAATCACCGCCAGCACGGGCACCGCGGCAGCAAGCGGCGTGTGCGTCCACAGAATCCATAGATACAGAGTCCGAATGAATCCCGTCCGCTGGAAGTACACGATCTTCGCGTGCGCGTGATAAGTCAGATAGCTCACCAGAAACGCGATCGACACGCAGAAGGCCGTAATCATCACCTTCCGGTGCAGATCGATTTTCCTCTTCCGGATCAGAATGAATCCCACCACCAGCAGGACCGACGCCGTCGCATTCAGGATGGCGTTGACCGTCGGCAGCGATTCGTAGAGGTTCAAGCCGGCTCTTTCTCGAGCCGCGCCGCATCGCGCGAGATCTTCGCGACTGGATCGCCTTCCGCAATGCCGTAGTAGCCGCGAATACGACCCTTCTTATCCACGAGCACGAAGCGGGTGCTGTGGTCCATCCCGGCCCCGATTGTCCCGAGTTTGAACGCGTCACGGTCCAGCGAATTCAGCGTGTCTTTGTTTCCCGTAAGCAAAGCCCAGCGCGAGTCGTCCGCGCCAAACCGCTTGCCGTAGGCATCAAGTACCGGAGGGGTATCGTTGTCAGGATCCACTGTGAACGAAACCAGCTTCACATCGCCCGGAGTCGCATTCTGCAGCGCGCGCATCCGCGAACTCATACGCGGGCACGGCCCCTGGCAAGTCGTATAAACAAAATCCGCCACCCACACGTGCCCATCGAGCGAAGCGCGCGTGAAGGCCCTGTTCTTCTGGTCCGTCAGCTGAAAATCGGGAACCTGACCCAACACTTCGAGTGGTGGGCGCCGGGCGCACCCGGCGAGCAAAATCAGGGAAACCAGGAGAAAACGCATCAGAGGGAAGGACGATCGAACACCATGAGGCCGTAGATCACAGGCAGATAAATCACGGAAGCCAGCAGCACCTGCCGCGCCCGCACATTCGTGCGCTCGAACGCGACCCGCACGCCCGTGTAGAGAAACCAGAACCCCAGCGCCAGCGACCCGATGAGATAAATCTTTCCCGACATTCCCAGCAGCGCCGGAAACAGGCTCACCGGGATCAGGGTCGAGGCGTAGAGAACGATCTGCCGCGATGTCGACATCCCGTCCGGCTCGACAACCGGAAGCATCCGGATTCCCGCGCGCGCGTAGTCGTCACGGTACATCCACGCGATCGCGAGGAAATGTGGGAACTGCCAGACAAACAGAATCGCAAACAGCGCCCACGCCTCTCCGGTCAGACTGCCGTACGCAGCCGCGTAGCCCATCAGCGGGGGCACAGCGCCCGGCAAAGCGCCGATCACCGTGGAAAGATGCGACCGCTGTTTCAGCGGCGTGTAAACAAACAGGTACGACCCAAGCGTGATCGCGCCGAGGAAGCCGGTCAGCGGGTTCACGCCGAAATACAACTCCAGAAAGCCCGCCAGCGCCAGCGCCGCGCCAAACCACAGCGCCCGCACTGCCGTCAGTTGACCCGAAGGAATCGGCCGGTGGGCCGTGCGCCGCATCAGCGCATCCGCTTTGCGCTCGTACCACTGATTCAAGGCGGCGGTGCCGGACGCGATCAATCCCGTACCGACCAGCGTATTCAGCAGCAGCATCCAGTCCGCGCGGCCGCTCCATGCATGCTTCAGCCCGAAAAAGTACCCCACGCCCGTGCTCATCAAAATGAGCCAGGTAATGCGAGGCTTCGTAAGCGCTATGTATTCCCGCATCACACCTTCATCGCGAGAGCGCCGCGGCGGACGCCGGAGAATACGCGAGCGAACGCGATACGACGTTGCGTCGCACCAGTATTGCCAAAACCACAGTCGAGGCCATCGTCAACGCTCCCACCGCGACATGCAGAACCGTAAACGTGACCATGAGGGGCATCGGCTGAACAGCGTCCGCGTACGCAATTCGCGTCATGTAGGCGGCAATACCGAGAAACACCTGAGCCAGCGAAATGCTGATCACGGTCAACGCCGCCACCCGCAATTCTCTGTTCCGCGCATAATGCAGCAGGATCCGCAGCGATACCCACATAATCACCGCCGTAACAATCGGCGCGCCGGAGATGTGATAAATGCTGCCAATCGCTTTGTGCCTCGCCGCGGCGCCTAACGCAAGCTGCCCCAGCACGCACAAGGGTGCAGCCAAAGAAAGCCCGCGAATCGGATATTTATTATCCTCATCGAGCGGCAAGCTCCCGCTCAGCCACCAGTCCGAGGTGAAGATCGCCATCGCGACGGTAGTCGAAAAGAATAGTTGCGCCAGGCACGCATGCGACGACGAGATCCACCAGGGCAGCAGATAAATAACCGTCAAGCCCCCCAAAACGCCCTGCGCGATCACAGCGCCCAAAGCAATGACTCCCAGCCAGCGCATCCAGCGCCGCTTGTCGACCCGCAGCAGCCACACCATCGAAACGATGGTCATCAGCCCTACGGTCGTCGCAACCATCCGGTGACCGTGCTCATAGAGAATGCCGCCTTCCATCTGAGGCATCAGCTTCCCGTAGGAGAGCGGCCAGTCAGGAACCGAAAGCCCGGCGTCGCGGCTCGTCACAAGGCCGCCCGCCACCACCAGCAGCAACGTGCAGAAGGCCAGCAGAATCGACCAGCGGTGCAGTCCCGGGCGAAATTCAACTTCCATAAGCAAAATCAATCGTGGCCGCGCCGCTCGGCGCCAGCGTCAGCTTTCCTTCCTTGCGGCCGTATTTCTCGTGTACCGCCTCAATAGTGTATGTTCCGGGCGGCACGCCTTTCAGAGTAAACGTCCCGTCGTCGCCCGTGACGGCGAAGAAGGGATGAGGCGAGACGCCGATATATGCGCGCATCCAGGGATGCACGCTGCATGTGACCGGAAAGAGCACCTCTTCCTGGTTAAACCGCTTGATCTTGTGCTCCGCGCGGGGCGGCTGCGACTCGTTCCAGGCCGTGTTCTTCTCGGCCTCGGCGTGGACGTTGTGGTTCACCGGGTCGCTGTTGACGATGTCCAGATCCTGGCCTTCCACGATGCCCTGCACGTGAGGCTCGTAAATGCAGCCGTGCTGATCGAGCCGTGCGGCAGTCGTCGGAGGCGTCCAGCGCTCGTTCGGCAATCCGCTCTTGATCCACACGAATACGTTCTTCAGCGTGCCGTTCGAGTTCACGATCACCGTCTCCGCCTTCGCGGGAACCTTATGCTGACGCTCGCACTGCGGATTCGACGACATATCGATTTCCGGCATCACCGGAGGCTGCCCCTGGAACGTAACGCGTCCGGATATCGAACCCGCTGTGGCCGGATCTACTTTTGCGACGGGTAAATCGCTGTCGATCTTCGCTTCGGATGAGGGACCGCTCCCGCACGCCGCGGCCAGCAACGCGGGTACAAGAACCAGAGCTTGTTTCAAAACCTTATTTTGCCATGCCCCCGAGGGCGAAGACCCGGGCGATATCCTGAGAAAGATTCATGTCAGCCGCCGCGCTCGACCTCGCTTCGCCTGAGGTTATTGCGAAATACGAAGCCGTCATCGGGCTGGAAGTGCACGTCCAGCTTTCGACGCGCACCAAGATCTTTTGTGGATGCCCCACCAGCTTCGGAGCCCAGCCGAATACGAACGTGTGCCCGGTTTGCCTGGGGCTGCCCGGCGCGCTTCCGGTGCTCAGCCGCGAAGCCGTCGAACTCGCCATCCGAGGCGCGCTTGCGCTCAACTGTGAAATTCGGCCGGTCTCGCGTTTCGCACGTAAAAACTACTTCTATCCTGACTTGCCGAAGGGCTATCAGATCTCGCAATATGATGAGCCGTTCGCTGAACGCGGTTTCGTCGATATCGTCGTCGATTCGTCCGCCCGACGTATCGGAGTAACGCGCGTCCATATGGAGGACGACGCGGGCAAAAGTCAGCACGAGGGCTTTCGCGATTCCGACAGATACACCTACGTCGACCTGAACCGAAGCGGCACGCCGCTTATCGAGATCGTCAGCGAACCCGATATGCGGAGTTCGGACGAGGCATTCGCCTATCTGACCGAACTCAAGCAGAACATCCAGTTCGTCCAGGCTTCCACCTGCGACATGGAAAAGGGCCATCTGCGGTGCGATGCCAACGTTTCCGTCCGTCCGCGCGGCCAGCAGGAACTCGGAACCAAGGTCGAGATAAAAAATCTGAACTCGTTTCGTTTTCTAAAGCAGGCGATAGATTTCGAAATTGCGCGGCAGGTCGGAGTGATTGAAGCCGGCGGCCGCATTCATCAGGAGACGCGCCTCTACAATTCCGACACCGGGGAAACGCTGGGGATGCGCAGCAAAGAACAGGCGCACGATTACCGCTACTTCCCCGAGCCCGACCTCGTGCCGCTGCGCATCGGCGATGAGTGGCTCGCCGAGGTTCGCCGCGCCATGCCGGAACTGCCCGGGGCGCGCCGCGCGCGTTTCATTTCCCAATATGGACTGCGCGATTACGACGCCGGCGTCCTGACCGCGAGCCGCGCGCTCGCTGAATATTTCGAGGAGACCGCCAGCGTTGCGGGCGATCCGCGACTGGCCGCGAAATGGGTGATGGGTGATCTCACCGGTCTGCTCAAGGCATCGGGCCGTGAGATCGAAGATTCCCCTGTCGCCGCGAAACATCTCGGACAACTCATTGGCCTCCTGATCAAAGCCGAATTGACAGGCAAACTCGCGAAGGATGTTCTTGCGCGAATGTTCGAAACCGGCGAGGCCCCGGCCGTGATCGTCGAGCGCGAAGGCATCCGCGCCATGGGCGATTCCGGCGCTCTGGAGAAGATGATCGACGACATCATCGCCGCAAACCCGAAACAGGTCGAGCAGTATCGCGCCGGTAAAACCACGCTGATCGGATTCTTTGTCGGTCAGGTCATGAAGGCATCGCGCGGGCAGGCTGATCCCGCGGCCGTGAACGAGTTACTGAAGTCGAAGCTGGGCTAAGGAGGAGCAATCATGCTGAAAGAAGGCGATAAAGCGCCTGTGTTCAAGGTTCTGACCGATACCGGCGAAGACTTCGATCTTGACGAGCATCAGAACGAGAAGATCGTCCTCTACTTTTACCCGCGCGCCGACACGCCCGGCTGCACCATCGAAGCCTGCGAGTTTCGCGACACGGCGAAGAAGTTCACAAAAAAGGGCGTGACGGTTCTCGGCGTTTCGCCCGACACAACCAAAGCTCAGGCGAAATTCAAAGACAAATTCGACCTGAACTTCACACTCCTCGCCGACGACAGCAAAGAAATCGCCAACAAATACGGCGTGATGAAGGAAAAGAACATGTACGGCAAAAAGGTGATGGGCGTCGCCCGCACTACCTTCATCATCGAGAACGGAAAGATCGTCAAGATTTTCAACAACGTGAAGGCGGAGGGGCACGCTGAGCAGGTGTTGGCGGCGCTATAGAGAGAGCCCGCTGCGCAAGCTTCGCCCGACTACGGTTGAGATTGTCTGGGTTGTCTAATCTCACGGGCCCAGATCATTTCTGGAAAACAACCCCTCGCCATACCGGGTTTTGCTGCCCTGTTCCTCCTCCAGCCCATGACCTGAACAGGAAGCCCGCGCTGGACGATGCCCTGCAAAATCTGATGGGCGTCTTCAGGAGCGCCCAGCGTCGCGGCGATTCTGCGATCGCGAGTATCCAGCACAACCATTGCGGTCGAATCCCACCCGGATTCCCCACACTCCCGTCCATCGGAGAGCCGAAATGTGGGCATGCCCGAGCGCTGCACATCGGCCCATTTCAGGTTCTGGATTTTGAGCAAGGGCGTATTGCTGTCGAAAGCATCCGAGAGGTCATCCTCAAGCGGATGACGTCCCGAAGCCGGCGTCGTAGCCAGATGGTTCGCACGGTACGTGAACCGGGTGTACAGAGGGAACTGACGGTGTCCGTGCGCTCCCCGAATCAGGCCCCAGTGCGCATCCTTTGCTTCGTAGAGTGAAGTGATCCAGTAGCCGTCATCCCAACTCTGGCGAATCAGTTCCGCCCTGCCATCGCCGTCCAGATCGACAAGGTCCTTCAGGCCGCGCGCATCAATTTCGAAATATCCATCTATCTCTGATGGGATCGGCCGGCCCCCTGTATCGAAGAGCAGAGTCAGAATGTGCATCGGAGGCGCTAAGCCGTTCCCGCCTGTGTAGCTGGCATAGATAATGTCCGGGATTCCGTTGTGATCGAGATCAGCCGAGTAGAGCGCGCCGCCGCCCCATGCGCCGGCAGATACAGCCCACGGCTTGCCGGAAAGGTCCTTCCCGGAAAAGTGAATCTCGTTATTCGGATGAACAACGAAACCAATCGTTGTCGAGCCAATGCCGGTACTCATCTCCTGTACGAAGTTGCTGCTGACAACATGCTGTGGAAAACGGAGCGCTAGTTCTTTCTGCGTTAGCGGAAGGTAGCCCTCTATGTAGGCGCAAGCGAGCTGCCCCGCCCAGACTAGGATTAAGGCCGCCGCGATTCGTTTCCAAAAGCTCACGTCGCTCAGAATAACTCTCGCCGCACGGCGCGGGAGTCCGACTTCGCATCAGCGATAGCGAATCCTAGTCGATGATTCGCGTCTATTCATAACGGCTCTGGACTCTGGAACGTCCGTGACCGGATCAACTCAATCAATTCCGCCCCATTCTCAATCTCCACGCCAATCTCCAGCCAATAGAGCTGCAAAGGCCGAAGCTGCTGTTCATACTCGGTCCCCAGGTTCACCGAATCCTTCGCGGTCGTCACCAGCGTATCGATTCCGTGATCCATCGCATATCGCGCCAATCTCCGAAGCTCCGAAGGCGCGTAACGGTGATGATCCCGGAAATCAAACCGGTGTTCCGTGTCAACGCTAAGCTGATCCAGCGTTCGCCAAAATGACCGATGATTTCCCAGCCCGCAGAACGCAATGCAACGGCGCCCTCTGAATGCCTCTGGTTCGAAGACTTCCCCATGCGGACCGACCCACTGCCGCGGCTTGACGCGCGACCGGAAAACCGGCGCGGAAGGATTGAAAAGCCGCAGCTTCGCCTCAATCGCGCTCACATTCGGCGCATCGTCCGATCGTGTAATCACGAACGCCCCGGCGCGCCCGAGACCCTCCAGCGGCTCTCGCAATCGCCCCTGCGGCAGCAAATGGCCGCCGCCGAACGGGTGCAGCGCGTCGATCAAAACCAGATCGAAGTTCCGTCTCAGCCGCAGATGCTGAAATCCATCATCCAGAAAAAACAGCCGCACAGGTGAGACCGAAAGCAAGCGAATCCCCGTCTCATACCGGTCCGCGCCGATCCCGAGTGGTACGCGCCCCTGCCGCAGGTAAAGCTGCGCCTCATCGCCCGTCAGCCCGGGATGAAACGACTCCGTGCCCGTCGGCGCAAGCACGATCTCGTTCGTGAGCCGCCCGTGCCCTCGCGTCAGAACGCCGGGCTTTTCATTCGCAAACGCCCGCACGATCTCCAGCGTCACCGGCGTTTTTCCCGTTCCACCGGCAGTGATGTTTCCGATGCTGACAACGGGAACCGGAAGGGCCCGTGCGCGCGCCCGCTGCCGCTTTCGATCGATAGCGCTGCCCGCCTGCCACAGCTTCGAAAACAGCCACATCAGCGCCCACCAGGGCTGCGCCCTTCGCTCGAACGGAAAACGGGAATTGTAGAGCGCTCCAATTACCGAAGCCGTACGCGCGGTCGCGCCTCGCTGCGTTTCCGCTGCCTCCTGCCCCCGCCGCCCCAATTCCGGATCTCGCGATACCCGTAGCACCGCAGCGCCGAGTTCCGCGCCCGCTTCAATGCGCGCCAAAGCATCCCGCGCCTGAAATTGCGCCTCAATGTCCCTGAAATTCTCCAGATGCGGACCTGCAATCACCGGCTTGCCGAATATCGCCGGCTCGAGAACGTTGTGTCCCCCGCGGTCTGCCAGCGTTCCGCCCATAAACACCACGTCCCCATGAGCGAAGACGCCGCCGAGTTCCCCGATGGAATCGAGCAGCAGCACATCCGCCCCCGGATCCTCGGTCTTCGAGCGCCGCGTGAACCGCAGCCCCGAATCAACAAACTTCCGCGCGACCCGCTCGAAACGGTCCGGCTTCCGCGGCGCGACGATCAGCCGCCACCCCGTGAGCGCCTTCTGCGCTTCGATCACAGCATCTTCTTCTTCAATACGGTCATCGGCTGAGGTACTCGCCGCAATCCACACGGGCCGGCTTGAATCGGCGGCGATGAATCGAAGGACAGGCGAATCAGCCGGAAGCGCGCGAGGCTGGAAATCGTACTTGAGATTTCCAGCGGTCTCGACCAGTCCCGGCGGCGCGCCCGCTTCCACAAACCGTCGCCGCATCTCATCCGACTGCGCCAGAATCCGGTCGCACAACCCGAGCACACTGCCAAATAGCCATGCGTGTCGGCGATACTCAGGCAGCGCCCGATCCGAAATACGGCCGTTGACGACAACGAGCCCGCAACCGAGCCGTTTCGCCTCGCGATACAGATTCGGCCAGATCTCGGTCTCCATCACCACGACCACCGAGGGCCGAATGCGCCGCAGCACGCGCCGCACCGCCCACACGAAATCGAACGGCGCATAGAAGACGCCCGCCGCGAGTCCCGCAAGCTTGCTCTCAGCAGTTTCCCGACCCGCAAGCGTCGAAACGCTCACGAACACTGGCGCTCCCGGCGTCACACGGCCCAGTTCTTCCACTAACGGCAAAGCCGCAAGCGCCTCACCAACGGAAACGGCATGCAACCAGATCGCGCCTGGAGTGGTCTTCTGCCATGAGGCGGGAAGTCCGCCGAACCGTTCTCCGAACGTGCCGAAATAGTTAGGATTCCGTGCGCAGCGGATCAGAAACCAAAGGAGAACCACCGGCAAAGCGACCGACTGAACCGTGCGGTAGAGGAAGAAAATCGCTTTGCGTCGCAATGGTAGCGCCGATGACACCTGTGAGTATACCGGCAGTATTGGAGGATAATCGGCAGAGGATCGAATGAACCATTCACGTCTGACGCGGGCCCTGTCCGCAGTCGCGCTGCTCGTGGCCGCCGCGCCAATCCAGGCGGCCGATAACGGCAAGGTGACTTTTCAGGCAAAACCAGCCGCGGACTACCCGCATCGGCAGACCAGCGAGAACGTCACCATCGCCGCCGACCCGTTCATCACAGACGAGCAGGCGAAGGATGCTTTCGGCAAGATAAATCCGTTCCGCCTGGGTGTCCTGCCGATCCTCATCGTAGTGGAAAACAAAGGAAAGGACGCCTTGCGCGTCGACCACCTCAAGTTCGTCTACACGCTCCCGGACAACACACACATCGAAGCCACGCCCGCCGCGGACATCCGCTTTCTTGACGGCGCGGCGAAGCCCAAAACGGTTCCGGGGCCGCTGGGCGGGACGAAAGTTTCGAAGAACAAGAATCCACTCAGCGAGTGGGAAATCGAAGGCCGGGCCTTCACCGCAAAGATGATCCCGCCGGGCCAGACGGCGAGTGGATTCGTCTACTTCCAGACTTCCGAACCCAGCGCGGCGGCTTCGGTGAACATCTCGGGCCTGGTGAACGCTGCAACCGGCAAAGAACTTTTCTACTTCGATATCCCGATGTCCGGGAACTGAAGCCTCAGGCCTTCTCGCCCTTGCGCTTCACGTCGATGTTCAGACGCTTGATCTTTTGATTCAGCGTGGACAGCGGTACCCGAAGCACCTCCGCCGCGTCTGTCTGGCTCCAGTTGAAGCGCTCCAGATGTTCGATGATCGTGCGTCGCTCAAAATCAGCCACGATCTCGAACAGTGACGCGTCGCTCGGCAGAGCGCCGTTCTCGCCGCGCCGCAGCCTTATTCCGCCCGCATGCAGGAGATAATCCGGCAGAACATCGACCGGGATCACCTGCGTGGACGCAAGCACAACCGCGCGCTCCACCACGTTCTCCAGTTCACGCACGTTGCCCGGCCAGTTGTGATCCATCAGTAACTGTAAAGCTTCAGGATCGAAACGCAGCAGGGTGCGGCCGCTCTCATCGAGAAACTTGTCGTTTTCCTTGCTGAATTTCTCGAGGAAGTGCTGGATCAGCAGCGGAATATCCTCGCGCCGCTCGCGCAGCGGAGGAAGGTTAATGTTGATTACGTTCAGACGGTAATAAAGATCTTCCCGGAATTTCTTCTCATCCACCATCTTGCGTAGGTCCGCGTTGGTCGCGGCCAGAATGCGCACGTCGACTTTAATGACTTCGTTGGAACCGAGGGGGGTGAACTCCTTTTCCTGAATGACGCGCAGCAGCTTGGCCTGCGTCTCCGCCCCGATCGTACCGACTTCGTCGAAAAAGATCGTGCCCTTGTTCGCGACTTCGAAAGCGCCTTTCTTGTTGTGAATGGCGCTCGTGAAAGCGCCCTTGACATGGCCGAACAGCGTCGATTCCAGCAGTTCCGTTGGCAGCGACCCGCTGTTGACCGCCACGAACCCGTGGTCCGACCGAGGGGAATTCGCGTGGATCGCCTTTGCGATCAGCTCCTTTCCCGTACCGGTCTCGCCAGTGATTAAAATGGTCGATTTTGTGGCGGCCACCTGCGCCACGAGATCGAATACGCGCAGCATACGGTCGCTCTTGCCCACGATATTGGGAAAGGAGTACCGCTGCTTCAGCGCCCGCTTGAGCTGCGTGTTCTCGTCGATCAGGCGCTGGCCCGCGATCACCCGATCGATTTCGATCAACAGCTTTTCGTTGTCCCACGGCTTCGCCAGATAGTCGTTCGCGCCCAGCTTAACGGCCTGCACGGCCGCTTCTACCGTTCCATAAGCCGTGATCATGAAGATGGGCGTATGGCGGTCGCGTTCCCGGATATCCCGCAAGACCTCCATGCCGGACTTGTGGGGCATCATGAGATCGAGCAGGACCAGATCGTAGGCGCGCTGCTCCAGTCGCCTTTCGCCATCGGCGCCGCTCGCCGCGAGATCTACTTCATAGCCTTCCATTTCGAGCAGAGCGGACAACGTCTCGCGGATGACCGCTTCGTCGTCAATCACGAGAACCCGGCCTCGGCCGCCCCCCGTTACGTGTTCTCGCGCGGGCGCCGTCATGCGTGGACCGCTCTCCTGATTGCCGGGAATTCCAGATGGAAACATGTGCCTTGTCCGGGCCTGGAGCTCGCGCTGATAACGCCGCCATGCTCATGGATGATTCCGTAGGTCACCGAGAGGCCCAGCCCGGTGCCCTTCTTCGCGGATTTGGTCGTGAAGAACGGATCGTAGATTCTGCTGAGGTGCTCAGGCGCGATGCCGGAGCCCGTGTCCATCACATCTACTTCGACGCCGGTATCGCCACGCCGCGTTACCACCTCAAGCACCCGTTTTGAGGGTGGCGCCTCCTCCATTGCGTCGCGCGCATTGAGGAACAGGTTCAGGAACACCTGCTGCAGCTTGCCCGAGTTGGCTTTGACCGCATCGAGATCGTCCTGCAGATTCACTCGCAATTCGACCGAGGCCTTACGCAACTGGTGCTCGAGCAGCCCGAGCGTGTCCTGAATTACCCGGTTCACGTTCACTTCGGCGACTTCGGATGAAGAAGTACGCGAGAAGTTGAGCAGCGAATTCACGATCTCGCTCGCCCGGAAGCTCTGCCGCGAGATCTTGTCGAGCATACGGGACTTCTGCTCGTCGTCCGCCACTTGTTTGGCGAGCATCTGCGCGTAGCTAGAGATCACCGCCAAAGGCGTGTTCACTTCGTGCGCCACGCCCGCCGCAAGGAGTCCTATGCTCGAAAGTTTGTCGGCCTGCACCAGGCGGCTCTCCAGTTGCGCGCGGTCCGTGATGTCGTCGAAGATCACCAGCCGCCCGATCTGGTGATCGTCTTTTGAAATGAGCGGCGCGATGGCGATGTTGAAAGTCGCGTCTGTCTGACCATTACCCAGACGCGAAGCCTCAAAAGCGAATTTGTCCAGATGTTCGATCCGCGTCTCGCCACGCGTGCGGATCAGGTGCTCGACCAGCGAAGGCGGAAACAGCTCCGAGAGCGAACGGCCGATGGCGTCTTCCCGCCCGATTCCGCTCAGCCGCTCCATCTGCGTGTTCCAGCTCTCGACGCGGTCGTCGAGATCCGCCGCCAGCACGCCGACGTTGATGGATTCGACGATGTTTTCGCTGAACTCCTTGAGCCGCTCGTTTTCGACTACCTTCGTCTGCAGCGACTGCATCAGGTTCGCGTTCTCGATTGCGATCCCGACGTAGTTTGCGAGCGTCAGAATCAGTTCCAGATCTTCGCTCGAAAGAAATTCCCCCGCTTCGGTTCGGCTCACCCCGATATACGCCACGTGGCGGCCTCGCACCGAACACGGGACGTAGTAGTTCAGATCGAGGTCCTCGATCGTCTGCCGCACTGAAGCGGGCCAGCTGCGAGCGAGGGCGTCGAGATGGTACTTCGTCCTCTCGAAGAACAGATAGGAACTGCGGCGCGGCCAGGACAGGAAACTCAGATCGAGTGACTGCGGTGATTCGATCGGCCGCGCGCCCGATCCCATGGACATGCGCAGTCTCCACTGCGGCAGTTCATCGATCGTCGAAGGCGCAACCGGCAGGGTCTCCGCGCTTTCGACAACCTCATCGGTGAAAAAGAACGCCACGTGCCGTATTGACATCGTCTGCATCAGCCGGTCGGCCACCAACTGCAGCATCCGGTCGAGATCCGTCTCAGAATTCAGTTCCCGCGCGAACTCCTCAAGCGTCTTGCGATAGTTGTAATGCTCCCGATAGAAATGGCGGTCGAGCTTCTCCTGAATCCAGTTGCGGATCGGCTGGAACAGGAACGTGGCGATGAGCATGACCGTGATCATTCCGGTCCGGCCCAGATCCTTCTGCGCCATGCTGCCCACGGTGAATACGACGGCGTAAAACACCGTGAGGATGCAGAGTGTGGCCAGCGTGTAGGCGAACCCGCGCCGGAAAATGACGTCTACGTCCATCAGCCGGTACCGCACAATGGCCCACGCGATCGTCAAAGGAATCAGCGGAAGCGTGACCACCGCGTACTTGAGGTACGGGCTGAACTGCATGTCGAAGACGAACGGCAGCGCGTAAAGAATCCCGAAAGGCGTGAATCCAAACACCATGCCGTTGCGCAGCCACTTGAGCTGCTGCCGCATGATGGGGTCCTCGCTCCGCCGGTAGCCGTTCTGAAGCACGAACCCGCTGAGCACGTACGCCGCCGTCAGCAATCCCATCAACGAACGGTCAAGCGCATCGTACACGTCCGTCTGGCTGTTGCCGGGCGACGTCAGAAGCCCGGTCGCGAAGCCCGCGTAAATCAGCGTCAGAAGTATGCCGGGAGCGTAAATCGCGAAATCCATCCAGCGCCGGTACCAGCGCCGCGCTTCCGGGAACGTCAGGCTGAAGTGCAGGAACAGCATGGGGGCGAGCCACCCCGCGATGAAATTTCCGTACTCGATCACCTGATCGAATGCGTTCAGCTTTCCGGTGCGGTGGAAACAGCAGAAGATGAAGGAAATGAGGCAAAAGACATAGAAATGTCTCGCCTTGTGGGCGCTTCCCCGGCGGAAGTAGATGAAGAGTCCAATGGCGAGGTAAGCCACGCCGACCAGGTACTGATAGGTCAGCGCGACGCCGCGGGATGCTTCCGCCACAGTCACGGTCGTCGTTACGTCGTAATCCCCGCGCTCATAAACGTAGACCGCTTGCGTCCACGCTCCGCCAGCGGCCAGCATTTTCGCGACGTCTTCGACGTTCCGGATCTCCTGCCCGCGAATGCTGATCAACAGGTCGCCCGGGCGAATTCCCGCATGCGCCGCTGGACCGTCAGGAACAATCCGCGAAGCAACCACCCCGTCGTGGGTCGATTTCCAGACCGCTCCATCATCCGGCAGCCGGAAGATCTGCGTCTGCTGGTAATTGATTCCAGCGGCAATCGCGGCCGCTATGGTGAGCACCGTGAGGATCGCCGTCGAAAGCTGAAATCGAAGTTCCTGGAGCATGCAGCTACGCAGAGGTGTCCCTGCAGGGACGCCTCTGCCGCCTCGGGGCAAGTGCAGTTACAATGCCACCAATTCCTATTTCAGCACACCCGTAAGTTGCTGATTTTAAATGCCACTTTGGAAACATTTCCGGATCAGATCCCATTTTTGGAATTCGCCACGTGATTGCGGTGTTGAGATCGGAAACGTTTATATTTTCGCGTCGGGCCGGAGCTTTCGCATCCACTTCACGAATTCGTCGGGTGCTTCCATTGTGGAGAGCCGGCTTTGCCTCACCAGAGCCCAGTCATCGAACAATCCGGACTCTTTGATCTCACGCAGAGTCACGGGCGGCTCGATCCGGCCCCGGTAGCGGAAATCCGCCACCGCCAGCTTTGGGTCTTTGGGATCCGGACGCCCGTCGCTAACGATCTCGGCAACCCCCACGACCGCCGCCGCTCCCATGCTGTGGTAGATGAAAACACCATCGCCGGCCTTCATGGCCCGGATCGCGCGAAGCGCCTGTGGATTCCGTACGCCATCCCAAACCGTCTGTTTGTCCCGTTCCAGTTGTTCAATCGGATAGGTGTCCGGATCGGTTTTGGCGAGAAAGAAAGCGCGGCCCAAGCAAGTATCCCCCTGTTACCAGAAGTATATTCTGAGGCTTTTCCTGCCTGCTACGATCTAAATTAAGATCGATGAAACCGCCGCTCCGGACGGTTGCCTTTCTGTTGTGCGCAACCGCGTGTTGCGCCGCGCAGTCCGGCGAGCCCATCCAGAAAACGTTGCCGGCGCCAGTAAAGCCGGCCGAAGCGCCCGACGCCTCGGGCATCAAGCCGGGCTGCGAAGCCGAGAAGCCCTCCCCGGAAGCGCCCACCCCGAATCCGTATGTGATTGGCGCGCTCGACGTCCTTGATATCCGCGTCTGGAACAGCCCGAATCTTAGCGGCATCTTCGCCATAGGCAGCGATGGGCTGCTGTCCATGCCGCTCCTCGGCCAGTTAAAAGCCGACGGGGAAACGGTGGATAGCCTGACCCGCCTGGTCCGCAACCGGCTGGGCGCCTCGGTCTTCGAGTGCCCGCCCGAAGTCAATATTCAGGTCCTTCGGAACAACAGCAAGAAGTACTACATTTACGGCGGCGTTCTCCGCCAGGGCGAATTTCCTCTGAACGGTCCGATGACGGTAATGGACGCGTTCGCCAACTGCGGCGGCTTTAAAGATTTCGCCAATCTGAAGAAAATCTATGTACTTCGTGGCAACCAGAAACTGAACTTCAACTACAAAGAAGTGAGCCAGGGAAAAAATCCGGCTCAAAACATCACCCTTCGGAACGGGGACCGCATATTTGTTCCGGAATAAACTCCGGGACCTGCGGAAAGCATGGGCGCAATGACTGCAATTCAACCTTATGACGCGCCGGTGGCGCGCCGGCCCCTTGACTTGGAGGATTATATCGGGATCGGCCGTCGGCACTCCGGCTGGATACTGGGGCCGCTCTACGCGGGCTTCGTAATCTCGATCGTGGTCGCCTATTCGCTTCCGAACGTCTATGAGGCGAGCGCGAAACTGCAGATTCGGCCTTCACAGGTCTCGGACAATCTGATCCAGACCACCTCAAACCAGCAACTCATCGAAAGACTGGCCCAGGTCGAAAGCGTCGTCACAAGCCGGCAGAGTCTCTCCGGCCTGATTCACGATCCCAAGCTCAACCTATACGCCGAAGAACGCGCCAAAATGCCGGACGAGGATGTCGAAGATCTGATGCGGAAGGACATCCGCGTAACCATGCTCAATGGCGACGCGGCGACCCGGCGCGGCGCTTCCGTCTTCAGCGTTTCTTTCTCGTACCGCCGCCGCAAAGAAGCCCAGGAGACCGTGCAATCTCTGGTCACGCTCTTCATCAACCAGAGCGCGGTCTCGCAGCGCGAGCAGCAGAACACGCTCAAAGAAGTCTTCACCGACGAGTTGAGTCAGGCGCGGACGGATCTCGAAAAGAAAAACGCGGCGCTCACCGCCTTCCGCAGGGCGAACGATGGCCGCCTGCCTGAGCAGGAATCCATGAACATGGGTTACCTGGCGTCGCTGCAGAACCAGGTCAGCGCCGTCGAGCGCGAACTCAGCCGCCTGTCGAATGAGCGGCTCACGCTCGATACGCAGCTCACTTTCCTGAAGAGCCAGATGGCCGCGCTCGATACCGTCGCCGATGAAACGCCCGCGGTGAATACCGCTGCGTTCCGGCAGAGCGAGGAAATTTCCAGGCTGAACAAGCAGATCGACGGCATCGAGACCAGCCTGCAGGAACTCCGCCAGGTCTACAAGGAGACTTACCCGGACATCCGCAATTACGAGAAATCCCTCGGGGTTTTAAAGAAAAAGCGCGACGACCTCGTCGCCCAGCAGGAAGCGGAGCGCGCGGCTGCGGCGGCGAAACCGGATGACCAGAAGAAGGCCGTCAACTCCAAGCTGATCTTTTCGCGCAACTCCATTCAGGGCGACATTGATAAGGAAAACGCTCTGATCGTCGCCAACCAGCGCGACCAGGAATTCCAGCGCAAAAATTCGGATCGGCTGAACAAGGAGATTGAAGCCTACCGGGCGCGCCTCGCCGCGACATCCGCAATCGAAACGCAGAACGTGGACCTGCGCCGCGACGCCCAGGCCGCGGCGGAGCGCTACGAAAAGCTCCAGCACAACCAGGATCTGGTCCGCGAGAACGCGGAACTCGCCTCGCGCGGCGCGACCGAGGTTCTTGAGCAGATCGATCCCCCGACCGTTCCCATGACTCCCACGAGCCCGAAACGGCCAATGATTGTCGGGGCGGGAATCGCTCTCTCGCTTCTGATTGGGCTGGCGCTGGCGGGCTTTCAGGAGGCGCGCGATTCGTCTCTGAAGAATCTCAAGGACGTTCGCGCCTACACGAACCTGCCGGTGCTCTGCAGTGTTCCGCTGCTTGAAAACACGTTTCTTGTGAAGCGCAAGAGGCGCATCGCGTTTCTCACCTGGGCCGCCGCGATTATCGTCGGCTTGCTTGCGGTCGCCGCGGCGCTCGCGTACTACGCGGCGATCATTCGCGCCAGCTGAACCATATGGATAACAGATCATGAGCCGAGTTCACGACGCCCTCCGCAAGGCCGAACAGCGGATGGAGACGTCTTCACCGGAAGGCGCTGATCCGGCGCCGCGCGAGGTCGCCTCCGATCCCCGCTCGCTCGCTCTGCCCGAAGAGACCGAGGTCGATGTACCAGTTGGTCGGACTCCCGCATTCCCCGGCGGGGTCACCCGCGGGGAATCCCGCGAGCTGAAGGTTGACTGGCGCACCTTTCTTTCCCGCTGCCGGACCATCCCGTTCCGTCCCGCTCCCGAAGCTCACCTCATCGACATCGAACGTCCGCACGAAGCGCCGGGCGAGGAGTTCCGCACTCTCCGCACGCGGCTGAATCACATGCAGAGTCAGCAGGACCTGCACGCCATCGTTGTCACGAGCGCCTCGCCGGCGGAAGGCAAGACTTTTACCGCCGTGAACCTTGCGTTGGCTCAGGCCCATCTCGAACATCCGGTCCTGCTGATCGATCTCGATCTTCGCCGCCCTGTGGTTCACAATATGCTGCAGTGCGAGAGATCGCCGGGCTTCTCGGACTTCCTTCTCGGCGAGCGCAGACTCGAAGAGTGCGTGCGCCGGATTGAGGGCACGAACCTCTACGTTCTGCCGGCCGGAACGCAGGTTCGCAATCCCCTCGAGCTGCTGAATATGCGGCACGTCAAGTATTCGATTGACGCGTTCCGCAAGGTTTTCAACTGGGTCATTCTCGACACCCCGCCCCTGCTTTTTTCCGCCGACGCGAATCTGCTCGCCACCCTGACCGACGGTACGCTGATGGTGGTGCGCATTGGCTCGACAACCTACGACAGCGTGATTCGCGCCATGCAGTCGCTTTGCGAGAACAACGTTATTGGGATCGTCGCGAACGGAGCGCGCGCGGGCGAACTCTACAGCAAGTACACGTATTACTACACGAAAGCGGGAGAAGAATCCGGAAAGGATGAGGGCGCGCCGGAAGAATAAGGCCGGTCTACCAGCCGTTTCGCCGACGCAGTTCCGCGATATGCGCGGTGTGGTGCTTCCCGTGCCAGACATAGCCCGCCAGACTCTTTTCAAGCGCGACAGGTCCGATCTCAGGATGCCGGAACGTCCGTTTCCACTCTGCATCGCTCATGCCGCGCATCAGAGCGCACCAGCGCCGATGCAAACTGTCGAGCAGCGTGAGCGACACCTCCACCGCGGTATCCGCTGAATCGCTTAGCCGCGCCCACGCTGCCTCGTCGTAGGCCTTCACCGTAGGATCGTCTTCGGTAAGCGCCAGCTTGAACCGCACATAGCTGTTCATGTGGCTGTCCGCGACGTGGTGAATGACCTGCCGGACGGTCCAGCCGCCGTCGCGATACGGAGTTTCGAGCTGACTTTCAGTCAGACCGGCGACAGCCTGGCGAAATCCCGCCGGCGCAGCTTCGATGGCGGCGATATGGCCGGCGCGGTCGCCTGGCGAAACGTCTCCTTTCCAGTCGAAACGGCCGATCGGATAACGGATATCTTCGGACATCAGACGCTTTCTCCCCGAATCAGATCTTCCCATTTCTCGCGTTCGCGGATGATCCGCCAGCTTCCGCCTTCTACCAGCGCCTCCGCGGCGCGCGTCCGCGAATTGTAATTCGACGATTGCGCGAACCCGTACGCGCCCGCCGCCGAAATTGCGAGATAGTCTCCCGGCTGGACGTCCGCGATGGCGCGATCCCTCGCCAGGAAATCGCCCGTCTCGCACACCGGACCGACCACGTCGGCGACAATCTCCTCGGCAGGCAGCCGGTTCAGCGGCAGAATTTCGTGATGCGCGTGATACAGCGCCGGGCGAATCAGATCGTTCATCGCCGCATCCACGATGACGAACTCCTTCGACGGACTTTTCTTCCGGTACAGAACCTTGGTCAGCAGAACGCCCGCCGCGCCAACAATCGATCGCCCAGGTTCGATCAGCACGGTCAGCCCATCGCGGCCGATGCGGTCCCGCAGGGCGCCGATGAAGTCGTGAATCGCCGGCGCCCGGTCCGCCGCCTGATACGCGATTCCCAACCCGCCTCCGAGATCCACGTGATCGATGGCGAAACCCTCTCGGTGCAGGCTTTCGATCAGTCCGAGAACTTTACCCGCCGCCTCCAGAATCGGCGAATAATCGAGGATCTGCGATCCGATATGGCAACTGACGCCCGCCGCCCGCAAAGAGCCGAACCGTCGCGACCGCGCGTAGATCGCCGGCGCGTCACCGATATCGATTCCGAATTTGTGATCCCGCAGTCCGGTGCTGATGTACGGATGCGTGGCGGCGTTCACATCCGGATTGACCCGCAGCGAAAAACGCGCCGTCTTCCCCAACTTCTCCGCAATCGCGTCGATCGCAGCGAGTTCGTCCTCCGATTCGCAGTTGAAGTTGTCGATGCCGCTTTCGAGGGCAAGCTGAATCTCCTCAGCAGTCTTGCCGACTCCGGAAAACACCACGCGCTTCGGATCTCCTCCGGCCTTCAGGACACGGAACAGCTCACCGCCCGATACGATGTCGAAGCCGCACCCGGCGCGCGCCAGCAAGGACAGAACTCCCAAGGACGAGTTCGCCTTTACCGCGTAACACACCCGATGCGGCAAATCGCCGAATGCCGCGTCATATGCCCGATACGCGTCAAGAATCTTTTGCGATGAGTAGACGTAACAGGGCGTGCCCGCCTCGCGGGCGATCTCCTCGAGGTCCACGTTCTCGCAAAACAGCCTGCCGTCCTGGTAGAGAAACAAACTATTGAACCCTCATAACGATGAGCGTCTGATCGTCAAACCGCACGGTATTGAACTCATCCAGATCGTCGAAAATCGCCTGCACAATCTCTTTCGTTGGAAGCGCGCAGGCTCTGGTGAGAACGCCCGCGAGGCGCTCTCGCCCGTATTCCTCGCCAGTTAGGCTCAAATGATCCGACACGCCGTCCGAGAACAGCACCAGCAGGTCTCCCGGTTTCGCGGCGAAGCTCCGCTCTTCGTAATCGCGATGCGGAAGCAGGCCGAGGGGTACGCCCTCGATCTGAATTTTCAGGATCTGCCGGTCGCGGATCACCATGGGTGGAGAGCTGCCGGCGTTGGAGAGCGTGAACGAACGTGTGTGCGGATGCCAGAGCATCAGCAGCAGCGTGACGTAGCGGCCTTCCACGATGCGCTGGACCAGAGCGTCATTCAGAGCTTTCATCAGTTCCGCCGGACTGCGGCGGCGTGGCGCCATCGTCCGCATGAGCCCGTTCACCACCGCGCCGTAGAGCGCCGCCGCGGCGCCCTTGCCGCTCGAATCTCCGAAGGCGACCACCACATGCGAATCCTGATGCTCGAAGAAGTCGTAGAGATCGCCGCTGATCTGGCGCGCGGGCCGCAGCCCGATCGCAATATCGAGGCCCTCCACCGGCGGAGCCTCCTGCGGCAGAAGTATGGTCTGCAGCTCGAAAGCGGCTTTCAGGTCTTCCTGCATGCGCCGCTCGCGATCGCCGATCTCCTCGTATAGCCGCGCATTCTCAACCGCGATCGCCACGGACGGCGCAAGCACGCTCAGCGTCCGCGCGTGCTCTTCAGTGAAGTACCCGATGCGTTCGCTTTCCAGATCCATCACGCCGATTACGCCCTGCTGCAGCGCCAACGGCACCGCGATCTCGGAGCGAATTCCCGGATGCGAGGGAATGTACCGGGGGTCCGTGCCGGTATCGTGAACGCGCACGATCTCACGCGACGTGACCGCTGCGCCGGTAATTCCGCGCCCCAGCGGGATGTTGTCGAGATTTACGCGCTCGTCGTAGCGCATGCTGAAGCGGTGCCGGAGGAACTGCAGTTCCGGATCGACCAGCAGAATGCTGAACGCGTCGTAGTTAATCAGGCTGCGTACGCTCGACGCGATCTTCGACAGCAGTTCGTCGATATCAAGCAGCGAGGAGAATTCGTGCGAGATCTTCGACAGAGCCCGCAGCGTCTTGTACTGCCGCTCGGCCCGACGGTAAAGCTGCGCGTTGTCGATCGCCGCCCCCACGCGCGTGGCGATCAGTTGCAGCATGGCGCGGTCGTAATCGCCGAACGCGTCCTTGCGCGTGGACTGCACGTCGAGCACGCCTGCCAACCGCCCGCGTACCACCATCGGAACGCTCAGTTCCGCGCATACGATATCGGAGGTCGGCAGATAACGAGGGTCGCTGCGAACGTCGGTCACGAGTACCGGCTCGCGGGTCGCAGCCGCGGCGCCTACAATTCCCTCACCGAGCGGGATCGCGAGATTGCGCACGACCTCCTCGCGGTGGCCCACGGCATAACGGATTCGCAAGTCCTGCCGCTTGTCGTTGTAGAGCAGAATCGCGAACAGATCGTAGGCCACCACGCGGCGCACGATATCCGCCACGCTCGGCAAAAGCTTCTCGATATCGAGCGTCTCGGCCGTGACCGACGAGATTTCGAGCAGAAAATCGAGGAGTTCGCTTCGCTCCCGGAAGCGGATCGCCGGTTTAACTCGCGGCGGCATTCTCGGATTCGGGTCTCGTCGCCTCGATGATCGCCACGCTGGCGCTCGCGCCCACACGAGTAGCCCCGGCAGCCACCATGCGCCTCAGATCCTCCAGCGTTCGGATACCGCCAGAGGCTTTCACGCCGATCACCGGGCCGACCGCCGCGCGCATCAGCGCGATATCGGCCGCGGTCGCGCCAAGCTTTGCGAAACCGGTCGAAGTCTTGACGAAATCGGCTCCGGCGTCGGCTGACAGTTGACAGGCAAGTCGCTTCTGTTCGTCGTTGAGCAGCGCCGTTTCGATGATGACCTTAACCAGCGCGCCGTTGTCATGGCTCACCCTCACGACCGCGAGAATATCGGACTGCGCCACCGCGCGCTCGTCAGCCAGCAGCGCTCCAATGTTGAGCACCATGTCGATCTCCGATGCTCCTTCGCGAATCGCGCCAAGCGCCTCCGCGACCTTAGCCGCCGTGCTCACCGCGCCCAGCGGAAAACCCGCCACCGTGCAGACTTTGACGCTGGACCCGCCCAGCTCCCGCGCTACCTGCGGAACCCAGAATGAATTCACGCAAACGCTCGCAAACCCATACTTGAGCGCCTCCTCGCACACGCGGCGCACGTCCGCGCGCGTAGCGTCCGGTCTCAGAATGGTATGGTCGATCAGACCGGCGATTTTACGGTCGAAACTCATGCGGGATATCGGGGGAAACCCTTACCGTAACACATGGACGGCGCATCATCCGAATGGGGCGCGCGCTCGTAAACTGGATTGATATGAAGGTTCTCCGGCCGGCCGCGCTGCTGGCGATCGCGGGTCTTGCGCTTGCCCATCCGATGGGGAATCTCAGCGTGAACCATTACGCGCGTCTCGAACCGGGGTCGAAGGGCGTTAATGTGACCTACGTTCTCGATCTTGCGGAACTGCCGACATTTGAGCTGATGCAGTCATGGAACGTGCCGCGCGACGCGGCGAAGGATGTTCTTGAGGCGAAGGCAAAAGCTCAGGCTGCCGAGTGGGCTTCAAATTTGTCGTTTTCCGAGTCGGGCAAGCCTCTCTCGCCGAAGCTTCTCTCGACCAGTCTGACCGTGCTCGACGGCGCCGGCAACCTGCCGGTATTTCGAATCGAAACCAGACTGTTCGTTCCGGCGACCGGAGGCCGGTTCGAGTACGAGGATCATAACTACGCGACCCGCGCGGGATGGCGCGAGATCGTCATATCGCCGGGTCCGGGCGCGGACGTTTCGAAGGCGTCCAACGGTGACACGGATATCAGCCGCGGCCTCACGTCTTATCCGCAGGACCCGACCAAGGCGCCGCCGCAGGACACGAAAGCGTGGCTCGAATGGCAGCCTCTGCCGGATGCGGTCTCGCAAACGAAGAAGCCGGTTATCGTGGCTCAGGCTCCTGCGCCGCCTGTTCCTGTCGCTTCACAGTCCGCAGGCCCCGAAGTGCGCGATTCGCGCCCGCCCGAAGCTCAATCACTGGGCACTGTGAAACGCGACGACGCCATCTCGCGCATCCTGCGGCAAGGAACGCTCTCGGGGCCGATTTTGTTAACGCTGCTCGCGCTCGCCTTTTGGTTTGGCGCGCTGCACGCGCTCGAGCCTGGTCACGGTAAGACGATGGTCGCCGCGTATCTGGTCGGTTCGCGTGGAACTCCGAAGCACGCGGCCCTGCTGGGCGCGACCGTGACGTTCACCCACACGATCAGCGTCTTCATCCTCGGGCTCGCAACGATGTTTCTGTCACGCTACGTGATGCCGGACCGAATATCGAAGATCCTCGGGATTGTTTCCGGGCTTTCGATCGTCTGGATCGGCGCAATGCTGCTATGGAAGCGTTCGCATGCGCTGTCACACGAGCACTCCCACGCTCACGACCCTCATCACTACCCTCGCGATCATTCACACGAGCACGAGCACGCACACGCGCATGTTCACGCGCATGTTCACGACCACCAACACGCTCATTATCACGAGCATTCACACCCGCATGATCATCATCATCACGATCATGACCACGGCCACGCGCACGATCATGACCACGGCCACGCGCACGATAACGACCATCATCACCATCCCCACGACCACGCGCACAATCATCACGGCCCCCTCACTCACACGCACGACGGTCACACGCACACGCACCTCCCGCCGGAGGATATTTCCGTCGGAAGCCTGATCGCCCTGGGCGCCAGCGGCGGACTTGTGCCGTGCCCGTCCGCCCTGATTCTTCTTCTCAGCGCGATCTCAATCGGCAGAGTTGGTCTGGGAATGGTTCTGTTGCTGGCCTTTAGCCTGGGACTCGCGATCGTGCTGACCGCCACAGGCATGCTCGTGCTTTACGCCCGGAATCTCCTGCCGGAGCAAAAGAGAACCAACAACGCGTTCTTCCGATACATGCCTGTCATTTCCGCCGCCGCGATTCTGCTGATCGGAGTTCTGATGACTGGAGTCTCGCTCGGATGGGTACCCGCGTCGCGGTTTATCGGGTAGCCTGCGCGAAGCTGAACAGATCCGTCTCGTTCACCGCCGGTTCGCCGCCAGCCACGTTGTTCAGTTTCCCTTCGCGCATCCAGCGTTCCAGCGTGTCAACCAGGCTGAAGAGATGATCGAAACCGTCGACCCAGAACAACAGCGGCTGGTAATGGTCGATTTCGAATCCCTGATTGACAGCCCACTCGATCTGCAGCGGGTACCGCTGAACGTCTGGCGATTCCAGCGCATATTCGAGTTCCCCGTGCGAACTCAATAATCCGCTGCCGTAAGCCTTCAGCCCGTCGCGCGTCTGCATCAGCCCGAACTCGACCGTGAACCAAAAGAAACGCGCCATCGCGCGGATGATGCTGGTCATCCGATGCGCGCGTTCGTGTTCGTCCCGAATGTCGGACACCAGCTCGACCGCCGTATGCGCGCATTCGCCGAAGCGTACGAGCGTATCCGCAAAGGCGCGATTCGTGTGCATCGGGACGTGCCCCGCGATGTCGTGAAAGATGTCGGGTTCCGGAAGGTAGTCGAGGCGGGCGGCGTCGCGAATGGTGATTGTGGTCGGGAACTCGCGATTGCGAAGGCAGTCGAAAAACACGAATGCGGGCACGTATCCGCTCACCGGCCTCGCCTGAAATCCTGTCAGCGGGCTCAGAAACCGGTTCACGTCATCAATGCGGGGAATTCGCTGCGGGTCAAGGCAAAGCGAATCGAGGCCCTTCAGGAAGTGCTCGTTAGCGTACCGCCTCCAGCTCGGAACCATGCGGCTGTAGAGCTTCCGCCACGCCTCGTGGTTTTCCTCCGTATAGAGGTCCCACCGCTGAGTGACGTAATAATCCGCGGCCGGATTCGCTCGAACCACGACTCCATATTAACACCACTTTTCAGTGGTGTTGCTATTGCAGTTTGCTCGCGAGCGTACGGGCCAGCGGGTCCGCCTGATCTTTGGGCAAACCGCCTATACCGGCGAGATACCGCTGCTTGGCGAAGACGAAGACAGGCTCCGTTCCGTTCTGCCCGAAATAGCCGCCGAAAGACGCCAGATACTCGGGATTCTTGAGCGCCGACTTCGCATCCAGCAGCATGAATGCCGCGTCCTGATTGGCGCGGGCGTCGATGATGAAGATCCGGTACTTCTTGCCGCCGCTCTCGTAATCGCCAACCGTACCGCCGGGCAACTTCGAGATGCCAAACACCTGGTCCATCACGATGCCCGAATGCTTCAGGCCCTTCGAAGGAAGCATCCGCGAAAGATCGTGGATCGCGCCGGCCGTTTGCGTCGGAGGAGTAGGATTCGCGGGTCGCGTTTTGAAGCCGGGCTCCTGCGCGGCGTAGACGGTTGCCGCGGTCAGAACGATAGCGAGCCTGCGCATCGGATCAGGACTTCTTGCGGGCCGTCCGGCCGCGTGAAGCCGCGGCTGCGCGCGCCACCGGAGCAGGCTCAGCCTCTACAGAGGCGGGAGCCGTTTCCGGCGCCGCGCCGTTAGCTTCCGCGGCGGCTTGCGCCGCGGCCTTCCGGGGATCCACCTTTGGAGGCGGTGGCTGCTCGTGGCGATAGTCGTGATCGCTGTGGCAAGTCTTGCAGCGAACCTTCGCGGGTTCTTCCGCTATCAGCGAAACCACCGCGTGGTTCATAATGCGCTTGCACTTAACGCAAAAATCATCGATATCGTCGCCTAATCTGGCGCGCATGATAACTCTCCTTGGCTAAACCTGCGCCGCTTCCCGCGGCGCCGATCCGGCCGGTGGCTCCGCAACGGGAACCGGCTCGGGAACGAACCAGCGGGCCGAATCGAAGCCCACGTACTTGCAGATTCGAAGCTCGCCTCCCGGCGTCTCGAGCAAGTCGCCAACGCTGAGGGGTTGTTCCGCGTGTCTGAGAAGAGCCCACGCGGCATATTCGCTTTCCGCTTCGATTTCGTTCGCGGGCTCGTAATCCTTCGGTTTCACGCTCGCCGCTCCCGAAACGTGAGGCGCCCATCGGAACTGCTGACGCGGCGCATCCTTCATACGATGAATGCGGTACACGGGCATGAACTACTAATTGTAGTTCACGCCGGATCAGTCCGGAAATGCACTAGACTCAAGTACAACCGGAGACGATTATGGACCGACGACGCCGCGCCGCCGCTGCCGCCGCGCTGACTCTCGCTTTCGCGTTTCAGGCATCTCTTCCCGCCGCCTCTACGTCCGAATACTCGGATCTCGATACCTCCAAAAGCGAGATGCGTCCGATGATGGAGCGTTTTGCCGCCGATCGCGGCAATTTGCAGCGCTTCTACAACATCGCCGCGTCGCCGGAACGCCGCACCCGGATGCGGAAATTCTATGAAGAGACCCGGGCCGCGCTCGAAGCGCGCGATTTCGATTCGATGAGCCAGGATGGCAAGGTCGATTACGTCCTGTTCCGCAACGAGGTCGATCATGAGCTTCGGCGACTCGATCTTGAAGCGAAAGAAGAGTCGGAGAACGCAGTTTATCTGCCGTTTGCTGCAACGATCATCGGGCTGGAAGAAGCTCGGCAGAAGATGAATCCGCTGGACCCGGTTCAGACAGCGCGCGCGCTCGACAAACTCAATAAAGACATTCAGGCCACGCGGACCGCGCTTGAGGCCACGCTGCGCGGAGAGCAGACGGCACAGGCGACGCAGACCCGAAAGATCGTGGCCAACCGCGCGGCGACCGAGGCGGGTTCACTGCGACTGGCTCTGCGCACCTGGTTCACTTTTTACAACGGCTACGATCCGATGTTCACCTGGTGGGACGAGGAGGCTTATCATGCCGTCGACAACGCGCTCGACTCGTACGCCATGTTCCTGCGCGAACGAGTGGCTGGCCTTAAGCCTCCGCCGGCGGAAAGCGCGGCCATCGCTGCTCAAAACGCTGCTCAAAACGCCGCTCAAAACGCGGGCGGACGTGGAAGCGGCGGGGGGCGAGGCGGGAATAACGCCTATGCAGCTTCGATCGCCGCCGCGCGCGCCGGCTCAACCGACGACATCGTGGGCAACCCCATCGGCCGCGAAGGCCTGATGAGCGAACTCGCCTACGAAATGATCCCCTATACGCCGGAGGAGCTCATCGCGCTCGCGAATAAGGAATTCGCCTGGTGCGAGGTCGAGATGAAGAAGGCCTCACGCGAGATGGGATTTGGCGATGACTGGCGCGCCGCTCTGGAAAAGGTCAAGAACATGTACGTCGAACCGGGCAAGCAGCCGCAGATGATCCGCGATCTGGCGCTCGAAGCCGAGAAGTTCCTCGACGATCATGACCTGGTGACCGTGCCGCCGCTCGCGCGCGAGACTTGGCGCATGGACATGATGACGCCGGAGCGTCAGCTGGTGAATCCGTTCTTCACCGGAGGCGAGGTGATCAGCGTTTCGTATCCGGTCAACTCGATGAACTACGAGCAGAAGATGATGTCGATGCGCGGGAATAATATTCCGATGTCGCGCGCCACGGTCTTTCATGAACTGATTCCCGGGCACAATCTGCAGGGTTATTACGCGGCGCGGTTCAAACCGTACCGGTCGGTCGCGGGTGGGACCCCGTTCGTTACCGAAGGCTGGTCACTCTACTGGGAACTTCTGATGTGGGACCTGAAGTTCCAGAAAACGCCTGAGGATCGCGTGGGCGCGCTGTTCTGGCATATGCACCGCTGCGCGCGGATTATCTTTTCGCTGAGTTTTCATCTCGGAAAGATGACGCCAGTGGAATGCGTGAACATGCTGGTAGAGCGCGTGGGGTTCGAACGGGAGAACGCCGCCGGCGAGGTGCGCCGGTCGTTCGGCGGCGCGTACACGCCTCTGTATCAGGCGGCGTATCTGCTGGGCGGAATGCAGCTGAAATCGCTGCACGATTCGCTGGTGGGTCCGGGCAAAATGACCAACCGCGAGTTCAACGACGCGGTTCTCAAGGAAAACCGGATCCCGATCGAACTGATCCGCGCGAGCTTAACGAAGCAGAAGCTCACGCGCGATTACAAGAGCCAGTGGAAGTTCGCGGGCGATCTCTGAGACGGAGTCAATGTCACGCCGCCCGGAGCGTGCGGCGGTGCGCAGTTCGTAATCGCGCTGCAAGTTCATCCAGAATTCGCACCGGGATGGATCGGCGACCACGATGTTCGAATCGCGCGCGGACGTGAAGTCGGGCACTTCTCGGCGGCGCACGTGTCCTTGTGACACGAAATGACGTTATAAACTGCCCATAGCTGATGGTTCGGTCCCTGGTTTTTGTCGCTTTTGGCGCGGCGCTCAGCCTGCCTGCCCAGCGGATCGAGTTTAACCGGGACATTCGCCCGATTCTCTCGGACCGCTGTTTCACGTGCCATGGCCCCGACGCGACACATCGTCAAGCAGGGCTGCGGTTCGATCTCGAAGGCGGCGCTAAGAAAGTACAAAACGAACTCCTGCGGCGAATCTCGTCGGCGGATCCTGCTGAGCGGATGCCGCCACCCGATTCGGGCAAGGTTCCGTTAACTGCCGAACAAATCGAACTGGTCAAAGCCTGGTTTGCGCAGGGCGCGCCCTGGGAACCGTTCTGGTCGTTCATTCCTCCGAAACGGTCCAGCACGCCCGAAGTTCAGGATGCAAAATGGCCGCTCAATCCGATTGACCGGTTTATCCTGGCGCGCTTGGAGAAGGAAGGGCTGAAGCCTTCACCGGAAGCAGAACGGCGGCTGTTGATTCGGCGCGTTTCGCTCGATCTGACCGGGATCCCGCCGACGCCGGAAGAGGTCCGTGCTTTTGTGGAGGACCAGTCTCCGAACGCATATGAGAAGGTTGTCGATCGCCTGCTTGCCTCGCCGCGTTATGGCGAGAAGATGGCGTACCGCTGGATGGAGAACGCGCGTTACGGGGATAGCAATGGGTATCAGACCGACGGTCCGCGCGACATGTACCGGTGGCGCGATTGGGTGATCGGGGCGTTTAACGCCAATATGCGATGGGATGAATTCACGATCGACCAACTCGCGGGCGACCTCTTGCCGAATGCGACGCTCGATCAGCAGATCGCGTCGGGATTCAACCGCAATCACCGCACGACCGGGGAAGGCGGCATCATTCCCGAGGAGTATCGGGTGGAGTACGTGGCCGACCGCGCGCAGACTACGGCGACTCTTTGGATGGGTCTGACCGCGGGGTGCGCCCGCTGCCACGATCACAAGTACGATCCGATTTCGCAGAAGGATTTCTATCGCCTGTTCGCGTTCTTCAATCAGGTACCGGACGAACGCGGCTTCACCTGGAACTACGGGCCGGAACAACCGTACGTCAAAGCTCCCACGGCTACTCAACAAAACGAACTCTCCCGCCTTGACGCTGATGTGGCGACGCGACAAAAAGCGTGGGATGAGCTTCAGCCGCTGCTGGAAACAAAACGAACTCACTGGAAACCGGGCGCGTGGACGCCTACAAAGGACCTGGCCTTTCGGGCGGCGGGGAAAGGCGTGTTCGAACACGGAGAGGCGGCGGAGCTTAACTATCTCGATCCGTTTACGTTTTCCGCGTGGATTAAACCGGACGCTCCCGATGGCGCAATCCTGACGCACCTCGAAGACTATATGGAGAGCCAGGGTCACGGCCTCTTCCTGATGAAGGGGCGCGTTCGCCTGCACCTGACGATGCGGTTCACCGATCTTGGCCTTCGCGTCGAATCGGTCGAACCGCTCCCTCTTCATGAATGGCATCACGTGCTCGTGACTTACGACGGCAAACGACTGGCGTCGGGCGTGCGCATCTATGTGGATGGCAAGCCGGTCGAGACGCGGACCCTGTTCGACCAGAACAACGAGCCGTTCAAGAAGAAGAACACGCCGATTCGGGTGGGCGCGGGCGGCGGGCTCGGCTTCGAGGGCGAGATCAAAGACGCGCGGATCTATAAGCGGGCGCTCGATCCGGAGGAGGTCGCGGCGGTGGCGGGCGATCCGGAAGCGTTGCGCAATCTCAGCTATCTGGAAATCGGCGCGCCGAAACGAATTCGCGAGGCGCACGATGCGCTTGTCGCGGCGAAGGCTGCGCGCGACAAATTCTACGATTCGCTGCCCACCGTAATGGTGATGGCGGATGGGGCGCATCGCGACACGTTCGTTCTCAAGCGAGGGGCGTATGATGCGCCCGGCGAGAAGGTGACGGCGGCCGTGCCTTCCGTTCTGCCGCAGCTTCCTCCGAACCCGAATCGCCTCGATCTTGCGCGATGGCTGGTTGACAAAACGAACCCTCTGACGGCGCGCGTCACGGTGAACCGGTTCTGGCAATCGCTGTTCGGAACGGGGATCGTCAAAACTGTGGATGATTTCGGCGTTCAGGGTGAATACCCGGTTCATCCCGAACTGCTCGACTGGCTTGCTGTCGAATTCATGGACAGCGGGTGGGATGTGAAGGCGCTGCTCAAACTGATCGTGATGAGCGCGACTTACCGGCAATCGTCAGTGGAGACGCCTGCATTGTTAGAAAAGGATCCGGACAACCGGCTGCTCGCGCGCGGCCCTCGGGTCCGTCTGGGACCGGAGGAGATCCGTGACCAGGCGCTCGCGGTCTCCGGATTGCTGGTAGAAAAAATCGGCGGCCCCTCGGTCAAGCCGCATCAGCCCGCGGGGCTATGGCAGGAACTTTCGGGAGACAAAGGGTATGTCGAATCGATCGGACCGGATCTTTATCGCCGCAGCCTCTATACCTATTGGAAGCGGACGAATCCGCCTCCGTTCATGACCAATTTCGACGCGCCGAACCGGGAACAGTGCGCGGTGTTCGAAAACAAAACGAACTCTCCGCTTCAGGCGCTCAACCTGATGAACGACATTACATTCCTCGAAGCGTCTCAGAAACTGGCGGAGCGAATGAAGTCGGCCGGCGGAGTGGAATATGGGTATGAGCTGGTATTGGCGCGTCGTCCCGATGCAAAACGAACTGCCATTCTGCGCCGCGTACAAAACGAACTCGGCTGGGAGGCTGTGGCGAGCCTGATCCTCAATATGGATGAAGCCATAACGAAAGAGTAAAGATGAACCGCCGTCTGTTTCTTGGTATCGCGCTGAGTTCGTTTTGTAAAGCCGCTGAAGGCTTGCCGGGCCTGCCGCACTTCGCGCCGAAGGCGAAGCGCATCATTTATTTATTCCAGTCGGGCGGCCCTTCGCAGATCGAACTCTTCGATTACAAACCGCGTCTCGTGGAATTCCAGAACACGGATTTGCCTGCGTCGGTTCGAATGGGACAGCGGCTCACGGGGATGTCAGCGTCGCAATCGACTTTTCCGATTGTGCCGTCGAAGTTCGTTTTGTCACAGCATGGCGAGTCGGGCGCATGGGTCAGCGAACTGCTGCCGTATACGGCGAAAATCGCCGACCGCCTTACCTTTATTAAGACGGTCAATACCGAGGAGATCAATCACGACCCGGCAGTGACGATGGCGCAGACCGGTTTCCGGCTCGGCGGGCGTCCGAGCATGGGTTCATGGGTCTCCTATGGACTGGGGGCGGACACCGAGAACCTGCCGGCGTTCTGCGTGATGATTTCCAACTCAGGCGGCGGTCAGCCCCTGTACGACAGGCTATGGGGAAGCGCCTTTCTGCCGAGCCGGTATCAGGGGGTGAAGTTCCGTTCGACCGGCGATCCCGTTCTTTATTTGTCGAACCCCGACGGTTTTACGACAGCAAACCGGCGGACATACCTTGACGCGCTTGGGGAACTAAACCGGGCCTCATATAACGAATTCGGCGATCCGGAAATCACTGCGCGAGTCTCCCAATATGAAATGGCGTTCCGGATGCAGGCCTCCGTCCCCGAACTGACGGACCTCTCGAAAGAGCCGCCGAGCACGTTCGATTTGTACGGTGAAGACGCGAAGAAGCCGGGGACGTTCGCGGCGAATTGTCTGTTGGCCCGACGTCTTGCCGAGCGGGGAGTTCGTTTTGTACAGCTTTACCACCGGGACTGGGACCATCACGGGGAGTTGCCGAAGAATCTGCCGAAGCGCTGCAAGGATGTGGACCAGGCTTCGGCTGCGCTGGTGACCGACCTTGCGCAGCGAGGGATGCTGGATGACACGTTGGTGATCTGGGGCGGGGAGTTCGGGCGCACCGTCTATTGCCAGGGGCACCTCACCGCGACTGACTATGGCCGGGACCACCATGGGCGCTGCTTCACGATGTGGATGGCGGGCGGCGGAATCAAGCCCGGCATCACATATGGCGAAACCGATGATTACGGGTACAACGTCGTGAAAGACCCGGTGCATGTGCACGACCTGCAGGCCACGATTCTGCACTGCCTCGGCATCGACCACAAGCGGCTCACCTATCGCTTTCAGGGACGCGACTTCCGGCTAACCGACGTGGGAGGCGAAGTGGTCAGACCCTTGTTGGCCTGACCCACCGCGAGCAGCAAGGACCTTCTGCCCGACCTCGCGGAAGTACTCTTCGGCGTGCCAGAGAGTCGGTAACGATCTGACGCGCGTCAGGATGTCCGCATGCGCTTCGGGAGGAGATAGGTGCAGATCAGCTCGCGCCGCAGCTACGAGAAACGCGGGGACATTGCCGAAATGAGGCGCCGCGGACTTATCGATTTCGGCGGCGCGGTGCGCTTGAACTTCGGCTGGCGACGGCAAATGTTCCTGCGTGTTGCGGGGCGTCGCGAGCGAAAGCAGGGACAGCACGTTGTTAGCGTTTTTGTCGCGTTCCGTCAGGGGTTGAAGTCCGAAGATCTTCTCCGTCGTGGCGAGTACGCTCGTGTGATCGTAGAGCGTGTGATCGACCGTGCCCTGAGGGACAAACGGCGAAATTACGACGCAGGGGACACGGGGACCATAGAGCGAAAAATCGAAGCCGAACTGATTGGCGCGCGGACTGACCGGCGCATCGCCCGGCGGAGTGGCTTTCGGCGGAACCACGTGATCGTAGAAGCCGCCGTGCTCGTCCCACATGACGAAGAGGATGCTTTTCGTCCATAGAGGCGATTTGCGGATCGTCTCGTATACCTCTTTGATTAGCTTTTCGCCACCGGTCACTCCGTCCATCGGATGCTGCGATGTGCCGCCCTTGAAGTTGCCAATTAGGTCGCCATAATCGGGCTCGATGAGGGTGAACTTCACGTCGTAGGAGCCGCTGGTGACGTCGTGGACGAAATTCGAATAGCGGTGCACGTCCAGAAAGCTGACGCCCTTCAGGGTCTGAGCCATGCAGAGAATGCCGCCGCAATAGATGCGCGTCTTGATGGGCTGGCTGAAGATCGTTCCGTTACGGATGGGAAAGCCGTCGATCGTGAGTTCCTCGATCATCTCGGCGTCGGAAGGGCTGTGGTCGAGCCCTCCCGAAGTGCCGGCGAGAAGAAAGAAACGATTGGGGAGCGTGGGACCCGGGAGGGAGGAATGCCAGTTATCGCAGACGGCGAATTCGCGCGCAAGCGCATTGAGCACCGGAAGGTCCTGGGGCTCGAAGGCGGACATGACGATACCCGGGTCGGCGTTCACCTTCGCGCCAGTGGTGCGCATGAAGGACTCGGCGTAGCCCGAGTTGTTGATTGGCGGATACGGTCCGCCGCTGGGAAATTTGGCGTCCTTACCCGCGAGCTGCTCGACGACGTCGGGGAACTCGTGCCCCGGGTCCACGTCCATCGGGCCGAGCGTGGCGCGGGTAAGCCCGTAATTCTTCCCGTCGTACGGACTCGTTTCGTTGCCTGATAATCCGTTTAGTCCCGGAATTCCGGATTTCCCCAGGAGATGGTCGAATGACCGATTCTCCAGCATCAGCACGAATACGTGCTCGATATCGGGCATTCCTACCGCCCCGGGCCGCTGGCTGCGCGGGCGCGGGCGGCGGTGGAAGGCGGAACGATGCCCTTGAGGCGCATGTAGACGGACATGTTGCCGTAACATTCCTGGTCATGGGCGGCGTTGTAGGCCAAACGGCCGCCGCGCGAATTCTGGCCGCGGCCATAGGCCACCAGTTCCGTGGCGTTGGCATCGGTCAGGGCATTGTAAGCCTTATCGCACTCGTCGAAGGACGCCTTGAGGGCGGCGGCGAGATCGGCTTTTGAGGTCTTGGCGGCGGCATCGCCTCTTCGGGTTTGACCGTTCAGCGTGGAGCAGATCCCGGTTTGCGCATCCGCCACGTGAGCGATCCATTTGCCGAAGGTCAGTTCCTCTGGAACGGGGGCAAAGTTATAGTTCGCTTCCGGCATGACGTCCGCGGCTGCGAGCAGATTGGTTTTGACCGAGGCGTAGACTCCCCGGATTTCAGCTGCGATACCCGGCGGCAATGGCATACCTTGGGCGAACGCGGAGACGGAAAACGCGGCGGCAAGAGCTGCAATAGAAACGTATCTCGTCATTCCGAACCAGTGTAATCGGGAACGACGACGCGGCGCGAAGCAGGAGTTCGATTTCGATTCAAATGCCGTATTGCCCGAGCAGCAACTTCTGTTCGTAGTGCACGATCCCGATGCGAACGCGATCGAGCCAACCTCGGCGGCCCACAAAGGCGTGAGCCGGATTTCCCATCGCGTGAAAGAAAACGACTGCTGTCCATTCCAGACCCATGGTGGCGATCGTAATCTCATGTCCGATCGCCTTGAAGGAACCGGCCACGGTTCGATATTCCCTCTGAAAACCCGGATTCGTGAGCCCAAGGATATCCGCGTAGGAGTAATCGAAGATGCAGTCCGCAGCACCGGTGTCCAGCCGAGCGCTCAACTCCACGCTGCGATCACCGTGGGTCAGCCGCACGGGGATAAGAATTCCGGCAGGTGTTTCTCCCTAGTGAAGCTCGGCATCAAATTCGAGCGAGATCAATCAACCCATCCGCCGACAAAAGGCTCGTGGTCGTCGGCCACAAAAATTAAGAAAGGCGAGGAGTTGCCTTTGGCTCTGGCCTCTTCATAGAGATGCTTCGGGTCGGAGCCACTGGTGATAACCCGATTGCCCTCCAAAACAACCCATTTGCCGACAAATTGAGCATCGGGGCGCGATGCCCATTTCACCTCAGCCGAGCGGTCACGCGACGGCACACTGTGCGCCGTAGAGAGTGTTCCGCTCCCGAGATAGGCTTTCACCGCATTGGCGATCAGCGCGTCTATACTGATCCCGAGCGCAGCGGCTTCGGCGCGAAGTCCAGCTTCGATTTCGGGAGCCAGTTGAATGCTCATACGATCCCACTAAGAGAATAGCGGAAGATCCAACGAGTTTGTTGCGCCGCGGCTTGAGGCGAAGCGGCGCAGTTTGCCTTAGATTCCTTCGCCCTCGATGAGCATTTCTTCAGGGCCGCGGAGGATGCCTTTGCGTTCGAGGGCGCGGACGGCTTCGGAGGTAGCGGAGCGGCGGAGGTCGATCGCGCCGGGGGCGTGGCCGATCAGGATCACGATGATCCCGGCGGCGGCGGCTTCGATGGGAAGGCCTACCGCGACGTTGGCGCCACGATCGAACAGTTCGCGTTCGAGGAGCAGCGCCGACTCGGCGTCTTCGACCGTGATCACCGCTCCGCGATGGCCGTAGCGGGCGACGCGTTCGGCGTCCGTGACCTGACCGCGCGTCTCTTCCTTTCCTTCGATGTCCACGATCATGCCCGCGCCGAGGGTTTCGTTCGACAGCGGATCGATAATGATGAACGCGCCGGTGACCCGGTTGGTCGAGTACGAATCGAAGTAGAGCGGGTGGTGCGTTTCGACGGAGATTTCGCCGATTTCGTTCAGTTCCAGCCGCGCGGCTCCGACCTTATCGAGCGTGTTGACGTCGACCCGATAGTTGATGTCCCGGATCACGCCGCGCACCTGATGCGACGTGTGCTTGATGAGATAACCACGGCCCGGCTCCAACGGGCGAACGCTCATCCAGACGCAGTTCGCGCGGAACCGACGGGCGACATGCGGAACGGCGTCGGCGTGCACGATGAGATCGCCGCGGCTGATATCGATCTCGTCCTCGAGACAGAGCGTGACAGACTGCGGGACGTGGGCTGAGTTCAGATCGCCATCGTAGGTGACGATCCGCGAAATACGGGATGTGCGGCGCGCGGGGAGGGCGACCACCTCGTCGCCCGCGTGGAAGGCGCCGGAGGCGATCTGGCCTGCGTAGCCGCGGAAATCGAGGTTGGGGCGGAGTACGTACTGCACCGGGAAACGGGCGGGAAGGCGGTCCAGCCCTTCGTCAACTGCCACATCTTCCAGATATTCGAGGAGCGCCGGGCCTTTGTACCAAGGCGTTTTCGGACTGCGCGTCACGACGTTGTCGCCGTCACGGGCGCTCATCGGAATGAAGAGGGCTTCGGGCGCTCCGATGCGCTTCAGAAATGCGGTGAATTCGGAACTGATGGCGTCGTAGACGGCTTTATCGAACTCCACCAGGTCCATCTTGTTGATGGCAACGACGAACTGGCGGATCCCGAGCAGGTTCGCGATAAAGGCATGACGGCGGGACTGCTGGAGCACGCCGTTGCGCGCGTCAATCAGGATAATGGCGAGGTCGGCAGTCGACGCGCCGGTCGCCATGTTGCGGGTGTACTGTTCGTGCCCGGGCGTATCGGCGATGATGAACTTCCGCTTCGGAGTCGAGAAGTAACGATAGGCGACGTCGATGGTGATGCCCTGCTCGCGCTCGGCGCGGAGACCGTCGGTTAAGAGCGCGAGATCGATGTGGCCGCTGCCGTTGGTTGAAGCCTTGGCGACGCTGGCGAGCTGATCTTCGTAAACGCCTTTCGAATCGTAGAGCAGCCGCCCGATGAGCGTGCTTTTTCCATCATCCACCGACCCGGCGGTGGAGAAGCGCAGGAGACTCATCTTAGAAATAGCCCTCGCGCTTTTTGATTTCCATCGAGCCTTCCTGGTCGTGGTCGATGACGCGGTTTTCGCGCTCGGAGCGGCGGACCAGTTTCATCTCGTCGATGATCTTTTCGATGGTATCGGCTTCTGAACGGATGGCGCCGGTGCAGGGGCTGCAGCCGAGGGAGCGCATGCGGCACATCACCATCTCGGGTTTTTCGCCGGGATTTAAAACCCACTCCTGTTCGACGGGAATCAGCGCGCCGCCGCGGATCACCATGGGGCGCAGCTTCGCGTAGTACAGGGGCACGATGGGAATGTTCTCGCGGGCGATGTACTGCCAGACGTCGAGTTCAGTCCAGTTCGAAAGCGGGAAAACACGGATGTGCTGGCCCTTATCGACCCCCGAGTTGTAGATGTTCCAAAGCTCGGGGCGCTGATTCTTGGGGTCCCACTGGCCGAACTCATCGCGGAATGAGTAGACGCGTTCCTTGGCTCGCGATTTCTCTTCATCGCGGCGGGCGCCACCGAAAGCGGCATCGTATCCGCCTGCGGCAAGTCCATCGAGGAGGGCTCGCGTCTTCAGAAGACCGCAGCATTTCTGGGTACCGAGTTTGAAAGGATTGGCTCCGTCGGCGATCGCCTGTGTGTTGGTGTGAACGATGAGCCTGGCGCCGATGGAAGCGGTGAATTCATCGCGAAACTTAATCATTTCGCGGAACTTATAAGTTGTGTCGATGTGCAGCAGCGGGAACGGGATCCGTCCGGGATAGAACGCCTTCTGGGCGAGGCGAACCATACAGGACGAGTCCTTGCCGATGGAATACAGCATCACCGGGTTCTGAAACTCGGCCGCTACTTCCCGAATGATATGGATGCTCTCAGCTTCGAGTAAATCGAGGTGGTCCACAGGATTTAGGTTCGGTTTACTCCAGCATACAAGATCAACTTGATCGGGATTCAGGACAAGGGGTATCCAACGTACAGGGCTCGTATACCGGAGATGAGCATCGGGACGTAGACCCGATCGAGGAGGCGCCAGGCAACGAGCAGGCCGATGATGGCGAAGCCGCGCATCTTAAGACGGAACTGCTGGAGGCGCAAAGCGCCCGATTCGCTGGTGAAGAGTCCGAGGACGCCGTAGCCATCGAGCGGCGGGAAGGGGATCAGATTGAAGCAGCCCAACAGAAGGTTGAGGGAGAAGAAGACGCTGAGGATTGTGGCGATGCCTTCTGGGACACCGCCGCCGGAAGCCGCCAGAACGATCTGAGATGTGGGGATGGCGCCGGGCCGGAAGAATCCGAACGCCAGGCCCAGACGCATCAGAATTCCGGAGATTACGCAAAGGGAAAAGTTGGCGGCGGGGCCGGCGAGGGACATCCACGCCGCACGTTTGGGATGGCGCTGAGACCAGAGAGGGTCGTATGGCGCACTGGCCCAACCGATGAGACCGCTGTGGGTGACGATGCCGAGCAGGGGCATGATCACCATGCCGAAGGGCTCGCGGCGGATGTGCGGAAGAGGGTTGAGGGAGACCTGGCCGCCTTCGGAGGCTGTCGTGTCGCCGCCGAGCCTGGCGACGAGGGCGTGAGAAGCCTCATGGCACGTGGTCGAGAGGAGAAAGACGACGTACTGAAGAAAGCCGAATGCCAGTTCGTCGGGGTTCATGGAAGCGCCAGTATAGCGAAGGGGGGAACCCCGACCGAGGGGTAGTAAGCTGAACTTGAAAACGCGAGACTGGAGGAATGGATGCGTTCTGCATCGGTGTTGGTACTGTGCGCTGGCCTGCTTGCATTAATGGGATGCAGCAAGAGCACGCCCCCTGCGTCTACGCAACCCACAGCAACACTGTCACTTAAGGACGGAAGCTCGTTCGCGGGAACGGTGACCAAGAGCGACACCACCGCTATTACGGTGCAGGCTCCTTCGGGGGAGAGCCGAACTTATCCGATGACGCAGGTGGCGAGCGTGCAGTACGCCAACCCGCCGGCTCCGGCTCCTCCGATGGCCTCGCCGTTAGCTGCGACGCCTCCGTCCGGACCCGCGCAGACCGCGAGCGCGCCTCCTCCGGCTGAGACTCCGTCCGCGGGACCGCCGCCTCCTGCCGCTATGGCTCCGCCTGCGCCAGTCGAGCCGATGGAACCCGTGGAAACATTCCGAACGATTCCGGCGGGAGCGACCATTTCGGTTCGAAACAACGGCACGATCGATTCGCAAACAGCTACCGCGGGGCAGCCTTTCCCGGCGGTTGTGGCGGAATCGGTTGTCGATACGGACGGGCGCGTGGCGATTCCGCGCGGAGCGGGCGCGACACTCGTTGTGCGGCAGGTGAGCGGCCAGGGAAAGATGCAGGGGCAGTCGGAACTGGTTGTTGACGTGGGTTCGGTCAACGTCGGAGAGCGGACATACCGGCTGGAGACATCAGACTTCGCGAAAAAAGGAAAGCAGGGAGTTGGGACGAACAAGCGCACGGCCACGTTCGTAGGTGGGGGGACGGCGCTTGGCGGAATTATCGGAGCGATTGCGGGCGGGGGCAAGGGCGCGGCAATCGGAGCTCTGTCCGGAGCGGCGGCGGGGACGACGACACAGGCAGTCACGCGCGGGAAGGCAGTCAAAATTCCGGCGGAGACGGTGCTTCACTTCAAACTGGAAGCGCCGATTCGCATCCGCGAGATGAGATAGGCGATTTACCGGAATTTACGCCCGCGCGGGATCGCGGCGCTGATATACTTACACGGTTTTGAGACGTTTCAAATGACGACATCTTCATTGCGAAAGCTCGTGTTGCCCATATTGTCTGTGGCGGTGGCGACGCTCGTGATCCGGGCGGCGGACTGGCCGAGTCAGAGCGGCAATCCTCAGCGCGAGGCATGGGCGAAGACCGAGAAAGCGTTCACGAAGGAAAACGCGAAAGGCATTGAACTCCTCTATAAGTACAAGGCCGATAACCAGGCGCGAGGACTGAGTTCGCTGACCTCGCCGATCGTCAATGGCTTGCTGATCACGTACCTCGGGTTCAAGGAGATGCTCGTCTTCGGTGGAAGTTCGGACAACGTCTACTCAATAGATGCGGATCTGAACCGTCTCATCTGGAAGACTCATTTGGACTCCAAGAGCGACAAGGCTGCCGCGGCGCCGACGGCGCTGTGTCCCGGAGGACTGACGGCTGCGTTGGCGATGCCGGGGAGCAGCACGGCGATGGGCCGGGGCTTTGGCGCGCCTCCGGGAAGAGGCGCGGCGGGTCGCGGTCCGGGCGCGCCGGGAGCGCCACCGGCAGCACCCGCGGCTCCGGGAGCAGCACCCGGCGCCGGACGCGGAGCAGCGGCATTGCCTCCCGGATTCGGCCCGCCACCTCCGGGCCGCGCCGGGTTGTTCTCGAGCGGGTTCGGCCGTTCCGGCGTGTTCCTGGCAGTGGCAAGCGACGGATATCTGCACGCACTCAATACATCGACTGGCGCGGATAAGGAATCGGCGCTCAAGTTTTTACCGGCTGGCGCGAAGGCGAGCGCGCTCAATGTGAATGACGGGTTTGTCTACGCCGCCACGCAGGATGGATGCGGCGGAGCGGCCAATGCGCTTTACGGGGTCGAGGCGGCGAAAGAAGAAGGCACGGTCTCGACCTTCGAGACCCATGGCGCGGGATTCGCAGGCGCGGGCGGAACGGCGATCGGAACGGATGGAACCGTGTACGCGCAGGCGATCAATGGTCAGGGGGAAGGCGGGGCGTACGCCGACACGGTGCTCGCGCTTTCCAAAGATCTGAAGGTGAAAGATTACTTCACGCCGAGCGACGCTCCGGCCGCGGCGAAGAAAGATGTCGCGGTCACGAGCATCACGCCGGTGGTGTTCGAGTGGAACGGACGCGACCTGATCGTTGCGGGTTCTCGCAACGGTCGAATCTACGTGCTGGATTCGAAATCGCTCGGCGGCTCGGATCACCATACTCCTCTTGCGCAGAGTGATGCGATCGCGAGTCCGGACGCGAAGTACTCGGGGAACGGATTCTCGGGCACGTTCTCGAGTTGGGAAGACGCAGAGAACAAGGTGCGATGGATTTACGCATCGATGTGGGGACCGGCGGCAGGCTCGGCGAAGTTCGGGACGGCGAATGGAGACGCGGCTCACGGGTCAATCGTCGCTTTTAAGCTGGAAGATCAGGACGGAAAGCCTGTGCTGACGCCTGCGTGGATCTCGCGGGACATGATGGCTCCAGCGCCTTCGGTGACGGCGAATGGGGTGGTTTTCGCGCTCTCCACCGGGGAATCTTCGCGCGAGGCTAAGGAAGACGGCAAGCCGTATTCGATCGCCGAACGCGAGAAGATGGCCACGCGCGCCGTAGTCTATGTTCTCGACGGAGCGACCGGCAAGGAACTCTACAGCTCGGGAAATATAGCGGCGACGTTCTCGCATGGTTCGGGGCTGGCGGTCGCAAACCGGCGCATCTATTTCACGACGCACGACAACACCGCGTACGCGCTCGGCTTCATCGCCGAGCAGCCGCAACTGACAGGCAAGTAAATCAAGGATCCGGAAATGCGCACTTCTCGATACACGATCATTTCCCTGGCTTCGGGCTGCTTTTTCCTGGCCGGAGCGTTCGGAGCGGACTGGCTGACGGACGGGGGCAATCCGCAGCGCACCGCGTGGCAGAAGGACGAGCACATTCTTTCGAAAGACAACGTGAAGAATATGCAAATCCTTTGGAAGATTCAGCTGGACAGTCCGCCGCGCGAGATGCATTCGCTGTTTCCCACGCTGGTGGTGGATAACGTCCGCACGAACGACGGTCCGAAGCAGATTCTGATTCAGGCGGGCATTTCGGATCGCGTGTGGGGAATCGACGCGGCAAACGGAAAGATTCTTTGGGAAAAGCATTTCGAGTATCCACCGATCACGGAAGGGCGCGGGCTGCGCGCGGGCGATCCGTTGTGTCCCGGCGGGCAGACGGCGACGCCGGTGATCGGGCCGCCGACGGCTTCGGGCACGCGCGTGGCGTATGCGATGGCGGGCGATGGGCGCGTGCACACGCTGAACGTGGCGAATGGGGAAGAGATGGCGGCTCCGTTCAAGCTGGGATTCGGTAACGGGAAGAACTACGCGTTGAATCTCTGGGACGGCATCCTGATCACGACGACTTCGCAGGGATGCAACGGTAATCCGAATCAGATGTGGGCGGTGCGGCTCGACGATCCCGAACATAAGGTCATGACCGCAACGCCGAAGAGCGGCGGATTGTGGGGACGAACGGGCGCGGCGGTCGATTCGCACGGCGTCGCGTGGGCTCCGACAGGCGACGGACGCTATGACAAGGAAACGCAGACCTATGGCAACGGACTGATCGGCGCGAAGGTGGAAGGCGATCAGTTGAAGATTGAGGATTACTTCATTCCTTCGAACTGGTCGTGGCTGCAGAAGCGAGATCTGGATTTCCAGGTAACGCCCGCGATTTTTCCTTTTAAGGGAAAAGAACTGATGGCGACGGGCAGTAAGGAGTGTCGCGTTTATCTGCTGGATGTGACGAATGCGGGCGCGGACGATCATCAGACTCCGCTCGATCGCACGCCGCTGCTTTGCAATGAAGAGGTAAATTTCGCTTCGGCGGGCATCTGGGGATCGATGGCGTCCTGGGAGGATTCGAAAGGGACGCGATGGGTGCTGACTCCGTATTGGGGGCCGGGACATCCGAAGTTCAAAGCCCCGCTGATGTATGGGCCAGTGAAAAACGGGGCGATTGTCGCGTTCAAGGTGGAAGAAAAGGGCGGGAAGTATTCGCTTGTACCGGCCTGGGTTTCGCGCGATATGAACCGGGCGGAGCCTCCGGTGGTTGCGAATGGCGTGGTGTTCGCCTACGGCAATGGCGAGAATACGGAGCAGGCATATCCGGATAGGGGTCTGGATGATGCGAGCCCGCTGCGGATCAAGGCTTCGACCCATGCGGTGCTTTATGCGCTGGATGGCGAGACTGGTAAGGAGCTTTATTCGAGCGGGGACCAGATTACTTCATTTGCGCATTTCGCGGGGTTATCCGTGGCGAATGGGCACGTGTATCTGGGCACGTTTGACGGCATGCTTTATTGTTTTGGCTTGCCGGGAAAATAGCGCGCTCGAGAGGTTAGTTGGAGCATCGCCTCAAATGAGGCGATTGTCGATCGCGTTCAGTTTGCCGATCAGCGCTTCAAAACGGGACTCGAGGCGTGTGAACCGGTTCTCGATGCTTGTGAACCGGGCATTCACGGTCGATTCGAGACTGGTGAATCGAGCACCCAGAGAATTCGTCTGTATTATGCCGGCAATGATGTTTACGAGGACGGCGAAAACAGGCAGCCCAATCGCAAAGTAGAGCTGGGCGTCGGTCATTTCCGTTTTTAGGATAACGGATGAACGGCTCGCGTTCTTTCGAGAGTATCCGATTCCCTTTTGAGAGATACCTGAAGGCTGGAAAGCTGCTGGCTGAAGTCGGCGGGGCGGATGGCCATGCCGGCATACCAGGCGGAGTCGATTTGCCTCGCCGATTCGGGAATCTGAAACACGTTTTCGCGGGCTGTTTTCAGGCGTTCGGAAAGAGTCTTTAACGCTTGCAGCATGCCTTAATATCGACCACCGGGATACCGAACTTTACACGGCTCTGACAATTTCTTACGGGTGAGCAAGAAAAACTCACCTATTCTCAGGGCATGCGCACTCCTTTTTTAACGCGGCGGGGATTTATTGTAGGCGGCGCCGCGACGTTTTTACCGAATATCGGACGGACGGCAACGCCCGGATGCACACTGGCGGCTGAGCAGGAAGAAGGCCCGTATTACGTCGAGGATGAAAAGCTTCGACAGGATATTACGGAAGGGCATCCGGGGATGCCGCTGCGTTTGCGTGTCGCCCTAGTGGATGCGCGAAGCTGTGCGCCCCTGGCTAATGCCGCCGTGGACATCTGGCATTGCAATGCATCGGGGGTTTACTCAGGTTTTACTTCGGCGAATCCGGATGGGGGAGGGCGAGGCTTCGGGCCTCCTCCGGGACGAGGGTTCGGCCCGCCTCCAGACGGCTTCGGCCCACCGCCTGGTCGCGGGCGTTCGCGGCAGATCGATGAAACACGGTTCCTTCGCGGCGTTCAGATTACGAACAAAGAAGGAGTTGCGCAGTTCACGACAATCTATCCGGGGTGGTACGCAGGGCGCACGATTCACATTCATTTGAAGGCGCATGTCGGCGGATCGGGCGATCCTTTTTCAGCGGGACACGTTGCGCACACGGGCCAGATGTTTTTTCCGGAGGATTTAACGGAAAGGATCGCTAAGCTCGAGCCGTATTCGAAGCGGCTGTCGGTGCATCGGACCACGCAGGACGAAGATCAGATTTTCCGATCGCAGCATGGGACGCAATCGATACTTGCGATGGAGCGGTTGCCGGAGGGATATGCGGGGATGATCACGATGGCGATCGATCCGGAGGCGACGCCTGCTCCGGTTGGAATTGGGGGAAGAGGCGGCCGCGGGCGGCCGTTCTAACCTCCCGCAAGATGCCGGTATTTTCGGAGCAGTTCATAGAGCACGACCCCGCCCGCGGTCGCGACATTCAGTGAATGCTTAAGTCCGAGCATGGGGATGCGCACGTGAGTGTCGGCCAAAGCGGCGACTTCGGGAGAAAGTCCGTCGGTTTCGTGTCCGAATAATACGCAAACGGGGAAACGCGGGCGCCAATCGAAGAGGTCTACCGCGTGGACGCTGGTTTCAATCGCGGCGATTTCGTAGCCGGACGAGCGAAGCTGGCGAATTTGGTCAGCAGGCGTCCATGTGTGATCCCACGCGACAGTCGTTTCGGCGCCGAGGGCGGTTTTCGAGATCATGTTTTGCGGCGGTCGACCGGTGATGCCCGCGAGGTGAAGCATTTCAATCCCGGCGGAATCGGCTGTGCGGAAGAAAGCTCCGACGTTGTAGAGGCTGCGAACGTTTTCAAGAAGGACGCGGACGGGTAAGGGGCGAATCGATTCGTAAGGTATAGCCGCGGAAGTAGCGCGGAAGGGTACCCGGTTTTCTCCGGTAGAATAAGGGGGAAGATGTTGTCGATCGTCGTTCCGATTCATAATGAAGAGCCGTCTATTCTGCCGCTTTATGACAGGCTGACGGCCGTGCTTTTTCAGTTGCGCCAGTCGTATGAAATCATTTTCGTCGACGACGCGTCGACCGATCGGAGCTATGAACTGCTGGCGAATCTGGTGCAGACGGACCAGCGGCTGAAAGTGATTCGGTTGCGGCGGAATTTCGGACAAACGGCGGCGCTTTCGGCCGGTTTCGACGAATCTAAAGGAAAAATCATTATTGCGATGGACGGCGATCTTCAGCACGCGCCGGAGGATATTCCCGCGCTGTTAAGGAAGATCGACGAGGGGTACGACATTGCGAGCGGCTGGCGTAAGGACCGGATCGATAATGCGCTCACGCGCAAGATTCCTTCGCGCATTGCGAACTGGATGATGTCGAAGGCGTCGGGTCTGGACCTGCGCGATTTCGGTACGACGTTCAAGGCATATCGCGCGGAGGTGCTGAAGGACGTTCACCTCTACGGCGAGCTTCACCGGTTCATACCGGCGCTTGCGAGTTTTTACGGCGCGCGTGTGACGGAGGTGCCGATTCAGAATACGCCGCGAACGTCGGGCGCTTCGCATTATGGCCTGAGCCGGACGTTCCGGGTTCTGTTCGATATCCTGACGATCCGATTTCTGCTGAAGTATTTCACTCGACCGATGCATTTCTTTGGCGCTATCGGACTTGCGGGCACGGCGGCAGGCGCGGCGATGCTGGGCTATTGCCTGGTGGTGAAGGTCTTCTGGCAGCTTGACATCATCAAAGAGCATGGGCCGATGATGATTGCGGGTGGGCTGCTGCTGCTTGCCGGACTGATGATGTTTAGTACGGGTCTCATCGGCGAATTACTGATGCGGACGTATTTCGAATCGCAGAATCGGCGGATTTATGCGATTCGCGAGATTCTCACGCAGAAGCGGCGCGAGAAGGTCGACGAGAGACGCTGACAATCGACATAAGCGCGTCGCGGGCGATGGCATTCCAATCGAACCGCAGTTCGGCGGTTGAGCGGGCGCGGGCGGCGATTTCATCCCGACGGGTTGAATCGCGCAACAAGCGGACGAGGGCTTGTGCGAACTCCACGCCGATTTCACGGATCATGATCTCCCGTCCATCGGTTAGGCCCAGACCAACGCATCCGACGGGAGTGCTGACGACGACGCGGCCGCAGGCCATAGCCTCAATCACTTTGATGTTGGTTCCGGCGGAGACAGGCAGGGGAACGGCAACGACGTCGCATTCGCGGTAAGCGGGACGAACGTCTTCAACAAAGCCGTGTAGCGTTAAGCGCGAGTGCTCGGCAAGCAGATGCGCTTTACCAGCGAGCGCGGCCGCGCGTTCGTGGTCCGGACCCGCGATCACCGTGAGCCGGCACTCCGGAACCTCGCGCCATACCAAGGGCATCAACGCTTCGCGCAGAAATTCGAACGCAAGAAGATTCGGCAGGTGGCGAAAGGAGCCGACGAAAAGCACATTGGGGCCGCGAGTAATGCGGGACTGGGGCCGGAAGCGATCCACGTCCACGCCGTTCGGGACAACCGCGCTCTTGAGCGGGGGCGCGCCGTGGGCCTGGACGACGGCGCGATCATGCTCAGACATCGTCAACACGGCGTCGACACGTTGAAAGGCTCTGCGTTCGAAGTCTCTCCACAGTGGGGCCTGAGCATCACCGAGCTGATCGTAGAGGGTGAAGGTGACATCGTGCTCGACGAGGATGACAGGAATGCCGGGAGCGCAGTCGCGATATTCGGCCATCTGAGTGTACTCGAGTTGAAGGACGTCGACGGCGCGCTCGTCGCAAACGCGGCCGATCAGCGCTCGCATGGCCGAACTGCGATATTCGGCGACCTGCGTCGGGACGGAGGAATCGAAATCCTTCTCGTCTATATCTACCGCGTAGACTTCGTGAAAGACCTGGTGCAGTTCCGGGTAGTGGATGAGTTCGCCTGCCTCGTGAAAGCAACAGAGGATGAAATCGATCTCCCTAGACAGAGCGCGGCATAGGTTATAGATGCGGACCGCTCCGCCGTGCGCGAGCGGAAACGGAAGGTACGGAGAGACTACGAGGACGCGACGGCGCGTTCGCATGGTCCTGGCGTGACGCGGCGAGAAGGCGATAACGCCGCGCGACTCGGCATAACCGACAGGGACCATCTCGCGAAGACCCTGAGACAAGGAGAGTCGCGCGACGAATTCCGCGTCCTCAAGAGGCATGGCCGGCTCCTGCGACACAGATCCGGCGCGCCCGACGACGAACGATTTCCATCCCGCGGCGGCGGCTTTCCAGAAGAGGATCATGAAGGCCGCGCCGGTGGTGAATGCGAAGGGCAGACCTATCTCGGCGAGAAGATCGCGCCGAATAACAATGGTCGATGACCAGGGCGCGAAGACCTGGCAGACTTCGCCCGGCTGAAGACGCCGAAACGGGTGTTTGTTCAGAAGCTGACGGCGCCATCCGGTATAGCCGTTCTGCCATGCGACGGCGAACGCGCCGGTTGCGCGCGCGATGTCGATCAATGGGCGTGGATCGGGATCTGCCGATGCTCTGAACACGATGAAGTCCGCCTCTTCGCCGAGCGCAGCGTGGGCCCGGCGGGCGGGCCAGACGCGTCCGGACATGGGCACCACGGTGAAGCGCGCGGACTGGGGGGCGCGGGTCGCCGGGCGCGGTGGCGCTTCAGCCGAAGTCTGGGCGACGGAAGCGAAAATTCTGTAGACGAGCCAAGGCGAGCATCTCGCGATCACCGCCAACTGAGCCAACGCGATCGAGTACAGCAACTCGAGGACGTCGCGGACCTTTTCAGCGCTGCGGAAGAGCAGCGAGTACATCAAGCGGCAAACATCGCGGATCCTTTCGCCGGCGCGGAAAAGTAGCGAATAAATCCACGCGGCCAGGCGATGAGCGACATTGCGGTTCAGATCGCGAACGCGCCAGTGGAGATGCGCAGCGACCAGGTGGGGACGGGCGGGAAAAAATCCGCGGGCTTCATTAAAGATGAGGATGCGGAACGGAGGCGCGGTGAAAGGGAGCAGTTTAAGCGCGAGATGACCCGAGCCACCGGTCCAGGCGACGATCGTGAGCGCTGGCCAAAAGTCGCTAAATTCGCGATGGATCGAGAGTGCGGTGGCCCCGTCGCAGGCGCACCAGGATTTTATGGGCAGATCCGAATTGGCGGTACGCGCGTGAGCAAGGCCCGCTTCGAGATCGCCGCGATTTGTCGCAATGACCGCAATGATCCTGGGCCGATCAGCGCCGATAAAACTCCGGAGAAGAGATCTCATCAAGGATAGCCGACGCCGGTGGACGCGCCCGAAGAACGACTTTGGCCGGTTATAGTCGTTAAGGTAGCGTTAACAGATCTAACGATCTTTTGGCCGAAGGCCGAGTGGACGACGCTGTATTCGAGCTTCACCCTCACAGTATTTTTTGAGGATAACGGCGGCGGCGCGTGGATTGTGTCGGAACGGCCATATTCCGCAAGTACGACAGCGTTTTGAGTACCGACCGTACGGGCTGCTTCAATGTGACGAACGAGTAATGATCTGAAACCGTCGGGGTTCCTTATCTTGTCCCAATGTTTTTTTGGGATTTCAAAAGGAATTCATAATGATCGGGCCTTCGCGGGAAGTGGTTGGGATGACGAGGCGATCCCCTCTAGTGGTAGTCGATTCCGGTGGCTTCTCCCGCGAACCCCTTTTTGTCGGTTGAGGCTTTGAAGGTGACGCTTACGGACCGTGGAGACTGGTTGCAGGTCAGGGTGGGATCTGGGCCGCTGAGTTCGACCTGGGATGGGTCGTTGATAAACAGCTTGGTTGTTTTGCCCAGTTCGTCTTTGATTTCCAGTTGATATTGACGGCCCTGGCACTGAACGCGCGCGAGCGTTCCGTTGACGCTGCCGGAACCGTGAATGTCGGCCCAGTCTACGGCTTTTGCGGCTTCTTCTTTTGACAGCGGATGTGAGTTGGCTCGCGCTTCGAGCGCGGTGAGTTCGCGACGGGCCTGGTCCTTCAAGCGGTTGATTTCGGCGTTGCGGGCGGCGGCTTCTCGCCGACGCTCGGCTTCTTCGTCATCGAGGCGTAACTGATTAATGGCTCCGCGTGAGGCAAGGTATTGTTCGCGGTGCTCCGGGTCGGGCGCGGATTGTGCGGCGGCGAGCCACGCGCGCCCTGCTTCGGCGTATTGCTTTTGATCGAGGCAGAGCTTCGCGTACTGCTCCCACCAGTCGTACCGGCGGGGCGCGAGGGCGGTGGCCTGCTTCCATTCGGCGAGGCGGCGCGGTTTGTCGGCGATCTTTTCGCCCAGCGCCCAATGGGCTTCCGCGTATTTCGGATCGACGGTCAGGGCTTCTTTCAGGATGGCGATGGCGCGGTCCGGGTCGGTTTCGGCGCGGCCATATTCGGTGAGGGCAATGGCGTTCTGAGTTCCGGCGGAACGGGCCGCGTCCATGTAGCGGCGTCCGGCCTCGAAGTCATGCGCGCGAAAGGCCAGGATGGCGAGGCCTTCGTTGTCTTCGGCGACATGCTTGCCGGATTTCAAAAGTGATTGATAGAGGCTGGCCGATTCGGAGGTGAGTAAGTCGGCTCGGGCAAGCTCGCCTTCGTCGGACGTGAGGACCGTGGTGCGGAAGTCGCGGTCGGCGTTGAGGACGCGATTGGGGGCCTGAGTCGGTTTGTACACTCCGGCGACGTAGTAGGCGTCGACCGCGGCGTTGAATTTCGCCGGATCTTCGCTGAGGCTTCGGATGGCGCCGTTGGAATCCATGCCGTTGGCGAGGTTATGAAGGTAGATGTGGGCGCGGCCGGAGTATTCGGGCTGCGTGATCATCATGTGGATGAGCGCCCAATCGCGGGTGCGCTCGTCGCGCGGCGGCGGGGCGCCCCATGTCACGTGGACCGAGTTCGATTGCACCGTGCTGAAGAAGCTTTCCAAGGCGCGTTCGATAGGAATCGGAAGATTGGAGAAGTTCTCCTCAAGGAGGCGCACTGTTAGCTGACGGACCAGTTCGGGGGGGAGCTGGCCTTTCGCGGGATCCTTACTGGATTCTTCCGGGCTCACGACGCAGGCCATCAGATGATCGCGCCCGGCGTGAAGACCCGAGCATTCCTGCGGCATCTCTTTCGCGTCGCGAAACACGACGATGCGGAGGGGCGGGTCGAGCTTGAGATCGGGCTTGCCCATTACGGCGCCGAGGGCAAATCGGAATTGTTCGAATTGGCTTGCAGCCTGAACCGCGGAGTGGCGTCCGGTATCGCTAATTGTTTCGAAGGAACCGAGCCGCGCCTTGACCCATTGGCTTTCTGCTAAAGCGGGAACCTGAGGAAGGATGGCGGCCGATGCCAGCAAAAGGGCCGCGCGCCGCATCGTAAACGGCATTTGGCACAAGTATAGTACGAGGCGCGGGAGCCAGTTATTTTCGGCGGCTAAGATACACTAGCCGATTTGGTGCTGCTCCAACTTGAAGGAATCCAGAAGAGTTATGGCGGCGTGAAGGCGCTGCGCGACGGGAATCTTTCGGTCAGCGCGGGCGAGGTTCACCTGCTCCTGGGCGAGAACGGCGCCGGTAAGTCCACGCTGATGAAGATCGTCGCAGGAATCGTGGAACGCGACGCCGGACGGATGTTGTGGAACGGGACTGAGGTCTCGCTGCGGACTCCGTCCGAAGCGGCGGCGATCGGGATCGCGATGGTGCATCAGGAGTCTCTACTGGCGCCGCATCTGTCCGTGGCGGAAAACATCTTTCTGGGGCGCGAGGAGCGGAAGGCCTTCGGCTGGGTGGACCGGCGCAGTGTGGTGACGCAGGCACGGCGGCTGATCGAGCAGTATCAGTTTCCTTTGGATGCGGAGGCGCGAGTGGACCGGCTGAGTCCCGCTGGGCGGCAACTGGTGGAGATCTGCCGGGCAATTCAGCATGGTTCGAGCCTTTTGATCTTCGACGAGCCGACGTCATCGCTTTCAGACGCCGAGACGCACCAGGTGTTTCGAATTGTGCGCGATCTGAAGGCGCGCAAGATGGGCATCATCTATATCACGCACCGTATGGACGAACTGCGGGCGATCGGCGACCGCGTTACGGTGCTGCGGGATGGCAATACGGTTTACACGGGCGATCTGGGGGCAACCTCGACAGAGGATTTGATCCGGCACATGGTGGGGCGGGAGGTCGCGGCGATTTACCAGAGGGAGCATCTGGCTCCGGGCGAAACGATGCTCGAGGTTCGGGATGTATCGGTCCGGCTGTCGAACCTGAAAAATGTTTCACTGACGCTGCGGAAGGGCGAGATTACCGGGATGGCCGGGTTGATCGGGGCGGGAAGGACCGAACTCTGCCGCGCGATCTTCGGAATCGATCCCGTCGATTCTGGAGAGATCTTTGTTAATGGCGAACCGGCGGCGATTCGAACGCCGCGCGATGCGGTGAAGCGGGGAATCGCTCTGGTGACGGAGGACCGACAGCTTTCGGGGCTGGCGCTGCGGCTGCCGATTGCGGCGAACGTCACGATGGCCAAGGTGGACAAGATCTGCCGATTCGGATTTCTCGATCTCGGGAAACAGAACCGCGAAGTGACCGCGCTCGGCCAGAAGCTGCGGCTGAAAGCGGCGTCGCCGGCGCAGTTGGGCGGAACGCTTAGCGGCGGCAATCAACAGAAGGTGGTGATCGCGAAGTGGCTTTTCGGCGATGCCCGGATTTTTCTGTTCGACGAGCCGACACGGGGAATCGATATCGGAGCGAAAGCGGAGGTCTTCGAACTGATGAGCGAACTGGCGCGGAACGGCGCCGCCATTCTTATGGTGAGTTCCGAATTGCCGGAACTGCTGCAGGTGGCCGACCGGATTCTGGTGATGCGCCAGGGGCGACTCGCGGGAGAGCTTCCACGCGGCGCAACGCAGGAAGAAGTGATGAGACTGGCCGTGATGGACGCAGCCGCATGAAGCTGACTCAGAAGCTGCTGCCCTTCCTGAGCCTGATTGCTCTGTTCGTGGCGCTTTCAATCGCGTCGCCCTACTTTCTGACCGCAAACAACCTGGCGAGCGTGGCGCGGCAGACGGCGGTGTTCAACACAATGGCGCTCGGGATGACGATCGTGATCGTCTCGGGCGGGATCGATCTCTCGGTCGGATCGATTCTGGGATTGAGTGGGCTCATCGGGACGATGGCGCTCGAGAAGGGATATCCGATTCCGGTCGGGATCCTGGTTGGGCTTTTGGTCGGGACACTTTGCGGGTTCGCGAACGGACTGATGGCGGCGAAGCTTCGAATCCCGCCCTTTGTAGTCACCCTGGGCACGTTGGGGATTTTCCGCGGACTCGCGCTGATCTTTTCGAATGGGTTGCCGGTGCATCGGATTCCTCCCGGATTTTCATTTCTCGGCGAAGGGAATCTGCTGGGCGTGCCGTTTGTGGTGTGGCTGCTGGTGATCTGCGCGGTGGCGGTCCACGTGGTCCTGGAGCATACGCGGCTGGGGTGCTACGCGTTCTCGATCGGAAGTAATAAGGTTGCGTCGATTTACGCGGGCATCCCGGTGGACTTCCATGTTGTCGCCGTCTATGCCATCGGCGGAGCCCTCACGGGACTGGCGGGGATGATCGAAGCGTCGCGACTGATGACCGGGCAGCCCACTGCCGGCCAAGGATATGAGTTGCAAGCGATCGCGGCGGTGGTGATCGGCGGCGGCAGCCTGAATGGCGGCGAGGGCAGCGTGGTGGGAACGCTGATCGGCGCGTTCATCATGGGTCTGCTTTCGAACGGCGCAGATTTGCTGAACATCTCGAACTACTGGCAGCAGGCGATCATCGGGGCGGTAATCATATTGGCCGTAACGCTGGACGAACTTCGCAAGCGCCGAATGGCGTGATACTCAAGGCATGAAAGTCGCGATCTTTTCGAAACACCTCGAATTCCTCCAGGGCGAGGAACTGGCGAAGGGAGCGAAGGAGATCGGATTCGATGGGATCGACCTCGCGGTTCGGAAGGGCGGGCACGTCGAACCGGCGCGGGTGAAGCAAGACTTGCCGGGTCTCGTCGAAACGATCCGGAAGTCAGGGCTCGAGGTCCCGATGCTCACGACGGACATCGTCGACGCCGACACCCCGTATTCGGGGGATGTGCTCGGGGTCATGAAGGACCTGGGAATTCATCGATACCGCTGGGGCGGATTGACCTGGCGGGACGGGCAGCCGTTAGCGCAGCAGATCGAGGCATTCAAGCCAAGAGTGGCGAAACTCGCGGAACTGAATGCGAAGTATCAGGCTTCGGCGATGTATCACACGCACTCCGGCGCGGGACTGGTGGGCGCTTCCATTTGGGATCTGCATGAAATCCTGAAGGGCTTCGACCCGCGGCTTGTGGGCGTGAATTACGACGTGGGTCATGCAACGGTGGAAGGCGGGCTGGGCGGATGGATCGAGAGCTTCCGCATCACGGGGGAGTATCTGCGGGGCGTTGCGATTAAGGATTTTCGCTGGGAGAAGGACGCTCACGGCAAGTGGCAGGCCGCGTGGACGCCGCTGGGTCAGGGGATGGTGAAGTTCCCACAGTTTTTCGCGATGCTGCGCGAGGCCCGATTTGACGGACCGCTGCAGCTTCACTTCGAGTATCCGCTGGGCGGTGCGGAGAACGGGAAGAAGACGGACCTGACGATGAGCCGCGAGGAGATCTTTGCGGCGATGAAGCGGGACCTGGGGACGCTGCGAGGATTTATCGGGTCATAATTTTCAAAGGGCAATAAAAAAGGCCCCGAAACCGGGGCCTTCGTTGTTGTTGCTTGCCCTTGTCAGGGCGCCGAAGTACTTACTTCTTTTTCTTCGCCGGCGCCTTTTTCTTAGCGGGGGCCTTCTTGGTTGCGTTCTTCATCGAAGTGAATCTCCTATCGAAATCTGCGATTGGAAAAATCGCAGTGTGATTCATATATAGAGTCACTGGCTTCGAATGTCAAGAAAAAAGTGAACTTGGGAGAGCGTGAAGCATCTCTTTGCTCCGCGTGCGAGGGACGGACCGCTAATCCGCGAAGGCAATGCGACCGTATCGATGAATGAGAGCGCCCCAATGTCTGTTTTCGGAGGGGTATGCTCATCAGAGAAATGAACGCATGACCGTAATTGGGATATTGCTCGCGCTCGAACTGAGCGGGGAACACGACGAAGACCTGGCGCGGAGGCTGCAGCAACGAGAGCCTCAGGCAATGACCGACCTGTACGATCGCTTCGGCCGATTGGCGTATTCGGTGATCCTGGCGATCGTGAGGGACGCGGCCATCGCCGAAGACTTGGTTCAGGAGACATTCCTTCGCGTCTGGAACCGAATGCAGGGGTTCGAAGCGGGGCGCGGGGCGCTCGGGCCATGGCTGCTTACGATTGCGCGCAACCGCGCGATCGATCATGTGAGATCCGCGGGGTCGAGGATGGACCGGAAGTCATTTGAGTTCGACCCCCGAGAGCATCCTTCTTTATTCGTGGATATGGAACGCGAGGTTTGCAATTCGGAACACGCGCGGCTGATCCGGAACGCGATCGGCAAGCTGAACGCGAACCAGCAGAAAGTAATCGAGCTCGCCTACTATGAAGGACTTTCACAGACGGAGATGGCAGAGCGCATGGGCCAGCCGCTCGGGACGGTGAAGACCTGGGTGCGAACCGCGCTTCGCGCGCTCCGAGAGGAACTGGAGCAGGCGGTGACGGCATGACCTGCGACGAGCTTCGGGAAGAATACGGCGCGTACGCGCTTGGCATCGCGGAAAATCCGGAGCGGGCGGAGATCGCGGAACACCTGGCTCGGCAGTGCCCTCAATGTACGCCTGGCGTGAGAGACGTTCTCGCAACCGTGGCGGCAATGTCAGGAGCGGTGAAGGAATCGGAGCCGCCGAAGCGTTTGCGGCGACGCGTGACCGCAATGGTTTCGCCCGAGGAGAAAAGGAGTTCGTGGTGGGCGATCGGCGCGGGATGGGTGGCGGCCGGCGCTTTGGCTTTCGCGCTGATGATCGCGATTCGCGCTCCCAAATCCGATTCGTCGCGACTGGAGCAGGCTTTATCGATCCTGAACGATCCGACTACCAAGGACGTGTCGTTCGGAGAACCGACGGCGCGCGGCCGAGTGTTCGTGAGTCCACAGAAGGGCGTGGTCTTCATCGCGGCGCATCTGCCGCCGCTCGGCGCGCACAAGACTTTCGAACTCTGGCTCCTTCCGGCAAAGGGCGATCCCATTCCGGCGGGAACATTCGGACGGCAGGAGGATGCGAGCGCGGTCTATGTACGGCCTGGTCCTGTAAATGACGCGGCGGCTGTGGCGGTTACGGTCGAGCCGGAGGGGGGATCGATGAAGCCAACCACGACGCCTTTCATCGTGACGAAGCTTTAGCGCTAATGCCCAGCCTCGTAGCACAACGAGGCCGTGGTGCGTTTCGCCGCGCTTTGCTATCGTGAAACCGGAGCGGCGATGCGGCCCAGCCTGACACTTGGGATCGAGGAAGAATATCAGACGATCGATCCGGAGACTTATGCTCTCCGTTCGCATGTTCAGTTCGAAATCATTGAGAAGGGCAAGGCTTTTCTCAAAGAGCATGTCAAAGCGGAGATGCATCAGTCCGTCGTGGAAGTGGGGACGGGCATCTGCAGCACCGTTCAGGAGGCGCGCCGCGACCTTGTGGAGTTGCGACGGACGATCATCCGGCTTGCGAAAGAAAACGGCCTGAGGATCGCGGCAGCTGCGACGCATCCTTTTTCCGATTGGCGCAACCAGCAGATTTATCCGGACGAGCGATATCAGGCCGTCGTTCAGGATCTCAAGATGGTGGCGCGCTCGAACCTGATCTTCGGGCTGCACGTTCATGTGGGCATTGAGGACCGCGAAGCCGCCATCCGCATCATGAACGAAGCGCGCTACTTCGTTCCGCACATCCTGGCGCTTTCGACGAATTCGCCGTTCTGGGTAGGCATGGATACGGGGCTGAAATCGTACCGCTGCAAGGTATTCGATAAATTCCCGCGTACGAACCTGCCGGACTACTTCGCGAGTTACGGAGAGTTCGACGAGTTTGTGAAGCTGATGGTCAAGACCGGATGCATCGACAACGCGAAGAAGATCTGGTGGGATATTCGGCCGCATCCGTTCTTCGAGACGCTTGAGTTCCGGATGTGCGACGTGCCCATGCGGGTGGATGAGACGATCGCGCTCGCGGCGCTGATTCAGGCTACGGTCGCGAAGCTGTATCAGCTTCATTCGCGGAACCAGGGATTCCGCATCTACCGGCGCGACCTCCTGATGGAGAACAAGTGGCGGGCGCTGCGTTACGGGATCGACGGGGACATGATCGATTTCGGCAAGCAGAAGCAGGTTCCGTTCCGCGATCTGATGCTCGAATACCTGGACATCATCGACGACGTAGTGGAGGAACTGGGCTCGCGCAAAGAGATCGAATATATCCGGACGATTCTCGAGAACGGTACCGGCGCGGACCGGCAACTACGCGTGTATCACGATACGGGCGACCTGAAAGAGGTCGTGAAGTACATCATTCAGGAAACCGAGGCGGGGGTCATCACCGAGGAGTTTCACGAGCTGCCCGCCGCAAATATCGCATGACCGATTTACATCGCATTCCCTTTGACCCCGAACTGATTCCGGGGGCTCACAACGCCATTCGCACCTGCCTGCGGATTAAGCCGGATGAAAAAGTTACGCTGATCACGGATCGCGCCACGAGCGAGATCGGAGCGGCGCTTGTAGCCGAACTCGATCAGGCAGGCTGCCGGTACAGCGCCTTCGTTCTGGAGGATTACGCGGAGCGGCCCCTGGCTACGAAACCAAAGGCCGTGCTCGACGATATGGAGTCGAGCGAGGTGAGCATATTCGCGGCGCAGGCGCAGCCGGGCGAACTGAAGACCCGCATGCAGATGACTGACGTGGTGAATCGACGCCATATGAGGCACGCGCATATGGTCAACATCACGAAGGAGATCATGACGCACGGAATGCGGGCCGACTTCAATGAAGTGGACCGCATTAGTCAGAAGGTGTGGGAAATGGCGAGCGCCGCGAAGCAGATTCGGGCGACCACGCCAGCGGGAACGGATATCGTCGCTGACATGAACCCGAATTACAAGTGGATCAAGACCAGCGGGATCATCTCGACGCTGAAGTGGGGGAATTTGCCGGGGGGTGAGACATTTACGACTCCCGGCGAGGTGAATGGAACGTTCGTAGTGGACGGCGTAGTTGGGGATTATCTTTGCGCTCGGTACGGCGATCTGCGCGCAAAGCCGCTGACGTTGCGGATTGAAGGCAACCGGCTGGTTTCGGCGCAGTCGGAGAACCAGGATCTGGAACGGGAGTTCTGGGACTATACCCATACGGACGAGAATTCGGATCGGGTGGGCGAATTCGCGATCGGTACGAATATCGGATGCCACGACGTGATCGGCAACATTCTTCAGGATGAGAAGATCCCCGGCGTCCATATCGCGTTCGGGAATCCATACGGGGCGCATACCGGCGCGGACTGGTATTCCTCGACGCATATCGATGTTGTGGGGCGCGACTTCGATATCTGGATCGATGGCCAGCAGATCATGCATGGCGGCAGGTTTCTGATCGCCGCATGATTCCGGAGCTGCGACGCGATTTCAACGCGCGCTTCACGGCAGCTAAGTATTCCACTTTTCTTTCGCGGCTCGACGAGCGCTGCGGAACGCACGTTAAGTTCCGGATTTCCGAGACGCCCTGCTTCTTCCCGGACGCCCTATTAAACAAGATGCGGAGCGCCGGGGCGGAAATGATTCGGCAGCTCGTACAAAACGAAACGTATCTGGCCGAGGCGCGGCGGCAGATTCCGGACGGGTTTCTGGTGAGGAACGAAGCTCCGCGGCCGCTGTTTGCGCAGGCGGATTTCGGAATTGTGCGCCAGCCGGGTGGAAGGCTGACGCCGAAGCTCGTTGAAATACAGGGCTTTCCTTCGTTATATGCGTTTCAGCCCGCGCTGGAGGATACCTATCGCGAGTGTTACGCCCTTGGGGCATCGATAACGACGGCTCCGGACGCGGGCGATTTGCTGAAGCGCGCGATCCTGGGGAATCATGCGCCCGAGAATGTGGCGCTTTTGGAAATCGATCCGGAGCATCAGAAGACGCTGCCGGATTTCCTGCTGACGTCGCGACGGTACGGAATTCGAGTCGTGGATATCCGCGAGGTGCGGAAGCGGGGGCAACGATTGTACGTTGGCGATAGCCAGATCAAGCGGATTTACAATCGCGTGATTGCCGATGAGATGATTCGCCGGGATGTTCAGGCGGATTTTCGGTTCGATGACGATCTGGATGTGGAATGGGCGGGGCATCCGAATTGGTTCTTTCTGATCAGCAAGTTCTCGCTGCCGTATTTGCGGCATGAGTCGGTTCCCGAATCTGAGTTTCTGGATCAGGTGGACGCGACCCCGCAGGATCTTGAGAATTACGTTCTGAAGCCGCTTTATTCGTTTGCCGGTTTGGGGGTCAAGGTTGAGCCGACTCGCGCGGATGTCGACGGGATTCCGGACGAGCAGCGGCCGCATTATTTACTTCAGAAGAGGATGCGATTCGAGCCCTTGATCGAGACCCCGGAAGGACCGACCATGGCGGAGGTACGGATCATGTACATCTGGCTGGAGGAATTGAAGCCCGTGGGCGTGATTGTGCGGATGGGACGCGGGCGGATGATGGGCGTGGACCATAACCGAGATATGGCGTGGGTCGGCGCTTCGGCGGCGTTCACGGAGGCTGGGGTTTAGCCGATTATGACGATCAGTGTTGCGGCGTATCATGTCATGATCGACAGCGGCGTTCTTCCGACCGATGAGCCTGCTGAGCTGCTCGAAGGCGCTGTCGTGCCGAAGCTCGTTAGGAACCCGCCGCATCGCATCGCGACGCGCGCCACTCGCATGGCGCTGGAGCGCAGTATTCCACGGGGCTGGTACGTCGATACTCAGGAGCCGATCACGACCGACTCGAGCGAGCCCGAACCCGACGTAGCGGTGCTCAAGGGCGATTCGCGCGATTATCCCGACCGGCATCCCGGTCCGGGGGACGCCGGGCTCATCGTTGAAATCGCGGATGCTTCGCTCGATCGGGATCGGATTCTTTAGAAGCGAATTTATGCGAGGGCTGGGATTCCGCACTACTGGATTCTCGACCTTAGGCAGCGACGACTTGAGGCCTATTCCGATCCCGTGAACGGCGATTATCGCGTCTGCACGGTTCACGGGGCTGGCGAATTCGCCGAGTTCACGCTTGATGGCGACACGGTTGGCTGGGTGGCGGTCGCTGACCTGCTGCCATAGCGCGCGAGCGTTGTAACATAGCTCATTCTGAAAAAGGGTTTCGCATATCTTTTCGCCGTTACGATCTTTGTTTCGGCGTTCCTGTTGTTTCAGGTTCAGCCGATTATTGCGAGGATGATCCTGCCGTGGTTCGGGGGGACGTCAGCCGTCTGGAGTACCTGCATGCTGTTTTTCCAGATGGCGCTGCTACTCGGCTATCTGTACGCGCATTGGCTGCACACTCTTCCCGGGCGACGACAGGCCGCGATTCACACGACTCTGCTGGCGTTGAGTCTGATTGCTCTTCCGATTGCCGCAAACGCGTCCTGGAAGCCGAATGCGGCGAGTAATCCCGCGCTGCTGATTCTGGGGCTTCTCGCAGTGACGATTGGGGCGCCTTACTTTATCCTTTCCACGACCAGCCCTCTCCTGCAGGCATGGATCGCGCGTAGTTCCGCCACGGTCCCTTACCGGCTGTTCGCGCTTTCGAACTTCGCGTCGATGCTAGCGCTGATCAGTTACCCGTTCCTGGTCGAGCCGAACCTCACGGTGCGGCTGCAGAGCCTGATCTGGTCAACGGGCTATGTAGTGTTCGCGGTGGCGTGCTGCGTCGCGGCATGGACATCAGCGCGACAGGACGGCGTGAAGAGCGCCGCCCGGGAGATTGCAAAAGCGCCGTCCGCCGGGTCGCGCGTCCTCTGGATTAGCCTGGCCGCGTGCGCTTCAACTCTGTTGCTGGCGGTGACGACGTTCCTTACGCAGGATGTGGCCGCGATTCCGTTTCTCTGGGTGCTGCCGTTGAGCGTCTATCTGCTCAGCTTCATTCTGTCTTTCGAATCGCACCGGTTCTACAGGCGCGACGTCTATCTGCCCCTGGCGGCGATCGCGCTTGGTCTTTTCTGCTATTTCCTGTGGCCAGGCTCGCTTCGGATGAAGATGGGGTGGACGATCGCGCTGGTGGCGCTCTCGTTATTTGTCTGCTGCATGGCGTGTCACGGGGAGTTGGCCCGCCTAAAACCGCACCCGAGCCGGCTCACCGGTTTTTATGTGATGGTGTCGGTGGGCGGGGCGATCGGCGGTCTGTTCGTTGGGTTGGCAGCGCCGAACCTGTTCAATGCCTATTATGAATTTCCGATCGCGCTCGCAGGGTGTGCGGGGCTTGCGGCCTTTCTGCCGATCCGGGACGGAATAAGACCGGTTTATCGTTTTGCGCTTATTGCGGCAGTTTTCGCATATGTGACGACGCTGGTTGCGATCACGCGAAATACGGTTCACGGCTATATTGCCGTGGCGCGGAACTTTTATGGCGAGCTGCGCGTGATCGACGAAGGCACTGACGAAGACGAGGACGCCGACCGCAAGCTTCTGCACGGTCGGATCAATCACGGCATACAGATGCGCGATCCGCAATATCGACGGACGCCCGTGGCATATTTTTGCGAGGCGAGCGGAATCGGGCATGCAATGAACGCGCGCCGAACGGGGCAGGCGTGGAGGGTCGGGATTCTTGGGTTGGGAGCAGGCGCTCTTGTTCCGTACGGCCGCGCAGGCGACTCGATTCGCATCTACGAAATCAATCCGCTGGTTCTGGATCTCGCGCGATCCCAGTTCACGTATCTGAAGGACACGCCCGCGACGACCCAAGTGGAGCTAGGCGACGGGCGGCTTACGCTCGAACGGGAACCAGATCAGCTTTTCGATCTGCTCGTGATGGATGCCTTTTCGGGCGATTCCGTGCCGGTGCACCTGATCACGCGCGAGGCATTCCAGACTTACTTCCGGCACATCAAGCCTGGCGGGATACTGGCAGTCAACATTTCTAACCGGTATCTGGATCTTCGCCCGGTTATGGCCGAGGCGGCGGCTTACTTCGGTAAGCGTGGGCTGGATTTCGAGTACACGGCAGGGCCGGATGAATTCCTTTGCAACTCGTCCGCGTGGGCAATTCTGCTGGATCGAAATACTGCGCTACCGCGTTCGCTCGAATCGGGGACGCCGCTGCAGCGACGTGCGGGTTTTCGTATGTGGACAGACGATTTCTCGAACATGTTCAGCATTCTGAAGTAGGGCGCCTGTATGCTGAAGGCTTGATTGTCACACTCACGATGAATCCGGCAATGGACCGGACCATCGCGGTCGACCGGCTGGCCTTCGATGACCGCGCCTACATTCTCTCCAGCAACGATTCACCCGGCGGAAGGGGCATCAATGCGGCCCGCGTTATCCATTCGTTCGGCGGCGATACGGTCGCGATACTTCCGGCCGGGGGCGAGCACGGCGCGCGCTTCGAGCATTTCATGGAGGAGTGCGGTTTCCCCGTGGCGACCGTGCCGATCCGCAATCACATCCGCCTCAATTTCACAATCACGGACCGTCACGGATTAACTATCAAGCTGAACGAGATCGGTCCCAGACTCGACAACGCGGAGATCAAAAACGTAGAGCGGATGATCGAGGCGTACCTGCCCAAATCCAGCTGGCTGATGCTCTGCGGAAGCCTGCCGCCCGGCGTACCTTCGGATTTTTACGCGGAGCTTGTAAAGCGCGCCCAGAAACAGAATGTCCGCACACTGCTCGATACGGATGGCGAGGCTCTATCGCAGGGCATTGAAGCCAGCCCGACGATTGTGGCGCCCAATCAACAGGAAGCCGAACGGCTGCTTAATACGGTGCTCCTGACACGTTCTCAGTCGATCGCCGCGGCAAAACGAATTCACTCGATGGGCGCCGAGTCGGTGGTGCTGTCGCTGGCGAGCCGCGGAGCGATCGGGGTGAACAGCGCCTCCGTGTGGGAAGCCATTCCGCCGCGAATCGACGCAATATCGCCGATTGGCGCGGGCGACGCGCTGGCGGCGGCGGTGCTGTGGTCTCTCGAGCAGGGGCATAAGTTCGAGGAAGGGCTGCGGTGGGGCGTGGCGGCCGGGAGCGCTTCGGCAAAACTGCCTGGAATGAGCTTTGCGTCTCTCGACCAGACGAAGGAAATGCACGGCGAGATCGATTTGCGCCAGGTCCACGTGTGAACGAGAAGCGGCCCGGGCTGCTGCGTTCGGCGGGAGTCATTTCCGTCGCTGTGGCCCTGAGCCGCGTGACCGGAGTGGCGCGGGAGAGCGCGCTGAGCTGGCTCTTCGGCGCGGGCGCCGTCTTCGACGCGTACGTGCTGGGCTATCGGATTCCGAATCTGACGCGCGATCTCTTCGCCGAGGGGGCCCTGGCGTCGGCGTTTGTTCCCACGTTCACGCGTTATCTCGCGACCAGGAGCCGGGAAGAAGCGCACGAGCTTTCGAATATCACGGCGACTCTGCTTCTTGCGATCACGGGCGCGCTGTGCGTGATCGGGATCATTCTGAGTCCGATATTCGTCAATCTTTTCGCTTCCGGGTTCCACGCCGTGCCGGGCAAATTCGAACTGGCGGTAGAGATGGTTCGAATCATGTTCCCGTTCCTGATGCTGATCTCGCTCTCCGGGCAGGCGCAGGGGATTCTGAATGCGTGCCACCGGTTCGGCGTTCCGGCGTTGTCGTCGAGCCTCTTCAATATTGGCTCCGTGGCGCTCGGGCTGACGCTCGGATACTGGTTGGGGCCGCGCATCGGAATCAGCGCGGCTGAAGGAATGGCGATGGGCGTCGTGCTGGGTGGCGCGGCGCAGCTTGCGTTTCAGTTGCCCAGCGTCTGGAAGGCGGGGTTCGCATGGCGCCCGCGGTGGGACCCGCGGCACGAAGGCGTACAGCAGATTCTGAAGCTGATGGGACCGGCGGTGATCGCTGGGGCGTCCGTTCAGATCAATTCACTGGTGAACACCAACTTTGCAGCCAGCCTGCGGGATTCGGCGGGGCACATCATGAACGGGCCGGTGAGTTGGCTCTCCTACGCTTACCGATTTCAGCAGTTGCCCCTGGGTTTGTTCGGGATATCCATTGCGTCGGCGACTCTGCCGCGGATCTCGCAAAGCGCGGCGCGAGGAGATTTCGCGGAGTTCCGCGATACGGTTTCCCGTTCGCTGGGGATGATTCTGCTGACAACAATCCCTGCATCGGCGGGCCTCGCCATCCTGGGCGATAGCATGATCGCAATCGTTTATCAGCACGGGCGATTTCAGGCTTACGATACGCGACAGACGGCCGCGGCGTTGAGTTGTTACGCGGTGGGGCTGGCAGGGTTCGCGTCGCTTAAGCTTCTGACCCCCGCTTTTTACGCGCTGGGTGATTCGAGGACTCCCATGTTGGTCAGCATGGGGTCGGTCCTTGTGAATGCGGCCGCGGCATTCACGACGGTGAAACTATTGCGATTCGGCCATGCGGGCCTGGCGCTTTCGCTTTCGATCGTCTCGTGGTTTAACGCGATTACTTTAGCGGCCATATTGAACGCAAGGTCCGGTATTCATGCGAAGCAGTTGGGAATCGCCACGCTGAGGATCACGGTCGCGACTGCCGCGATGGCGTCGGTCTGTCTGCCCGTCGTTGGGCTGGTTAGATCGCCGATTCTGAGAATCGTGGCGGGCGTTCCGCTGGGCGCGCTGGCATTTTATGGCGCCGCTCTCGCACTGCGCTCGCCGGAAGCGGCGGAACTGCGCGACACCGTTTTGAAGAAACTGCGCGCTGCTCCCTGAGAGCGCGTTATCTGGTGTTGTTAAACTTCGAACAAAACATGATCCCTGACATCTCCAGCGCTATCCGGCTCCAGACGATCGACGACCGGGTGGGCGTTCTCGCCAAAGAGATCGCGGCGCTGCCGAAACATATCGCCGAGATTGAAAAGAAGATGGAAGGTCATCAGAAACGGCTGGAAATCGATAAGGCGGCGTTAACCGGAAACCAGAAAGAGCGCAAACGTCTGGAGGGTGAGATTCAGGCTCAGGAGCAGAAGATCTCAAAGCTGAAGGGACAGATGATGGACGCCAAGACCAACGACCAATATCGGGCCTTCCAGCATGAGATCGACTACTGCCAGAACGAAATCCGCCGGATTGAAGACCGGATTCTGGAATTGATGACGGAATCGGAGGACCTCGATAAGAATGTCAAGGCCGCCGAGGCGGCGCTGGCGGCCGAGCGCAAGGTGGTCGAGGAAGAGAAGAAGCAGACCCAGGCTCGTACGGCAACCGACCAGAGCGAAATGGCCACGCTTATGGAGGATCGCAAGAAGGTGACCTCTTCGATGACGCCTTCCGTGGTGTCGGAGTATGAGCGCATTCGCAAGGGCAGGGCTGGCGTGGCAATCGCCGAGGCGGTTAACGGCCGCTGCTCGAAGTGCAATATCACGCTGCGTCCGCAGTTCCTTCAGGAGCTCAAAAAGGGCGACAAGATTATGGTCTGCGAGAGCTGCAAACGCATCCTCTATGTAAATCCGCCGCAGAGCTTTGAGGACCTTGTTCCCGAATCGGTTCGGGTCTAGAGCCAGCGGACCAGGCGAGCCAGAGAAGCAATCACGGCTAACGGCAATATCCGCGCAATGGCGAAACGGCTTCTCGCCGGTTGGCTTTCCTTGATCACGCGAACGCGTGGCTCGTCAGTAGCCTGACGGCTGGCCGCTTCGGACATCTGCATCTCGAATGGCAACAGCGCCGGCGTTGACGAGGGCGGCGGTTGCGGAACGGGCGCCGGCATTCGGTCGCTGAGGCGGTCGATCGATGAGATGAGCCTCTGAATGCCCGCGTGGGTTTCGGCGGCGCGATGGCGCATGGCCTCAATGGAAGCGGATTGTTCGGCCAGCATACGCTCCAAGGCGGCGATACGCTCGGAGAACATTCTTTGCGCCTCGGTGGGACTTCGCTCCAGTTGTTCTATGCGCTCGAGCAGCGGTTCCAGGCGCAGAACCTCGTCGGAGGGCGCGTAAAGTTTTCGTTCGGGATTTCGGCGGGTCGACGCCGCCGCGCACAAGCCAACCGCGAGGCCCGCGCCGGTGGCTATGGCGATACTTCTCCAAACTCGGGCCAGTTTCATCGAGTATAGCTTCGATGGCACGCCGCTTGCTTGAAAAGTCGCGCAAGCGTACAGAATTTTGGCGCTTGAGGAGAAAGAAATGCTCTACTGGGCTTTTTTATTTCTGGTTATCGCCGTTATCGCGGCGATTTTCGGATTCGGTATCGCAGCTTCAACGGCCGCGGCCATCGGGAAAGTGCTCTTTATGCTTTTCCTTGCCGGGTTCGTGATAAGCCTGATTATGCACGTCGGCCGGCGGGTATAAGCGCTGGCCGGCGCGCAAGAAGTTCATAAAGGCCGAAGAGCCCGGCTGAGAACAACAGATCGCCGGCAAGCGTTCTGCCCCAGAATGGGAGGGCGTCCGCGTAGAACTTCAGAAGTCCGGCGAGGCCCGGCGCATAGAACAGATCGTGGCGCCACCCGGCTTCCACCCAGGAAGCAGCGACTGTGAGCGCGAAAAACTGAAAGCTGCACAGGAAGGCGGCAGCGCCGACGCGGATGGGCGTAACCGACCGTACCAGCCGCCGCCCGATGAAAACATTGATCAGAAAACAGGCGTAGACGGCGAATGAGGACCACGTGTACCCGCCGACGAACGGATCCGTGATCGCCATAACGGCCAGCGGCAGAACGTAGGCCATCCAACCCGGTATCCGAGAGCCCGCGAAAAGACAGGAACCGCCCAAGGGAGTGACGTTCGGATAGTGGGGAACAAAGCGCCCCAGAGCGCTGAGCACGGTGAGTCCGATCGCCAGAGGGCGGGATTCCTGTGATTTCGTCATTTTGTTCTCTCCTAATCCTAACTCCGGGCGGATGCGCCCGTAGAACCGCTGTTGGGATCCCAGAGCGTCTCGGGGATGCCGAGACGGTGGCTCGCCCAGCGGCTCCATACGAAAAGGGCATCGCTGAGGCGATTCAGGTAGCGCACGATGGCAGGGTCTGCCTCGCCTCCGAGTGAGACGCAGATGCGTTCCGCCCGGCGGCATACGGTTCGGCAGATATGTAATTGCGCGTTCAGAGCACATCCGCCGGGGAGGATGAATGAGCGAAGGACCGGTAGCCCTTCGTTCATCCGGTCCATCTCCGATTCCAGACGATCAATATCGGAATCGGTAATGCGCGCCTGGCGCGGGTGAATGTCCTGCGGGAGCGTGGCGAGGATCGAGCCGGCGTTAAACAACTCATGCTGAATTCTCAAGAGCGTGGCGCCGAGATCCGCGACCGGCTCGCCTGAGGCGAGCACGGTTTCCCGGGTAAGGCCGATGAAGCTGTTCAGTTCGTCTATGGTTCCGTAAGCTTCAATGCGGAGGTCGTCTTTGCGGACGCGCTGGCCGCCCGCGAGGGAGGTTTCGCCGGAATCGCCGCGCCGGGTGTAGACGCGGTTGATCGCCATCCGCGGGGAATCAAAGGGATCACTTGTCAGGGCGCTCATGGGTTACCTCGCGCGGGCCAGGCTCCACTTCACGCCCGCCACAACGTTGAGCAGAGGATTGGGAAATCCGTAGACTTCTTCGTAACGCTGATTGAGGGCGTTGCGGAGGTTGGCATATACGCTTATGCGGTTTTTCACCCGGACGTTTACGTTCACGCCCACGTATTCGTATCCGGGATTCCAATAGAGGCCCGCGGACGCGCCATAGTTTGGCTCTACATCGAGCGTCTTGCCGCGGAAGTATCCGATCAGATTGGTATCGAGGCGCTTGTAATGGAAGGAAGCGGCTAGCGAGCCCGACTGTTTCGGACGGCGGAGCAGGGGTTGTCCGAGATAGAAATATTTCTGAATCAGCCCGGAGCCGCCGTCGAGCGCAAGGGCTTCCGATTCGAGCCACATGTAAGACCCGGTCAAAGAGACCCATCGGGCAGGACGAAAGCGAGCCGTTGCCTCGATGCCTTCCGCGCGGGCGTTGGCGAGATTGTCCGTGTAAAACTGCGAAAGCGACGACAGCGACCCGCCCAGGGACACGATCATGTCGCGATAGCGGTTGTAAAACCAGGTAGCGTCAAGGGCCAGGCGATCGTTGAGAAAACGGCGCTCGGCGCCGATATCGTAGCTCTCCGTGCGCTCGGGCTTGAGCGCGGGGTTATCCGTAAATGCGAGGTCCGAACCACCAGGCGGGCGGATGCCCGTGCCGTAGGAGGCGTGAAGCCGGGTGGCTTTATCGATTGCGTATGAACCAGAGATTTTGGGATTCAGCCGGTCGTCCGTGCGGGCCGGAAAGGCGGGACGGGGTGGAAAGCCGAAGGCATCGGCCGGCACGATTGGCGTCTGATAGATCTCTTCACGCGCGCCGAGATTGAAGAGAAACTTACCCATCGAAAAGTGGGTTTCCAGATAGATGCCGTGATTATTGCGGCGAAGGAGGAAATCGTTGCCGCTGCTGTCCGTCACGTAGGTGTTTCGCATTTCTTCGCGGCTGAAAGCGTAACCTCCGGCGAGCGACCAATTCTTGTTGATCACGTACGTGAGGCGCCCTTCCGCATAACCGCGGATGTCTTTGTTGAAGCTATCGCCGTAAGGACTCACATAGAAGCTGTTGTTCAGGTAGAAGCCGCCGAAAATATCGGCGCGGAGATTGTCGGTGATTGCGTCCTGCCAGTGAAAACCGTAAGTGGAAGTGTTGTTTTTGCTGCGGCTGATCAGGTCGATTCCCGGGTAGAGGCCCTGGGGGTTAGACCCGAACGGACCAGGCTCGCCGACTTCGTTGGAATCGAAATTACCAAACCCGAAGAGATTTTGAGTGCGCCAGCGATACGAGGTTGAAAGGAAGACGCTGTCATTGCGGTAATCGCCGTTGGGTACGTCCCCGTTGCCATTCAGGCTGGAAATGGAGCCCGCGAGGCCAAAATCGCGAGTGATCATGCCGGAACCGCTGAGAGCGAAGCGGTTCTCCGCGCGCGTTCCGCCTTCCGCGAGAGCATCGAAGGATGCGCCGTTTTCCGGGGCGCGGGTTACGAAATTTACGACGCTCGCGAGCGCATATGAGCCATAGATGGCGGACTGCGGGCCACGCGCGACATCGATTTCTTCGATCAGATCCGAGGGGACATGAGCGAAGTCGAAAAGCCCGCCGTAGTAGAAGCTGTTCACGGGAATTCCGTTCAGCAGCACAAGATTGTATTTCGAGTCGCCGCCGCGGACGAAGAGATCGGAGACGGATCCGCGGGGGCCGCTTTGTTCGAGAACCACACCAGGCGTTTCGCGAAGGAGGTCGAAAGCCTGCGCTTCATTGCGCTCCCGCAGATCGTGGCTGGAAATAACGCTGACGCTCGAGCCCTGCATACTGGCGGGCGTATCAATCGCGGACGCCGCGACGCGAATCGAGTCGGTCTGAGGCGCGAGCGTTAGCTGGATCCGCGAAGCCGCCATGCTTACCGTCGCGGTAGAAAATCCGGCCGCGGTCACGCGGAGCATCAGGTCTTCGTAGAGCGGGGAAACGTAGATGTCGAATGAACCTTTATCGTCCGTGATCTGTTGCGTGACGACGCCGAGCGGAGTGATTGCAGCGACCTGAGCTCCGGAAACCGGCAACCCGGATGGATCGATGACCTTTCCTTTCAGTTCAGCGGCGCGGACCTGAGCCGCGCACGCGCACACGAGCGCGCAGAGGTAGTAACGTCTATGGAATCGCATTATCGGGCAGCCCTTCGCTGCCGTCCTTTCCGCTTCCGCATTTGTGTTTCGGAGTCATCTCCGAACTCACGAGGCCGGTCTCCTGACTTGCGCGTCATCGAAATCCGTTCGCCTTCCCATCCGATGAAAGGACAGTGGCATCATGAGCGGGCTCTCGGCGCTTACAGTGGCGGGGCCGTGCTGGATTCTCACCAGCTTCCCAATACTGCGCCTGCGTGTTGTTGAAGCACCTTCAGGGTAGCAGACGGAGCGGATGGCAGCCCGATCACAGAGCGCTTTCGGAAGGCGCAAAAGCAGGTTAAAAATCGCACAATCACACCGCTGCGGTACGGCACGGCGTCATTGGGGCTGCGAAACTCGGGAGAAGATTGGTTCTTAGAAGCAATGGCCGATCCACAGCCAAAAACGATTCTGGTGGTCGACGACGAGCCTGAGATCCGGAAGCTCGTCACAGCGATGCTTACGGGCCACGGTTATCACGTCCTTACTGCGGACACAGGCGAAAACGCGGTGCGGATACTGAACAATCACCCGGATATCGATCTCCTTCTGACCGACGTCGTGTCTCCCGGGATGAGCGGGCCGATGATCGCCGACGAGATCGCCGCGATCAAACCCGACATCAGGGTCCTCTTCATGTCCGGCTACGACAATACGCAGGTGGTACAGCGATACATCGTGGAGAAGGGATACTCGCTGCTTTCGAAGCCGTTTCATCGAGAGGAACTGGTAGAACGGATCGGCGATCTTCTGCGCGAGAAGAAGGTTTCGTCCGCGGGATAAGGCCCGAACCGATCGGTTAAGCTCGAAGGCAGGTGGCCCGTCCTCTGTTCTATGCGTCCGTGTTGACGGCGCTGGTCTGCGCCGGATGCGGCAAAGGGCCCGAGCGTGATCCGACGATCGGGCATGCGTTTGTGGGGCCCGCGACGCTCAAATTGCGCAAAGAAATCGATCCGAAGTCCTCCACGGTAGGGATGGCGCATCATGGAGAGCCCCTGGAGATCACCGCGCAGCGCAGACGCTGGTACAAGGTTCGAACCAAGAGCGGAGCAGAGGGGTGGACGGACGACCGGCAGTTACTCGATAACGCTCAGATGGAGCGCCTACGAGATCTGGCGAAAGAGACGTCGGGCCTGCCGTCACAAGGCTCGGGCACGACTTTCGACAGTCTGAATGTGCACACGGAGCCGAACCGGCTTTCCGCAAGCTTTCTTCAGGTGAAGGAGGGCGAAAAGTTCGATGTAATCGCGCATCGCGTGATCGAACGAACTCCCCTGCCGAAGAGAGAACTCATTCCGCCGAAGCCGAAGCCGGAAAAACTCGTGAAGAAGAAGAAATCCAGCGTCCCACCTCCGCCTTCGCCCGCACCGCCGGCGCTTCCGCAGGATTGGGTGGCGCTTTCGAAGGAGCGGGCGCGAGTTCCGGAGGAGGATCTGCCTCCCGTGGCGAAAGACGATTGGACGCTCATCCGCACGCGTAGCGGCGAGAGTGGTTGGGTGCTGACGAGCCGGGTTTATATGGGCATTCCGGACGAGGTCGCGCAATATGCGGAGGGGCATCGGATCACGTCGTATTTTTCGATCGGGAAGGTAAAGGACGGCGACGTCAAGAAGGACATCTGGCTGTGGACAACCTCGGTGGGTCTCGGCGAGGACCACGATTTCGATGGATATCGCGTTTTTACCTGGAGTCTGCGACACCACCGGTATGAGACTGCGTTTATCCAACGCAGGGAGACCGGATACTTTCCGACGTTGGCTAAGCAGGGCGAGTTTTCGGTGTGTCTTGAGGATGATAACGGCGGCAGAGTGCGCAAGCAGTTCACAATGATCGGAAACGCTGTCAAACTCACCGGGACAAAGCCGTGTGAAAAGTCGTTTGAGGCGGATTCGGGGAGCGAAGATGACATCGCTCACATCGAACTGCAGCCGGCTCCCAAGAAGGAACTGGGCTTCTTCGCGAGGCTGAAGGCACGGTTCAGGAGCGCACTGGGTAAATAGCGGAGCCCTCGTAGCGTGATCCCGGCTGATTCGAAGTATCTCTGACGCTCGAGGGTGATAAAGCAAAAGAGACTCGCCCGGGCAATTTTCTGGAAACGGGCCGGCTCCCTAGAAAAATGGCAGACATTCGACTAGAAGTCTTGAAGCACAGAACCTGAACCGAATGCGTCAAGTTCTGAATGCGTCATTTTTAGGCGGCCATGCGAGTTTGCGCACTCCACGCATTGACCTCCGAATCGATTTTGTCAAAGGCGCGGCGGAGC
>DATFSM010000100.1:0-17884 GCA_035262625.1 Bryobacteraceae bacterium
TGGCAAAAGCGCGTGAGCGGACGAGTGGTTCCGGCGCTGTTCGTGCTGGCCTGCGCGGTCGGTGTGGTGATGTTGATCGTGTGCGCGAACCTCTCGAGTCTGCAGTTGGCGAGGTTAGGCCGGAGGCACAAGGAAATGACGATGCGGACCGCGCTGGGAGCGGGCCGTTCGCGGCTCTTGCGGCAGATGCTTACGGAGAGCGTCGCGCTCTCGTGTTGCGGCGCCGTGCTGGGAGTGATCATCGCCGTGGCTGGCGCGCGCGCTCTGTCGCACTCCCAGGCGTTCAACCTGCCGTTGCTCGAAAGCGTTCGGATCGACGGGAGCGCGCTCGTCTTCACGTTGATCGCAGCAGTCTGTTCCGGAGTCCTCTTCGGCCTTTTGCCGGCGTTCCGGGTCACAGCGCTTTCCCTTCTGGACGGGTTGCAGGACTCCAGCCGCGGGTCGACCGGCGGCAAAGGGCATGGCTGGATCCGTGAGGGACTCGTAATCTCCGAACTCGCCTTTGCCTGCATACTACTGGTCGGAGCGGGGCTCCTGATCCGAAGTTTTGTTCGCGTTCTCGACGTGAACCTGGGATTTCAACCCGAGCGCGCGGCCGCGCTGCGGATTGACCCGAGTTTCCGGATATCGAGTCAGGAGCAGCAGAACTCTTTTATCGATGATGCGCTGAACCGCGTCCGCTCTGTCCCGGGCATTCTGGCGGCTGGGATTACCGACGTTCTGCCGTTGCGCGACGATCGGGCGTGGGGCGTCTCCGGCGTGGGACAGGTTTACCCGAGAGGCCACATGCCGGAGGCATACATTCGTGTTGTCAGCGACGGTTACTTCGCGGCGGCGGGAATTCCGTTACGGATGGGCAGGACGTTCACCGAGCGGGATCGCGCATCGAGCGAGCGCGTCGTGGTGGTCAACGAAACCTTCGCCCGGACTCTGTGGCCGGGGCAGAACCCGTTGAATCAAATGATCACCACGGACCGCGGCAGGCGGGTTGTGGGCGTGGTCGCCGACGTGCGGCATACCGCTCTGGAGGCGGCTGGCGGGTCGGAGATGTATCTGCCGATGCGGCAGACCGGAGACTACGCCGCCATGCAACTGGTGGTGCGAACCGCGCTCCCGCCCGAGAGTCTGGCGGCAGGGATTCGAACAGCTCTCCGGCCGGTTGATCCGAATCTGCCGGTCCGCGACTTTGTGACCTTCCAGGACCTCGTTGACAAAGCGGTCTCCCCACGGCGGTTTCTGGTACTGCTACTGGCCGGATTCGCTGCGTTCGCTTTGATTCTCGCTTCTCTGGGAATCTACGCCGTGATCTCCTTTTCGGTGAATCAGCGAGTGCAGGAAATCGGAATTCGGATGGCGCTCGGCGCTTCGGCGAGCGATCTGCAGGGTCGCATTGTTCTGCGCACCCTGGGGCTGGCCGCGTTGGGGCTCGGCGCGGGATTGATCGCGTCGCGAGTGCTCGCGCGCGCCATGGGCAGCCTGTTGTTCGGCATAACATCAGGCGATCCCGCAACGTTTGTGGGGATGGGAACGCTCTTGATCGCGGTCGCGGCCATCGCTGGATACCTCCCGGCCCGGCGGGCATCACGCATCGATCCAATGACTGCGTTGCGATCGAACTAGACTTGAGCGCGGGTTGCGCCGTTTCCGCGAAGAATTCGGTCCTGGCCGCCGCGCGGGAACCACGAGACAATCGCGGGGGCTGGCGCCCGTGGGCAGTCGCGACGGGGAACTCGACAAGCCAGCCGTTTCCCCTCGTCTGTTCCCAGACGCCGTATCGTGAATCGGTAACAGCCCGTTTCGGTGTGGATTCTTGCGCTCATGGTTACCTCCCTGAACTCGCTCGAAGGCAAGAAATGGGGAAGCGAAGGACGATGATATCGGGGGTGTCCGCGGGGCTCAAGAGATTCCAGGATGCGCTGACGGGGTCACAGAGGGCGCGAGCGACGGACCCACCAGCCATCGCCCGCTCACTCAGAGGAGGCGATCAGGGCTGCGCTTCCTAGCCCACGTTGAACGGCGTTTCCGTAGCCCGCCGGAAGCGTTTGAATCCCGCGGTTGTGACGACGTCGCCCTCCTGCGATCGCGAACACAGCGTGCATGCTAACTCGAGAACGAATTGAACAGGCGTCCCGCGGGATTGAGGTTGTCTTTGAGAACCCTTTCTGCCCGGGCCTAGTGCGCGGTGAATGACTGGCACGAAACGTTGGGGTGCCAGTTCACGAACGCGCCCTGAGGATTCGATTTCCAGGCCCAGACGTGCAGCGTGTAGAACGCGGGAAGGTTAAAGCGATTGGGACTGGTGAATAAGTGGAAGGCCTGTCCCAGGAGTTGCGGCGGCGCCGTATGGTTCGCATTCCACGCATCGGCGAAGACGAGGAAGTCAGCGCCGATCAGCCGCTTGGTTCCGTCCGGGTTCGGTTCGTAGATCACGATCTGCGGACGCATCGGGTCGAGAACGCCGCTGTTTAATATGTCAGCATTCAGATAATGGAGACCCATGGCGCCGAAGTCATCGCCAGAGACGCAGCCGAACACAAGAGCATATCCTGCGGCTTCAGCGACTGCGACGTCCTGGAAGCGCGCGGTCGCTTGGCGAACCATTTGGACAAGCGTGTCGGCGCCGCTCTGGTCAGCCAGCGCGGTATCGTTCTGTTGAGCGGACGACTGCATGTGCGTGTGGGCGTCCTGCGCGAAAGCGGTCGAAGAGCAGGCCGCAGCCAGCGCCAGTGCGGTGACGGAATACTGCAATTTCGCCGCGAATCCGTTGAGTTTCAGTTGCATCGTTTCCTATCCTTTGCTTGATTGATCAGGGGCTCCCTTTTGGCAAAGGGATGCTTCCTCAGAGGCGCCGTCGGGGTTCCCGTAAGAGAACGGTCGAAGGCTCTCTGTCTTTACCTGCGGATTTGCGCTCGGGATTTATCTGGGAAAGTTGAATTCGAATCGTTACGAACGGTCAGATGCGTGACGGCTCTCGAGCCGATGCTGGCGCCGTTGCGATGATACGATTGCTCGATTGCATGCCTCCTTCCACCGGGCGGGCAGTTGACATCGCAGAACTGCTCGACGGCGGTTCGTGGTCCACTTATCAGAAGCTGTTGATCGCGCTTGCGGCGCTTGCGATCATCTTCGATGGGTTTGACATTCAGATCCTGGGCTTCGCTATTCCGTCGCTGATCCGCGAATGGCATGTCGCCCGAGCCGAATTCGGTCCTGTGCTCGCGGTAGGGCTTGCCGGAATGGCGCTCGGCGGGGTGGTAGCGGGACAGTGCGGTGATCGCTGGGGCCGCCGCACGGCGCTTATCGCGTCCGTAACTGTTTTCGGACTTGCCACTATCGCGACCGCATTCGTTCATGGATTTGCGGGACTCACCGCTTTACGTTTTCTCACCGGCATGGGTACGGGGGGCGCGGTACCCAATGCGAGCGCGCTCGCCGCGGAGTTTGCGCCGCGACGGTGGCGGCCAACGGCGGTCAAGCTGACTGTCGTGTGCGTGCCGCTTGGGGGCATGCTCGGCGGCGTGCTGGCGGCGTGGGCGCTGCCGAAGTTCGGATGGCGAGGGCTGTATGCGATCGGTGGGGCTCTGCCATTGTTGTTAGCGGGGACTCTTTGGGCGTTTCTGGCGGAATCCCCCCGCTTTCTCGCGCGGCGGCCATCGCGTTGGGGACACCTGGCGCGGCTGCTCGGGCGCATGGGTCATACAGGGCTGGCGGACGCGCAGTTTGAAGACCGGGCCGAGCCCGGAAGCTCAAAGCGGGCTTCGCTGCGCGCATTATTCGCGCCGGAGTTCGCACGCGATACCGCCGGTCTCTGGCTGGCCTTTTTCTTTTCCCTGGGATCCATTTATTTGGTGTTCGGATGGCTGCCGGAAATGCTGAGATCGCACGGGCTTGACGTCGCCACGTCCAGCACGGGGCTGGCTCTATATAATTTCGGTGGCGTGGTCGGCGTTTTTGTGTGGGCCGCGCTCATGGCTCACTTCGGATCGCGGGGACCGCTGCTGCTCGGCGCTTTAGCTTCCGTCGGAAGCGCGCTCGCGCTGCTCGCCGTTCCCGTTCAGGCGAGCGGCGATCACATCGCTCTAATGGCGTGTCTCGGGATGAACGGCCTGATCGCGAACGCGATTCAGACATCCATGTACGGGCTCGCTGCGCATGTTTATCCGACGGGCGTGCGGGCCACCGGCGTGGCATATGCGGCGACGCTGGGGCGAATCGGCGGACTGGTCAGTTCGCTGGTCGGAGCAGCTTTTATTCAGGGTCAGGGCAGAGCCTACTGGTACGCGCTCGCGATTTCGATGGTGTTCACGTTTGCGGGACTGGCGTGGATACGCCATCACTACCCGGCAATCCGGAAACTCCGCTGATTCGCCGGGGCTTCAGATCTCCAGGATGACGGGCATGATCATGGGGCGCCGCTGCGTCTCCTTATTAATAAAGCGCTTCAGGTCGGCGCGGATTTTCTCCTTAATCAGACCGATGTCGCCCTTCTCTTCGTTACTCGAAGACTCGAGGGTGCGGCTGACGGCTTCGCGGGCGGAACGCATGAATTCGACATCGCTGTCGAGCGCAAAGCCGCGGCTGACGAGTTCGGGCGAAGACTCGATACGCCCGGTGTGCTTGTTGATGGCGATAATCGGCAGCACAATACCGTCCTCGGAGATTACGCGACGGTCCCGGATCACCATATCGCCGACGACTTCCCCCACCGCGCCCGAATCGATGCAGACGCGGCCGACGGTGACGCGGCCGTTGCGCCGCGCGCCCTTGTCATCGAATTCGAGAACGTCTCCGGTTTCGAGGATGAACGTTTCTTCGAGCCCGATGCCGTGCAGGTGCGCGGCAAGGCGCACATGCTTGGAAAGCTGCCGGTATTCGCCGTGGATCGGCACGAAGTATCGGGGCCGCACAAGGTTGAGAACCAGGCGAAGCTCTTCCATCGACCCGTGACCGGAAACGTGGAGCGGCGGATTCATGCTGCCGTACATCACGTCCGCCCCGCGCTTCGAGATGTGGTCGATCATGCGAAAAATCGTTTTCTCGTTCCCCGGGATAATGCGCGAACTTAAAACAACCGTGTCGCCGGGATGAATCGAGATGTGCTTGTGGTTGTCGACCGCAACGCGGGCGAGCGCGGACATAGGCTCGCCCTGCGTGCCGGAGATGAGAACGGTGACGCGCGAGGCCTTGGCATCCATGGCGTCCTGCGGGCGGATGAGCACGCCGTCGGGAATTTCGAGCAGTCCATGACGGTGGGCAATTTCGGTGACAGACACCATACTCCGTCCCACCAGCGCGACTTTTCTGCCGAATTCCGCGGATAAATCGAGAATTTGCTGTAAACGGTGAATCGACGAACTGAAGCAGGAGACAAAAAGGCGGTTTTCGGCCCGGTTGAACACGTCCTCAAGCCGGGGACGGACGGCGCGCTCGGAGTCGGAATAACCCGGACGGTCGGCGTTGGTGGAGTCGGAGAGGAGAAGCAGTACGCCGCGTTTCCCATAGTCGGCGAGCGTGTGGAGGTCGAAAAGCTCGTTGTCGGTAGGGGTGGGATCGACCTTGAAGTCGCCGGTATGAATGACGACGCCTACCGGGGTCGTTATGGCCAGCGCGACAGCGCTGACGATTGAGTGGGTTACGTGGATAAACTCGACCTTGAACGGTCCGATTTCCAGGAGATCGCGCGGCTTGGCAGGCTTGAGCGTGACTCCGGCAACGTCGTATTCCTCAAGGCGCCGCTCGACGAGGGACAGCGTGAAAGGGGTGCCATAAACAGGGACTTCGAACTCATCGAGAAAGAAAGCCACCGCGCCGATATGGTCCTCGTGCCCGTGCGTGAGCAGCAGGGCGCGGACGTTGGCGCGGTTTTCCTTCAGGAAGGTCAGATCCGGCGTGACGATGTCAACGCCCAGGAGTTCGCTCTCCGGGAACATCATCCCGGCGTCGATCACAATGATGTCGTCCCCGTAGCGCAGCGCCATCATGTGCATCCCGAATTCGCCGAGCCCACCCAGCGGGATGACCTGTAACTTTTTGTCCTGCATTCGTTTTAGAGGTAACTCAGATTCTACCGCCGCGACTCAGCGCGGCGCGGAAACATCCAAGCCAGCATGTCTCAAAGTCATCTGAATGATCTGATCGCCCGGCGCTGGAGCCCGCGGGAGTTCCTCGACAAGCCGATCGAGCCGGAAAAGCTGCGCAGCCTGTTCGAGGCCGCTCGCTGGGCGGCGTCCAGCTTCAACGAGCAGCCCTGGAGGTTCGTTGTGGCTACAAAGGATCACCCGGCCGAATTCGAGCGCGTCTTGAGCACGCTGGCGCCGAAGAACCAGCTTTGGGCGAAGACCGCTTGGGCGCTGGGTATTTCCGCGGCCAGGAAGACATTTACGCATAGCGGGGCGCCAAATCGCTTTGGAATTCACGACGCAGGCGCGGCGCTCGCCAACCTCATGCTGCAGGCGGTTTCTGTGGGGTTATACGCCCACGGGATGGCTGGGTTTGACGCGGAGAAGGCGCGGGCCGAGTTCGGAATTCCGCTCGATTTCGAGGTGGGCGCGGCGTTCGCGATCGGCTATATCGCTCCGGGAACGCCGCCACCCGCCACGCGCACGCGACGGCCGCTCGAGGAAACAGTGTTCGGAACGAAGTTCGGCGAACAGTTGAATTGGGCCTGAAAAAACGAAGCCCACCTTTTGGGTGGGCTTCGGCTCGCCCACTAAATGTGGACGACTTTCGATGGGAGAATCATTTTCGACGGCTTCGCAACCGCCAAAAACTTTAGTGATTGGATCTTAAGGTTTCGGGAGTTCCTTCGTCAAGGGAAAAACCGGAACGAAATTGTTCACAGGATAACGCACTGAAAATGATGGTTTTGGAAATCCTGTGAATAAGCTGTTCAAAAACCCGCGGTTTTGTAGTAGCACGCCAATTCGGGCGGTTCCGGAGTGCGCAATCGGAACGAATCAAAGCCTTTGCGTGCCCGGAACGCGATCAGGGGCGGCCGGAGAGGTGGAGCGAGATCATGTTGTCGCCCTCGCCGGAGGCTCCCGCGCGCTGAAAAAGGACTCGAATGCCCCCGACAACGATCCCGGAGAGGATGCAGAATGCAGCGAGAATCAGACAGAGCAGGAAGATGTTCAGCATGAGGGTACCTGCGTTGTCATGCCGGTTCGGCAACGGGGCTTCCGGAACGGTGACGGTGGCTTGGTAGCGAACTCCGGACAGAAGACGTTCCGCCTCATCCGGACTGGCGGGGTTTAGTACTACCGCAACTAACGGACCTGATCTCTTGGAGACCGTGTTCGCGGTTTTCTGGAAGGCAGCGTAGCGGTCACGCGCCATTTCCATAGTCGGGTAATTGAAGACTACCAGCGTCGTTTCTTTACCTTTACTGCCGTAGGAGGCGAGGGCGCCTTCCGCATTGAAATGGAAGCCCACCGTACTGGGCGGAATCCCGGGTGCATAACGCAACAGGCTGGCCGGTCCGACGATATAGCGCTCCGAGTTGGGAACAAACCCTACGGGCAGGTATTTGGGCAGCGTCGGGAGTGGCGAATGCTCGTACTTCGGAACGGTTGCGACGACATGACTTAGTTCTTCAGGTTTTATGTTGTATCCCTTGAAAAGAAAGAGATAATTCCCTGCGGCCACAATCTGACCCGCATCATTCTGGGCCGCGAGTCCCATGAGCGGAGCGGGTTTTGCATCGACTGGGCGGAGGTCCTCGAACGCGGCCATCGCGCCGGTGGCATCGGCGAAGCGCCACGCGCTGATCGCGAATTTGCGGTCGCCATCGGCGTAGGGCGAGGTTTCGGCATCCTGGAGCCCGTATTCCCTCCAGACCTTTTGGTCGGGTGTAACGGCGGGACCGGGTTCGCCGCGTTTCCAGGAGCCAATCGTGTCCGGAAGGATCGCCGCGCCGGCCAATCGCACAGCGATGGCGGCGGCGAGGAGGAATTTAAACCGCATTCTCCTATTGTGACGCGCTGGCGCGCGATTGCGATCCGTAATCGCGGTCCAATCAGAGCCCGATTTCGTTGACGTTGCCCGAAATACCGGATAGCGTGGATAAGATACGCTGGGGGCGAGCCGAAAAAAGCAGCAGAAATGAAACGGTTTGTGTTAGTTTTGTTTTTGTTGCGGACTTCGGCGGCTCTCGCCGGAATGCTCCGCGTGGAGACGAGCGCCGACGCGATGGGGTCGACTTTTTCGCTCGTTCTGTACGGCGAAGACCGCCGAAAGATGGAAGCGGCGTCGAATGAAGTTTTCGACGAGGTGCGGCGGCTCGACAACCTGCTCTCCCATTACAAGCCGGACAGCGAGTGGAGCAAGGTGAACCGCGAAGCGGCGGATCACCCGGTCCGGGTTTCAAAGGAGCTGTTCGAACTGCTGGAGACCTGCGTAAGGTACAGCGACCAGAGTGAGGGGACTTTCGACATTACTGTCGGGCCGTTGATGAAACTCTGGGGATTTTTTGGGCCGGAGAATGCCGGCCACGCGCCGAGGCCCGGGGAGATCGCCGAAGCGAAGAAGCGCATGGGCTATCAGAATATCGTGCTGGATGAGTCGAACGAAACCGTGGCGTTCGCGAAGAGAGGTATCGAACTCGATCCCGGTGGCGTCGGCAAGGGTTACGCGGTGGATCGGGCGGCGGAAATTCTACGGAAGGACGAAATCAGCTCCGCGCTCGTATCGGGAGGGGGCAGCAGCATTTATGCCATCGGCGCGCCGCCCGGCGAAAAGGGCTGGACGGTTCGGATTGAAGATCCGGTGAACCCGCGCGAGACCGCCGCCGTAGCCACATTGAAAGATGAATCGCTTTCGACTTCCGGCACATCCCAAAAATTTTTCGTGGCCGAAGGCCAAACCTGGAGCCACATTATGGATCCGCGAACGGGGTATCCCGCGCGCGGGACATTGGCGGTCTCGGTGATCGCGCCTCGCACTCTGGACAGCGAGGTCTGGGCGAAGCCGTACTTTATTCAGGGCCGCCAATGGGCCATTGACCATAAACCCCGCGATTTTCGGGTTTTTTTCTGCGAAGAAATAAAAGATAAGGTGAAGCAACCATGCGCATGGCTCCCATAACGAGTCGTTTCCTCGATGCCTGCAGACGCCGGCCTACGGATTATCGCCCCGTCTGGTTTATGAGGCAGGCCGGACGGTATATGAAGTCCTACCGGGAGATTCGCGCAAAACATTCGATACTCGAAATGTGCAAGCGACCGGACCTTGCGGCGGCTGTCACGCTGCAGCCCGTGGAAACGCTGGATGTGGACGCGGCGATCATTTTCGCGGACCTGCTGCTGCCGGTCGAGCCGATGGGTCTGAAACTGAGTTACCCGCAGAAAGAAGGCCCGCTGATCCACAATCCCGTGCTTTCGAGCGAGGATGTGGACGCGCTTTCGACGTCGAACACGGATGACCTCGGCTACGTCGGAGAGGCGATTCAGCAGACGGTGCGTGCGTTGGCCGGGCGGGTTCCCGTGATCGGATTCGTCGCTGCTCCGTTTACGCTGGCGAGCTATATGATCGAAGGCGGGTCATCGAAGAATTTCATCCGGACGAAGCGGATGATGTATGGTGACGAGACGCTGTGGCGTCGGCTGATGGGAAAGATCGTCGACGTGCTCGCTCCCTTCGCGATCATGCAGGTGGCTTCGGGAGCACGCTCGATCCAGGTTTTTGATAGCTGGGTGGGAGCGCTGGCGGCGGACGATTATGTGCGGTTCGCCCAGCCGTACTCGCGGGCGCTGATCGAGCGGATCAAGTCCACCGGCGCTCCGGTGATCCACTTCGGCACCGGGGCCTCCGGATACTTCCGCGAACTGCACGCGGCGGGCGGAGATGTAATGGGGTGCGACTGGCGCATCAACATCGATCAGGCCTGGCTGGATATCTCATACCGGTCGGCGATCATGGGGAATCTCGATCCCGTGGCGCTGTTCGCGCCGCTGCCGGAGCTGCGCCAGAAGGTGCAGGACCTGCTGCGCCGGACGGGCACGCGGCCCGGTCACATTTTCAATCTGGGGCACGGCATTCTGCCCGAGACGCCGGTCGAGCACGTAAAGGCTGTGGTTCAGATGGTTCGCGAGTTCCGCCCCTGATGGCGGCGGCGGCATCTCCGTGCCAATAAGAGTCGCCGTTGTCGGCGGCGGCATTACAGGCCTTTCCTGCGCATACTACCTGGGCAAGGCTGGCGCGGACGCGACAGTGTTCGACCCCGCGCCCGGCGGGACCATCGGAAGTGTCCTGGTGGAAGGGTGTCTTCTCGAGACCGGACCCGAAAGCTGGCTGGCCGCAAAGCCGTGGGCTGAACACCTGATTCGAGAGCTGGGGATGGGCGACGCAATCGTGGGCTCGAACGATGCGGAGCGGCGTACGTATGTGCTGCGGCAGGGGCGATTCGTACCGCTGCCCGAAGGCCTGCAGATGCTGGTTCCGACGAAGATCGGGCCGGTGCTGGAGACGCCGCTTTTCGGCTGGGGCACGAAGATCCGGATGGCGCTCGAGATCTTCCGCAGCCCGCAGTTGACTCCCGACCGCTCGGTGGCGGCGTTCGTCAACGATCATTTCGGCCCCGAAGCCGTGGAGTATCTGGCAGAGCCCCTGCTGGCGGGTGTGTATGGCGGGTCGCCGGACGAACTGAGCGCGGCAAGCGTGCTGCCGAAGTTCGTCGAGTATGAGCAGAAGTTCGGAAGCGTGGTGGTGGGGGCGCTGCGGGAGAAACGACGGCTGACGGGCCAGCCGGTTTTCAAGACGCTGCGCGGTGGAATGGGGAGTTTGATCGAGACGCTGACGGCGCGAGTGAGGTTGCAGCGCGCGGCTGTGGAAGCGATCGCGCCAGGCTGGAGCGTGTATGCCAACGGCGAATGGCAGGCGTTCGACCGCTTGGTGGTGTGCTGTGGGGCGATGAGGGCAGCGCCGCTGCTGGCGCCGCTGGATCCCGTACTGAGCGCGCTGCATGCGTCCGTGCCGTACACGGGAAACTCCATTTGGACCTTCGGATACCGTCGCGAAGACGTAAAGCACGCGCTGGATGCTTTTGGGTTTTTGGTTCCGCGGTCGGAACGGAAAGCGATCATGGCATGCACTTGGCTGGGCACGAAGTGGCGGGATCGAGTGCCTGCGGACAAAGCGGTGTTCCGATGTTTCTCGACGGATCCGGATGTGACCCGCGAGGCGGTGGAAGCGGATCTGCGGCGCCTCATGAACATTTCGGCTGAGCCGCTTTTTGCGGTTCACAATCGTTGGGCGGATTCGATGCCGCAGTACACGGTGGGGCACGCGTGGCGGGTGGAAGAGATCGAATCGCGGATTTCGAAAATTCCTGAACTGTATCTGGCCGGGAATGCGTATCACGGGATTGGGATCCCCGATTGCGTGAAGAGTGGGAAAGAGGCGGCTGAGGCAGCGACGGCGTAAGCCTCTGATTACCAGCCAAGTAAATAGATCGGAGCCATTGCGGCAGCCACCGCGCCGAGTTGAACTCCGATGACGAGCAGCGCGGTTTTCGGCGCTCGCCGCAGCCACTTCGCCGCATAAAAGATCAGAAGTGGCATTTCCGCCGCGAGGAGGAGCTGAAAGATGTGAGCCTCCGGGCCTTCATCCACCTGCGGGGCCGGGCCGAATACGGCAAGGTGGAATAGCACAAGTCCAAGCGCAGCAAGAGACATTGCGATCGGAACCCAGGCCGCCAGCGGCTTGAACGCCGGAATACTCATATTAATACACGCAAAGTATATCACAAACATAGAGTATTTTGTGTCGTAAAGTAATGGCGAAGTCACGAACTGAACCAGCGCTTCGGTCCAGGCTCGTTACTTCATGTCGTTTCGGTCTCTGGTCGCCGCCTCTTGCAAGGCGCTCAGGTATTCCTCTAAAGTCGCATCCAAACGCCGGTAGAGGAGGGCGTTAAAGCTCTCGTCCCCCTGACCGGCCTGTTCCTGTTGCAGACTGCGGATATATTCGAGCCGGTCTTCGGGGCGCACGGCGACGGGCGGATACCCGCCGCGAAACAGAACGAGATTCATCAGAAGCCGCGCGGTGCGCCCGTTGCCATCATTGAAAGGATGGATATCGACCAGGCGGCGATGTGCGGCGAATGCGGTTTGAGGCGTATTCGGCGCTTGCGTGAGCCACGCGGTAAAGTCGCCCATGAGCGATGGAATCTCAGCCGGTTGTGGAAACGCGTAGCGCCCGGCTTCGGTGCGGACGTAACGGGGCCGGTCTGCGTATCGTCCCGCAATCTCGGGCTCTGACCGTTGCATCACAAATCTATGCAGGTTGCGGACATCGCCTTCGGTGATCGGCGTTTCGTGCCGTGCCAGTTCGCGCACGTACCGGATGGCGTCGTAATGGTCGAGCGCTTCAAGGTGGTCCTTGAGCGGTTTGCCTCCAACCGTAATTCCTTTCTCGATAACGAGTGTGGTCTCGATCGCGCTAAGCGTATTGCCCTCGATCGCGTTGGAGGTGTAGGTGAGTTCCACATCGTAATAGTGCTCAAGCGCGGCAAGCGCCTTCTCCGAAAGCGGCCGTAATTCGTCCAGGCGCTTCTTCTTCGCGGCGATTGAGGCCATAAGCTCATCCATGACGCTCAAGGAATAACACGGTGACGCCAAAGGAGATCGCGTGACCTCCTCCTTATCGATCGCGCGGGGCGAGTTCCGGCCGAAAATTGAACAGATCGGAAAGGTCGGAGAAACGGTTCACGACGATGAGGCGGTTGCTCTGGTCGCGGATTTCTTCACGTTCGAGCGACCAGGTACGGGCGTGAGGAACGAAGACGGCGCGCAGGCCCGCTTCGAGCGCCGGATTGATATCGGATTTCGGGCTGTTGCCGATCATCCAGGTGCGATTCAGATCGAAGCCGCGTTCACGCGCCAGATCTTCATAAGTCGATCGCGATTTCTCTCTGACGATGGCGCAATGCACGAACAGCGGGCGCAGGCCCGAAAGATCGATCTTGCGGTTCTGTTCCGCGGGATCGCCTTTGGTGCAAAGAGTAAGTTCGTGCTTCTCCGCAAGGAACGGAAGCGTCTCGGCGACGCCCTCCATCAGCTGAACTTCGCGGGAAAGAATCTGGAGCGCCATCGCCGTAACGCGGTTCAGATCGCGCTCATCGACGGCGCGCTCCGCGAGGCGGAGGAAACACTGGCTGAGGTTACGTCCGAAGTTGACGGCGCCGTATCCGTGGACGCGGTTGTTGGCGATCTCAATTTCGTCGAGGACCGAGCGGATTTCAGCCGGCGAAAGCGTCGAGTGATTTAGATAGTCGCAGAACTCGTCGAACGCTTCCTCGAAGTAGATATTGTTTTCCCAAAGGGTATCGTCTGCGTCGAAGATCAGGTGCTGCGGTTCGGAGGTTGCAATCATCAGCGGCGCTCGATTTTCGGTTCGAGCCGGAACGGGATTTCCACGACCACGTCCACATCAACGGGAACGCCGCTGCGCGTAGCCGGATAGAACTCCCATTTTGCCAGCGCCTCTTCGGCGCTGTGATTGAGCCGATCATCGAACCCGCGCACAAGTTCGACATTCACAACCCTGCCGGTTCTGTCGATGACGCACGCTAGCGTGACTCGCCCCTCCAGGCGCTCCGAGACCGCCGACGCGATGTATTTCGGATCGACCTTGCGATGGGCTTCGGGAGGCGCGATGGGCGCAAGTCCCGCTTCGTGGCGCGTGTGGTCGGCGTACCACATGAGCCAGCTTCCGGAATAACTGGTGAGCTGGGGCATCTGAATGGCCATCATGAAAACTTCGCGTCCGTTGAAGCGAGGGTCGGGCGCGTTGGCGACGCGAACCGCGCCGCCGGGGAGCGCAGCTTCCGAAGGCGCAGGCGTGTGAACCGTTGCGGGCCCGGCGGCTCGCATGGCCGCTTGCAGGTTCGCTTCGGATGTAGGAGCCTGGAACGCCTGCGCGATGAGATCTGGTTTTGTGTCGTTCGGACCCTTGACGAAAAGGCTTGGGATCGGGATGCCTTTGCCGTCCCCTTCGGACGAGGCTCCGTCCCGCCGGATTACGGGTCCGGCGGAGAATGCGCCTGGGCTCGGGGCGGAGGGAAGGGTTCCGGCCATTTTGTCGATAGGATTGAGGCCGACGACGGCGACGTTAAGGTCGGGGGCTTCGGGCGCGCCTTCCATTGCGACGGAGGTATCGGTTCCCTTGCCTGAGACGCGAGCCCCCGGCGGCGCGACGAACGGACGCGGAGGCAGTTTGGATATCGCAAGGTTCGATTGCGCGTTCAGGGCTTGTTCGGATCCGAGCGCAGGGGCATCGGCAGCGGCGGCCGTGTCCTTAGGGGCAGGGCGTAGCGGCGTGGCCGCCGGCGGCGTGAATCGTTTCGGCGGCAGTTTGCTGTTCAGCAGGTTCAGCGGCTTCGCCGAAGCTGTCTCGATACGCGGCGCGTTCTCGGCGAGCAAATTTCGTGCGGTGGGCGGCGCTGGGGATCGGACCTGAGGCGCAACGAACTCTTTTCTCACGGCCGGCGGCGGGTCGGGAAGCTTTACCGCAATGAGATTGGGCATCTCGATCGGCGGGGGCACGATTTGCGGCGCGGGCGTTGGGGTCCAGACCATCACCTCGCGTTTCGGCGCGTTCTTCGGAGAGGAGACGATGGCCTGTTTGGATAAACGTTCCGCGCGAAGCGGGCGCTTCTCGGCCCGTTGTGATGGAGTGATGCGCGGCAACTCGCGGCGCAGCTTGTACCAGACGATCTTGTTTTCGCGGCCTTCGATTTTCTGGCGAAATTCCGACGGGGTTTCAGAGGGGCGCGGGAGCCTGAGAGCGGGAACGCCGAGCAGCACAACGAAGGCGGTCGTGTGAATCGCCAGAGAAATCCCGAGACCCAGCACGCGGCGGCGTTCGCGGGCTGGCTCGGCGAAGATCATGATTCAGAGCGAAGCGGGCGTGTGTCCGGACCCATTGGTGGGCGCGAGCCGTTTCATCTTTTCGGCATAGCGAAGGCGAGGCACGTATTCCTGCGCGAACTGCACAAAATGGCGAAGTCGTTCGGCTTCGCAGCGGGCACGGAGGATCAGACTCTGAAAGTCAAGATCGCCTACGGTCCGGGCGAGTTGAAAGCTGAGGAACGGGTGTTGAGGATCGGGCTCGCCGTCATTGGAAGCGCTAGCCGTCCGGACGTCGCGCCACGAACCCATGGCGCGCTCGCGAAGCTCAGGAGTCACTGGTTCCCAATCATCGTCATCGAAGAACTCGACTTCGCCGCGCAGATAAGCGCGTTCGTCATCGACCGACAGAAGTGAAAAACGGCGGCGTCCGCGAACGATCACGTCAAAACGTCCGTCGGGATAACGCTGCACGACCTGTTCGACCACAACCGTGCAACCGGCGTTGACGATGCCGCCTTCCTGCGCAAGGACAATGCCGAATTCAGTACCGGCCGTCTCGGCTTCGCCGACCATTTCCTTGTAACGCTCTTCGAAGATGTGGAGTGGAATGGCGTTTCCCGGGAATGCGACGAGCCGCAGCGGAAACAGCGGTAGCAACGCCGACATAGACCCATTATCACGCGGCCGGGTTTTATTTAACCGGTGATATGATTGGCGTTTTCCGGTCTTGACTTCGCTCGAAGGTAAGGTTTTTATCGTTACAGGGGCGTCCGATGGGGTCGGCGCAAAGCTCGCGGCACTACTGAGACGGCGAGGCGCAAAACTCGTACTGAACGCCCGGGACGAAACGAAAATGCGGGCGGCGGCGGCTCCGCACGATCTGATCATCGCGGGAGACCTCAGGCGGGACGAGACGCGCGTGGCGATCATCGACCGCACTGCGGAACACTTCGGAAAACTGGACTGCCTCATCAACAACGCGGGGCGCGGTTCCTACTATTCACCCTCGCAAGCGCCGCTCGACGACGCGCGCGATCTGTTCGAGTTGAATTTTTTTGCGCCGCTGAGCCTGTCGCAGCTCGCAACGCCGCTTTTGGCGGAGAGCCGCGGAACGCTCGTCAACGTTGCATCGATCGCGGCGCAGATCACCCTGCCCTGGCTGCCGATTTATTCAGCGAGCAAGTTCGCGCTGGCCTCGTTGTCGACATCGCAGAGAATGGAGATGCGCGCGCGCGGGGTGCACGTAATGGCTGTCTTTCCCGGATATGTCGATACGGACTTTCAGGCGCACGCGACAGGCAATGCGCCGCCCACGGCCGTGGTGAAGGGAAAGCGGTTCGCTGTAACCGCGGAGGAGTGCGCGGAAGCGATCCTGCGAGGCGTCGAGAGGCGACGCAACGTGGTGGTGACGCCGCGCATCGGATGGGCGGCGATCTGGATGAACCGCCTGCTTCCGTGGGCAATCGAGTCTCAGATGGAACGGGCCTGAATGCACATCAAGCTCAAGCGGTCACCGGGGATTTATCTCGCGGGCTTCATGGGATCGGGAAAATCGACTGTAGGCCAGTTGCTTGCGGACCGGCTGGGCTGGGATTTCGCGGACCTCGACCGAGAGATCGAGACTGAACAGGGGACCACGATCGCAGACATGTTCGTGACGCGCGGCGAACCGGAATTCCGCCGCATCGAAACCGAAATGATGCGGAAATGGGTCCGCCGGATCGAATGTGGGGCGCCGACCGTGGTGGCTCTCGGCGGCGGCGCCTTCGTCCAGCCGGGGAATTTCGATCTGATCGAGAATCACGGCGTGTCGCTCTGGCTCGACTGCACTCTCGAGGACATCGAGCGGAGGCTCGAAGAACAGCGCAACGAAAGGCCGCTGGCCGCAGATCGAGACGCCTTTAGGCGTCTTTATTACGAGCGGCGCGAAGGTTACAGTAAAGCGGATTTCCGTGTTGATGTGAGTTGCGAGCCCTCCTCGGCGGTGGAAGCCATTATGACGCTGCCGCTCTGGTCATGACAGCCGCCAGGCGGCTGCGCGCAAACGCTCTCGCAATCTTTCGAGCGGCGCTGAAAGCAGCTGACCCTAGCCACGCGGTGGAGCAGGCCCTGCGGGCACGGAAGGATCTCACGCGATACGAGCGCATTTTCGTGGTCGGCGCAGGAAAGGCGGCGGGGACCATGGCCCGGGCGGCGGAGAAGGTTCTTGGTCGCAGAGTCTATGCGGGTTCGGTCAATGTGAAGGACGGGGATCCCTCGCGGACCCGGCGGATAGAGGCGCATCCCTGCGGGCACCCGTCGCCGGATGAACGTGGCGTGGAGGGAACCCGGCGAATCGTCGAGTTGTGTCGGGAGGCGGGCGAGCGCGATCTGGTGGTGTTCCTGCTTTCGGGCGGCGCTTCGGCATTGACGCCCTTCCCGGCGGTTCCGGTGACGTTGGGCGATAAACAGGCGACGACGAAGCTGCTCTTGGCCTGCGGAGCGTCCATCGACGAGTTGAATGCAGTGCGAAAGCATCTCTCCCTGTTCAAGGGCGGCCAATTGGCGCGCGTAGCCGCGCCAGCGCATGTGTTGAGTTTGATTCTCTCGGACGTGGTGGGCGACAAGCTGGATGTGATCGGGTCCGGTCCGACTGCGCCGGATCATTCCACATTCGATACAGCGTTGGGCGTGCTCGACCGATACAGATTGCGGGACAAAGTTCCGAGGCGGGTGCGCGCGCGACTCGAAGAAGGAGCAAAGGGAGGCATTGCGGAAACGCCGAAGGCAGGGGATGCTGCGTTCGAACGAGTAGAGAACGTGATCGTCGGAAGCAATCGCGCTTCACTCGACGCGGCGGATCGAAAAGGGAAGGCACTGGGCTATCGCACCCTGATCCTTGCGAGTACGATCGAAGGCGAGACCCGCGACGTGGCCCGGATGCACGCGGCAATCGCGCGGGAGATGGTGACCACAAGGCGTCCCGTGCGACCTCCGGCGTGCGTGATTTCCGGCGGGGAAACCACGGTGACGCTCAAGGGACACGGCAAGGGCGGGCG
>DATFSM010000101.1:0-73236 GCA_035262625.1 Bryobacteraceae bacterium
TCGATTCCCGCTTTAGACGGGAAGACCGTACTCATGAACACACAACTCCGTTAATTTACCAGCTTACCAATACAGGCTATCGAAGGCGGCGGTTTCTGTCAAACCGATGAAAACGCCAAGTCAAGGGGAAGCTTCCTTTTAGTATAGAACAGGATGCGGTGCGACAGCCGCGATGGCGTTGCCGAGGCCGACAAGTCCGGCGTGATTCCCAATCGCTATCCGGCGTGGAATCAGGGAGATCGGCGCTTTGGACCGTTGGCCTACTCCCGGGTGGCACACCAGTGACGGAAAGCATCGATATCACCAGTTGGCACCGTAATCACCGTCGAACCGGACAGACGAGTTGGCCCCCTTTATCAAGTCAGCTTGTCGATAGTGTATTTGCCATCGACGCCCTTGGTCTTTGACCAGTCGTGATAGACATGGCAGGTTGCGCATGAGCTTCCGGCCGAAGCCCTGCCGCCGTTGTGACAGTTGCGGCAGGTCGCGATGCCGGGCAGAAGCAGGTCGGACGCGACGGTACTCTTCGCGGCGTTGGGATGGCATGATGCGCAAGTCAGGCCCTGATGGGCGCCGTGGTCGAACGTAGCCCGCACAAACCAGCGGGCGGGCGGCGCAGCGGGGACGACCATCGGAAGGCCCGAAGCGACCGGCTCCGTCATTTCATGGCAACGTGCGCAGGTCACGTCCCACAACTGCTTTTCGTCCGCTTCCGTTTTGAATTTCACCCATGCGGCGGCGCCGGCGGGCGCGCCATCCTTGCCCAAATCGCCGGGATGCGCGGCGATGTACCGGGTCAACGCGTCGGAGACGAACTGATGGACCGCCGCCGGTTTGTCGTGAGGCGCCGCGTCGGTTATCTTGTCGTCGAAATTGAGGGTATGGCATGGCATACAAGTGCCCGCGTAGGTCGGGATCGACATCAGGGCCCGGTCGGAAATTTTGGTTCGCGGAGGCATCCTCCCACTCAAGGAAACAGGCGTGTGGCAGTCCGAGCACTTTTGCGAAAGCTCCCCAACGTGCTTCGCGTGGTTAAAACGGAGCCCCACCGGATCACGTCCTTTCTGAACGGCAGCGAATTCCGGATGATCGGCGAAGGAACCGACGTTCGCGGCGACGGTGATTTTCCCGCTTTTGGTCTGGAGGTTCGAATGGCACGAAATACAACTGCGGTCGTTAATGCCTGCCAGACGTAGTTCGCCGCGGTGATCGACGTGGCAATCCACGCAGACGGGCATTCGCGCCTGCTCGACATTGTGAATCGGAGCATCGTGACAGGCCGCGCACTTCTGATCGGCAACCTGCTTGGCGACTCCGGCTCCCGATCCGTGACAGGTCGCGCATTGCTTGCCCAGAAATGCGTGCGCCTGCGTCAGCGGACCGGCTGTGTAGGGGGTTTGATTTCGGGCGATCGCGTAGAGGCCCAGCCATGCGAGCGCGATCGCAAGCGCGCCGGCCGTGAGAATTCGCCTCCACAACGGGATCGGGAAAAGCTCACCGACATAGGACCGGTCGACCCGTTGTCCCAGTTTCTTGGTCGTTCGAATCCGCATCTGCGTCCGTTCAGTAACGTATCGCCACGATGGCGTGAATGCCACCCAGCACAAGCAGGGTAATTGAGATCGGCACGTGGATCAGGAGCCATCCGTGCAACACCAGGTAAAAACGCCCCTGGCGCGTCAACTGGCGTTCCTCGTCGCAAATGCTCTCAAGGTCGGATAGCGACTCATGAATCGAAGTTGGTAGTTGTTTGCGCAATGCTTCGAAAAACACAGCCGCATGCTTCGCATCCCCTAAAGGCGAATCCGGAGATTCGGGATCTCGCAGAAACGGAAGGATTCCGGTGTTGTAGGCCTGACGGAGGTTCATGCGCTCGGACTCCGTGAGTCCGATCAGGCCCTCCTCTTCTTCCGCGGTGGCGACGGGAGCTGAACGCCCGGTCTCCGGTGGAGCAGCCACAGCCACGGCTCCGGATTTGCGGCATAAACCATCGACGATCGTGCTCGCCTCCGCACGAAGCTGTTCTCGTACGGTGGGGATCTGCTCGTAAATGGTCTCAAGGGGCACGTCGGAGAGAATTCTTCGCGGCAGGAAATGCTGCAGCATCGCGCCGGTGAGGCCGCTCAGAATGACGATGACCAGCAGCGTCATCAACACGAACGTCAAGGGACCGCGTGCGTAAAAGGCGGAGTGAAAAAGAATCATCGGGAGACTCAGAGCCCCCAGCCAGAGGTGGCCGCGCATCCAGACAGAGGCCCGGCCGATGCGCCACAGGGGAACCTTCTTTCGCGCCCCCATCAGCCCGGCGTACAGCATCATGCCGTAACCCAGGACGCCGTAAATGAGGCCGGGCAACGAGTTCCCCCTGGCGCCGCCCGGATAAAAGAAGGAGTAGGGCAAGTAGAGCAGCGTCGCAAGCCCCAGGATGCTGACTGAGGCGACGGCCCAGTTGCGGTGCGAACTGTCGATTCGCATCAGCGCTCCAGGCGGCTTCCGCCTTCAACATCCGCTGGGGTTACGAACATGTTCTCGTCCGACGCGGCGCTGATCAGATTCCGGAAGAAATGATTGGGCTCCACACGATGCGCGGCATCGTGCGGGCAGGCGTAAACGCAACTCGGCTCGGGAAGATCCGCGCAGAGGTCGCAGGCGGTCGCTTTGCGCTTAACCGAAGCTTTCTGGCCGCTCCTATCCGGCGTCTCGTGCATCGTGATGTTGCCAAAGGGGCAATTCCGCGCGCAGAGCCCGCACCCCACACACCAGTCTTCGATAACGGTCTCGAGAGAGTTGCGCCGGCGAATAGATCCCACCGGGCAACCGATCATGCACAAGGGATCGCGGCAGTGCCTGCAGGAGGTCGGAACGAGGTATTTGTCGAAACGAAGCCCCTCGCGGACAAGACGCGTAAAGCCGTCGTGCGCCTCTGAACACGCCTTCACGCAGTTGTCGCAACGGGTGCACTTCTCCAGATCGATTACCAGAAGGCTATTGGCTTCCATCAGCCCCTGCTTCAGGAATGAATCGAGAGACACGGCGGCCACCGCCGCCGAATGCCTGGCGTTGTGCGCCTCTCGTTCATGCGCTATGCGTCGCAGACTGTTGGCTACATCGGGGAACCGGTCGACCATCCCGCGGAACTCTGTGGCGCCTATCCGGACGACTTCCACGTTATCCAGCGCCGTCACCGTGAATTCATGGATTCCGCCCTTCAAAAGACCCATTTCGCCGAAAAAGCCGCCTTTACCCTGATAGGCGAACACCAGTTGGCCGCCGGGGTGTTCCTGCGCCATTTTCACGAACCCGATGCGAACGAGGAAGAAGTTGTGCGCCGTCTCGCCCTCGCTACAAAGAACCTCGCCCCGGGAATAGCGAACCAACTCGACTTTCTGGGCCAGTTCGTCTATGAACTCCGGACTCAGGGTGGCGAAGAGGGGTACGGTCCGAAGATGATCCTCGAGAGCCCGCTTGCGATAATTCTTCTCGATCTCCGCCCGCAGCGTCTTGTTGCGCTGAATCACGTCGAGCACGTTGCGCAGCATCTCGAGCATGATGCAGTCGGTCGAGGCGCGCACCGTCGCGGAACGGGGATAGAGACTCATGCAGGTCATCTCGCCGAAGATGTCACCGACGCCGAGTTCGGCCACCGGCTTCTCTCGCGAGAGATCCACGATCGCATCGATCGGAATGTTGCCCTGATTGGCATTCGGGGGCTGGCGGCGCGGCGAGAACACGTGCGTGATGCGGTCCAGCAACCCTGGCGGCTCCGCGGGCCTGGGCTTCTGACTCATCATCGACTGGAGAAAGACCTGAACTTTGCCTTCAAGAATGTAGAAGGCGGTGGAACCGTAGTCCCCCTCGCGGCAGATGATGTCCCCCGCCTTGAAATGCCGCTTGATGACCGCGTTCTTATTGAGTTCGAGGAATGTTCCCGAGACTTTCTGAAAGAATGGCAGTTGCTTGAGTTCATCGGCGCCTACCGGATCCCCTCCCGGCAGGACGGTTCGAACCACGCTTTTGTTGGTGAGGGCGCCGGTCGGGCACGAGACCATGCACTCGCCGCACGAGACGCAGGTCGAATTGCCCATGGGCCGGTTCAGATCGAACGCGATGCCCGCGTTGTATCCTTTGCCGCGGCGGCCCAGGACATTGTTGTTGCGGATCTCGTCGCAACCTCGGATGCACCGGTCGCAGAGAATGCACGCCTCGTGATCCACCGAGATTACGAGCGAGGAATCGTCCTGGCCGCGCGGAGACACCCGTTTGCTGAACCGTGGCGCGGTGATCCCTTCGGCGGCCGCTTGGGTTTCGAGTTCACAGTCTCCGCTGACCGTCTGCCGGGCGCAGGGACTCGGGTGATCCGACATCAGAAGTTCCAGAACCATCCGACGATGCTTCCGGACCTTCTCCGAGGCGGTGAACACTTTCATCCCGTTTTCAGCGGGACGCACGCAGGACGCCTGGAGTACCTTGTCCCCGCAATCGACCACGCAAACACGGCAGACCCCGACCGGCCGCTCGTTGTGCGCGTGGCAGAGCACCGGAATCGTAATCCCGTGCATGCGCGCGGCGTCGAAAACGGAGGTCCCCTCTTCGACCGTCGCCGGCTTTTCATCGATCGTCAGTTCGATGGTTTTCATGGTTCAGGCCTTCATCGGGCAAACACCGGCCGGACACTTCCTGTGGAGAATATGCGCATCGATTTCGTCGCGAAAATGCTTGAGAGCGGTCGTAATCGGGTACGGAACGAACTGGCCCAGTCCGCAGATCGAGGTTTGCTCCATCGTTTCCGCCAGATCCGCCACGAGCTGAAGATCGGAATCAGCGCCGCGCCCGCGGGTCCAGCCGTGGAGGATATCGACCAGTTTCTGCGAACCGAGGCGGCACGGCACGCATTTGCCGCAGGATTCATTTCGAAAGAACACGATCGCGTTGAGCGTCATGTCCAGAATGCAGCGGGAGTCGTCCAGCACAACAATCGCGCCGGAGCCCAGCATGGTTCCCGCGGCGCGCATCGACTTGAAATCCAGGTGAGTGTCCCGGAACTTTTCAAAAGGAATGAATCCCGAAGCGGCGCCGGACGGCGAGAAAGCCTTGACTGGTCTGCCGCTGGGAGGTCCGCCGGCGAGGCCGAGGATGGCCTCGGAGACGGGAATACCCATCGGAATTTCGTATACTCCCGGGTACCGCACATCCCCCGATAAGCCGACGAACTTCAGCCCGGCAGTTCCGTCGCGTCCCTGCGATTTGAACCAGCCCACTCCGTTGGCCAGTATCTGGGGAACATTGGCGAAGGTCTCGACATTATTGAGCGCCGTGGGTTTCTGCCATAACCCTACCGTGGCGGAGTTGGGTGGTTTGTTGCGCGGTTCGGCGCGCTTGCCTTCAATGGCTTCGAGTTGGGCGCTACCCTCGCCGCAGATGTATCCGCCGGGGCTGACGAAGATCTCGAGATCGAACAGAAGCCCTGTTCCCAGGATGTTGTCGCCCAGCAGACCCTCCTGGTAACAACGCTGAATCTCCTCATGGAGGATTGCTTCCTGTTCTTTGTACTCGTGGCGGATGTACAGAAATCCCTTCTGCGCTCCCACAACGAGAGCGCCGATGATGATGCCCTCGATCACAAGGTGCGGCAGATGGGTCATGATGAACCGGTCTTTGATGGTGCCCGGTTCGCTTTCGTCGGCGTTGCAAACGACGTACTTCTCCGGCCCCGGCGCTTTCCGTACGACGTCCCACTTAATGCTTGTAGGAAAGCCCGCGCCTCCCATTCCGCCGAGCCCCGCATCCTTCAGCGCGCCGATCACTCCGTCCCAGTCGCGCGTGTCGAGAAGATTGCGGAGGGCGCCATACCGGGTCTTGCCGCGATACGGATCGGCCAGCAGCTCAACCGTTGGATTCTCGAAGGCCGGCAGCGGAAGTTCGATTCCGGCGATCTTCGCCTGGATCTGATTTTCCGCGTGTTCCAGGTCGATCTTCCGGAACACCGTTTCGTTCAGGGTCAGGGCGGGCGCAAAGTCGCATTGCCCCAGGCACGAACGCCGATGGACCTCAACTGCGCGTTTGCCCATTTTGGAAAACCGCTGATCGAGCTCAGTAAAAATCCGATCCGCGCCGTGCAGATGGCACGCCATGTCGGTGCACACCTCCACCAAGGCTTGGGGAGGCGGACTGACCCGGAACTCGGGATAGAATTCGGCGACGCCGTTAATGCGATAGAGGGGAACGTTCAGAGTCCGTGACAGGCTCTGCATTTCCTCCGCAGGAAGGTAACCATACCTGCGCTGAATCCCGCGCATGTCGTCAAACAGCACCGCTAATGGACCATTCCCTGCGCCACTGTAAGCATAAAACGAAACCTGATTAGGGTACCAGAGTACAACAGCGCTATTAGAAACCACGAATCAGTGCATAAATGAAACGTAATTGATAATTGCGTCACATATCGCTGTTGGTCAATACTAGGGATTCTCGGGACAGAATGAAACGTCATCGGAGGTTAGCGCTAGGCCTGATCCTAGGCTGCGCTGGGGTTTTCGGGCAAAGCCCGGTCGGAAACGGAGCAGACATCGCGTTCCGATTTCAGGATATTCAACCGGCTCAGAAGTGTCTCCCGTGTCATCAGCGGCAGTACGATGAGCTTCGAAGCTCCGTGAAATCGGGTTACCGGAATGTGAGTCCGCTGTTCAACGGTCTCGAGACCGCCGGAAACCTGATCAGCGGCGGGTTACTGCGCCCGGTGTACGGCGACAGCACGGTGGTCTTGCCGGACGGAACTCCGCTGAACACGAACATGTTCACGTCGCCGGTGCTGAAGGAGGTTCGCCAGGTACAAGCGGGCTTCTGCTTTACCTGTCACGACGCCAATTACGAGAGGGCATTTGAGGATCCGACGAGGCGCGAGGTCCCTCAGCTCGCGGGACTTGGCAACGCTTTTCGGCCCGATCTCTTTCGGCCATTGAGGGATTACCACATGGTGGACACGTCGGGCGCTCAGATTCTGCCGGCGACCATCGGCGCCGCCCCACCTCCGGGCGCCTTGCCCTCTCCGGCTACCGCGGGCATAAGCTGCGATTTCTGCCACAACACGGGCGGTCCGGATTTCAACCGAAGCTTCCAGCATGACGGTTTCGCCAACATGAGCATGATCCTCAACTCATCGATCGAGAAGGTCGGGCCGTTCCCCTTCCCGGTCGCCGTCAAGGATCAGTTCCACGTGGCAAGCAACGATCAATCCAAAATCTCGTTCCTTCGCAGCGGCGCATTCTGCAACGCGTGCCACGACGTGCGGCTCCCCGGCGCCGGCCCAGGCGATCTTCAGCACTACGAATACAACACGAATTCCTCCAACCTTCTCTTCTTCCGGCTTGAGAATCTCAGCACGGAATGGCAGATCGGGGCTTACAACAGCACGCAGAACCCGTTCGGCAAGGTTGTGCGCTGCCAGGACTGCCATATGTCGCTCTTTCCCTTCGGCGGGAATTCGACGTATCAGGTAGGCAGCCTGAACATCACGAGCGCCACTCCAGGCTTATTCGCTCAGAACTACGCAGCCGTGCCGGGAATCTCGACGGACGCGAATTATCCGCTCCCGAAGCGGGCCGTTGTTAGCCACAATTTCACGGGCACCGATGTGCCGATCCTGAGCGCCGCCGAGTTGAAGGCTCGTCTGGGACCGGATTATCCGGACCCGTACGAGCCGGGCGTAGACGAATACGGTATCCCGCTCGCTCTCGCTTCGCGACGCCAGAAGCTGCTCGAGAATGCGTCAAGAGTTGACGTGAGCAAGAGCGATTCTCAGGCGTTTCTCGGTCAGGATTTCGTTGTTCGCGTCGATGCCGTGGGCCTCAGCGGACACCGGTATCCCGCGGGATTCTCTCAGGAGCGCACAGCTTACATTCAGATGTCTGTCACGGACGACAACGGGTTCGTGCTGTACCAGTCCGGGTATGTGGTGGACAAGCCGCACCCGGATACCGGAGAACTCAAGCCGGACGGGAACCTCGACGATGAAGACAACGAGCATATCCACGCCGTCGTCGATGGCGGACATGCTGTGCCGGTCGGGAGCTATGTCACAGGCGCGGACAATAACGGCTCAAAGAACCAGGTATTCGAACTCGGGCCGGACAACGGGCCAGACGATCGGGTCTATTCGGGTATCGAAGCCGGGCTGGTGTTGTTCCGGAATGAACTGACGGTCATTTTCCCGCCCGGTTCGAAACTCGGGCGTAATGATGCGAACGGCAACCCGATCATCGTGCAGACTCCGCATTACGAGGAAACGTTCAACGCGGCGACGGCGAACACCGTAGACAACTTCCGATCCCTTCAGCCGCTGGTTCCGAGGGAATTCCGTTATCGGTTCACGATGCCGACGCAGGAGGAACTCGATGAAATGGGCGTGAAATTAAAGGGTCCGCTCCACATTCACGCTCAGGTCAACGATGAGCACTTTCCGCCGGTCTTTTTGAGATACCTCGCGAAGACCACGGGCCCCAATGGCCCAGGCGGCGACAAGCAGCTTGTAACGGAAAGCACAATTGATGATTTTCTGAAGACGAACCGTAACCTTGCGACCTCAGATACCATTGTTACGCTGGAGGGGCTTAACTAATGACTCTGCGGAACCGTATTCTTGTGGGCTTCGCCCTGACTGCGGTAGCAACGGGCGGAGCGACGGCGCAGCAAACGCTGACCGGCGGGGTCACTACAGGATCCGGACCGTATGTTCCGGGTGTGACCTATCAATCGGATAATCCGAACTACCTCAACCGGAATCCATTCTTCTTCGAAGGGCGGGTCGACTGGAACCTCCTCAAGATCACGACGCCCACCACAACGTGGGAGTTTGTGCAGCGCGGCATCCATTATCAGGACGACCTTCAGGACAATGCGTCCGCAATCGCCGATTTCCAAAAGGCGATTTCGATGAACAGCATCAGCAACGGGACGTGTCAGATCATCACGACCGCCGCGGGGGCGGCGCCGAACCCGTCGCTCAATCCTCCGCCGTGCATGTTTACTCCGCGCCTCCGTCTCGCGCACCTTGTCGTGGACGACACACCGGACGTCGCGATCGATCTGTATCAGCAGGTCCTGGCGATCGATGCGCTCCGGCTTGGCGTGAACGCGTTCATCGCGGAAGCATATGAGGTCAAGGCGAATAACGCGGCAGACCAGGCTTCCAAGCAGTCGTTTCTTCAGAGCGCGATCGCGGCGTACCAAGCCGAACTGGCTCTCTCACCCGTGACGCCGGCGTACACTGCGCTCACAGCGGACAAAGCGAACAACGCGCATGTCCACTGGGCGCTCTCTGAGATTTACGCCGAACTGGGGGATACCACGAACCAGGCGGCTGAGCTTCAGTCGTATCTCGACGCCACGCAATGGCATTCCGATACGTACGCATGGCGCATCCAGTTAGCGCAGGCGCGGCTGGCGAAGCTTACCGGGCAGAACAGCAGCCATCGCCCTGTCAGTCACCCGAAGTAGTTTTCGACATCACCTGGGCGTAAGCCCCAGCGGTGTTTATCAAAAAACAATCACCCGCGTCAGGCGTTGAATTTGGTTGGAAAAATCCAGACCCTGATGTACAAATAATTAGACTGACAAGGAAAATGCGCACTTCACAGCTCGGTAGTCTTTGTAAGAAGGCTTCGCTGTTTTTCCTGTCCGCGCCATTGATTTTCGGTCAGGCACCGGCGTCGTCCGGAGCCAAGTCCGCGTCTCAGCCAGCGTCGCCGGCGGCCGACATGGCGCAGGCGTGGGACCAGGTGATTGGAACGGCGGTCGCGCAATCCGCGCCCGATCCGGCGCTGGCTCCGCCGCCGAATGTTGTCCCGAAAAGCGACATTGACGATTTCTTATCGCACTTTTACTTCGACAGCCGCACGGATTTCCAGCGCTATCAGAATCTATTTACCGGAAGCCCGACGACGTCTGGCGTGATTAACGCGCCCGATACCGGGTATTTCAATCCGGCCGGGATCCCGTCTCCTTCCGCCTTTCAGCCGGGCGCGAACCGCATCGAGGAGTTCCTCGATTTCGGCACGACCGGATACGGATCGGACCGGGTCAACACGCATTTCGCGCTGCGTTACCGTCAGGATCTGTCGCATGTCGATCTCGGCTCGCCGTCGCAAAACGTGATCGAGACGTTTCCCGCTAACCGCCTGTATGAGTGGCTGGACGCGAGCGTGACGGTCAACGGGAAATCGACCGACGGAGCTTTCGCCGGCACGAGCTTCACGTTCGGCCGGATGAATGTGTACGGAGCGGAATACGCTTCATTCGACGGCGGCTCATTCTCGGTGAGCCGGCGGAAATTCGACGTGACGTTTTATGGAGGCCGTCGCTTCTCGTACTTCTCCGATCCAAAGCAGCGGGCCATCGGTGGGGCTAACCTGAACCTCAAGCTGAATCCGAACACGTCGATCGAAATCCAGAGCCTGTGGTACATCCGGGGCACCAATCGGATCGCATTCCGACGGAGGATGCATGAGCGGTGGCTTGTAACGTCTTCGTTCCGGGCTTTCGGGGGATCACCCGTGGATTTCGATGCGGCGTTTCTGTACTCGTCCCGTTCGGGGCGGGCGACCGTTCGTGGCGGCTTCTTTCAAAAGCTGACAGATAACGACTATACGTACGATTACACGAGCCTCGCCCGCGACCTCGCGAGCCAGAATCCGCTTTACCGCCTTTATCTGGGGCCGCTGAATAAGTACAGCCAGTTTAATGTCGATGGTCACCTGCAGGTGCTGTCGAACCTGAGAGCCGGAGCCACAATCGTGGTGCGCAAGCTGAATGACGAAAACACGCAGACGCCGTTTGAAACGTCGTTCCGCGATTATCGATTCAACGGACAGTATTTTCCCTGGAGAAAGATCGAGACGTTCTTCGAATACCATGCTCACAGTTCGGACCGAATGAGTCCGGTCGGGCAAACGACGCTGGACGGCCTTGTTGGAACGGGCGAGACAGCGGTGAAAGATCTTACCGGCGAAATCCGGCGCACCTTCGGCGAGGGCCGGTTCAGCCTGAGTGGCGGCGTGTACTACCGCAGAATGAGCATGCAGGACGCGTTTTATTATCTGACGAACATCCATCAGAGCGGGGTGCTGGGAAGCGCATGGGTCAGGCTCGACCGCAGAACGCGCATCTATTTTGACTACAGTCTCGACAACGATTTTCTCGTGTTTGTGCCGGATCTCAAAAATTCGCAGGTTTTCCGGATCGGACTCAACTGGAAATACTGACCGATGCCAAAAGCTCACTGGACGTCACGAATTTCCCACCTTCTCGCGATCCCGATCGCCAGCCTCTTTCTGATCTCCGGGGCGGCGGCGCAGAAAACCGCAACGGCGCCGTCTGGCAGTGCGGATTTCCTCATTCACGCGTTTCACAAGCAGCAGTTGGGCGGCGAACTTGATTGTTCGCTGTGCCACGTACCGCTCAAGGAAGGGTCAGTAACTCTGAAGCGCCCCGGACACGACGAGTGCATGCAGTGCCACAGCGACGACTTCAACAAGGAGTTAAAACAGAAGGTTTGCGCGCAATGCCACAGTTCGTTTCCGCCAACCGGCGCCGACGACCTGGTTCCGTTTCCCCGTTATAAGGGTTCGCGCGCCATCCTCTTCGATTTCTCGCATCAGAAGCATGTGGACCAGAAAGCGCGCGTCGATTCCAAGACCGGTTTTCGCGCGGATTGCACCTTCTGCCATAAGTTCGACGCGCAGGGCCAGTTCGGCACGTTCCCCGGACATGAGCAGTGCGCCACCTGCCACTCCAAGCCCGGCATGAAGCCGCAACTGACCGCGAATATGGATGCGGCAGGCTGCCGCGGATGCCATACGCCGGAAGAGATCGAAAACCCTGGCTTCACGGAAACGCGCCGCTTCGCGGGAGAGCATCCTGTTGCGGGCGGCAAGTACGTCAACATCGCCTTCTCACACGTCGATCACTTCAAAGCGCGGGATCAGTTCGCTCTGAACTGCACCACGTGCCACTACGCAATACCGAACAGCACGAGCATCGCGAATCTGACGCTTCCCCGGATGATCGATTGCGTTCAGTGCCACGATTCGGCGCGCACGATCAAGGCGGAATTCCGCATGTCGAACTGCAAGACGTGCCATCTCGACACCGTGTCGGTCAACGCAGCCGTTCCGAACAGCCATACGCGGAACGTGAAACCCGACTTTCACACCGAGGCCTTCCGACTGCATCACGCTGAAGAAGCTTCGGCGGAGGGCGCCAAGTGCTTCGTGTGCCATCAGAATGTTCAGAGCGTCTCGGTGAATCGAACGCAGTGCGATTCCTGCCATCAGGTAATGCTGCCTGCCAATCACACGACGCGCTGGAAGGACGATCTGCACGGCAAGTACGCGGCGCTCGATCGCACCACATGCGCGACCTGCCACACGGCGGCGTACTGCAGCGACTGCCACAATCAACTGCCGCGCAGCCATAATCCGCTTCCGTACTACAAAGCCGGGGCGCACGCCTACCCCGCGAAACTCGATCTGCGTAGTTGCTTTACCTGCCACACGTTCGAGAACACTTGCAGTGAGTGCCACGTGAACAAGATCGGCAAGGCGATTCCGCAAAACAAAAAGCCTGAAGCGGCCCTCGCGGACGCGGTCGAAGCCGCTCCCGCAAGGATCGATCTTCAGGCTCTGTTCCGGTAAAGGCCGGGCCTTACTTCGGTTTACTTCATTGTCCGGACGGCTGCTACAAGATTGTCAGCGTCCGCCGGGCTTACCGCCTGGGGTTTCATCTTTCCTACGCCCTTGAGAATGGCGTCCTTCAGGTCAGCATCGCTCTTGCTCTGCACGCTGGCGTCGTTCAAAGGTTTCACGCCCATGGCCTTCGCCATGGCCGGGGGCGGAGTGCCGTCCGCGCCGTGACAGCTCTTACACTTGGACGCGTACAGCGTCTTCCCGGCTGCCGCATCCGCCGCCCAGGCCGAAGTCGTCAATGCGGCCGCGGCTCCAATCGCAATCAATGTCGAAGATAAACTGCGAAACGTAACGTTCATGAGTTGATTGGTTCCTTCCGGCTCCTGATGAGCCGATGAGCAATCAGAAATGGTCGCCCAAATCATGATGAAATTGCGGGGAGTCAGTGTCAAGACGCCGGACGCGGTCTATCTCATTAAAAATTCTCAGTGTTTCCGGCGTTCTCAGCGAGGCGGTTAAAATTATGTGCCGGATGGGATCACGGACTTTCATAATCGCCCTATTCGCGGCGAGTTTTGGATTGCTGCCGGCGGCGGACCGGAAACCGGTCACGATTGATGCGCTCATGGCGGTGAAACCGTCGCTCGCGGGTCATGCCACAGGGTCGGTGACGTGGTCTCCGGACGGAGGGCGATTCGTCGCCAACAACGACGGATCGCTTTCGGTGTACAACGTGACCTCCGGCGGTGAAACCAAGCTCCTCGATCTGAAGGACCTGGAAGACGCCGCCGTAAAGCCTCCGAAGGCGGAGACCTTCGATTGGACCAACAGGAACGTGGCTGAGACGCCCGTCCAGTGGTTCAAAGACGGCAAGAGACTGCTCGTATCCGCCGGAGGCGACCTCTTCGTTGTCGATTCGGGGAAGGGATCGTGGTCAGCCCTGACGCAGACCAGCAACGCCGAAACGGACCCGAAACTTTCGCCGGACAACAAATTCGTGTCGTTCCTGATCGATTCGGATCTTTATGCTCTCGAAATTTCAAGCAAGCATGTCACTCGGCTGACGAAGGATGGGAGTTCGACGTTGCTGAACGCGCGGCCCGATTGGGTGTATCCGGAAGAACTCGACGTTTCGACAGCGTATTGGTGGTCTCCCGACAGCCGTTCGATCGCGTACATGCAGTTCGATGTGTCGCACGAGCCGATTTTCCCGCAGGTTTCTCTGCTGACGTCTCGCGGATTGCTGGAACCGCAGCGCTATCCAAAGCCGGGCGACCCGAATGCGGACGTCCGGCTTGGCGTGGTCCCGATTGAGGGCGGCGCAACAAAGTGGATGGAACTGGGAGATCCGCGGGACGCGCTGCTCGCCCGTGTCGTGTGGTCGCCGAGCGGCCGCGAGATTTTCGCAGAGCGCCTGAACCGAATTCAGAATCACCTGTCGCTGCTTTCGGCGGATCCGGGCACCGGCGCGGCGAAGATCGTGCTGACCGAGGACGATCCGTACTGGATCAATGTGAAAGGGGCGCCGAAGTTCATCGACAACGGCGCGCGTTTTCTCTGGACCAGTGAACGAACCGGTTACCGACATTTGTATCTCTATAGCTCGGCCGGTCAACTTGAGAAGCAACTCACCTCGGGCGAATGGGAGGTGGACGAGATCACGGCAGTGGACCAGAAGCGGGGGATTGTTTACTTCACCTCATCGGAGGCGAGCCCGATCGAGCGGCAGCTTTATGCGGTTGGCTTCGACGGCAGCGGGAAGCGCCGCCTGTCCCGCGAAACCGGAACACACGCGGTTTCGTTCTCGCCTGATTGCGCCGATTATCTGGACGACTATAGCGCCGGTAATCAAGCGCCCCGGACCATCGTCATGAAAGCGGACGGTTCGGTCCGCCGTATCTACCGCGCTCCCGACACATCGCTCGCCGACGAGTATGACATTCTGCCGCGTGAGATGGTCACGGTCAAAACTCATGACGGCGTGACTCTCTACGGGCGCCTCACCAAGCCCGCGGGTTATCGCGACGGTCTCCGGTACCCAACAGTAGTCATGGTCTACGGCGGCCCGGGGGTTCAGGTAATCCACGACTCCTGGTCCGGACTGGGGTGGGACCAGGTTCTGGCGCGCCAGGGGTTCGCGGTGTGGCAGATGGACAATCGCGGCTCGATGGGCAGAGGGCATGGGTTCGAATCCGTCATTTTTCGCAATACAGGCGTGCGCGAGTTAGCGGATCAGCGGGAAGGAATCGAATATCTGATCTCGCGAGGTATTGCCGATCCGAAACGAATCGGCATGTATGGGTGGAGCTATGGCGGCTACATGACGCTGTTCACCGCCACAAATGCGCCTGGCCTTTTGAAGGCGGCTATTGCAGGAGCGCCGGTAACCAACTGGCACAACTACGACACGATTTATACCGAACGTTATATGGGTTTGCCCGATCAGAATCCGGACGGATATCAAAAGACATCGCCGCAGACGAGCGCGGGCAAACTTGAGGGCACGAAACTTCTGCTTCTGCACAACGTTGAAGACGACAACGTCCATTTTCAGAACACGGTGCAAATGGCGAACGCGCTGGAGTTGGCCGGTAAGAAGTTCTACATGGTGGTTTATCCGCAGAAATCACACGGAGTCGAGGGACCGCCGCGCAAACAGTTGCTTGACGAGACCACGGCGTTCTTCGAGGAAAACCTGAAATAACGATGCACCCTTTGCTCTCCTGGGCCCGGGCGCGCGAGGCCGAGGTTATTGGCACAATTGGCCGTTTCGTCGAATGTGAATCGCCGAGCGGCGATGCGGCGGCGCTGGGACGCTTCGCCGATTTGATCGCTGATACCGTTTCGGAAAGCGCGAAATGCCGGAAATCGGGACAGAACCTGCTCTGCGCTTTCGATCTGCCGGGTCGGAAAAAGAAGGGGCAGATTCTGGCGCTCGGCCACCTGGATACCGTGTGGCGTCTGGGCACCATCCAGTCGATGCCGTTTCGGCAGGCCAAGGGACGACTCTGGGGGCCGGGCGTCCTCGATATGAAGTCGGGCCTGGCGTTTCTGATGTTCGCGGCGCGGGCGTTGCGTGAACTCGATATGCCGGTAAGCCGGGGGCTTTTGCTGCAGGTGAACTGCGACGAGGAGACCGGCAGCGCCGGGTCGCGAGCGCTCACCGAGGCAAACGCGAAAAGGAGCGAGGCTGTGCTGGTGCTCGAGCCGGGCACGGGCCTTACCGGGAAACTAAAGACCGAACGGAAGGGCGTCGGCGACTACCGCGTATCAGTCCGTGGAATCGCAGCGCACGCCGGAGTGGATTTCGAGAATGGCGCGAGCGCGGTGGTCGAACTCGCAAAACAGATCGATCGGATCTCCGGCTTCACAGACCTGCGCCGGGGCATCACTGTAAACCCGGGAGTGATCAGCGGCGGAACTCGATCGAACGTGATTGCCGAGCACGCCGAGGCTCACGTCGATATCCGGATCCGCCAGCTGCGAGACGCCGCGGGGCTGGAGAAGAAATTCCATTCGCTTCGCGCGTTCGATAAACGCTGCTCCGTTCAGGTAGCCGGCGGCCTCAATCGGCCTCCGATGGAAAAGAGCGCAGGCGGACGGCGCCTGTATCGCCTTGCCCAAACGGCCGCGGAGGAACTTGGAGTCACTGTGGAGGAATCCGCGACAGGCGGCGGTTCAGACGGAAATTTCACAGCTGCGCTGGGCGTTCCAACGCTCGACGGACTGGGCGCCGCGGGCGAGGGAGCCCACGCAAAGCACGAAAGCATTCTGGTTTCGCGAATCGCCGATCGCATAGCCCTGCTGGCCCGGCTGATCACGCTGATCTGAGATTTGGCGTGCCACAATAAAGTCATGACGCCCCCGATGGCCAGTGGCCCGAGCGAGCTGTTTTCCCACATCGATAACGAGACGATGGAGCAGGCGCTCCTGCAATCCGGCGCGGTGATGACAACGCTCGACAGCGTGATCAACTGGGGCCGCAAGAACTCGATCTGGCCGATGTCGTTCGGGCTGGCCTGCTGCGCTATCGAAATGATGTCGATGAGCGCGTCGCGTTTCGATATCTCGCGGTTCGGCGCCGAGGTCTTTCGTGGCTCCCCCCGCCAGAGCGATCTGATGATCATCGCGGGACGGGTTTCCAATAAGATGGGGCCGGTCATCCGCCACCTTTATCAGCAGATGCCCGAACCCAAATGGGTTATTTCGATGGGCGCGTGCGCAACATCCACCGGCGTATTTAACAATTATGCGTTGATTCCGGTAAATCAGGTCATCCCGGTGGACGTGTACGTGCCCGGATGTCCGCCGCGGCCTGAGCAGTTGATCCACGCGATCATGCTCCTCCAGGAGAAGATCGGCGGTTCCGCCGGAGCGCTGAAACAAGCTTTGAATCTCGCCTGAGCACTCGCTTTTCGAAGGCGCGAAATTCAAAAGTCCTGAAGCGCGTCGAAAGTTATACTTCGGATTTGCAAAATGGGCGCATGTCTGAGAATTCTGCTCGTCGAAGATTGTCAGAACGACGCGGATCTCATTTCCTACACTCTGAAACGCGCTGGATGCGATGCGCAGGTCACGCGCGTGGAGACGGAGGCGCAGTTCCGCGCGGCTCTGGAATCCGGATCCTGGGATGTGATCCTTTCGGACTACTCATTGCCTGGTTTTCGGTGCGAAGACGCTCTCCACATCGCCCATGAGCAGAACGCGAATACGCCGTTTATTGCTCTCTCGGGCACGGTCGACGAAGAAACCATACTGAATCTCCTGCGCGCCGGCGCGGGCGACTACGTGATGAAAGGGAATCTCGCGCGGCTGCCGTCCGCTGTCCAGCGGGAGATTCGAAATGCCGAAGGCCGCTTGCAGCGTCAACGGCTCGAGGCGCAGTTGCAACAGGCAATGAAAATGGAGGCGGTGGGACGGCTCGCCGGGGGCGTCGCGCACGACTTCAACAACCTCCTGACCGTCATCACCGGATTCGCGCAACTGGCCCTGCTCGACGACAATCCGGCGCGCGCGGGGCTCGAGCAAATCCTTCTCGCAGCCGAGCGCGCCAGCGCTCTCACCCGGCAGTTGCTCGCGTTCAGCCGTCAGCAGGCTCTGGAACCGCGCGTGTTCGACCTGAATCGGTTAATTGGCGACATGGAGAAGATGCTTCGGCGCCTCATTGGCGAGGACATCGAAGTAATCACAAGCATGTCCGGGGAGCCGCTGAATGTGAGAGCGGATCCCGGTCAGATCGAACAGGTGGTCCTGAACCTCGCGGTCAATTCGCGCGATGCGATGCCGCGTGGCGGAAAGCTGATCCTGAATACGAGCCGCCGCAAGCTGGAAGGCGACGCCGCCGTGGCGCACGGACTCGCGGAGCAGGAATACTGCGTCATCTCGGTAAGCGACAACGGATCCGGCATCCCCGCCTCCGCAATGCCTCACATATTCGAGCCATTTTTTACGACCAAGCCGGAAGGCCAGGGGACCGGTCTGGGCCTGTCAACGGTCTACGGGATTGTCAAGCAGTCGGGCGGATCCATTCACGCGCACAGCGAACTCCATATCGGAACCACTATGACTGTGTTCCTGCCGGCGTCTCACGGGGCCGTCGAAGAACTCACACCTTACGAGAGCGCACCAGCCGGGTCGGGCCAGGAGACCATACTTGTCGCCGAAGACGAGTCGAAAGTTCTGGACCTCGTTTGCAAGTGTCTTGTGGGGCGCGGATTCGCGGTTCTCGCCGCATCCAGCGCCGAGGCCGCGCTCGAAATCCTGCACGCGAGGGGCCCGGCGGGCATCGACCTTCTGATCACCGATGTCGTGATGCCGCATATCGCCGGTCCGGTACTTGCGTCCCGAGCGTGCGAGTTACTGCCCAATCTGCGGGTGCTTTTCATGTCGGGATACACGGAGGATGTAATCCGGCATTATGGCATCGCCCGGCGCAATGCCACGTTTCTGCAGAAGCCCTTTGCGCCGAGCGAACTGGTTCGAAAGGTGGGACAGCTACTCGACAGACCGCCCGCGCCGGAGGCGACGGCGGGGATGGCTAAGGTACGACAGGCTTAGACGTAGCAGGGTTGCCGATCTCGCGGCGGATCGCATCGAGAACGCCGTTGACGAAGTGGACGGACTCTTCGCCGGAAAACTTGCGCGCCAGTTCGAGCGCTTCGTCGATCGCAACGGCGGGCGGCGTTTCCGTGTTGAGCATTTCGAAAGCGGCCAGCCTCAGGATATTCCGGTCCACCGCGGGCATTCGCTGAAGTTTCCAGTGTTCTGCGTGCCGGGTGATCCTTTCGTCGATAGAATCGACTTCGCGGACGGTGCCTGAGAACAGCGCTTCCGCGAATGTGTCGCGCCGGGGTTTTGCCGGACTGTCCTCGCTCACAAGAAGGGAATCGTAGTAGCCGCGCAGGATTTCATCGAGTGGAGTCCGGCGGAGGTCCCATTGATACAACAACTGAAGCGCCTGCCGGCGCGCGCGATGCCGGGCCATTAGCTTGGCGCCCGCAGCCGCCGTAAGAGATTAGCCATTTCGATGGCCGTCATCGCGGCATCGAACCCCTTGTTTCCGCTCTTGGCCCCCGCCCGGTCAATCGCCTGTTCCACGCTGTTCGTTGTCAGCACGCCGAATGCAACGGGAATTCCGGTATCTGTCGCAGCGCTGGCGATGCCTCGGGCCGCCTCGCCCGCTACGTAGTCGAAGTGAGGCGTGTCGCCGCGAATTACAGCGCCGAGGCAAAGAATCGCGTCGTGGCGTTTCGCCGCCGCGACCGCGCGGACGGTAACCGGAAACTCCCATGAACCCGGAATGCGGATCACTTCGACATCGGTGAGTTTCCCCCCGCAGCGCACGATGGCATCGATGGCGCCATCGAGAAGCCTTTCCGTGATGAAGCTGTTAAATCGCCCCACGACGATGGCGAAACGCAGGTTATCCGCTCGGAGTTCACCCTCCAGCGTGCTGTAGCCTCGTTCACTCATCCGCGCAGACAATTCCCGCTAAGCGACTGATTCCGAGTCATATGGGATAATCGGGGTTTCAGGCCCCATCTTACCGCATGGCCCCCGAATTCATCCGGAATTTCTCCATCATTGCGCATATCGACCACGGCAAGAGCACGCTTGCGGACCGCCTTTTAGAGGTCACGGGCGCTCTTTCGAAGCGCGAAATGATGGAGCAGGTGCTCGACTCGATGGACCTCGAGCGCGAGCGCGGGATCACGATCAAAGCTCATGCGGTGCGGCTGGATTATCAGGCGGATGATGGCAAGACTTACCAACTGAATCTGATCGATACGCCTGGGCACGTGGATTTTTCTTACGAAGTTTCGCGAAGTCTTCAGGCGTGCGAGGGCGCTCTGCTCGTGGTGGATGCGTCGCAGGGCGTGGAAGCGCAGACGCTGGCCAACACGTACCTTGCGCTGCATCACGATCTGGAGATCATTCCGGTCATTAATAAGATCGATTTGCCGGCGGCTGAGCCGGAGCGCATTCGAGAACAGATCGAGGAAGTGATCGGGCTTGACGCGAGCGACGCGATCCTCGTGAGCGCGAAACAGGGCACCGGGATTCATGAGACGCTTGAGGCGATCGTGAAGCGCGTGCCGTCTCCGCGTGGGAATGTCGATGCTCCGCTGCGTGCGCTGATTTTCGATTCGTGGTTCGATCCGTACCGCGGCGTCATTATATTGGCGCGTGTTATTGACGGCCGCCTGCAGATGGGCCAGAAGATCCGGCTTTGGTCGAATAACCAGACATTCGAGGTTGAGGGGCTCGGATATCAGTCACCCAAGGCTATTCCACTCCCGGAACTTTCCGCGGGCGAAGTCGGTTTTCTCTACGCGAATATTAAGAACGTTTCCGAGGCGCAGATTGGCGACACGATTACGGATGCGAATAATCCGGCATCTGAGCCGCTTCCCGGATTCGAAGCGATCAAGCCGATGGTTTTCGCGGGGCTGTATCCGGTGGAGTCCCATGAACATGGGTTGCTTCGGGATGCGTTGGAGAAGTTGCGGCTGAATGATAGCGCGTTGAGCTTTGAACCGGAGAATTCGGTGGCGTTAGGATTCGGCTTCCGGTGCGGTTTTCTGGGGTTGTTGCATCTGGAGATCGTTCAGGAGCGGCTGGAACGTGAGTTCAATATCGATCTGATCACGACTGCGCCGGGCGTGCGATATCGGATTACGACCACTCGCGATGAGGTTCTCGAGGTGGACAATCCGACTCGCTTCCCGAGCCCGACTGAGATCAAGCAGACGGAAGAGCCGATCATCGATGCGACGGTCATCACGCGCGAGGAGTACATCGGCGGGATTCTGGCGCTGCTTCAGGACAAGCGCGGGATTCAGAAAAAGTTCGAGTATATCGGCGCGGGGCGGGTGATGCTCGTTTATGAGCTTCCGCTGAATGAAATCGTTCTGGATTTCTACGATCGGCTGAAGAGCGTATCGCGCGGCTACGCATCTCTTGACTACCACCTATCGGGCTATCGCGTTTCGCCGATGGTTCGGCTCGACATCCTCGTCGCGGGCGATGAGGTGGACGCGCTTTCGATGATTGTGCACCGCGATTATGCTTACGAGCGCGGAAAGACCCTCATCGAGCGGATGCGGAAACTCATTCCGCGGCAGATGTTCGAAATCGCGTTGCAGGCTGCGATTGGGACGAAGATTGTGGCGCGCGAGACTATTTCGGCTCTGCGCAAGAACGTTCTCGCAAAATGCTACGGCGGCGATATCACCCGCAAACGGAAGCTCTTGGAGAAACAGAAGGAAGGCAAGAAGCGGATGAAGCGTGTCGGCAGCGTGGAGATTCCGCAGGAGGCGTTCCTCGCGGTGCTGAAGGTCGGCGATACCGCCGAAGAGGACTAAAACGCCGAAAGTGGGCCTACTAGAGTAGCTGAGTCAAGCGCTACGGCATGATGTTGGGCTGTTCTCTTAGTCGGTGGTATCACAGGGCCGGGGTGTTGAATGGGCAGCCAAGGGACCCGACGAGCGCGTGACCTTCACGGGCACAGTTTGTTTCGGGGGGCTACGGGCCGGATCGTCGTTGATCCGGCTCGGCCCCGCCAATCAAACGGCCCAATCTCCCGCGGGCCATCGACGAAGCATCAATATCCCAACGAAGCTCTATTTGTCTGCCACCATTCGGCCCAGAATGCGACATAGAATTGTTCATTCTTCTGGACGCTCGAAGCCCCAAAAGCGAAGTGGGCCAATGTTTGCGGAGTCTGGTATGAAGCTGCCTGCGGAAGCTGCATGTGAGCCAGGCTCGCAGTTGTCTGTGGAGTCTGCGCAGGTAAGCCGTTTGCGAAGGCTGCCAGTCCACTCACCGCTTCCGACCGGAGTATCGGATCCGTATCAGCCAGCAGGCCCGCAAGGAACGGCAGGGACTCCGGGCTGTGAGTACAGGCCAGGGCATGTGCCGAAGCTTCCCGCCAACTAGAGCTTTGTGTGACGTCGGTCGCGATACTCCCGAGGTTTTGAGTAACGGTTGGATCGGAAGAACGGAGCGTATCGCGCACACTTCGTACCAACATTCCCCATTCGGTCGAATAATTCTCAAATTGAGCGGCCAGAGCGCGAGCCGTTGAAACAGACGCGGAATTCCCGGTCCGTATCAGACCTCGCAGCCCCAGAATCTGTTCTTGTGGTATAGCGGACATCGCGAGCCGTTGGTAGAGCATCTGTGTAAGAGGTGAGCTAAGTTGATCGAAATCGGCCTGAAGCAACTCATAGAATGCGAGGTTATATTTGCCCCGGGCCGCCTCTATGGCAGCCGAAAGTTCCGCGGCCAGCTTCACTGCCGAGCTCGCTGTCGGCGCATAGGCATAATTACTGGGCAGTGAGGTAATCGGTGACGGATAAAAGGTCATCTCAAATGGGACTGAACCTTGAATCACTGGCAACAATCGCCACTCGCCATTTGGATCCTGCTTCAGGAACCAAATGCCATTGCCGCCGACTGAGTAGGTCGCGGCCGGCTTCGTTTGCTCTTCTGGTGGGTCGTCCCAGAGGACTTGAATGGTATTTCCGCCAGCGGCGGATTGTTGGGAAATGATTCGGTCCAGCTTCAAGGTAAAAACGACCCCAGATCCCGTCGGCTGACCGCCGCTCGCCGAGGCCAAGGCAATCATCGAAGCCTCATTCGACAGATCCACGATGCTCCGCGCGGCTATGACGCTTCCGTACAGTGCACCCGTGGCAACAAGCCCGCTAATTAATACGGATCGAAATATTGACTTCATAATTCCTCTTTTTGAGATTTATTGGTGCGAACCATGATCTTGCCAATATTGTTGGGTATCTGCAAGAACGCTGATGCCACTGCCGGCCGATGGATTCGTTCCGGGCTTCGTATCAGTGTAGACGAAGGAGCGCGCATCATGCCCCGCTTGTGGCTCGGGTAAGCCTTGGGCAGTCTCAACCATTGGGCGAACTTTCCGGCCTCCTACGCTGGTAACGCTTTTAAGAGCAGGCTTAAGTCTTTTCCGTCTGTCGTTTTTTCTCGGGTTCTTTCCCTGGTAACGCCGCCGGGTTCTCCTGAACGCGTTCGCGATATCGTCCCCGCATTCCCGCCCCTAAAGCAACGGCGCTCTCGCCGTAACGGTCCCGCAGTTTGTCAGCGGCTTCGAGGGCGCTGCGCCAGCGCTCCGCGCGTCCGCCGTCGATCAGATCCATCTGACCGGCCATATCTTCAAATCCGGACGCATGAACGCCCAACAGTCGAACGGCTCGTGACTTGTCCCAGTTCGCATGCAGCAGCCTTCGGGAGTGTTCGACGAGGTCGATATCCAACTGTGTCGGCGCGGGGAGCGAGTGCGCACGGGTGATTGTCTCGAAATCCGAGTAGCGCAGTTTCAGTTGAATCGTTCGCGCGTGGAGTCCATGCTCGCGAATTCGCCGCGCGACTTTTTCCGAGAGGTGCGCGAGCGTCGCTTCGAGCCGTTCCGGGTCGCGCGTGTCTTCACCGAAGGTGTGTTCATGGCTGATCGATTTCGGATCGGCACGTTCTCCGATCTCGGCATCGAACCAGCCGCCAGCGTCCAACCCTTGCGACTTTCCGGCCAGCGCAAGTCCCCATTTGCCGAACCGCGATTCGAGATCGTCCTCGCCCATCTGCGAAAGATCTCCGACGCGGCGAATTCCGATGCTGTGCAGATTTCGCTCGGTCACTTTTCCGACGCCGGGAATCTTGCGGACTTCGAGCGGCGCCAGAAAATTCGCTTCCACGCCCGGCAGGACATGCAAGACTCCGTTTCGCTTGGCTTGGTCCGACGCGACTTTCGCAACCAGGCGCGATGTGGCAATTCCAATCGAGCAGTTCAGGCCGGTCGCGACCTTTACGGCTTCATGCAGCAGATGGGCCGAGCGCATGGGCGGCCCGTGCAAACGTTCGGTACCGGTCATATCCAAATAGGCTTCATCGATCGATGCCATCTCGACCACGGGCGTGAAACGGTTGAGAACTTCGAACACGCGTCCGGAATACTCGCGATAACGCTCGGGATGCCCTTCGACGAAGATTGCCTGTGGACAGTGTTTGTACGCCGTCCGCAACGGCATTGCGGAGTGCACGCCGAACTTGCGCGCTTCGTATGAGGCGGCGGATACGACACCGCGTTCGTCGTGTTTTCCTCCGACGACGACCGGCTTGCCCTTTAACGACGGATCGTAGATCTCCTCCACCGACACGAAAAACGCGTCCATGTCGACGTGGAAGACGATACGGCTCACGGCTTAACGCAGGCTAACACGCGCGGGATACCGGCGAGATCGTTCAGGACCTGTACTTCGGACCAATCGGCCGCCATCGATGCGACGGCGTCGGCGAGGCGGAATCCCAGTTCGAGAACGAGTAGTCCGCCGGGTTTCAGAACGCGGCGGGCTTCCGGGATCAGGCGCTCATATACGGAGAGCCCCGATGCGCCGGCGAACAGCGCCAGGTGCGGTTCGAAATCTCGTACTTCCCTCTGCAAGGAGCGCATCTCGACCAAGGGGACATAGGGCGGGTTTGACACAACCACATCGAGTGAAGAGTCGCCGAACGCGCTCAGCAGATCGCCCTCAACAAATCGCACGTTCGCGCCGTGCCTTTCCGCATTCCCGCGAGCAACCGCGAGAGCCTCGTGTGAAAGATCGATGGCCGCTACGGATAGATCGCTTTCGAGAGCCAGGGTTACCGCAATGCAGCCCGATCCCGTGCCGACATCCATCACACGTCCGGATTCAGGACTTAAGCGCAACACCGTCTCCACGACCAGTTCCGTTTCCGGTCGCGGAATCAGGACATCGGGCGTCACGCGAAATTCGCGTCCGAAGAATTCCTGTTTGCCTGTGACGTATTGGGTCGGTTTACCTTTGATGCGTTCGTCGAGATAGCGGCCGTAGTGAATCCATTCGACTTCGCGTAGCGCTTGTTCCGGGTGCGCGAAGAAGTAGACTCGCTCGCGCTTCATCGCATGAGCCAGCAGGACTTCCGCCGTGAGCCGAGGCGCACTCACGCCCGCGCGCTCCAGCAGTTCGGTTCCCTGCCCGATCGCTTCGCGGATGTTCAGGAATTTTGTGATCTAAGCCGCCGCGCCTTCTTTTTGAAGCTTTTCCGCCTGGTAGTGGGCGGTGAGCGCATCAATGATCGCGTCCAGCCGTCCATCCATTACGAGGTCGAGTTGATGCAGCGTGAGACCGATGCGGTGATCGGTCAGCCGGTTCTGCGGAAAGTTGTAGGTCCGGATTTTTTCGCTGCGGTCACCGGTGCCCACCATGCTCTTGCGCTCCGCGCCAATCGCTGCCTGCTGCTTCTCAAGCTCGATCTCATAAAGCCGCGAGCGCAGCACACGCATCGCCTTGGCTTTGTTCTTGATCTGAGACTTTTCGTCCTGACACGACACGATAACGCCCGTCGGAATATGAGTCAGGCGAATCGCGGAATAGGTCGTGTTGACCGACTGTCCACCGGGTCCGGAAGAACAGAAGGTATCCACACGAATATCCTTCTCTTCGATCTTGATTTCGACGTCGTCCGCTTCGGGAAGCACCGCAACCGTTACGGCCGACGTATGCACCCGGCCTTGTTGTTCCGTCGCGGGGACACGCTGGACGCGATGCACGCCGCTCTCGTATTTCATACGGCTGTAGACGCGGTCGCCGCTCACCAGGGCCAGCACTTCCTTCAGCCCGCCGACAGAGGATTCGCTGGAGGAAGTGACTTCCACTTTCCAGCGTTGCGCCTCGGCGTAGCGCGTGTACATGCGAAAAACCTCGTAAGCGAACAAAGTCGCTTCGTCTCCGCCAGTACCGGCCCGGATTTCGAGAACAACGTCTTTCTCGTCGTTCGGGTCTTTGGGGAGGAGAAGGACCCTCAGTTCCTGCCCGATCTCCTGCAACGCCGGTTCGAGGCGCTCGACTTCAAGTTGGGCCAGCTCACGCAGGTCGGGATCGGAATCGCCCAGCATGGCGCGCGCCTGCTCCAGTTGTCCGGCTTCCTGTTTGTACTGCTTGTACTTCGAAACAATCTCGGAAAGATCGCTGTGCGTCTTCGAGATTTTGCGATACTGATCGCCGTCCGCAATGATGGCGGGATCGGCCATCTGAGCCGTTAACTCGTCGAAGCGTAGTTCGATCTGATCCAGTTTTTTCGCGTATTCCATGGCTCAGGCGATCACCAGTTCGCCGCCCTGGCTGGTCTCGAGAGCCATGGCGCCTTCCAGAGCCTGAATCGCGACTTCCGCCTGCTGATCCGAAGGCGGCTGAGTTGTAATGCGCTGAATCCAGAGACCGGGGGCGGTCAGAAGAGCCAGGAAAGACCCCCGGCGCTTCGCCGCGAACCGGATCAGTTCGTAGCTCAATCCGGTCAGTACCGGGAGCATCGCGATGCGCAGCGCGAGTTTCGCCGCAAAACCCTGCACCGGCACGAGGATATAGACGATCATCGACATCAGCATGATGACGAACATGAAGCTCGTCCCGCAGCGAGGATGAAAGGTCGTGAACTCCTGCGAGTTCTGAACCGTGACCGGCTTGCCCGATTCGAAATTGAAAACGACCTTGTGCTCCGCGCCGTGATATTCGAACGTACGCCGGATATCCTTCGACCGGCAGAGGAGGACCAGGAACCCGACGAACAACAGTATTCGGATCACGCCATCAACCGTGTTGAACAGGATCTGGCCCTTGATGACGGGGACGACATTGGACAGGTACTCGGTAAGCTTCAAGGGAAGAAGCTTGTACATCGCGATGAAAAACAGCACCGAAAAGCCAATCTGGAGCGCCATCGCCCATTTCGGCATTTCCTTTTTTTCGGCTTGCGAGCCGTCGTCGAGAGCCGCGTTTGCTGAGAAAGACAGGGCCTTCATACCGAGCATCATCGCCTGCCCGAGCACGCCCAGTCCTCTCAGCATGGGGAAACGGAGCAACGGGTACTTTTCGGAGATCCGCGGGATGGACATCTCCTCTTTCGTGATCTCCCCGTTGGGCTTACGGACCGCCACGCAATAGCTGTGTGGGGCGCGCATCATCACGCCTTCCATGACAGCCTGGCCGCCCACCAGCGTCTCCTCCCCGCTTTCGAGTATTGGGAGCATCTGGACGTGTGCGAAAAAACGAAAGAACTCGCGGACGGACAAGTGGGGACCTCTAGGCTTTATTATACGTGCGGTCATCGGAACGGCCAGTACCGGCCTTGGGAACACCCGCACTGGTTGGATGCGTAACTATGTATGGCTGTTTCGGCGCCTGTATACTTCTTAAAAGCTTTAATGAAAACCTGTATATCGTATGCAGTTTGCGCGCTCGCCCTGGGCATAGCGGCCATCGCCCAGACTCCCACGCCAGACGGCCTCGTTTCGCCCGAAGTGCATGGCGACCGGACAGTTACGTTCCGGGTGCGGGCTCCGAAGGCTACCGAGGTCACGCTGTATGGGGACTGGATGCCGGTTGGAAAGCCGGAGCCGATGCAGAAGGGCGCCGACGGGGTATGGGCGGTTACGACGAGTCCGCTGGAGGCCAACGGGCACCTTTATTGGTTCAACCTGGATGGTGTGGCGGTGGCGGACCCGGTCAACCCTGTGATCAAGCTCCGGCAGCGCACCTCCGCCAGCCTGGTCGAAGTTCCGGCGGCTACGCCCGCTCCCTGGGAACTCCGCGATGTTCCGCACGGAACGGTGGTAACGGAATGGCGCAAGTCGGCAGTTCTGGGCCGAACGGAGCGGTTCGTGATCTATCTGCCGCCGGGCTACGAGAAGTCTTCGGCGAAGTACCCGGTTTTGTACCTGGTTCACGGCAGTGGCGATACGCCGGACTCCTGGACGAACGCCGGTCACGCCAACCTGATTCTGGATAACCTCATTGCGGACGGCAAGGCGAAGCCGATGATCGTCGTGATGCCTGCGGGACATGCCGTTCCTTTCGGCGCGGGACGCGGTGGCAACGCCAACAATAACCAGCTTTTCGAAGAGTATCTGACCAAGGAAGTCATTCCGGCCGTTGAAGGCGCCTACCGGGTAGCGCCGGGCGTGCGCAACCGGGCGCTGGCCGGGCTCTCGATGGGCGGCGGTCACACGATCTATACGGGCTTCTCTCATCCCGAGTTGTTCAGCGCGCTTGGTATTTTCAGCCCGGGGCTGCCTCGGGATTTTGACGTCGCCGCGCATCTTTCGAACACTGCTCGGGCGAATATTCCGCTGGTGTGGATCACATGCGGGGATGCCGATACGACAGTTCAATATCCGCGCGTCAAGGCATGGGCGGAATCGCTGGATAAATCGGGCATCCACGAGAAGTTCACCACGTATTCCGGCGCGCATACATGGCCCGTTTGGCGCAATAGCCTGGCCGATTTCTCGCCGCTGATCTTCAAGAACGGAAAATAGATCTCACGATATCCATATGAAGTTCGCCCTGCTTTCTCTAACACTGCCCGCTCTGATTCTGCCTGCGCTGTGCCTGGCGCAAAGTGACCGCGCCGAGGCCCAGCGCAATCCGTTTTCGGCCAACCCACAGGCGATCGCCGCCGGTCGAACGCTGTATAACCAAGCGTGCGTTGCCTGTCATGGCGCGGATGGGCGCGGGGATCGCGGGCCTTCACTGGTATCCGGCAACCTGACGCACGGGAATGCGGATGGCGAGGTCTTCATTACGATTCGGAGTGGCGTGCGGGGCACACAGATGCCGGCGTTCTCGCAGTTCTCAACCGATCAGACGTGGCAGATTATTTCCTATGTCCGCAGCCTGGGAGGCGGCCCGGTCGCGCAGCCTGTCGGGGGCGACACGGTGAAGGGCGATGCGGCCGCGGGTAAGGCGGTGTTCGAAGGCAAGGGCGGGTGCCTGAGCTGCCATATGGTTAACGGCAAGGGCGTTTCGGTCGGTCCGGATTTATCGGCAGCCGGGAAGACAGCAGCGGCGCAACTGGAAGCGAAGATCAGCAATCCGAATCAGGCTGCGGCTCCGGCAGGGGGCGGCCGTGGGCGTGGTCGTGGCGGGTTCAATCGCCCCACCACGGTGATCGCGAAGACCGCCGACGGCAAGGAGTACCGCGGCACGCAGAAAGGCGCGGACACCTTCACCATTCAGTTCATCGATACTACCGGTCATTTCCGGTCGTTCGAAAAGAGCGCGCTTGCTGAACTGCGGATCGAGCCGAAGTCTCTGATGCCGGATGACTATTCGAAGCGACTTTCGGGAGATGAGATCCGGAATATGGTGGCTTATCTGAAAACGCTGGATGGCTCGGATCTGACCAAGCTCGCGGCGGGCGGCGGCCTCTCCTGGGACCGGATTCGGAATGCCGAGAAGGAACCGGAGAACTACCTCACTTATTGGGGTGATCTGGGCGGCAAGCACTTCTCTTCCCTGAAACAGATCGACACGACCAATGTGAAAAACCTGCGCGCCGCCTGGGCGCTTCAGCTTCCGGGCGATGGAATCGTGGAATCCGTGCCGCTGGTTGTGGACGGCATCATGTACACGACCGGGCCGGTGGGCGGAACGTCCGAGGTGCTGGCGCTCGATGCGAAGACGGGCCGGGTTATCTGGCGCTATCAGCGCAAACAGAAGGTCACGAATCCGTACGAGATCAACCGGGTGAATCGCGGGGTCACGATTCTCGGAAACCGGCTGTTCTACGGTACGCTTGACGCTGCGCTTGTTGCGCTTGATGCGCGCACCGGCGCATTCCTGTGGGAAACGCAGGTCGCCGACACAATGCTCGGTTACAGCATTACCTCTCCGCCAGTGCCCGTAAAAGACAAGATCATTACCGGAATCACGGGGGGCGAGTTCGGCGTGCGGGCATTCGTCGACGCATACGATCCGGCGACGGGCAAGCGGCTGTGGCGCTGGTATACGGTGCCTGGACCCGGTGAACCGGGCCACGAAACGTGGGAAGGCGATAGCTGGCAGCACGGTGGCGCTCCCGCGTGGCTGACGGGCAGCTACGATCCCGATCTCGACACGGTTTATTGGGCGATCGGTAATCCCGGACCCGATATCAACGGCGATGTGCGCAAAGGCGACAACCTCTATAGCTGCTCCGTTGTCGCGCTGGACCCGAACACGGGCAAACTGAAATGGCATTACCAGTTCACGCCGAACGATACGCATGACTGGGATTCGACGGAAGACATGGTGCTGGTCGACCGTATGTGGCACGGGCAGAATCGGAAGCTGCTGCTGCATGCCGATCGGAACGGCGTGTTCTACGTGCTCGATCGGGCCTCGGGCAAGTTTCTCGGGGCATCGCCATTTGTCCGCGCGACGTGGGTAAAGGGTTGGGATGCGGACGGCAAGCCCCTCACAACCGAAAACTGGCGCGCGAATCCGGAAGGGACGGTTGTGTATCCGTCGTTGGGCGGCGGTTCGAATTTCCAGGACCCGTCGTACAGCCCCCTGACGGGTCTGATGTATTTCATGTACTACGACGGCCCCGGCCGTTATTCGATTGGTCCCGCGCCGTTTGAACCCGGCAAGCAGTATCAGGGACGCGGCACGGGGGGCGGCTTCGGCGCACCTGCCGCGGACGGGCAGGCTCCGCCTTCCCAAGGTGTGATGGCCTTCGACCCTGAGACCGGTAAGCCGAAGTGGAAGTTCGAGTTGGCGCAGAACGGGCTCCAGCCGGGAGTGCTCGCGACCGCGGGAGGCGTCGTCTTCGCCGCCTCCGCTGAAGGTAATTTCATGGCTCTCGATGCAAGCACGGGGCATGAGCTTTGGCGGTTCGCCGCGGGAGCAACGATTCCGGCTTCGCCGATCAGTTACTCGGTTGATGGCAAGCAATACGTGGCTGTGTCTTCGGCGAACGTTCTTTATTCGTTCGCGCTGCCCCAGTAGATCGTAAAGTTTGGGTGTGGCGGTCGAGCCCTCCCGAATCCGGGTGCTGAACCGGCGCTGAGTCTCTGCTGGTGGCTGCTAAGTATTTGACTTTTCAAGGCCTTTGCGCGCGAATTCCGGGTTATGGCCGCCGGATGGAGGCCCAATACGAGAGCAGTATCCCGCGGATTGGGCGAATTCACGCGGTGCAACGCGCGGCGTAGAAGTGAGAGGTCTTACGGGCGGACCCCGTTTTTTGATTGGCGCCTCAATATGGGGCACTCTATTCGCCTGGCATTCGATGTAAAATCTGAAACAAATTTCCCGCAAAGGACTCTTGCAAGAATGCCTAAGAAAGTCGACCCGCTCAACAAGAAAAACTATGGCGCGATCACTGCTTCGCTGTGCGTCACTGACGTGAAGGCTGCCGTTCAGTTTTATCAAAAGGCCTTTGGCTTCGAAAAGCGGGGCATCATGAACGGCCCCGGCGGCAAGCCAGTGCACGCGGAATTGACGATGCGCGGCACTTCGCTCATGCTGGGCCCGGAGATGCCTGAGATGGGTGCGCGCAGCGCAAAGAATCTCGGCGCTTCCCCTACGACTCTCTATCTGCTGGTGGACAACGTGGATAAGGTGGTGGCCAAGGCGATTAAACTGGGCGCGACGGCGCAAGGCCCGGTCTCGGACATGTTCTGGGGCGATCGCTGCGGACGCCTCGTCGATCCCGAGGGGTACAGCTGGTACATCGCTACGCACATCTCCGATCCGACCCCGGCCGAAATGAAGAAGCAGATGGCTGAAGATATGAAGAAGTGGCAAGCGTCCCAGTCGCGATCGGAAGCTGCGGCCAGCTAATCCTGAGCATGCTCCGGGTTTCGAACGCCCGGTGAGTCTGCCGTCCATCTGCGACAACAAACGACGCTGCATTTTTGCCTTTCGTAGATCAGGCACTGCCCATCACGGGAGCAGCAGTGGAACGAAGACTGTTAGATTGCGATGCCACACCATCCAGGTGCGCATGGCAGCATTGTTGTCTTCGAGCATCCCGCCGGCGCTGAACGAGGCACCTATGCGCGAGGACCCGTATCGCATATGAAGTACGTCGTATCTGGTGGAACCGGCTTTCTGGGCCGACACATCTCGCAGCGCTTGCGGGACGGCGGTCATTCCGTCGATGCCTGGGGGCGCACCTCTCGGCTCGACCTCCTGAACGGCGCAGATGGAGTGGTGCACCTCGCAGGCGAGCCCGTGGCGCAGCGCTGGAATGAGGATGTCAAGCGCCGCATCCGGGATAGCCGGGTTCTGGGGACCCGCTCTCTTGTGGACGCCATCAGCGAGTTACGGGAAAAACCAACGGTGCTCGTCTCGGCGTCCGCCATCGGAATCTACGGGGACCGTGGCGACGAGATTCTGACGGAGGCCTCCGTGCCTGGCGAAGGATTTCTGGCCGACCTCTGCCAGGCCTGGGAAGCCGAAGCGGACCGCGCCCGCGAGTTGGGCCTGCGCGTCGTGAAGCTAAGAATCGGCTTCGTTCTGGGGGACGGCGGCGCACTCGCCACCATGGTCCCGGCCTTCAAGGCGTTCGTAGGAGGCCGACTCGGCTCGGGAAAACAATGGATGCCCTGGATCCATGTGGACGACGTCGCGGAATTGTTCGCGCATGCGCTGGGAAATGACATTTCGGGCGTTTGGAACGCCACATCACCGAATCCGGTGACTAACGCGGTATTTACCCGGGAACTGGCGTCAGCCCTCCACCGTCCGGCATTGTTTCCCGTCCCCCCATTCGCCCTGAAGCTCGCCTTCGGCGAACTCGCCCAGCATATGCTGGACAGCGCCAGAGTCGTACCAGAAGCCGCACTTCGCGCCGGATTCCGGTTCCGCTATCCGGACCTTGCCGAAGCCTTGAAACAAACCGTGTAACCTTCCTTCCGGAAGCGAGTTTAGTCAGGTGAGAACGCGCAGTTGAGTCAAACCGATCACGATCTGATGGCGGCGGTTGCGCGCGGGAATCTGGCGAGCATGAGCGAGATCTACGAACGGCGGCATCGGGCCTTATATCGCTTCTTTTACCGGCTCACCGGGCGTCCGGCGACTTCCGAGGATCTGGTCCACGAGGTGTTCCTTAGAATGATCCGCTACCGCCACACCTATCAGGCGGGTGACGGATTCGAGGCATGGATGTACCGGATCGCGCGGAATGCGTTCGCGGATCAGGCCAAAAAGCATCGGCTGGAATTGCAGCCCGAAGAGGGGCATTTCGAAGTGATCGAGGGCGGCGGCGTTTCCGCGTTCGATCGCATGGCGAAAGAACAGGATTTGGTCCTGCTGCGCCGGGCGATGCGCGAACTGCCCGAGGATAAACGGGAACTGATCGTACTCAGCCGGTTTCAGGGGCTGACGTACGAGCAGATCGGGCGGATTGTGGGCTGCGAAACCGGCACCGTCAAAGTGCGAGTGTTTCGGGCGATGAAAGAGATGGGAAAGATTTTTTCGGAACTCCAGAAGGAAAGAGCATCATGACGTGCGGACATGCCAAGGAACTGATCGCGGCATCCTGGACCGGTGAGATCGACGCCGCCTCGGAAGCGAAACTGAAACAGCATCTGGCGGGTTGCGATGAATGCGGCGCCGAGATGAGCCAATTGACGGCGATGTGGGATCGACTGGCCGATCTCCCCGCGCCCGAGCCGAGCCACGCCTTGAGCGTCCGGTGGCAGTCGACGCTCGAATCGCTGACCTCGACGCGCAAGCAAACTCAGTGGCGCTTCTCTCTCGCGACTCTGTGGCCTCAGCGGCCAGTATGGCAGGTGTCGATTGCTGTGGGATGCCTGGCGCTGGGTTTGGTGGGGGGATCGTTCTTGCATCGGGCTCTCCCCGGTGCTGGCAGCGGACAGGACCAGTCCGAGATTGCCGCGTTGCGCGAGGAAGTGAGCAGTACGAAGCAGATGGTGGCGTTGTCGCTGCTTCAGCAGCAATCGGCTACTGAACGGTTGCGGGGCGTCGATTACAGCGTTCGCATGCCCGCGATGGAGCCCGACGTGGTGTCCGCGTTAATCAAGTCGGTCAACAGCGATTCGAACGTGAATGTGCGGCTTGCGGCGATTGACGCGCTGGCGAAGGTATCCGGCGACCCCGGCGTGCGAACCTCGCTGACCAACTCGCTGGCCCATCAGCAGTCGCCCCTGGTGCAGGCGGCTTTGATCGATTACGTGGTGGACGCGCGCGACGCGAAGGCGGTGGCGGCGCTGAAGGAGTTCTCGGAGAAACCGGATCTCAACCCGCTGGTCCGGCAGCGCGCCGATATGGCCGTCCGGCAACTTACGCAGTACAAATAAGGAACGCTTCAGGGGGACTGTTATGAAAAAACTCGTTATCGCATTAGCGCTAAGCACGCTTGCGCTGGCCGCCAGGCGGGAGTACAAACTGGAGGACCGCGAAGCCTTCCATCACACGTTCTCAAACGATGCCTCGCTCGATGTCGATGCGGTGAGCGGGTCGATTACGGTCGTGGGTGACAGCGGCAATACGATCCGCGTCGATGGAGAGAAGGTGATTCACGCCGCCGATCAGGAGGAGATCCAGCGCGCGAAACGCGAGGTCGTGCTCGATGTAAACGAGAAGGGCGGCGTGGCGCAGCTTTACGTGAATGGTCCGTTCCGCGATAACGACCACGCGAGTGAAAACCATGGCTTCCATGATCACCGCGATCGCGAGTATGACGTGGCCTACAACTTCACGATCCACGTCCCGCGCACGACCGAATTGTTGCTGCACACCGTCAACGGTGAGATTAAGACGCAGGATACGGCGGGCAGGTTCAACTTGAAGGGCATCAATGGCAGCATTACGATGACCGACATTGCGGGTTCCGGGACGGCCGATACCCTGAACGGGAACACGACGATCACGTTCCGAGAAAGCCCGCGCGTCGACAGCTACTTCAAATCATTCAACGGGAAGGTGGACGTCACGTTTCCGCCGAACCTGTCGGCGAACCTGAGCCTCAAGACCTTTAACGGTTCGGCATGGACCGATTTCGAAACGACCGCTCTCGCCTCGACCTCGGAGCCTGGCACGGAGAGGAATGGCAGGCACGTCTACAAGACGAACAAGTACACCAACCTCAAGGTGGCTTCAGGCGGACCGGAGCTGAAGTTCGAAACATTCAACGGCAACATTCAGATTCACAAGTCATCGCGATAAAGCGATCAAGAGAGAAACCAAATGAACATTCATCGAGTCACTTTTACGGTTTTTGCCTGCGCTGCCATTGCGGCGGCTCAGGACAAGATGACGGTACCGCTTTCAAACCCGTCGCAACCAGCCACGGTCAAGGTCAATCTGATTTCGGGCGGCATGACGATAACCGGCGGCGGTCCGGCCGGCCAGGTTTCCGTGGAATCGGCCAGGGGACAGCGCGAGACCGAGCGGATGCGGAGAGGAGTGCCGGAAGGCATGCACCGCATCGATATGGGCGCCGCAAGCCTCAATATCGAGGAGGCTCACAACGTCGTGACGATAGGATCCGGCAGCGATGGTCGTGGCGGAAACGTCATTATTCAGGTGCCGACGAATACATCACTTCAGTTGCAGGCGGTCAACGGCGGCAAGATTGAAGTAACAGGCGTCAATGGCGATCTCGAGATCGAGAACGTCAATGGCTCAGTCGAGTTGAAGAACGTTTCGGGTTCGGTGGTGGCGTCTTCGCAGAACGGCAGCGTGGTGGCGAGTCTCGACCGCGTGACTCCGAATAAGCCCATGTCCTTTACTTCGCTCAACGGGAAGATCGACGTGACGATCCCGGCGGATACGAAAGCGCGGCTGCGACTGAAGACCGATAACGGCGCCGTTTACAGCGATTTCGACGTGAAAATGGAACCGGACGCCACAAAGCCCACCGTAGAAGATTCCAGAAGCAGCGACGGCAAATATCGCATCCGGATGGACCGGAGCGTCTACGGTTCGATCAACGGCGGCGGACCGGAATACCGGTTCGAAACGATGAACGGCAACATCATCATCCACAAGAAGTAATCAGTGCCCTTCGCTGACGTAGTTTCGATTCCAGTCCGGGATGTGCACGGTTACGTCGCCCTTCACGACGGCCTGACATCCCAGACGCGAATTGAGTTGAAAATCCGCAGCCTGTTCCACCCGATCCATCTCATCGTCTTCCATCTCCGATAAGTTGTTCATCCCTTCCTTAACGACCACATGGCAGGTCGTGCAGGCGCAACTTCCTCCGCAGGCATGCTCGAGGTGAAAGCCGTTGTTCATGGCGACATCCAGCAGCGATTCCGGACGTCCATGATCCTTATAAGGCAGCTTGCCGGATTCGAACTCGAACGTCTCTCCGGCGGGGAGGAAAGTCACCTTGGGCACATCCTGATTGTAGCGGCCCGAATATAATCTGCTCGTGATCAGAAAGATCGCCTTATTGCTTGCGGTGACGCTGCCGTGCCTGGCGCTTGACCTGCGCCGCGCGTCGATTCAGATTGAGCCGAATGCCGGCCCTACGGCGCGGAAAGCCGCTGAGATGATCGCTCAGGAGGTCGAGAGGCGGACCCAGATCCGGCTGGAGCGGAATAAGTTCACGGATGCGCCGGTGATCAGTATCGGCCGGGGTTCGGGGGCGGCGGATGGGTTCGGCATGTCGACTTCGGCGAATGCGGTGGAGATTCGCGGCAATGACGATCGCGGGGTGATCTTCGGCGCGGGGTATTTCCTGCGGCAACTCGATATGGCGAAGCAGCGCGTGACCATTGCGGATGGACTTCACGTCACGAGCGCGCCCAAGGTCGCGATTCGGGGCCACCAGCTTGGCTATCGGCCGAAGACGAACGCGTACGACGGATGGTCCGTGCCCATGTGGGAGCAGTACATCCGCGAACTGGCGATCTTCGGGACGAACACAATTGAGCTGATTCCTCCGCGTTCGGACGATGCGGCAGACAGCCCGCATTTTCCTTTACCTCAGATGGACATGATGGTGGAGATGTCGCATATCGCGAGTGAATACGGGCTCGATGTCTCGATCTGGTATCCGGCGATGGATCCGGATTACTCCGATCCCAAGACCGTGGAATTCGCCCTCAATGAATGGGGGAATGTTTTCCGACAGCTGCCGCGCATCGATGCGATCTTCGTGCCGGGTGGCGATCCGGGGCATACCGAGCCGAAGTATCTGATGGCGCTTCTGGAAAAGCAGGCGGCGAATCTCCGGCGCTATCACCCGAAGGCGCAGGTTTGGATTTCGCCGCAGAGTTTCGATAAGGCGTGGCTCGATGAGTTTATCGGGATTCTGGAAAAGCAGCCTTCGTGGCTGACCGGCGTCGTATTTGGCCCTCAGGTACGAGGCAGCATCGTGGAACTGAGGGAGCGGGTTCCGAAGAAATATCCGATCCGCTTCTATCCCGACATCACGCACAGCCTGCATTCGGAGTTTCCCGTCCCTGATTGGGATTACGTCTTCGCAACAACGGAAGGCCGCGAATCGATTAATCCCCGTCCGCTTGATGAATCGGCGATTTTTCATCGCTATTCGCCTTATTCGACAGGTTTCGTTACTTACTCCGAAGGCTGCAATGACGACGTGAACAAGTTTGTGTGGAGCGGGCTCGGCTGGAATCCGGACGCGAACGTTGTGGATCTGCTGCGCGATTACAGCAAATTCTTCATCGGCGCGGATTTGGCTGATTCATTCGCTAACGGATTGATGGCATTGGAACGCAACTGGCGCGGCGGCCCCACTGACATTACGCTTGAGCAATTTCAGGCGCTGGAGCGCGCAGCAACGCCTCAGCAGCGGCTCAATTGGCGCTTTCAGGAGGCTCTCTATCGCGCTTACTATGACGATGCGGCTCGGAAAAGGCAGACTTTCGAATCAGCCCAGGAAGACCGGGCGATGACGCAGTTGCGATCCGCGGACCGACTCGGATCGCTCAACGCGATGGAGGAGGCCGAGCGCGAAATGGCTCCGGCATTTCCCGAGCCTGGAAGAGTCTTCGAGCTTGCGGAAGCTCTTTTTCAGAGCATCCATATGCAACTCAGCGTTCCGCGTTACCAGGCGATTGGGGTCGATCGCGGCGCGAATCTCGATGCGATCGACTTCGCATTGAACAATCGAGTGTGGCTGAGAAACCAGTTCGCGGAAATCCGTTCCCTCAGCGATGAGAAGGCGCGGCTCGCGAGGATCCAGCAGATACTTCACTGGACGGATCCAGGCCCGGGCGGTTTTTACGATGACCTTGGGGATATCCGGCGGCAGCCTCACCTTGTCGGCGGACTGAAGTATGAGGAGGATCCGGATTTCCTGAAGTCGCCGATGATGAGCTTCGGCCGGCTGCCGCAACAGGGGTGGCGTGTTTCCTGGTTCACCGACGCTGAGACGTTGGGCGATACGCCTTTGCGGCTGCATTACGCCGATCTCGACCGTACAGCAGGCTACAAGGTTCGCGTGGTGTACGGAGGTGACTCCTCGAAAACGCAACTCCGGTTAACCGCGAATGGCCGCTTCGAAATTCATCCGTTCCGGGAGAAGCCGTCGCCGGTTGCTCCCGTTGAATTCGATATTCCGCAGGAGGCAACGGCTTCCGGCGAACTCACGCTGGAATGGACGAAGCCATCTGGCGGAGGCGGTAATGGGCGCGGCGTGCAGGTTTCCGAGGTCTGGCTAATCCGCCGCTGACTATTTGACGTTCACGCCAGGCTGTTTGGCCTGAGCGTCTGCGTTGAGTTTTTGGATGATCGCGCGCTCGTGGTCGCCATCATCTTTGCGCTTCAGCCGGTAATAAACGGTCGCGAGCGTCACGTGGGCCTCGGTGAAATTCGGAGCCTCCTTGACCATCTGTTCCAAGGCGATGCGCGCTTCGTCGATCTTTCCGGTCTCGAAATCGATGGCCGCCAGCTGATACCGCGCTCCGATATCGCCCGGCCGCGACTGGAGCGCTCTCGAGAGATAGCGACGCGCTTCGTCGTATTTGTCGTCCTGCCTCATCAGCACTGCCAGTTCGAGATTCGAGTTGAAGTCGTTCGGATTGGAGGCAAGCTCCTTTTGAAACGCGGCTACGGCTCCCGCACTGTCGCCCGTCCGAAGCAGCGCGACTCCGTAGAAGGAGTAAACGTCGGGAAGTTTGGGGTTCAGTTCGACTGCTTTGGCGAGATCGTCGCGGGCTCCGGAAAAGTCGCTGGCGTTCAGTTTGGTAGTCCCGAGAAGCAAGCGCGCCTCGGCTGAATCGCCGTTGCGCAGAATCTTTTCTATTACGACCTGGCCACGCGCGACCTGATTGTCCCGAACGAGCGCCGTGCCCAGCATGTAAGCTACACCTAAGTCGTCCGGCCGTTCCACCGCGATGGGGTCGAGCAGCGCGGCAACATCTTTGTTCTTTCCGAGCGCCAGCCAGCAATCGGCAAGGAGCATCGTGGGCTGGAGTTCATTGGGCGCTGCTTTATGAACTTTGTCCAGAATCGGAGCCGCCTCTTCCGCTTCGCCGATTTTGTAATACGCGAGCGCCAGATTCATCTCGATCGGCGTATTGTTGGGCTGAAGCTTCAGCGCGCGTTTATATTGCGAAATCGCGTCCGCATACCGCCCGCTCTTCGAATAGGCAGCGCCGAGATTGGACAGCGCAATCAGGTTATCGGGATGTTTTTTGAGGTATTCCGTGTAGGCCGGGATAGCGGCTTCGATATTCCCCGACTGGTGGTAGGTAATCGCGGACTTCAGGAGTTGATCGTCCGCAGATTGGGCGCCGAGCGATGAGACCGCTGCAAGAATCAGAGCGAGCCGCGGAAGCGCTTTCACTGCATCCTGACCTGAGTTTGAGTTTGTGCGCTGGTGTCGCCCTGCTTCGTGGTCGCTTTGATTTCGTACTCGCCCGCCGGTATCGCTGACGCCGAGATGGTCATGACGTAGGGAATACGGCCTGCCGCGTATTTGTCGCGGTCATACGCGATGGATCCGGCGTTCCAAAGGCCGTCGTCCCATTGCGGACGGAGTTTCAGGGCCTTCGTATAAAACGCTAAGGCCTCATCGAGCCGACCCGCATCGCGCGCAGCGACGGCCTCGCGAGCGAGGGCTTCACAAGCATCGGAAGAAGCGGGACGGGCGGGTGATGCGGTGTTCGCGGCTTGCGCAAGCAACAGGGCCGCAAAGAGGGCCAGCATAGGTCGTCTTAAGAAGGTACGCCCCCATTTTAACGCTGTTCTTATTCGGGATAGCCGTTTTTCGAACGTACGACGCGGAACCAATGATCGGGGAAGGCATGATGCGCCTCGGGGGGCGAGACGCGCTGCACGTGGCACGAGGTGCAGTTCTGTTTGGCCACAGCGCACACCTTCTTACCGCCGGACGCAGAGTGGCACGCCGTGCACTTCGAGTCGTAATACTTGTCGTCTGAAACGAGTGAGCCGTGCGGGTCGTGGCAGGCGGTGCAGGCGATGCGCCGGTCGTCGAGCGAGAAGCAAGGACTGTTGGTCAAACGATACGCCGGAAAGCGCGCTGTGTTGATTCCTTTGATTCCCATCATCATCACGGTCTGCCAGGTGCGGTGGCAAGCCCCGCAAAATTCGCTGGTCTGCTGCGGGTCCATGTTGGCCAGGGAACGGATGGCGTTGGGGTTGGGATGGCCGGACCGGATGGAATCGACGTGATCGCCGCCCGGGCCATGGCAACTCTCGCACTGGACTCCTGGCTCGTAGTTCTGAAGCTGAAGCGTGATCCCGCGGCGGGCGCCGGTCGTGTGGCAGCCAAAGCATTCTCTGGGCTCTTTGGCATCCAGTTGGCGTCCGGCCGCAGAACGGATATCCGCAGGCCGGGAATTCATCGCTCCGACCGTCAGATCAAGGCCGTCGATTTCGGCGTAGTAACTGACACGGCTCTCGTAAAAGCGTCCGTCGATCGAATACAGATAGGTCTGACCCGCGTTGCCCTGACCAAACGCGTACTCGAGAGGCGCGGTGAAGGTTTCCTTGCCGTCTGTAACGTGGTAGAAGACCTTGCCGGATTCACAGGCGATGGAATACGCGAATGGGCCGGATTTGAAATTGAGGTGAGCGCCAGGCTTCAGAATCGCGCACGAATCGATTGGCTGCATAGCGCGCGACATGCTGCTGGCGTGGAATTTCCGCGATTCGGCAGCGTGGCACGAAGCGCACTGCGTGGAGCCGACATAGCGCCCTGAGGTGTTCCAGAACGTCGTGCTCGTTGGCGGCTCGGCCGAAGCAGTGAGCGTTAACGCCGCGATCATGAGCAGAAGCCTCATCATCGCCATTATCGACCGGAAAGCAAAAAGGGCGACCCTTTCGGATCGCCCTTTTCTAAGCTGACGAATGGCGGGTTTTCAGAAGTAGAACTTCACGGCCATCTGAACCACACGGTGTCCCTGTTTGTCTGTGACGGTACCGAAAAGCGGCGTATTGAGCTTGCCGGTCGTGCCGTCGAATCCAAGCGTCAGGTTGCTTCCGTTGAACGACCACAGCGGGTGGTTCAGGAAGTTGTACGCGTTAATGCGGAACTGCAGCTTCCTGGTCTCACCGAACTGGAAGTTCTTGAAGAGGCCCAGATCGGCATTGAAGAATGCGGGCCCGTAGATGGCCGGCAGGACGCTGCCGCCATTCTGACCAACCTGCGTGGGTATCGCGAAGCAGTTCGGATTGATGAACTGATTCGTGCCCAGATTCGAAGTCGGGTTGCACGTCAGAATCGGATTCAACTGAATGGCGTTCGTGCCGAGCAGTGAAACATTGCTCACCTGGAAGCCCGTGGACGGGCTTTTGTAGTTGTTCAGGTTCATGCCAAAGTTCTGACCCTGGAAGCCCGTAAGGTTTGGCCCGCTCTCCGCCTGGAGAATTCCGGACAACTGCCAACCATTAATCAAGTACCCGGCAGCCTTGTTGTGCGTCGGATTTCCGAGTTCAACCGAGTAGGCAAGATTGAAGATATGCGTGCGATTCGTGCTGAGGGTGCCGTAATCGTTCCGAAGGTTAAACGGATCCAGCGCGGGATTGACGATACCGAGAGCCTTGCCGAAGGCGTAGTTAGCGTTGATGACGTAGCGGCCCTTGGTGCGCACCCACGTCACCTGCATCGCGTTGTAGTTTGAGTATGCTCCGTTGGTCGCAAGGTTCAGGTCCGAGAAGCCCTGCAGCGGACGGAATTTATCCGCAATGAGGCCATTCGGATCGGCGCCGCCGTTGTTAGAAGAGAGCATCGCGCCGACAGGAACGAGGTTGATGTTACTCGTTGCGCCGCTGGTGATTTGAAGGTCACGGCTGCGGTTTCCAACGTATGCCACTTCAAGGAGGCTGGACCACGGAGTGCGCTGAGCCACCGTAAAGCTATAACTGTCGGTGTATGGCTGCCGGTCGTCTTTGCCGTCAACAGCGGCAGGTGTCAAGGCCGCGCTCGGTGAGTTAAGAGTATCAATCTCTCGCGCGAGGAGCGGCGTACAGGGATTCGAACTGGGGCACGCAACGAGATTTGTAGGAAGTCCTTGGTTACTGGTAAGGTTGATAGTTTGAACGCCCGCGGCGACGTCTAGGCCGTTCGTAAACTGCGCCGAGTGATAGTAAAACCGTCCCCACCCACCTCGGAGAACGGTCTTCCCGGAACCGAAGAGATCGTAGGCGAACCCAACTCTGGGCTGCCAGAACGCGGCGCGCTCGGGGAATCCGCTCAAAGGCACGCTTGGGTCACGGCTATGCCAGAGGAATCCGCAATATTGCGTCGGTGTGCAGCTCGGACTGTATTTTGAATAATCGAAGATCGAATAGCCAGCGCCAGTCCGATCGGACCATGGCGAGAAGTGCGTGATACGAAGCCCGAGTTCAAGCGTCAGCTTTTTGTTCACTTTCCAGGAATCCTGCAGGAATCCTTCGTACGTGCTGTATGAAATATCGTTGAGCCTGTTGAATGAGGTTTCGTTGTAGCTGTTCAGGTTCCCCATCACCAGGTCGGCATACTCATTGCCCATCGTGTTTGCATTGCTGCTGGCAACCTGTATATTGCCGTTCGTATTATTGTTCGCCGGCTGTGCGTTGCGAATCCATTCCCAGAAGAAGCCAGCTTTAAATGTGTGAGTTCCCCATACTTTCGAAAGCGTGTCGCTGATGCTCGGCAGCCACTTGTCCGCATAAAGGCCTTGCGACGGACCGCCTGCCTCGAAGCCGCCAGGATTGAACACTAGCGATGCCCAGCTCCCGCCGCCGAAAGAGGGGATTTGGGCGACGCCGTTCTTGTAAACCCCTTTGTAGTTGTAGCCGACTTGCGTTCGGTCCACCTTCGACGGATCCTGGAACACGTTCGGAAAACCGATAAACGTGTACCCGAAGACGAATTCGTTCGTCATGCTGGGGCTGAACACGTGCGTCAAAGAGGCGGTGACTGAGTCGGATTTGTTTTTGCCTTCGATCGGAGTGGGATATGGGACTTGGTTGCCGTTGCGCCACCACAGGCCAACCGGGAATTGCTGGGTCTCGCGCTGGAGGTTATAGCGAACGAAGAGCTTCGTGCTGTCGCTGATGTTGTAATCGACGCGGCTCATCCACTGAACGCTGTTCTGGTTGAAGGTTTCGGCCTGAACGTAGTTGTATCCGCCATTCGAATTGGGGTCGGCGTTCGGCTGCGGATACAGCTTCATAAGCGCCTGCATATTCGGATCGAGCACGGATTGCGGGATGATACCGCCCGGATACAACGCGAGGTTCTGTGAGTTCAGCCCCGTCGGCGGAGCGCCCGTGGCGCCCAAAACATTGCCCAGCTTCGCGACTTCCGATGGCGAGAAGTTGCCGCCGATCATGCCGGATGTAGGTACCGTCGATCTAAGGAGCCCGGTGTCGAGCACTTGGTAAAAATACTCATACCCGGTGAAAAAGAAGAGTTTGTCGCGGTTTCTGTTGAAGTGGGTGCCGGGTATCAGAACCGGTCCGCCGATCGTGCCGCCTGGATAGTAATACTTGTTCTGAGGTTGCGTTTGGCCATTGGCGTTGAAGAGCCAGTCGTTCGCGTTCAGAGCATAGTTGCGCGCGTAGAAGAAAGCCGATCCATGGAAGTCCTTGCCGCCGGACTTGGCGACCGAACTAATCACGGCGGGACCCTTCTGGTTCTCGGCGCTGAAATTGGACGTCAGGACTTTGAATTCCGAAATCATGTCGGAGTTCGGATTGACGGGCGTCGCGCAGTTGCAACCGGGATCGGAAACATGAGCCCCGTCAGCAGTGATGTCCAGTGAGTTGGTAGGCAGGCCGTTATATGAATACGCGTTGTTGAGGGGACTCTGGCTACCGGCATCTCCGTTGCCGTTGATGCCGATCGTCTCACCGGTGAAATTAGCTTTGTTGGAAGTCCCGTTCTGTACGCCGAATCCCGGCATGATCTTGATGAACTCGGCCGCGTTACTTCCGACAGAAACGTAATTCTGCAATTCCTTTGTGGTCAAGGTCGACGACTTCTCGCCGGAGTCCACCGGGATGACCGAATCCACCGCTCCACTGACCTCGACCGTTTCGCTCGTTGCGCCGACCTTGAGGGTCACGTTGATGTTGCGCTTCTCACCGCCGCCGATCGCCAAGTCGGCTGCCTTGAAGCTCTCGAAGCCTTTAGCCTCCACATCAAGTTCGTAGGTTCCCGGCGGAATCGAGGCGAAGGTGTAATAGCCATCGTGGTTGGTAACGGTATCGCGCAGTGAACCGGACTGCTGATCCCGAAGTTTCACGGTCGCATCAGCGACTACTGCCTGGGTGGGATCGGACACCACTCCGGTCAAAGTCGCATATATGGATTGCGCGGGCAGACTAAAGGCAAACGCCGCGCACAGGCCGACGCCTGCAACCAACTTGGCCCAGCTTGTCATAAGCCGTACACCCCTATCTCTGAAATTTGAAAACCCGAAAACCCCGACTGTCGAAAATTCCTGAAGCGCGAATGACCGAATTTATCCGCACGCAATACTATAAAAGCACTACCCTTGGGTGAAGGCTAAAGCGGTTAACGGCTCGTTAACCGTAAAGTGGAAATTTGTTTTCAATCAGATAGAAAAATGACTAGCCAGATCGCAGTCTGCCTTAACGCGCGTTCCATCCAGCCAAACCGGCGGCGCATCACGCGCTCTGAGATTAATTCCAGTTTTTATATCGAATATTCTGAACTATGTAGGTCGAAGGGTAGAAAACTCACAGACCTGCGGCCCTTCTTGTAGTCCTGATTCTGCAGAAGTCGGCCCACGCGGGACTCATGACCGCAGGGCCGCGCCGGTTGTCTTCTAACACACTGATTTTAAATGTGTACATGGGTACCGGAAGTTGCGGTTAACGAGCGGGTTAACGCTCTGTTTTCTGGTTAACGTCGGAATTTCCAAGTCCTTGCCAGTGCTTCACAGAGCGGATATACTTCACACAGCCCGGTCCCTCGCTTGGCACATGCCCATCGCCGCAGCATTCGAAAAGGAACGAACCGAACTCGAAACCATCCTCGCGTCGGGAATTTTCAACCGTGCTCCGAATCTCGCTGAATTGCTGCGATATATTTGCCGGAAATATTTTGACGGGGCCGCCGAGGAGATCAAGGAATACAACATTGCCGTCGAAGCTTTCGGGAGACCGCCGGAGTTTGACCAAAAAAAGGACTCGATTGTAAGGGTCGAGGCGCACCGCCTCCGAAAGCGGCTTAAGGAATATTACGCCGGCGAGGGCGCAGGCCACAGCGTCCGAATCGAGATACCTTCGGGGCAGTACACGCCGCGTTTCGTGTTTGCCACTGGCATCGCGGAAGCGCCTCCGACTGCGGAAACCGAAGCTCCGTTTCAGGCTGAGGTGATACAGCCGGCTCCGGAACTCTTGTCCTTGTCGCCGGTTCTGGCTCCGCCATCGGGGCCGCACCGGCAAAAGCCTCTGGCCGGTAGATGGTTTTGGTGGCTGGCCGCCGCGCTGGTCCTCCTTGCGGCGGTCGCTCTCTTCTATCCGCGAAGGCCGCTGAAGCATCCCCCCTCAGCAGCCATAGATGCCGCGGCGGCCATCGCCTCCGGCGAGGAGGTTCGAATTCTCTGTGGCGTCGAGAGCGGCAGCTACGTCGATGCCCAGGAGCGGGTCTGGCAAAGCGACACATGGTATGAGGGCGGGACTGTGGCGCAGACGCCCCACAACCAGATTGTGTTCGGGACGCGCGACCAGCAGATCTACCGCAACCGCCGCGAAGGAACGTTTCGATACGACATCCCCCTGAAGCCGGGCGTGTATGAACTGAGGCTGTACTTCGCCGAGACCATTTTCGGTGAAAACAATGTCGCCGGCGGCGGCGAAACCACGCGGCTCTTCGCGGTTCGTATCAACGGAAAGCCGGAGTTGACCTACTTCGATGTGCTCGCCGACGCCGGAGCCAGCACGGCGGATATTAAATTGTTCCGGGACGTTTCGCCCGCGTCGGATGGCAAACTTCATCTGGAGTTTCTGCCGAACAGCAATAATCCCTTTCTCAACGCGATCTCCATCGTCCCTGGAATACCGGGCAGAATTCGGCCGTACCGGATTGTCATGCGCGATCGGGGCCTGAAGGACAGCCAGGGGCGTTATTGGGACCCGGACCGCTACGCCCGGGGAGGACAACTGATCGCTCGGCCGGACTCGAATGTTCAGAACAGCGATCCGGATCTTTATCGCAGCGAGCGTTTTGGAAATCTGACCTATGTAATTCCGGTCGCCCGTCAAGGTAAGTACGGAGTGAATCTGTACTTCGCCGAGAGCTGGTTCGGGGCGGGCAATCCCGGAGGAGGCGGCGCGGGTAGCCGGACGTTCGACATCCTGATCAACGGAGTGATGCTTCGCAAAGACTTCGACATCATCAGAGAAGCGGGCGGAGTCAACCGCGCAGCTATCGTCTCCGATCACAATATTGCGCCCAGCCACCAGGGCAAGATCGTCATCTCGCTGCTTCCGCACGAGAACTACGCCTGCATCAACGCGCTCGAAGTCGTAGACGAGTCCCCGTAACGGCGCTTTCGCCCGCCTCTGCTAATATCAGGACAGTTTTTCGGAAGCGAATTCATGCCTCAGTCCCGTTCCGAACTTCCCCTCTCGCTGGGAGAACTCAGAGCCAGCGATGATCATCACAAATTCCACCTGACAGTCAAAGACGAACTCCGTCAGAACCTGATTTGTAAGCTGAAACGGCGCGAACCTTTATTCCCCGGCATTGTGGGATATGAGGACAGCGTGATCCCGCAGTTGATCAATGCGATCCTGTCCCGGCACAACTTTATCCTGCTGGGCCTCCGCGGCCAGGCGAAAACCCGCCTGATCCGAATGCTGACGACCCTGCTGAACCCGTGGATGCCATATGTCTCGGGTTGCGAGATTCACGACAGCCCCTTCGCGCCCATCTGTAAACGATGCCGGATGCTCCTTTCCGAACAAGGCGATGCGATTCGTCTGGACTGGCTCTCGGCCGAAGATCGTTACGTCGAGAAGCTGGCAACGCCGGACGTCACTATCGCGGACATGATCGGCGACATCGACCCGATCAAAGCGGCGCGCCGGGGACAAGATATTGCCGATGAGCTGACCGTGCACTACGGCCTCATCCCGCGCGCGAACCGTGGAATCTTCGCCATCAACGAATTGCCCGATCTCGCGGGCAAGATCCAGGTGGGATTATTCAACATCATGCAGGAGGGAGACGTACAGATTAAGGGATACCCCGTGCGGCTCCCGCTGGACCTGCTGCTGGTGTTCACCGCAAACCCTGAAGACTACACGGCGCGCGGCAAAATCATTACGCCGTTGAAGGACAGGATCGGGAGTGAAATCCGCACACACTATCCTGTTTCGATCGAGCACGGCATCGAAATCACCCGCAGCGAATCGTGGATGGAACGGCCTTCGCCCGTGCAGGCGCGCGTGGCGCCGTACATTGCGGAGATCATCGAGCAGCTCGCGTTTTCAGCCCGCGAAGACAAACGCGTGGACAAACGTTCGGGCGTTTCGCAGAGGCTCCCGATTTCCGTAACCGAGAATGTCATTTCGAACGCGGAGCGACGCGCCCTTCGGAACAACGAAGAATTCGCCTCGCCTCGGGTTGTAGATATCTACGCCGCGCTGCCCGCCGTCACGGGCAAGCTCGAGCTCGAATACGAGGGGGAGCTGAAGGGCGGCGACGTGGTAGCCCGTGAGCTGATCCGGACCGCAGTTGGCAAGGTGTTCGACCGCTACTTTGAAGGCGTAAACATGCAGCCGATCGTGCAATGGTTTGACATCGGCGGATCGCTGAAGCTCAGCGCTGACGCGGCTTCAGAGGAGATGCTGAAGGAACTCGGCTCCATTCAGGGCCTGATGGAGAAAACCCGGGCGTTGGGTCTCACGTCCAACGAACCGGATGAAGTGCGCGCTTCCGCGGGCGAGTTCATTCTGGAAGGCTTACATGCGCACCGGCGCATCAGCCGCAGCGAGGAACGCGGTTTTGCCGCCGAAGAGCGAAGAAGACAACCGGCGGAGACCGAAGAGAACATGCGGACCCGCCAGAAGCGTCAGTTCAATTAAAGGATAAGGCCATGAAGTGGGTCCGGTTTTCGAAGTACACCGGAGAGGACCTCGGAATCGACGCGCAGGACCTCATGAATGCGCTGGCCGACTTCTTCCTGGAGAGCGGCTTCAACGATCCCTACATGCGTTTCACGGAGTGGAACCGCAACAGCATGGAGGATCTGAAACGCGCGATCCAGCAGGCTCTGGAATCCGGAGACGTGTTTTCCGGCGAACGCGCGCAAGAGCTTCTCGAGAAACTCGCCGGCATGTCGCCGGAGCAGATGGATCAGTTGCTCGAGAATCTGATCCAGAAACTCGCTGATGAGGGGCACATCTCCATTGAGGACCCCGCCGAGGCGCCAGCCGGGCCGGGCGCCGGTAATGGCCGCGAGCAAGCCCGCTTTGAGGTAACGGACAAATCTCTCGATTTTCTCGGCTTCAAGACTCTGAAGGATCTTCTGGGTTCGCTCGGGAAATCGAGTTTCGGCCGTCACGACACGCGGGACCTTGCAACCGGGATTGAATCCTCCGGTTCATCCAAGCAGTACGAGTTCGGCGATACCCTGAATCTCGACATCGGAGAGACGCTCTTCTCAGCGATTCGCCGAGAAGGCATCGGATCTCCGATCGATCTGCAATACTCCGACCTGCATGTGCATCAGTGTGAATATCAAAGCTCCTGCGCGACGGTTCTCATGCTGGACTGCAGTCACAGCATGATTCTTTACGGCGAAGATCGGTTCACGCCGGCGAAGCGGGTCGCAATGGCGCTCGCGCATCTCATTCGAACGCAGTATCCGGGCGACTGTCTCAGATGCGTCCTGTTTCATGATTCGGCGGAAGAACTGAACATCAGCCAGCTTGCGCGGGTCCAGGTCGGTCCGTATTACACCAACACCAGAGACGGCCTGATCCTGGCGCAGCGGCTGCTGGAGCGGGAGCGCAAGGACATGAAACAGATCGTCATGATCACGGATGGAAAGCCTTCCGCCCTCACGCTCGACGACGGACGCATGTACCGGAATGCGTTCGGACTCGACCCGCTCGTGATCAGCAGAACCCTCGAAGAAGTAAATCGCTGCAAAAAGCAGGGAATTATCATCAATACCTTTATGCTGGCGAGCGATTATGGGCTGATCAACTTCGTCCAGAAAGTGACCGAATTATGCCGGGGCAAGGCGTACTTTACGACGCCGCACACGCTCGGCCAATACCTGCTCATGGATTACATGAACCGGAAGACGCGAACGGTCCACTGAGCCGGCCCCAAACGAAAAATGGGCGCAAGCGATCGCCCGCGCCCTGTTTATCTTCTTTTTGCTAACCGTTTCTCAAGCGTCTGCAAAGGCTATTCGCCGCGCAGCGACTCGGCCGGGTCGATTCCGGCCGCCTGGCGTGCGGGGAGATAACTTGCCAGAAGTCCCGCGCCGATCAGGGCGGCGGTCGCGCCGGCAAATGCAACCGGATCCGCGGGGCTTACCTCGAACAGCAACGACTTCATCAGCCGCGTCAGCGCGAGGGCGCCAACCAATCCCAGGACCGTCCCCACGCCCGACATCGCGAGCCCATGGCGAACGAACAATTTAGTCACGTCCCGCAACGGCGACCCGAGTGCGATCCGGATTCCGATCTCGCGGGTTCTTTGCGCCACGGAATAGGAGATGACGCCATAAATTCCGATGAGGCCCAACAGCAGCGACATGCCGCCGGCAGTGGCAAGGAGCGCCAGCGTGAACGATGTGCGCGCGAGCGAGCGCTCGTAAACCGATTGCAGAGTTTGTACATCCGCCACCGCGAGATTCGGATTGACTGTGGCAGCGGCCTGCCGCAGTTCCTCGCGAAAGGCCGTCGTGCCGGCGCGGCGGCTTCGGATCACATAGCGCACGCTGCGGACGGCGCCGCTCGCGCCGGAGGCGTTGCCGAGATTCCGGTAGAGGAGCGGCCAGTAAGCAATCGCCGGCGCCTTCTGATCGATGCCATTGTCGCGCAGGTCCGAAATGACGCCGATGACCTCCCGCCAGTCGTCGCTGAGCGCGGTGCGGATCCGTTTCCCGAGCGCCCGTTGCGGGTCGCCCCACAATTCGCGCGCCATGTTCTCGGATACGAGAGCCACCGGCGTCTGGCGATAGAGTTCCGTCCAGGTCAGATCCCGCCCGGCGACCAGGCGGGCGCCCATCACCGAGACGTACCCGGGAGAGATGAATTTGAAGCGGCGGATCGTCGGTACGGCGCCGTCCTGTCCCGCTCGATCCTCGGCATAGACCGGATTATTGGAGCCGTTACTCTCCAGCGGTACGACGTTCGTGATTGCGGCCGCGGAAACGCCCGCGATTGCCTCGACTTTCCGCATGATCTCCTCTTCCATCCGGACCGCCGCCTCGGGTGACTTCACCTGAGTTCCCGGAATGAAGATTCGCATCGTCTCCAACTGCGACGCGTTGGAGAAGCCCGGGTCGACGTGTCGGAGCGCCTGGAAGGTTCGGATCATCAGCGCCGATCCCACCAGCAGCACCATCGCCAGCGCCACCTGCGCGACCACCAGAATGCTGCGCGCGCGCTGGCGCTCTTTGCTTGAGCTCAACGAACGGCCGCCCCCTCGCAGGGCGTCCGCGACTTGCGGTCGGGCGTACCTGATGGCTGGCAACGACCCGAACAGCAGGCCCGCGGCGAGCGAAATGCACGCTGTGAACATCAGGGCCGCGGGATCGAGGCTGATTTCGTGAATACGCGGCAGATGAGGCAACTCCGAGGCGGTGAGCAGCCGCAGACTGCCGTACGCCAGCGCGGCGCCGCCCGCGCCGCCAATCGCCGCCAGCAGCAGGCTTTCGACCAGAAGCTCGCGAACCAGCCTCTCCCAACCTGCGCCAAGCGCCGCCCGAACCGCCAGTTCCTGTCGCCGCCCGTCTGCGCGGACCAGGACCAGGTTCGCCACGTTCGCGCAGGCAATCAACAACAGGATGCCGACCGATACCATCAACACCCAAAGCGTATTGCCGATATCCCCGACAAGCACGTCCTTAAGCAGCCGGACGTTGGGCCCGATCCGCGCCGACCGGAACGCATCACCGGCAATCCCCGGATTGATGGCAAACTTCCGCGGGGCCAGCAGGATCATTCTTGCGACATCCGCATTGGCCTGCGCCAGCGACATGCCCTCCTTGAGCCGCGCCACCCCTTGACAGCAGAAGCTGATGAGGCGCGTGTTCGCGCGGTCGTATTGCATCGGGAGTAGCAAGGAAATGCGGCGGTCCATGAATTGGAACGAGGGCGGCAATACGCCGATGACAGTGTATGCAGCCCCGTCCACGAGAAGCCTTCGTCCCAAAGCCGAAGGATCGCCGCCGAATCGCGACCGCCAGTAGCCATCGGAGATCAGTATTGTGTGCTCGCCGTGCGGATCATCGTCGCTCGCGCCGAATCCTCGTCCCAGCGCAGGTTCGACCCCCAGCGTTGCCAGGAACCGGTACGTCACCTGAAGCCCCGGAACCTCCTCCGGTTGGCTCGTCCCCGTGATCGTCCAGGCGCCCGTTTGCCACATGGCGACATCCTGGAAAGCGCGGCTCTCCTCCTTGTACGTGAAATACAGCGAGGCCGCCAGATTGAGGTCCTTCAGATGAAGGCCTGGCGCGGTGTGCCAGAGCGCTACCAGTTGCTCCGGGCGAGGGTAGGGAAGCGGCTTGAGCAGGATGCCTTCGACCACGCTGAAGATCGCGGTGGTCGCGCCGATTCCGAGCGCCAGCGTGAGCAGCGCGACGGCCGAGAATCCCGGCGCGGCGCGGAGACGGCGGCCGGCGTACCGTAAATCCGAGAGGATTCCCGCGACCGCGTTTTCCCAACCATACGAACGCATGTCTTCGCGCAGGTTGACGGCGGTTCCGATTTCGAGGCGTGCCCTCCGGCGCGCCTCGTCTGGCGAGAGGCCTCTGGCCATCCATTCCGCGGCGGCCGCATCAAGGTAGTGCTCGGCCTCGTCTCTGTGGTTGCGGTCGGCCGCCCTGCGATCGAGCAACGTCGAGAGACCGCGCGAGAGCTGGCGCCAGAGTGACACCTACGCCTCGGCCTTCAGCAGCCGCGCAATCGCCTGCGCGCGGCGCGTCCAATCGGTGGTTTCGGCCTCTAATTGCTTGCGACCCGCCCGCGTCAGCCGGTAGACTTTGGCGCGGCGCGAGTTCTCCGTGCGCAGCCACTCCGCATCAAGCCACCCCTGCCGCTCCAGTCGCTGCAGCGCGGTCAGGAGCGATCCCGGATTCACTTTGAAAACCCCACGCGTGATCTGCTCGATCCGGCGCCCAATTCCGAAGCCATGCATCGGCTCCAGACTGAGTGTCTTGAGGATCAACATATCGAGGGTGCCCTGGATCACGTCGGTATTTGGACCATCCATATGTATCGAGGGTACGCCTCGCTCCTTATGATCGTCAAGATGTGACGATCATAAGGTTGTGAGGAGCCGGACGGTCGGACCAGGCGTCTTCCGCAATGACGTGTTGTCGCCGTACCCGACTTTGGCTTCCTGCTGTACACCACGCGTCGCGTCAATTGCCGCCGGTGGGGCGTCGTGACTGCAGATAAACGCGTTCGGTTTTCAGGTGTAGCGGAGCATTCTCGACCGGTTCCACATCGTCGCCAAAATGACGAGGCGCTCGACGAGGTCCGCGCAGAGGGCACCCCGCGTGAAAGGCGAGGGGCGTGACCCGGCGCTGAAGAAGTCCCGCCGGTTGTTGCTCAAACGCAGTGAGAACCTCGGCGATGAGCAGCTCTTCCGCCTGCTCGATCTGCATTTCAGCAGTTCCGGGAGTAAACCTCTGGCCCTCTAACCACTCACTTGGGCAAGCTGCCTTGGGTCGGAACCCACCGGCGATTTCCTCTGAAGAACCTCTTTTTTCAGCCAGCCGGTTCAGTTGCCCGAGCTGTCCGGTGATCCCGTGGCGCCAGTATCAGGATCTCCCCCGATGATCCCTATGATCGATTGATCAGTCGAACCCCACACGGTGGACGAACCCCACACGGTGGACGATCCCCAAACGGTCGAGCTTCCCCAGACCGTCGAAAGAGGCCCGGGCGAATGACCAGTCGCGCCCCAGACTGTCGCGTCCCCCCACGTCGCCCCGCTGCCCCAGACGGTCGATCCGGCGCTTCCCCAAACGGTCGAAGATCCCCAAACGGTGGAAGCCGGATAAACAACGGATGAGCCCCATACTGTGGAACTGCCCCAAACAGTGGAAGAGCCCCAAACGGTCGAGGATCCCCAAACGGTCGAAGATCCCCAAACGGTCGAAGATCCCCAAACGGTCGAGGAGCCCCAAACGGTCGAGTTAGTCCAGATACTCGAGTCTATGCTGACGACCTCGTTTCCGTGAGCATCGTTGCCCTTAAGCTGAGCCGCCGGCGAGGCGGCGTAAAAGCCGACCGGAAGGTCGTCCCCGACATAATTCAACGCCGCGTCCAGATTCAGATAGCCCGCGCCGACGGTGAAGATGTCGTTCTGCAGAGGATGCTGATCCACCAGATACGGCGTCGAATTCTGAAGCTTCGTCGCCGTCTTCATCAAGCGGGCTTTCACCTGATCGTTGGTGAGCGCGGGATTCGCCGCCAGTACCGCGGCAACAGATCCAGAGGTCACTGCCGTGGCCATGCTTGTACCGCTCAATACCAGGTACGAGCCGGTGTCGCCGTAAGGCGTATTTGCCGCGAGGTAGGAACCCTGGGCTTTAACCGAATACAGTTTGTTGCCAGGCGCTACGATGTCCGGTTTCGTTACGTTATCACCCAGCGACGGCCCTTTGGAGCTGTACGTCGTCATCAACACTTTGCTTCGGTCCGGTGAAGACTCGGTGTTAATGGCGCCGACGGTCAGGACAAGAGGATCGTTCCCCGGCGACGCAATCGTCCCGTAGCCCGCGGTGTTCTTCGTGGAGGCGGAGACTCGCCCGTCGTTGCCGGCTGCGACGACGACTGTAATTCCCTGCAGCCAAGCCTTTTCAACTTCCTTGCAAAGCGGATCGGTTAAAAAGCTCTCGTAGATCGGCCGGCCGAGCGAAAGATTGATGACTCGGATGTTGAGATTGCGATTGGTATCGGGATTGGTCTTAAGCGCAATGGCGCGCTCGATCGCGCTGATTACCGTCGCGTCATCGGAATTCCCGTTTTGGTCGAGAACCTTGAGATTGATGAGGTTAACCCCCGGAGAGACGCCGAAAATATCGTTCGTGTAGCCGTAAAGCGAATTGACTCCCTGTCCGGCGATCAGGCCCGCAACATGAGTTCCATGACCAAAGTAGTCGTTTGTGTCTTCGGTCGGCACGAAGCTCTCCGCATACGCAATCACGGAACCGGACGGCAAATCGGCGTTCGGGGTAATGCCGCTGTCGATCACCACGACCCCGATATTGTTGCCTTGAGTGGCCTGCTGATAACCGAACAGCGGCAAAGTAACCGGCTGAATCTGCTGCGGCATGAAGTCGTATCCGGGGGTTGCCGTGGCCATGACCGCGTGGTCCACCGAAACATGCGCTACATTCACAAGCGCGGATGCGCGCACCGCATCGGCGACGGTCATCCGCCGCAGTTCGCCGTTAGGCAGATTCCTCAGTTTGTATCCCAGACCGACGTTGGCCGGCCGAGACTCGTCGAACGTAATGATTACATCTACCATCCGGTTGGATGGGAGCCGCTTCAACTCGGGCGAATGAGTTCCCGCATATGCCGCGCCCATCGTGCCGATCAGCATGACGGACGAGACACACAAGCTCCGGGCGAGTCCTTTATCCATGCACTTCTAGTTAATCAAAGCAGGGGCTAAATTGCACGTACTTTCGGGCATTTTGAAACCGCGCTTTCGGCCCTTGGCCGGGTTCTGAAGGTCCGGGGTGAACCTACGGGTAAACATCCGATAGCAGCTTCAGGTAAGTCCGAGTGGAATAACGGTCTGCATGCCGGATCAAAAGAGGCCATCGTGCGCAAATGTGACTATAAGAGTAGAAGCAGAACCGGACAGAGCCGCGCGTCCGATTGGGATTGCGATTTTTCTGGAACTGGTATGGATCGTTCGCCCGAAAACAAAGGATTTTGCTGTTTACAAAAAGCGTAAGATTCTTGCACTGAAGAGGCTTGGAAAACTTTGAAAGCAGCGCATGAACCCGGCTACATGAAATAATCTTTGACCTTTTCAAACAGGCCTTTTTCGTGCGGCTCGTTGTTAACCGGGAGCGTCTGGGCCAGTTCCTCAAACAACTTCCGCTGCTCGCGACTCAGCCGCGTCGGCACCCTCACGGTGATATGCACAATAAGATCGCCCCGCCCGCGTCCCTGCACTTCGGGTACTCCCTTACCCCGTATTCGCAGTTCCGTTCCGTTCTGAGCGCCTTCGGGAATCTCGAGAACGTGAGGCCCCTCGAGCGTCGGGACCTCGATCGAATCGCCCAATACGGCCTGAGCGATGTTGATGGGTACAGCGCAATGCAGATCGTTTCCGCGCCGCTCGAACACCGCATGCTCTTTGACGCTGAAAAAAATGTAAAGATCTCCGCTGGGTCCCCCGTTAGCTCCCGGCTGGCCCTCGCCTGAAACACGGAGCCGATTGCCGTCCGCGATGCCCGCGGGAACGGTCACCTTCAGGCGCTTGTTGACCTGCCGATAGCACTCGCCCTTGCACTCGCGGCAAAGATTCTTCACGATCTGACCGGCCCCGCCGCAGTGCGAGCAGGTACGGCGGATGGACATGAATCCCTGAGTGAAAATCTGCTCGCCGCGTCCCTGACAGCCCGGGCAGGTAACGGTTCCGCTGCCCGGCTCTGCTCCCTTACCTTGGCACCGCGGGCACGCTTCCATCTTGGGAACCTGAATTTCTACCGATTTGCCGAACGCCGCTTCTTCGAATGTGAGCGTGAGATCGTACCGCAAATCGTCGCCCTTAGCCGCTCGTGAGCGGCCGCCGCGCTGCGATCCGAACATGTCGAATCCGAACACCTGGCTCAGGATGTCGCCGATGTCCATGCCTGACGGATCGAATCCGCTGCCGCCCATTCCGCTCAGGCCCTGGTGACCATAGGTGTCGTAAGCGGCGCGTTTCTGCGAATCCGACAGAACGCTGTAGGCTTCCGCCGCCTCTTTGAATTTCTCCTCGGCGGCGTGATCGCCCGGATTACGATCCGGGTGATACTGCATGGCGAGCTTGCGGTAAGCGCTCTTCAACTCCTGTTCGCCGACGGAGCGATCGACGCCCAGCACCTCATAGTAATCGCGTTTCGTCACCGGCATTGTTTCAACCGCAGCTTGCTCTTTGTAATTGGTGTGGCCTTCAGGGTTTTACGGCCACCTTGACCATAGCCGGCCGCAGAAGGCGGCCTTTGAAAAAATATCCACGCTGGAATTCACCGAGAACCGTGTTGTCCACCGCATCAGCCGTTTCGACGCGCTCAATAGCCTGATGAACGTGGGGATCGAAAGGTTTCCCGGCGGATTCGATCGGCTCCAGTCCGAGCTTTTTCATCGTTTCGAACATCCGGCTGTAAATCATTTCGACGCCTTTGGCGTAATCCGAATTCGGCGCTTCGACCTTAAGAGCCCGCTCGAAGTCGTCCAGCACTGGCAGCAGCGCCTTGATCAGGTCCGTTGCCGCGTACTGGACATAATCGGCTCGCTCACGTTCCGACCGTTTCCGATAGTTGTCGAACTCAGCCTGGCGCCGGAGGAGTAAATCTTTCAGTTCGTCGCGCTCTACCTTGAAGCCGTCGCGCTCGGCGCGAACCCGGTCCAGGTCCTCGTTTGCGGTTTCTCCGGCCAGCGGTTTCGCCGTTTCTTGATCGGCCTGCATTTCGTTGTGTTCCAGAGTCACTTCTTTTTTCAGGTTAGCATCGCCGAAAAAGGCGGAAAGCATTAAAGAGCTTCGAAGGTCTGGCCGATCTGCCGCACCGCCGATATGACCCGCTCGTACTGCATTCGCATCGGGCCCAGCACTGCCACGCGGGCGCGGACACCGGTCGGCAGGTCGACGCTCAGCCCGATCAGCGAGAGTTCGCGCATCGCCGGGTGAGCGTCTTCGAGACCGATATGAACGCCGATTTCACCCGTTGACGATTCGAGAAAACGGTCCAGTAAGGCCAGAACGCGCTTCTTTTCCTCGAGCGCGCGGAACAGATCGCGCATGCGCTCGCGCGTCAGGTGCAGATCCAACCCGACGAGATACGACGCTCCATCCATTTCGACCTGCGGCTTCGGATCCACCGCGAGAAGACCTTTACGGCAGAGAATCGTCAGGCGCTGCAGGACCGCGTCGTAAGCCGCCCGCTCCTCTTCAATCCGGCGCAGCAGTTCCGCGCGGGCCTTTTCGAGCGTCCAACCGGAAAAATTCGCATTGACGTAGTTGCGCAACTGCGCAAGTTCGTCCTGGGGAATCTCGCGATCCAGGGTGACTACGCGGTTGCGGACCATTTTGTCCCGCGTGGCTACAATCATGAGCACTCTCCGTCCGGAGAGCGCGATCAGCTCAATGTGTTCCAGTTGCTGAGACGAGATCGGTATGGCAACGGCGATGCCGACATTCCGCGTCATGTCCGTGAGAATCCGCGACGCGATCGAGACCCTTTCCTCCAGCGATTCGCACGCGCTCATCTGAACGAAAATGCGTTCGGAATCCGCTGCGGGAAGAGGCTTTGCCGGTACGCCGCCCGCGAAATCCCGGAATGCCCTCTCAGTGGGGATTCTGCCCGCGGACGTGTGGGGCTGCGCAAGAAAACCGTCATCCGCCAGATCGGCCATCACGTTGCGGATAGTAGCCGGACTGAGAGACAGACTTCGCAGACGCGAGAGGGTGCGTGACCCCACTGGCTCGCCCGAATCAATATAGGCGCGCACAATCAGGTGCAGTATCTCTCGCTCTCTCGGACTTAACTCCCTGCCCGACAAAGGCATCCGCGCGTGCTCCTGTCATTGAATATACTGTTACGAACGTCGCTGCGGCAAGATGGGCCCTCAAGATGCCTGCTAACTGCCCTGATTGACGGATGTTGCGGGTTTTCGCTAAAATACAAGGTTTCGCGCAAGTTCCACACAGACAGATCCCCATTGCAGTCCTAAAATCCAATCGGAGAGTTCATGGCAGAAATTCAGAAGTATCTATTCACGTCCGAATCGGTTACCGAGGGGCATCCCGATAAGATTGCCGATCAGATTTCCGACGCGGTACTCGACGCAGTTCTCGAACAGGATCCGTTCGGCCGCGTCGCTTGCGAAGTACTGGTGACTACCGGCATCTGCGTCGTTTCCGGTGAAATCACTACGACTTGCTACGTGGATGTTCCGAAGATCGCCCGCGAGACGATTCGGGAGATCGGATATGTCGACGCTCTTTTCGGTTTCGACTGTAAGACCTGCGGCGTCCTGAACACCATTCAGAGCCAGTCGCCCGACATCGCTATGGGAGTCGACACGGGCGGCGCCGGCGATCAGGGGCTCATGTTCGGATACGCGTGCGACGAAACGCCGGAACTGATGCCGCTTCCGATCCAGTTGGCGCACCAGCTGACCCGACGGCTCTCGGAAGTTCGTAAGGCAGGCACGCTTTCTTATCTCCGTCCCGACGGCAAGAGCCAGGTTTCGGTCGAGTACGTGAACGGCAAGCCCGCGCGTATCGACGCGGTCGTGATTTCTACTCAGCACGGGGACGATGTTTCGACCGAACAGCTTCGGGCGGATGTGCGCAAGCACATCATCGACGCCGTGGTCCCGGCCGGGATGGTGGACGCGAACACCAAGTACCATATCAACCCGACCGGACGATTCGTGGTCGGCGGTCCGCATGGCGACACCGGCCTGACCGGACGCAAGATCATCGTCGATAGCTATGGCGGCATGGGGCGTCACGGCGGTGGCGCATTCTCGGGCAAAGATCCGACGAAGGTCGATCGTTCCGCCTGCTACATGGCCCGCTACATCGCGAAGAACCTGGTCGCCGCCGGACTCGCAAAGCGTGCGGAAGTTCAGCTCGCTTACGCGATTGGCGTGGCGGAGCCGGTCTCGGTCATGGTGAACACGTTTGGAACGGGAACGATTCCCGAGACCGAAATGACCGATCTCATCCGCGAAAACTTCCCGCTGACGCCGAAGGGCATCATCGACCACTTGCAGCTGCGCCGTCCGATCTACAAGCAGACGGCCGCGTTCGGTCACTTCGGCAGGAACGAAAGCTCCTTCACCTGGGAAAAGACGGATAAGGCGGACGCGCTCCGCGGCGCTTCGAAGGCAGTCGGCGCAGCGGCGGATTAAGCCGCCTCGTGTGCGCCTGCGGGTGTATTCTCCTCGCCGCCGTTGCTGCGTGTGAGGCGTATCTGGTTGTTCAGAAAATGTGGCTCCCGGCGGCGCTTTTGCTGGCGGGAGCCATTTTGCTTGGATGGCTGAGCGCGAAGTCGATGGGTTGGCGGCCTAAGCCTCGAGGATGACTTTGAGGACGCCGGGCTCGGCCGCTTTCGACAGCGCCTCGGGAGCCTGACTCAGCGCGAATCGCTCCGCGATCAACGACTCAACATCAATTCCACCGCTCTCCGGTTGACGGGCAAGCAGTTCCAGCGCAGGCGCAAATCTGCCGCAGCGCGATCCCACGAGAGTAATCTCATCAACGATCACCCGCGCAGTGTCGATGGGCGCCTCTCCGTGGATCGTTGATTTCAGGATTACTGTCCCGCGCGGCTCGACCATGCTCAAAGCCTGACGCAGCCCCGCCGAAGACCCGGTCGCATCCACGACCCAGCGATACTCGCGTCGGGGGAGATGCTGCCCGGCCATCTCCGTTTCGATTCCCCGCGATTCCGCGATCTGCAGCTTTCCGGCATGACGACCGAACTGGCGAACCCGGCGCCCGTTCGCATGGAGAACCTGCGAGATAAGCAGCCCGAGCTTACCGTCGCCAAGAACCGCCACCGGCTCATTCGGCGGAATGGAGACCTGATCCAGGATTTCGCACGCCGCCGCCACAGGCTCAGTGAATAATACCCTTTCGTTGCTCATCCCATCCGGCGCAACGTGAAGATTCCGGTCGGGGAGGACAAAGAGTTCGCTGAAGGCTCCCGGATGCCGCACGATTCCCAGCACCGTGCGTGTTGGGCAGTGTCGTTCCAGGCCGCGAGCGCACCAGTCGCAGGCATGGCACGCGAGGTTGATCTCGCCCACCACGCGCTTGCCGACCAACTCTGCCTCATCGGACTCCACGACCTCAGCCACAAACTCATGGCCGGGGGTGCCCGAAAAGCCGTAGTAACCTCGCTGAAGCTCCAGATCGGTATTACAAATTCCGGCAGCTATGAGCCGGAGAAGGGCGTAACCTTTCGGCCGTTCCGGCCGCGGGACGTCGCGCACGTCCACGCGGCCGGATTCGAGATGAATGGCGATCACGCCTTAGCGGCTGCCGCGGCGCGTTGCGCAAGGATCTCTCGAATGCGGGCGAGGAGCGTGTCGATTCGCTTACGGTAATCGGGAATGCTGTGTACCAGTTTTTCGAGATTCGCGGCGAAGTCCGGATTCTGAAACATTTCGCGCAGTTGCCCCAGAAATGGCTCGACCTTAGCGAACGCGATCAGGAACTCCCCATTCGCGTCGAGGAACATCTTCCGGTCGATGGCTCCGTTTTCCACGAACGAAGCGGCCATATCCCAGTAGCTGAGGACCATCCGGAAATATGGGCCGTTCGGGCCGGCTGTCTGCGCGACCAGATCTTCGAACGACTTGGGTTCGAAGGCGACAAAAAAGTCCCGTGCCTTCCGCATCGTTTCTTCACGACGGATTTCATACAGAGAAAGAATGAGCTGTGCGCTCTCGAATGGTGTAGGCATGACCGTCAGGATGCGGGCAATCCATGCGGGGATTCAGCTTTGCGCAAAGACTTCGAAGATCACTGCTGCGATACGATGAAAGTCTTGCCCCCAGTGCCCGATGTTCTCGCGCGAATCGTGTCTCGAAAGCGTGAAGAACTGCGCGATGCGACCATTCCGATTGCGGAGTTGCGGCAACTTGCGGAAGCGCGAAAAGAGTCGCGGCGAGACTTCTCCGCGGCGCTGAAAAGGACTCAGCCGGCAATCATTTCGGAGATCAAGAAGGCATCGCCGAGCAAGGGGATTCTGACGGGCGAATTTGATCCGGCCGCCCAGGCGAAGCGATATGAGCGTGGCGGCGCGGCAGCCCTTTCGGTGCTCACGGACCGCGATTTTTTTCAGGGCCGCTTGGGGGACCTGATAGCCGCGCGCGCGGCTTGCAATATTCCCGTGTTACGAAAGGATTTCACAATATCGGAGTACCACGTCTGCGAGGCGGCGGCGGCGGGCGCGGATGCCATTCTTCTGATCGTCGCAATACTCGACGAAGCGGAACTGCGCGGCTTTCGTGAAATGGCCGAAGCCTTCGCAATGTCAGTACTGGTGGAAGCGCACGACGCAGCCGAAGTGGAAGCGGCCGCGAAATCCGGAGCGCGCATGATCGGAATTAATAACCGGGACTTACGGACCTTTGATGTTTCGCTTGAGACATCCATCGAGCTCGCTCCCTCTATACCTGCGAATGTCCTCAAAGTAAGCGAGAGCGGGATCTTCACCGCGGACGATGTACGCCGGCTGAGGGAAGCGGGCTACGACGCGTTTCTCATAGGAGAGCGTTTGATGAAGTCCGGCGACGCGGCGCAGGCTCTTCGCGAACTGGTGGCCTGATGTTCGTGAAGATCTGCGGGATTACGAACCGTGAAGACGCTCTCGCCGCAGTCGAGGCTGGCGCCGGCGCCGTCGGATTTGTTTTCTATCCACGCAGTCCGCGTTGTGCGGATCTTGAAATCGTAAAGAGCTGGATAGACGAAATACCGGCGAATGTCTGGAGGGTAGGCGTGTTCGTCAACGAGTCTCCGGCGCGCATCGAAGAGATTGCGACAGACCTCGCGCTGGACGTCGTCCAATTGCATGGGGAAGAGACGCCCGACAATCATCCACGGAATGTCCGGGTATGGCGCGCCTTCCGGGTCAACGGCCATGCCATTCCGCGCGATTACCCTGCGGAAGCGCTTCTCCTGGATGGCCCGGGGCAAGGCCGCACCTTCGACTGGAATGTTGCGCGGGGCTTTGATGGCAAGGTGATTGTCGCTGGCGGCTTGACGCCGGAGAACGTCCAGGCAGCCGTGAAGGCTACCCAACCCTGGGGCGTGGACACGGCCTCCGGGGTAGAAACAAAACCCGGAAAGAAAGACCACGCGCGCATGAGGGAATTCATTAAGGCAGCATTGCGGTCATGACTATTACGCAACCGGATGCCGGCGGCCACTTCGGACCCTACGGCGGTCGGTACGTCCCCGAAGTTCTGATGTCTCCGCTGGAAGAGCTGGAGCGGACGTACAACGAAGCTAAGGTCGATCCGGAATTTCACCGCGAACTCGAGGACCTGCTGACCAAATACGCGGGGCGTCCGACTCCGCTCTTCTTCGCGCGCAGACTGACCGAAAGCCTGGGCGGCGCCAAAATCTACATCAAGCGCGAGGATCTTCTTCACACGGGCGCGCACAAAATCAATAACTGCATCGGCCAGGCGTTGCTGGCGCGCAGAATGGGCAAGCGCCGCATCATCGCCGAAACCGGCGCAGGTCAGCATGGCGTGGCCACCGCTACGGTTTGCGCCTTGTTCGGCTTCGACTGCACGGTCTACATGGGCGAGGAAGATATGCGGCGGCAAAGGCTGAATGTCTTCCGCATGAGGCTGCTCGGCGCGAAGGTCGTCCCCGTGACAAACGGAAGCCGCACGCTGAAAGACGCGATCAGCGAGGCGATGCGCGATTGGGTCACGAACGTCGCGGACACGCATTACCTCCTCGGCTCCGCGCTCGGAGCGCACCCATACCCGGCAATGGTGCGCGATTTCCACCGCGTCATCGGCCTCGAAGCGCGCCGGCAGATTCTTGAAGCGGAGGGACGGCTACCCGATCAGGTGATCGCATGCGTCGGCGGAGGAAGCAATGCCATCGGTATCTTCCATCCGTTCATCGAAGACGACGGCGTGCGGCTCATCGGCGTCGAAGCAGGTGGCCGAGGCCACCAGCTGGGCGATCATGCCGCGCGTTTTTCGGGCGGATCGCCGGGCGTTCTCCAGGGTACCAGGAGCTATCTCCTGCAGGATGACGACGGCCAGATCGCGGCGACGCATTCGGTTTCCGCGGGCCTGGACTACGCGTCCGTTGGCCCTGAGCACGCGTGGCTGCATGATCTGGCGAGAGCGGAATACTGCGCCTGTTGCGACAAAGACGCGGTGAAGGCCGCCGTAACTCTGAGCCGCCTCGAAGGAATTATTCCCGCGCTGGAATCCTCCCACGCGGTTGCGGAAGCCGTTCGCCGCGCTCCCGCCTATCCCGGTGAGGTGTTCATCGTGAATCTCTCAGGACGCGGGGACAAAGATATCGACCTGTATCGCGAGAACCTGAAGGAGCTCGACGAAGCGTGACGCGCATCGGGAGACTCTTTCAAAAACTGAAAACCGAAGGACGCTGCGGGATGATCGCCTACCTGACCGCGGGCGATCCGAGCGCGGCAGCTACGCCAGGACTAGTAGCTGCTCTGGAACGCGGCGGCGCCGACCTGATCGAGCTGGGCGTGCCGTTTTCCGATCCCATCGCAGATGGCCCCATCATCCAGCAGGCGGGCGATCGCGCGCTGAGGGGCGGCATGACTCTGGCCAGGGTTCTCGATATCGCGGCCGAGATTCGGAAAACATCCGAGATTCCGCTTCTGTTGTTCACCTATCTCAATCCCGCGCTCCGTTACGGCTTCGAACGTTTGGCGAAGGACGCCAAGGCCACGGGGATCGACGGGTGTCTTCTGACCGACGTGAGCGTCGAAGAGGCCGAAGAATACGTGAAGGTAATGCGGAACGCGGAACTGGACACGGTATTCCTCGCCGCGCCCACCAGTACCGACGAGCGGCTGGAACTGATCGCGCGTTATTCGAGCGGCTTCGTGTATCTGGTTTCGCGCACTGGAATCACCGGAGTCAGACAGTCCATCGCGGAGTCCGCAGGGCTCCTGATTGACCGAATGCGCGCGCACACCACGCTCCCCATCGCGATGGGCTTCGGGATCTCGACGCCTGAACATGTCGCGCAGCTCTCCGGGAAAGTCGATGCCGTCGTTGTCGGCAGCGCCATCGTGCGGCAGATTGAAAAGAACGCGTCACAGCTCGAATCATTCATGCGCGATCTACACCGGCCGCTGGAACAGGTGGAGATATCTTAGATTCCAATGTCGGCTGAACCAGAAAAGGCGCTGGCGAAATGCCGCGAGCGCATCGACAACGTCGATTTGCGAATCCTCGCGCTGCTCAATGAGCGAACCTCGATCGTAGAGGATGTCGGACGCATTAAGAAGCAAGCGGGCATGGCGATTTACGAACCCCGCCGCGAGGACCAGGTTTTCAGCAACGTGACATCTAATAATCAGGGACCCCTGCCCAGCGACGCCGTAAAGCGCATTTTCGAGCGGATTATCGACGAGATGCGCAAAATCCAGAAAGACCGGATGGGAGAGAAGGGCCTTTAAGTAACAAATGCTCGTCGTAATGCAGCAGGGCGCCACGGAAGCGCAGATTCAGAAGATTATCGATCGCCTGATTGAAGACGGATTCGACGTTCATCGCTCGACCGGCGTAATCCACACCGTTCTGGGGGGAGTGGGCGGCAAGGAAGACTTCGACACGGCGGTTGTTGAGGCGATGGAGGCGGTAAAGGAAGTTCACCGGATCGTTTCGCCGTATAAGCTGGCCAGCCGTGGCTTCCGCCCGCAGGGAACCGTCGTGAAGATTGGCGACGTGGCAATCGGGGACGGTCAGGTCGTCGTTATGGCCGGCCCCTGCAGCGTGGAGAGCCGGGATCAGATCGAACGTTCGGCGGATATCGTGGCGGACGGCGGCGCCAAGGTCATCCGAGGCGGCGCGTTCAAGCCGCGATCCTCACCCTACAGCTTTCAGGGTCTCGGCGAGGAAGGTCTGCGGATGATGCGCAAGGCGGCGGACCGTCGCGGTCTGCTGGTGATCAGCGAGGTCATGGATTCAACTCAGATCCCGCTGCTCTCAACGTATTCGGACATATTGCAGATTGGCGCGCGCAACATGCAGAACTTCAATCTGCTGCGCGAACTGGGAAAGATCCGCAAACCGGTTCTTCTGAAGCGCGGAATCGCGGCGACGATCGAGGAGTTGCTGCTCTCGGCGGAGTACATCCTTTCGGGTGGTAACTACGACGTCATTCTCTGCGAGCGCGGCATTCGCGGCTTTGAGACTTACACCCGCAACACGTTCGATCTTTCGGCGATACCGGTTGTAAAAAAGCTTTCGCACTTGCCGATCGTTGCGGACCCGTCTCACGGCACCGGCAGGCGCGACCTGGTGACGCCGATGGCGCGGGCGGCGGTCGCCGCGGGCGCGGATGGATTGCTGATGGAAGTCCACCACGACCCGGAGCATGCGCTCAGCGATGGCGCGCAGTCGTTGTACCCGGCGCAGTATGCGGAATTGATGCAACAGTTGCGCCTCGTCGCAGCGGCGGTGGGACGAACGATCTGATGCGATCGGTCGCCATCGTGGGCGTCGGCCTGATCGGCGGCTCGTTCGGTCTCGCGTTGAGAAAAGCAGGCTTTCAGGGCTCGATTCTGGGGGTGAGTTCGGCGCGAAGCATCGCCGAGGGCGTCGAAAGCGGTTGCATCGATCGCGGCGCAACGCTGGAGGAAGCGGCCGCCGCTGCGGATTTGATTTTCCTGTCTCAGCCGATTTCGGGAATTCTGGAAACAATTCGTGCGCTGAATCCGCTGGTCAATCCGAACGCTCTGGTGACGGACGCGGGCAGCGCAAAACAGGCGATCGTTGACGAAGCTGCCCGATCACTGACGCGGTGCGCATTTCTGGGCGGCCATCCGATGGCGGGTAAAGAGTCCCGCGGCGCGAGCGCGGCCGACGCGGATCTCTTTCAGGGTCGCCCCTGGGTGCTCACCTCCGAACCGGACCATCCGGTCGCGCGTGTGTTCCGAAAGTGGATCGCTCTGTTCGGCGCGCGCGAGTTGATCATGGATGCGCCGACGCATGACCGGCTCGTCGCCTGGGGTTCGCACTTGCCGCAGTTGGCTTCGACGGCTCTCGCCGCGGCAGTCGGACGCGACGCGCCTCAAGCGTCGCAGATCGCAGGTCCAGGGTTGTTCGACATGACGCGCCTGGCTATGAGTTCCTGGGACCTGTGGCGCGATATCCTCGACACTAATCGCGCTGCCGTCGGTGAAGCCCTCGACGGATACATCGCGGAACTGCAGCGCCTGCGTGGCGATCTGGCAGGTACATTCTCGCGCGGGACCGAATTCGCCCGCGGATTACGGGATCGACCCTAAGACTTTCGATCGCGGCGCGCGCTCATGCGCTCGGCGAATTCGATGGCTTTGATGAAGCTGCCGGTCTGAGCAACGCCCTTCCCGGCGATGTCAAACGCCGTTCCGTGATCGACGGAAGTACGGATAATCGGCAGCCCGAGCGCCACGTTCACGCCGCCCTCGAAATCCAGGAGCTTCAACGGCACGTGACCCTGATCGTGATACATGCACACCACCGCATCGAAGCGTTTGCGCCGGACGGCCATGTAAAACAGCGTGTCAGGCGGCAGCGGACCCTCTACCGGCATTCCCTGCGCTTTGGCCCATTCGACCGCCGGCTCGATCTCTTCGATCTCCTCGCGTCCAAAGAGCCCGTGTTCGCCCGCATGAGGATTCAGGCCCGCCACTGCGATGCGCGGCTTGTCGATTAACGCAGCCACCGCATCCGAAGTCAGCTTCAGAATGGTCTTGATGCGCGGCTGTTTGGCGCGCGCAATCGCATCGGCGAGGGAACAGTGCGTACTGACGTGCGTGACGATCAATTGATCCGACGCAAGCATGATCGTGACATCGTCGACTCCGCAAACGGCGCCGATCAACTCCGTATGGCCGACAAAGGACGGGTCGGTTTTCTGAGTGGCTTCCTTGTTCATCGGAAGCGTGATCATGGCCGCGATCTCGCCGCGCAACGCAGCTTTCGTGGCCGCGATCACGTATTCCCGGGCGGCGTGCCCGGACTTCGCATTGATCTCACCCGGTGTGATGTCAGCGCCGCTCAGAAGCTTCGCATCGAGAACGTTCAGAGATCCCTGCCGGATTTCGGAGACGCTGGCAATCGATCGCAGCGGAACTTTCCACCCGAGGCGCTCGTTGTACCACTTAAGCGCCGCGAGATCTCCGTAGGCAACCAGAGGCCATTTCAGGCTGCCTTCTGTAAAAGATTTGAGAAGGATCTCAGGGCCGACTCCGCTCGAATCGCCCATCGTGATCCCCAATACCTGACTCATGTGACTCGTCTTCGAATGTCGCACAACAGTTCGGGCGGACCGAAACCTCCCGCCTTCGTAATCCAGCAGAGCCCTCCGCACTGTGATATCGGCACGCCTGTCACGACCTCGCCCATAGTTCGAAACTCAGGTAATCGAAGGGCTTTGTGGATCTCGAAAGCCGTGTCGCCGCCAAAGACAACGATGCCGTCGAATCGGGACACCCGTAGCGCGCGGGCAACGGCCTCAGGCTGGCGCCCGCATAGCGCCCAGCCATCATCGAAAAGACCGCGCTCTCGAGCAAAGTCGATCTGGGCGGCCGACGCGGGATGCAGGCTTCCGTTCACGACCAGGCACCGACGCACGGGAGCATGGCTCGAAGCGTGAAGTGGTTCGAGCCCCATCAGTCGGGCCAGTGCCCCGGCCAGCGCTCCGGCGCCGGCGGCCAGCGCGTAAGGCTCCGACGCAAGAATCTCGTGAGCCGCATTTTCGACATCAGCGTTGGTCTCTCCATCGATGATGCGAACCTCCAGGCCCTCCAGCAGCTTTCGAATATCGCTTTGACAAACAGGATTTCGCGGGTCCCGCGCAAAGGCGGTCTGATGCGCCGGTACGCCATCGATAAAGAGACATCCGTCCCGAACAGTCCGGCCCAGATCCGGATACGCGGGCGCGTAGATCAGACGCCGATCCGGAAACAGTTTCACCAGCGCCCCAAGTTCAGCCGCGATGTTTCCACGCAGCGTCGAATCGGTCTTCTTATAAATCAACTTGGCCTGGCGCGCCGCCTGCCTGATGATCTCCGCCGCGCATTCCGGACTAACGTGGCGAGTCTCCGTATCGACGACGATCACGCCGCTGTCCGGGCTAAAGCCGCCGGTCGTGACGATGGCATCCCGGAATTTGGCGCCGGTTTCCAGAGCGCCGGTAAGGTCGTCGGCTAATCCGAAGATCAACAAGTCTCGATGCTAACCTGAGTGGCGTCGTGACCCGCCGCATCCGGGCAGTGCTCGGTTCCCTCTGGACGATCCTGCTCGTGGCCGCGGCGCTTCGAATCTGGTTCGCGTGGGATTACCAGCGGCACCTGCCGCATCGGGCGCTCAGCGCTATTCCATTCCTGTTCGAATCGGGAAACATCGCCGCTTCGCTCGCCACAGGCCACGGCTTCGGCTCACCGTTCCGCGTCGACACAGGGCCAACCGCCTGGATGACTCCGCTCTATCCGGCCCTGCTTGCGCTCCTTATGCGTATCTTCGGCGCCTACACATTTCAGTCCTGGGTCGCGGCTATCACCATAAACATCGGATTTTCGATCCTGACCTGCGTACCGCTCTATTTCGCCGCAAAGCGGGTCGGCGGTCTCGGAGTGGCGGCAGTGGCAACGTGGTTGTGGGCCATTTTTCCGAACGCGATTCAACTCAGCTATCAGAGTTTGTGGGACACGTCGCTTTCCGCTCTCCTGGGAATCTCGGCCCTGTGGAGCACACTCCGCGCGTCCGATTCGCGGCGCGATCTCGATTGGTGGCTATGTGGACTGATCTGGGGCATCGCTCTCATGTCCAACGCGGCGTTGCTCTCATTGCTGCCGCTGATGCTTGGCTGGGCGATTTGGCGAAGCCGCGACTTCCGCCGCGGCTCCCTCGCTGCGGGAATCGTACTTCTGTGCTGCATTCCGTGGACCGTTCGGAACTATCGCGTTTTTCATGCATTCGTTCCACTGCGCTCTGTTCTCGGGCTGCAGTTATGGGTCGGCAACAACGCGGACGCGAAGGTCGTGTGGCTGGGCGAACAGCATCCGATTCACGATGCAGTCGAGCGCGACAAGTATGTCCGGGAAGGGGAGGTCGCCTACATGAAAGAGAAGCGCGATGCGGCTCTCCATTACATCTTCACGCACCTCTTCAGCGCCGACAGCCACGAACGGGATCTCATCGCAGGCCGGTTCGTGATGGTCTGGGCCGGGGGGTCGCCGCAGCCCGTTGCTGATTTCATTCGCAGCAAATCGTCGTGGTTCCGTTACGTCCTCCTCTTCAACCTCTGCGCCGCCCTTGCCGCCGCCATTGGCATCATCCTGCTGTTTCTCGCCCGAAACCCGTACGCGTTCCCCATCGCTGCGGGGCCGATCGTATTTCCCTTCGCCTATTACCTGACGCTCTCGCTGCCACGCTATCGTCACCCGATAGACCCCACCCTTATGCTCCTGTTGGCGGTTTGCCTCTGCGCACTCGTTGCGAGGATAGGGCTACCATACGGTCATGCGCGCAGTATGGCTCCTGCTGGCCGCGGCAATAGCCGCCGCCGCTGACGACTATTCGGTCGCGAGACTCCAGCAGCAAGTCGAATTCGTGGCCAGGGCGACCGACGGAGTGGTCGGCGTAAGCGCCACGCATATCGAGACGGGACGCACGGTCTCGGTCCGCGGGAACGAAAGCTTCCCGATGGCGAGCGCCTTCAAGGTTCCCGTAGCCATCCAGATCATGTCGATGGTCGAAGCCGGGGAGATCACGCTCGACAAGATGGTTTCGCTCGCTCCGCAGGATATCCATCCGGGCAGCGGGAAAATCAGCGAACTGATGTTCCACCCCGGCCTTGCGATGTCCGTCGAGAACCTGATGGAGTTGATGCTGGTCATCAGCGACAATTCCGCGGCCGATGTTATGCTGCGCGAAGCAGGAGGCCCCGAGGCTGTAACAGCCCGGATGAAGACGCTGGGGCTCCCCGGAATCCGCATCGACCGCCCGACAGCAGTCCTGATCTCGGACTGGGTCGGAGCCAAAAATCTCCCGCCGGAATCCGAATGGAACCACGACATGTGGAACCGGCTGTACGACGCCATTCCGAATAACGAACACATGCGCGCGCGTCGCATGGAGATGAAGGACCCGCGCGACACGGCAACTCCCGACGACATGAATCGCCTTCTCGTCAGGATCTGGAGGAAGGATCTGTTCTCGCCTAAGAACGCCCAGATTCTTCTGGGAATGATGGAACGCTGCCAGACCGGCAAAGCGCGCATTAAAGGCTTACTGCCCCAGGGCACGGACGTGGCTCACAAGACCGGCACGCTCGGCGGCGTAGCGAATGACGTCGGCGTAATAACTCTGCCGAACGGCCTCGGTCACGTGGCGGTGTCCGTCTTCACCAAAGCCTCCACCAAATCGGAAGACGCCGAGGAACGGGCAGTGGCCGAAGTCGCCCGCACGGTCTACGACTATTTTGTCCTCATGCCCGAGGCGGCCCGGAATTAATGGCCGACCGCTGGGACAGCGCACTCTACGAAGATCGCCATTCCTTCGTCTGGAAGAGCAGTTCAGACCTCATCGACCAGCTCGATCCGAAACCGGGCGAGCGCGTGCTCGATCTCGGCTGCGGAACCGGTCACCTGACCGCCCAGATCGCCGAACGGGGCACCGAGATCATCGGGATCGATTCCTCCGCGTCCATGATCGCGCAGGCGCGGCAGAACTATCCCAAGCTGAGGTTTCAGCTCGCGGACGCCCGCGACTTCACCTTTGACGATCCCTTCGACGCCGTATTTTCCAACGCAGTCCTTCACTGGGTTCACGAAGCGGGTTCCGTCATCGGCAGCATCGCCAAGGCGCTCAAGCCCGGCGGCCGCTTCGTCCTTGAGTTCGGAGGCCGCGGCAACACGGCCAGGCTCGTTAAAGGGCTCGAAGGAGCGCTGCGCGACGCTGGCTTTCCGCGACAAACCCCTTGGTATTACCCTAGTCTGGGAACATACTCGCTCCTGCTCGAGCGTTTCGGATTCGAGGTAACCGACGCGCGGACCTTCCCACGCTGGACGCGCTTGGAGCACCCCGAACGCGGTCTTCGCGAATGGATCGAAATGTTCTGCGATCCCTATTTCGAGCAAATTCCCGCCGATCGGCACCAAGCAATCGTTCGCGATGCGGAGGATCGCCTGAGACCCGTTTTGTTCCGCGACGGAGCCTGGTGGATCGATTACAGGCGGCTTCGCGTCGCTGCGATTTACAGTCCGCTTTCGTAACTCTCCGCGAAAATTCGCACAGCATTTTTGTCTCGTTTCTTTGTATGCTTTATCGAAAGCTTATGCGGAACGAGTCGGAATCGGCGGCATTTCCAGCCGCGGAAAGCCTTCCCCGCAGCCTATCTTTTTTTTCGCGTCTGGCGCCGGAAGGCATCGCCTGGGAGTTCCAGATGCCGGACGGAGCCGTACTTCAGGCCGGGTCGGGCGCGCCGTCGTTTCGAATCCAGGCGGCGAACGCAAAGGGCATGGCCGCGATGAAATCGCTCGACGAGGTGAGGATCGCGAGCGCATATATCAACGGCGACCTGAACTTGAGAGGCGACCTGTTCGCCGCTCTCGACCTGAGGTCCGGCCTGATCGATCGCTTCCCTCTCGCGCGTTTCTGGAACGATCGGATTCTGCCGCTGTTCCGGGGACAGGTCACCTGCGACAAAGAGTGGATTCAGAGCCACTACAACGAAGACCCGCGCTTCTACGAACTCTTTCTGGACCGCCGGTACCGCTGCTATTCCCAGGCCGAGTTCGCCTCGCCAACGGAGTCCCTCGAAGACGCGATGGAGCGGAAGATGAACACGGCGTTCGAATGGGCGAATCTGAGGCCCGGCTGCCGCGTGCTCGATATAGGGGCGGGATGGGGCTCATTCGTGGAGTTCGCCGGAAACAGAGGCATCCACGTAACCTCCCTGACGATTTCAACGGTGTCCGAGCGCTATGTGTCCGAACTGATCGCGCGCTTGAATCTGAATTGCCGTGTCATCTGCGAGCATTTTCTGGAGTTCCGGTCGGACGAGCCTTTCGACGCGATCGTAAATCTCGGGGTCACCGAACATCTGCCCGACTATCCCGCAACGCTCCGCCAGTATGAGAAGCTTCTGAAGCCCGGGGGACGCGTCTATCTGGATGCATCGGCGGCGCGGGCCCGGCAGACGACAGCGACTGCGACGCTGATCTACGCCGGCAATGGGCACTTCCTTGACATCGCCGAATACATAGCCGCGTTGCAGAACTCTTCCTTCGACCTGATTGAGGTGCGCAACGGGACCGAAGACTATCGGCTCACCATGGAAGCCTGGGCGCGGAATCTCGACAATGCCCGTGACGTGGTCACAGAGAACTTTGGCGAGCGGCAATATCGCCGCTTTCAGCTTTACCTGTGGGCCGGAACGCACTCGCTTGCGACAGGAGGCCTCCAGGCCTACCAGATGGCTCTTCGTAAACGCCCGCCGCGCTGAACGAATGTTGTGTTTACAGGGACACGCGACTCTTCAGAAACTCCGCTCCGGATGGCACTGAAATTCAGGCGGGGACAATTTTGAGTCCGAGGGCGGCGGCTTTGCGTTGGAGGAGGGCTTTTTCCCGCTCTTCGCGTTTGTGTTCGAAGATCTGGCTGCC
>DATFSM010000102.1:0-2023 GCA_035262625.1 Bryobacteraceae bacterium
GCCAACCCTTGGCGAAGGGTCTGATCGAACACCGCATCGCCCGTCTTGTTCTCGAAGTCGGCCAGAACGATCCGGTCTTTCGGCATGAGTTTCGGCGCGCGGAAAAAGTAGAAATAGGCGAAAGCCGATAGCGCCAGAACGGCCGCGCCTGCGATTGCCACGCGCACGCCGTGTCTCGCCGGCGTGACCGCAGCCAACTCCCGCTGCAACTCCGCGGCGGATTGCCACCTTCGTCCCCGATCCTCTTCCAGACAGCGATTTACGATCCTCTCCATCCGGCGCGGCGTGACCCGTCTCCGCTGCGGTGACCCGACGCGCGCCCCGGTGAAAATTTCGTAGAGCACGCAGCCGAACGAGTATATATCCGAAAGTGCGTCAGCCGGCTTGCCGTTCCGCTGCTCCGGCGCCATGTACGCTGGCGTGCCGAGAATCATCTGGCTGGTGGTTATGGTTTCATCCTGGTGATCCATGCGTGCCAGTCCGAAATCCAGAACCTTCACACCGGACTTCCCGATCATGATGTTCCCGGGCTTGAGGTCGCGGTGAATGATGCCTTTGCCGTGGGCTTCGACGAGCGCTGCCGCGATCTGGCAAGCGTAGAGGAGCGCCGTTCGAACCGGCAGCGGTCCGTTTTTCAATTTTGCCGCCAGTGTCTCGCCTTCCACCAGCTCCATCACCAGGTAGTTGGGACCAATATCGTGGAGCGTGCAGATGTTCGGGTGATTGAGCGCCGAAATCGCGCGCGCTTCGCGCTCAAACCGGGATCCGAACTGCTCGCGAGTAGTCTTGATTGCGATCGTACGGCCTAATCGCATGTCTACAGCGCGGAACACTTCGCCCATGCCGCCCTCGCCGATTTTGCTTTCGATCCGGTATGGGCCCACGCAAGTACCGACAGCGATCGATGTTACGGTGGCATCCTTGAGGAGCTCCGGTGCGTTGTCGAAGGCAGGCCTCTCCAGGAACTCGCCGGTGCGCTCCGTAAAAAGAGACTCCAACTCGCGGCGTAACCCGGGATCTGTCCGGGCCAGCAGCGCCGCACGCTCGCCGGGAGCTGCCTCGCGAACCAGGTGATAAAGCTCTTCGATCTGGCGGAAATGCTCGGGGGTCATGGCTGTGATCCCTTATCCCGCGGTTTTCCTATTGTATGGCTTAATTCGCGCAGCAGCCACGCTTTGGCGAAGTCCCAATCGCGCCGGATGGTGCGTGGTGAAATGTCCATGGCCGCTTCGATTTCCTCCTCACTTAAACCGCCGAAATAACGGAGTTCCACCACCTTCGCCTGCCGTGGAGCCGCCCGGGAGAATGAGGTCAGAACCTCATCGAGAGCGAGGATCGATCGGTCGGCCCCCGGCGACAGGATGGCGGATTCGTCCAGGTTCACTTTCAGCGGGATTCCGTCGCGCCGGCGCGAGCCGCGCGCGCGAGCCGCGTCCACCAGAACTCGCCGCATCATCTGCGCCGCGACCGCGAAGAACTGTGCGCGCGTTTTCCATTCGACGTTGGTCACGCCCACTAGTCGGAGGTAAACCTCATGGACCAAGGCGGTGGCCTGGAGGCTATTACCCGGGGCTTCGTTCTTCATGTAGCGGCGGGCCATGAGCCGCAGTTCCGGATAGACGTGCTCCGCCATGCGCGCCAGGGCTGCTTCGTCGCCGTTGCTCCAAGCCCGCAACAGATTCGTGACTTCCGAAGTGCGTTCTTCGATGGATCGCCCCTCCCGAGGGCATCTAAAAATATACCGAAGCATGGCCGGTCTTGCCCGGCCACTGCCGCCTGTACCGTCGGAGGAGAAACGACGTCTCACCATGATCCCCTCCAGAAAGCAGGAAGCAGAAATGAAACACGGAATGACTATCGCGATGGTGCTGTTTCTCGCAAACGCCAGCGCTTACGCACAGCAGACTCCCGTAAGAATGACATTTTCCGGAAATGCGGGTGCCGGCCCGATCGATCTGAAGCAGCCCAACGCGAGTACCAACGAAGAAAATCTCGACGGGAAGGGCACACTGGGATCGTTCAG
>DATFSM010000103.1:0-25431 GCA_035262625.1 Bryobacteraceae bacterium
AAGGTCCACGACGCCGCGGGGCATTTCGGGCAGCGTAAAGCGGAGTTGCCATCCTCGCGCGGAAACCCAATAGGTCAGGATCGCCAGGATGACGACGGTGAACAGATAACCGCGCAGATCGGTCCAGAACGGAAGATCGAAGAGATAGAACGTTGCCGGTTTTCCGAACACCGGATCGTGAAACACGTCGGCTCCGCCAAGCCCGCGGCTGCCGACAAAACGAAGCACGGTCCAGTTGTCAATGGTGGAAGCCGCAACGATGAAGGAGAGCGCAAGCAGCGCGAGCGCGGAAATGCGCGAATAAATCGGATAGTCGCCGACCCGCCCACCCGCGAAGTGGACACCCCGCCCATGGGCGATGAGCAGAGGGACCCAGGCGACAATCGTTCCTACCAGAACGGGAAGCGTGGAGTAGGCGTAAAGAGCGAACCAGGTGTGGACCTGGCCCATTTCCTGCCACCAGGAATAGTCGATCAGAAGGGAAGCGGCGCGCCTTGCGCCGATGAGAATCAGAAACGCGACGACGGCCAGACCGATGCAGCCCAATCGGGCAGTGCGGCTTGCGGGGGCGCGGCCGCCATGCGTATACCGGCCGCCTTCGATCACGCGCGGGTCCATACGATCTCGCCTCCGACAACGGTCGCCACGGGGCCTCCGCGAAATCGCCGGCCGTGGAAAGGCGAATTGCGGCTTTTGGAACTCGACTGCTGCGCGTCAAACGTCCATTCGGAATCAAGATCGAATACGGTCACATCGCCAGGCGCGCCCGGCTTCAGCGTGCCGCGGTCGAGACTGAGGATCCGCGCCGGCCCCGAGGTGAACATCTCAACCATTCGCGCAAGACCGATGCGGCCCGGATGGACGAGTTCCGATAGTGCGAGCCCCAGCGCAGTCTCGAGTCCCGTAATGCCGAAGGGACAACGTTCGAACTCCTGCATTTTCTCGCTGCCGGCATGGGGCGCGTGATCGGTGGCGATCGCGTCAATCGTGCCGTCCACAATGCCAACGAGCGCTGCTTCGACGTCCTCACGGCATCGAAGCGGAGGTTTCATTTTGAAGTTGCTGTCGTATCCCGAAAGTTCCGCGTCCGTAAGGGCGAAATGGTGCGGCGTCACTTCAGCGCTGACCCGCAGGCCCTTGCTCTTCGCAAAAGCCACCATCGCGACAGCGCGCGAGGTAGAGAGATGCGCGACATGAAAACGCGCGCCTGTCAGTTCGGCCAGCAGGAGATCGCGCGCCACCATCACGTCCTCCGAGGCCGAAGGAATGCCGCCGAGACCCAGACGCACTGACTGCGCGCCCTCGTGCATGTCGCCGCCAGCGCTGAGGTTCAGATCCTCACAGTGATCGATCACGGGCAGATCGAGCGCCGCCGCGAGTTCCATCGCCCGCCGCATCACGCGCGAATTCATCACAGGACGTCCGTCGTCGGAAATCGCGACGATGCCTGCATCGCGCATCGATTCGATGGCCGAGAGTTCCTCGCCCTTACTTCCCCTGGTGATCGCCCCGATGGGAAACACATTCACCGGAGACACCTGCCGCGCGCGCTGCACGATGTAGCTCGTAACGGTGTCGCTGTCGTTCACCGGAATTGTGTTCGGCATGCAGCAGATGGTGGTGAACCCGCCCGCTGCGGCGGCCTTGCCACCGGTTTCGATGGTTTCGGCATGCTCGATGCCCGGTTCGCGCAGATGCACGTGCATATCGATAAATCCCGGGGCGACAATGGCTCCCGAAGCATCGAATACGCGGGCGTCCGCGGGGGCGCCACCCTCCGCGATCACGCCGTCCACCACCAGCACGTCGCCGATCCGATCGATTCCCGATGCCGGATCGAGCACTCTTCCGTTTTTGATCAGCAGTGCGCTCATCCCAGAATTCTTTCGAGCACGGCCATGCGCACCGCTACGCCGTTTTCCACTTGGTTGAGAATCACGGACCGCTGGCTGTCCGCGACTTCGGAACTGAGTTCGCGTCCGCGGTTGATCGGCCCCGGATGCATCACGATGGCATCTGGCCTGGCCGATTTCAGGTGTTCGAGCCGCAGGCCGTAATACCGGAAATACTCTCCCGCGGCCATTGGGGCCTCATTCTGGCGCTCGAGCTGTACCCGCAGCATCATAATGACGTCCGCGTCGCGGAGAGCGTCCTCCATCCGGTGCGCCAGCGAAACGCCCGGCGCGAGACCCACGAGGTCACGCGGCAGCAGGGATGCCGGACCGCACAGCACGACGCTTGCGCCGAACTTGGAAAGCAGATGTACATTCGATCGCGCCACGCGGCTGTGGGCGATGTCGCCGATGATGGCGACGCGAAGTCCGGTCAGCGAGGGGCGGTGATCGAGGATGGTGCGCGCATCAAGAAGAGCCTGGGTCGGGTGCTCGTGGGTTCCATCTCCCGCGTTCACAATCGGAATCTTCAGATGCCGGGCGAGGAACTGAGGCGCTCCCGACGCCGCATGCCGCATCACGATTGCATTCGGGCGCATCGCCACCAGAGTGTTGAGCGTATCCACAAGCGATTCGCCCTTGGAAACGCTCGAACCCTGCGCCGCGATGGAAAGCGTGTCCGCGCCCAGCCGCTTCGCCGCAATCTCGAAGCTGACGCGCGTTCGCGTAGAAGCCTCGAAGAACAGGTTCACGATGGTCTTGCCGCGGAGCGCGTCCAGTCTGCGGTAGTTCTCATCGGGGCGGGGCTGAAAGAACCGGGCTCTTTCCAGAATCGATTCGATTTCCGCGCGGTCGAGACTCTCGATATCAAGAAGGCCAGCGGGTTTGATCGAGACGGTCGGCATCAAACGGATTGCGCGTCCGCCCGCTCGCAAAGCAGCACCTTTTCGGCGCTGTCGATTTCTTCGAATTTGACTTCGATGATCTCGCTGTCGGATGTCTGAATGGTCCGGCCGACGTAACGCGCTTCGATCGGGAGTTCACGATGCCCGCGGTCGATCAGCACGAGCAACTGCACGCGCGAGGGTCTTCCCTGGTCGAACAGGGCATCTAATGCTGCTCGGATAGTGCGGCCCGTATACAGCACGTCGTCCATCAGAATGATCTCTTTCCCCTGGACTGAGAAAGGAATCTCCGTGGCGTTGAGTTGCGGCTTGACGCCGACGGTGCTCAGATCATCCCGATACAGGTTGATATCCAGAATGCCGACGGGAACTTTCCGCTTTTCGAGGGATTCAATCTTCGCGGCAAGCCGCTGCGCAAGCGGAACACCCCGCCGTCGGATACCGATGAAAGCAAGCTGATCGAGATCTTTCGTTTTTTCGAGAATTTCATGCGCCAGCCGAACGAGCGTTCGATCGATCTCCGACGCGCTCATCAACTGCGATTTGACCTGAGTCAGCGCCATCGTTGGGATTGTAGCGCACGGGATTTCCGGTTACGGCGAAATGGCAATCAAACCGGTATTGCCGGGGATCCCGCTCACCGACACGACCATGGCCTCTGACGGACTAACCGCGATCGATGCCGGCAGCGTGACATTCACCTGATAAAGCCCCACCGCGGTGGGTGTAAGTCCTGCGAAGCTAGGGGTCAGAGTTCCGGAAGAACCCACCGAAACCGTTGTGTTCGGGACGAACATCAGAGTCGTGGAACTCGCCGCTTGGCCTTCTGTGGCCGCAGGAGTCGTCTGGCCAAGCCCGGTGCAGTACACGGTGACAGTTTCGCCGGGGCGCGACGGGCGTGACTGAAACGTCCCGTAGCCCGCCGTGGTGGGAAGGGACAGACTGCCGTCGGAATTGACTACGGTCGCATAGCCTCCTGCCACAACGCTGGAGGGCCAGATCAGAATGTGCGGCTGAACCGCGGCCACCGAGACGGACCTGACGTTTCCGGAGATCCCATTCGAAACGACCTGTACCGTAGCGGATTGACCCGGCGGCGCGCCATACGGCATCTGCGCATTGATCTGCCGCGCCGAGACGTAGTAGAGCGGCGCGGCGGCGCCATTGATCAGAAGCTGAACATTGCCCAGTGATGTGGCCAGCGGAGGTCCGCCGGGATTCGTGAAGGACGCCTTCGGATCCGCGAACTGATCCCCGAATACGGCGATGATGTCGCCCTGCGCGACCGGAACGGCGGAGTAGTCCGCAATGTTGACAATGCCGCCCTGCGAAATAGTGGGAGATCCGGCGGTCGCGACGGCGAAGTCTACCGGGATCGAGACTGCCGTGCTGTTCGCTGCATTGGAGGCCACCGTAACGGTTCCTGAGTATGCGCCGGGCGGCAGTTGGGAGGGATCGGCGGTGATCGAAAGCGTGCTGCCTGAAACTACTGCCGCGCTCAGGAAATTACCGGATGAAGACGACGCGGATGCCCCGGTAAGCGCAAGCGTGCCCATGCCGATGTTGGTCAGTGTCACGTTTGAAGTCACCTGTGGACCACCGCGGTAGCCGCTCAGCCGGACCGTGGAAATCGGGGTCTGAATGATCGGATTCGTAGTCACGGTCATGGTGACCGAGATCGTTTCGTTATCCGACAGATTCGGGGATCCGAACGTCCTCGCGGCGCCCACATATCGGCCGGGCATCTGGCCGGGCTGCGCCGTGACATTGATGAGGTAAGGTACGCCAAAAGTGAACGGCACGAGAGGCGCGCTGAAGCTGAGCCAGCTTCCGCCGGTGGACGTACCTACCGAAATGTTGATAGGGGACTGTGGATAGATGGGCGCCGACGCGGATCCGCTGGGGGTGACATAAAGCGCGAGCGTCGCGGGCACGTTCGCGACAGTGACGGTCACTGGAATGTTGTAGGGCGAATCGATCGCCCCGGCCGCAGTGACGGTAATCCATTCCGTGTATATTCCCGCCGGAAGTGTGCCAGTAGTCAGGAAAACCACTATCGATTGGCAGGTTTGAGCCGGGTTGCTCATGCACGGCGCCGTTCCGCGGACGGACGCCGAGAGCCATGACGCCGAAGAGGAGACCTGCAGCGTGAGAGTTCCGTCTCCCCCGTTAGACGCCTGAAGCGTTTGAGATGCCCCGTTGGTCCCGATCGGGATGAAAAGCGGCCCGATTGCGCCAGGAGAGACGACGAGTCGCGGCGCCGCCGCAACCGGCATCGAAAGCCACGCGAGTAAGGCCGGTGTGAGGAACGTCCGAACCGGCCCCATGACTATTTCTTTTTTGTCGCTTGCGGGGTTGGGGCGCAGGCGGGCACGTCGCCACTCTCTCCGTTTCGGCCGGAGATTCTGATGATCGCGGCGGCGGCCATGTCGCGCACCAGAGAATGTGGGTCGGAGAGGAGCGCCTGAAGCTTGGGTACGCTGTCTGCGTTACCTCGCTCGCCGAGACCTTTCGCGGCCTCGAGACGCACGAGTCCTTCGTCGTCGTTGAGAGCCCACTCCAGCAGCGTAATCGAATAGGAATCCGGATACCGTGCGAGGTAAGCGGCTGCCGCGGCGCGGCCCGGCGCTCCTTTGCCCTTCATCTCGATCAGGTCTTTGGTTACGGGGATCGCGAGCGAAACAGGCCCGAACATCGCGCCTGTCGCGTCCTTTGCTCCTGTCAGGGCCAGATCTCCCGGATGATGCATCTTGTCTTTCGCCTTGCGCACGGCGCCGGATACCATGCCCGGTCCGTCCTTGCGCTCGCCGGCCAGTACTGCGACCAGCATATCCCGTCCTGCGGGGTCCCCGATCCTGGTGAGCGATTTGGCCGCCGCGAACGCGACCTCCGGCGAATCGTCCAATGCCGACTTGAGAGCAGGGATCGAGCCGGTTGCGTTGAGTTCCCCCAGCGCGAGCGCGGCTGTTTCGCGTACCTGGGAATCCTTGTCTTTAAGCGCCGCCTCGGCGCGCTTCACCGCCTCCGGATTCGGCTCCCCGATCGTAGACAGAGCCAGCAGTCCGTGCTCACGGTGCTCGGCCGAGCCGCCGTTCAATGCCTCATCGAGCACACTCCATGCCGCGCTCTCCGCGCTCTTGTTTGGCGCGACCTTCTCTACGGCGCTGGAATCCTGAGCGAGCGTAACGGCGAGAACAACAGCAAGCGAGATCATGCCCCATTGGTGGGCATGTCGACTGCCAAGGCGACGATTCTTACAAGGCCTCGCGATTCCTACCTAAACGGCTCTTCGAATTTGTCTTTGGGGATGATGTTGCGCAGGGAGGTGTCGCACAACTGCGTCTGCCAGTTCCAGGCGCTCGCACCCCGGGGGGGCCTGACCGTGGGCTTCGACCCGGTTCGTCGAGACCAGCGCTTCGGGATGGGCGTATTTCGGCGTAAGCCCTCGGCTATCGCGATATATCCGAGATCTTCAAGGCTTCCTGCGGATAGAGGCCGCGACCGAAAGGCCATATTCGCGCGCCTTCGCAAGCACGGCGGCGGAGTCGAGGGTTGCGCATCGGCGGTCACGCACGACCTCGCGCCCGTTGATCACCACATCGCGAACGTTTGAGCCTTTGAGCGCGTAGACAAGCTGGGAATAGACATCGTAGAGCGGAACCGCGTTGGGAGCATTGAGATCGACGATGATCAGGTCGGCGCGCTTGCCTGCCTCAAGCGAGCCGATCTCTTTTTCGAGGCCCAGTGCGCGCGCGCCGCCGATCGTCGCCATCTCGAAAGCTTTTGGGGCGGGTAGCGCCTGAGGATCGTTTCGGATCAGTTTCTGCAGTTTGGCAGCGAGATCCGCTTCTTCAAACATGTCGAAGTCATTATTGCTGCCCGCCGGGCCATCTGTTCCGAGGCCAACCGAGATGCCGCGGTTCAACATGTCGACCACGGGTGCTGCCCCACTCGCCAGTTTCATGTTGCTCGACGGACAGTGGGCCACGCCGACGCGGGCCGATTTGAGGATCGTCATGTCTCCGGCGCTGACCCATACGCAGTGGGCCGCAACGGTGCGGCCCGAGAAGAATCCGATCGCATTGAGGCGCTCGGTGGGGCTCTTGCGCAGGCTTGCGGAGCTGTCATCGTTTTCCTTTTTGGTCTCCGAGACATGAATGAGAGCCGGCGCATTGTAGCGATTCGCGAGTGCGCGGGCGGCGCGCAGCGTGTCGTCCGAGTTGGTATACGCCGCATGGGGCGCAACCGCGGGCACTACAAGTGGATCGGAACGGAACCGCGCCAGAAACTTTTCGGCCAGTTTAAGAGCGTCGGCGGGGGTTTTGGCGTCTGCAACCGGGAAGCCGATCACGGTTTCGCCGAGCACGCCCCGCATGCCGGCTTCCTTCGCGGCCTCGGCCACAACGTCCTCGAAATAATACATGTCGGTGAATGTCGTGGTTCCGGAGAGAAGCATCTCGAGACACGCGAGGCGCGTTCCCCAGCGAACAAAATCGGGCGTTACGTTTTTGGCTTCGGCCGGGAAGATGAAGTTATTGAGCCAGTCCTGAAGCTTCATGTCATCCGCGATCCCTCGGAACAAAGACATGCCGGCGTGCGTGTGCGTATTGATCAGGCCGGGCGCGACTAGGGCATCAGGTCGATCGATGCGGCGGACCGGCTGCCAGGCGCGGTCGATGTCCGAACGTGGGCCCACTGCGACAATGCGGTCGCCGCGAACGGCGACAGCGCCGTTCTGGATGAGGCGCCGGTCCGCCGACATCGTGACCACATATTTGCCGCTGATCACCAAATCGCAAGGCGCGGCGAATGCCGCGGCGCCGATCAAAAACAGCAGGCTACAGGAACGAAGCATCAAAGGCCCTCGGGAACAGGGTACCGAGACGCATGGTCTCCGTCTCACCGGTCAGATTCGCGAGGATGACTTCAACATCGCCGCAGAATTCCCAAAGAATCTGGCGGCAGGCGCCGCACGGCGGCGTAAGTTTATCGGTATCGGCCACCACCGCGACCCGGCGGAACCGTCGTTGGCCTTCCGAGATCGCCTTGAAGACCGCCACCCGCTCCGCGCAGATCGTCAGCCCGTAAGTGGCGTTCTCGACGTTACACCCGGTGTGAATATGTCCTTTCTCGTCCTCGAGCGCCGCGCCGACGCGAAATTTCGAATACGGCGCATGCGCGTTTCCGCGAACGTGAATGGCGGCGGCGATCAGGGGATCGGTCATCGGTCCTAAGATTAACCCGGCGCGCCGGCGGCGAAATCCGACGTCTCGATAAAATGAACCTTCCGACACATGCGTATTACCGCCATTGACACCTATATCGCCGGTAACCCCTGGAAAAACTGGCTCTTCGCGAAAGTCTCGACAGACGAAGGCATTCACGGGATCGGCGAAGGAACTATTAACTACTTCGCGAGGACCGTGGAAGCTGCCATTCACGAACTGAGGCCGTTCGTGATCGGCATGGACCCGTTCCAGGTGGAGACTATTTCGCAGCGCCTTGTGCGCGACGTTTATACGGAAGGAGCGCAATTGCACATGTGCGCGGTTTCGGCCATTGAAATCGCGCTCTGGGACATCATCGGAAAGGCATGTAACCAGCCCATTTACAACCTGATGGGCGGGCGCTGCCACGAAAAGCTGAGGGCTTACGCGAACGGCTGGTATCGTGGACCTCGTACGCCGGAGAACTTCGCGGAGAACGCGAAAAAGGTCGTGGCGAAGGGTTACACGGCCATGAAATTCGATCCCTTCGGGAACGCCTGGCGTCAGATGTCGCGCTACGACACCGATCTGGCGATCGACATCATCCGCGCGGTGCGCTCCACGGTCGGCCCTTCAGTCGACCTTCTCATCGAGGGCCACTGCCGCTTCGACGTCGCCACCGCCATCAAAGTCTCCGAGCTTATGGCGGAATTCCGCCCCATGTGGTTCGAAGAACCGGTGAGCCACACCAACATAGCGGCAATGGTGGAGGTCGCCAAACGGAGCGCCGTCCCCGTGGCCACCGGCGAGAGCCTATCATCCAAACAGCAGTTTGCCGAACTGCTGAAACACGAATCGGTCAGCATTCTTCAGCCGGAACCGCTCAATCTGGGTGGCTTGTTCGCGACGCGGAAGATTGCCGATATGGTCGACGCGCATTTCGGTTCGATAGCGCCGCACAGCGCGCAGGGACCAGTCTGCTCAGCAGCCTGCGCTCAACTCAACACGTCGCTGCCGAATTTCCTGATCCACGAAATCTTTGACGATTTCAACGAACCGTGGGAGAAGAAGATCGTTACCAATCCGGTCGAAGTCAAGGACGGTTACGTCGTAATTTCAGAACGGCCGGGTTTGGGGATCGACCTTGTTATCGAGGAGATAGAAAAACATCCCTATCAGGCGGAAAATTATTTACCGCTGTTCAGGCCAGGCTGGGAAAAAAGGGAACGTCAATCGGGCGGGAAGCATTAGTATCAACGTATTTTGAGGAGCTTACGGGTTTGGCGCCCGTTTTGCTCCTCAGCAGGCAGTTGAAGTGGCGCGAACCGGCGGCTACGACCTCTGAAAAGGTCTGCCGCCGGTTTTTATTTGCGCCGGTTCCATGAAAAACCGCCTACTGGGTTTGTGTACCGCCGCGGGGACCACGAGGACCGCGCATCCCGCCGGGGCCGCCTGTCTTGACCGTGTAACCCGCGGGTACCGTGAAGAGAGATGCGTTCGGTTCGGCCTGCACGATATTGGTGAGTTCCATGTCGGTCGCGCCGAACCGCGGATCCGTGCTCTTAATCTGAACGGGCACCTTCAGGTCGGTGGAAATCCAGGTAACGCGCGTCGTTTGAATTGCCCGCGCATTGCCGATGGCGCCCGCCGGGATCGTTTCGACATGCTGCGTCCCTGAGGCCATGACACCATTCACGCTTTGTGGAGAAAGGGTGGTCCGGACGACGTTCGGATTCGCGGAGTTGTTCGGGCGAGCCGCGTCCGATTGGACGCCGCCGCGCCGCGCCATTGCATTCGCAGCGCCCTGACCGGGGGCGGGCGGCGCATGGAGCGGGCTTTCATAGGCCGTCATCGTCGACGAGTCGAGCACGTATCGATGGCCTCCGACGAAGTCGAGGATCGTTGCCATCGTGTAAGGCTGCTTGCCGCTGGAAGCGGGGGGCGTGATGGTTTCCTCGGTTCGGACCCGGCCCGAACTGTCACGATAGACATTCGATTGCCGGTTGTGGACGATACTGTTCCCGTCGGCAAGCGTTTCCTGCTGTTGCACGACTTCAACCGCGGAATACGGCGCTCCCGTTACCAACGGTTGAGGTCCGCCCATCATGCCCATGAAGCGTCCGCCCATGGGACCGAACCCAGCGCCGCGCGGCGGCGGCCCCTGCGCCAAAAGCCCGAAGGCGGGCACGATTAAAAAACACGAAACTGCCATCAGCTTGTTCATTCTCATATTTCCTTTTCTCCATACCGCCCCGTAAGAAGCCGGTCTGGCAACCCCAATCACCAAAACCCAAAACGAAAAACGAAAGTCCGAAAGGCTACGAACCGCTTTCGCTGTATTCGGAGTCAGAAACTCGCACTGCCCTGGGCATCCCGTCCTCGCCCTCCAGCACGTCAGCGGGCAACTGCGTCGTCCAGGCGGGATCCACGCTCACCCCCAGGCTTGCGAGGGCCGCCGGATTCAGTTCCGTATGGACAATCCGCACCATCTCGCCCGTGGCAAGGGGCGGCGCATAAGGCACAGCGATAAAACCTTCGGAATCCGCGTACGAATCGATGGTCGAAACATCCACCGCTTCGGTCGCCGGTGCATCCGAATGGCGCAGCCGGTTCACGGCCTGCGGCGCCATGATCGCAACGACCAGCAGGGCTGCCGCGAACGCCGGAACCCAATACCGGCGGCGCGCTGAGCGCCGGGCGTAACGCGCTTCAAAAGTGTTCATGAGCGATTCCCGGACCCACTCGGACGACCGGCGCGTCCGGGATTCGGAGCTGAGAACACAGAGATGCGCCGAAAGCTCCGACTCTGTTTCCCACCGGTCACGGCACGCTTCGCATACTCGCAGATGAGCCCGCAGCGCCGGGTCCGCGTCGCCGCGCCGGCGCGCGCACTCCACCGCGCGCTCTTTGTAACCGCTACAGTTCAGCTCGTAGGCCTCGGCGTTATTACCTTGCAAAGGCATGCGCATTTACGTTCCTCGTCTTTCTCAGCTTCGCGGCCAATAGCCCGCGTGCGCGATGAAGCCGTGAACGGATCGTTCCGACAGGACACCCCGCCAGCAACGCCGCTTCGTCGTAGTTCCTTTCCTCGAGGTCGCAAAGCACGACCGCTTCGCGATACCCGTCAGGCAGTTCCGAAATCGCCGCGTGCAGCGCGGCGACGGTCTCTCCGTCAATCAGAGAGCCCAGGATATTGTGGTCAAAAACCGGTTCCGCCGGTTCACCGAGCACGGAATAGGAATTCTTGCGCCGGAGCGCCCGAATCAGATTCCGCGCCACCCCGTACATCCAGGCCTCGAGCGACCCTCGCTCTTCATCAAACCGAGTGTGGGCCGACATGAGCTGTACAAAAACCTCGTGCGCGATCTCTTCAGCCGCCTGGGAACTGCCCGTCATGTGAAGGGCGTACCGGTGAAGGGCTGGTTCGCGCCGCTCATAAAGCTCCGCGAACGCCCTCTTGTCGCCTTTTTTCATGAGCCGGAACAGCTGCTCATCGGTCTGATGTGTCAAAGCGCTCACCTGATATTGTCGCGCCTTTCGAGAAAGTTCCCGACATAATGATGATCTAAAGCCGACGAGATTTAAGCCCGAAGAGGTTGCGACGTCCTGTTACCGGATCGCGGCATATCTTTCGATATTTCTTAAGGACATCGAAAGATGGCGGCGGCCAGGCCTGAATTCCGGTTATCATGTTGAAACGGCGATATATCCGCCGTCATCTTTCGCATCTGATCCTCCGAGCCGACCTCGCGTAAATGATTCGCGGACTCATCGATTTTGCCCTGAACAATCGGTTTCTGATCGTCCTCGTGACGCTCTTTCTCCTTATTTGGGGCGCGATCTCGTTCCACAATCTGCCAGTCGAAGCCTACCCGGACGTGGCGAACAACTACGTTCAGGTCATCACCCAATGGCCCGGGCGGGCGGCGGAAGAGGTCGAGCAGCAGGTCACCATTCCGCTCGAAACGGTGGTCAACGGAATTCCCCACCTGGATCACCTGAGGTCCGTCTCCATCTTCGGCCTTTCCAGCCTCAGCCTGATCTTTGACGATCAGTCGCAGAACGACACGAACCGCCAAAAAGTTCTAGAACGGCTCTCTCAGGTCAACCTGCCCGCCGGGTTACAGCCCCAGATGGGCTCGGACTGGAGTCCCGTAGGCCAGATCTATTTCTACACGCTGCGGAGCTCCAACCCGGCAATTGACCTGATGGACCTCAAGTCGCTTGAAGACTGGGTCCTTGAAAAGCAGTTCAAGTCCGTCCCCAACGTGGTGGATGTGAGCAGCTTCGGCGGCACTACGCGCGAATACCAGGTGCGCGTGAACCCCGACCGGCTCGTCGCCTACGGGCTCAACATCGGGCAGGTCGAGCAGCAGCTCGCGAACAATAACGTGAACGCGGGCGGAAGCTTCGTCGAGGAGGGCATGCAGCAGGTGAATGTGCGGGCGCTTGGCCTCGTCCGCAACATCGCCGATATCCAGGACACGGTGATCAAGGCCCAGAACGGCGCTCCGATTCGCATGAAGGACATTGCGACCGTCACCCAGGGCGCGCGCATCCGCCTCGGCAAGATGGGCAAGGCGATCCACCGGGAAGACGGCAGGATCGTCGACAACGAAGACGTCGTCGAAGGCATCGTTCTGCTTCGCAAGGGCGCCGATTCCGACTCCACGCTGGAAGCCATCCACGACAAAGTGAAAGAGCTGAACGAGCACATCCTGCCGCCGGGGGTAAAGGTGGTTCCTCACCTCGACCGCAGCGATCTTCTTCACTACACGACCCACACTGTCCTTCACAATCTCACCGAAGGCATCATCCTGGTCGCCGTAATCCTGTTCCTCTTCCTTGGCAACGTGCGTGGCGCGTTCATCGTAGCCCTGACGATTCCGTTCTCGCTCCTGTTCGCTTCAATATGCCTTGATCTGAACAAGATTCCCGCGAACCTCCTTTCGCTCGGGGCGCTCGACTTTGGAATGGTCGTGGAAGGCGCCGTCGTGATGGTCGAAAACATCATTCGGCAGATGGGACATAAGCGCGGTGAATCCGGATCCGCGCTGAGAGCGGTGCGGGAAGCCGCGCACGAAGTGCAGCGGCCGGTGTTTTATTCGATCGGTATCATCATCACTGCGTACATCCCGATCTTTACGCTGCAACGCGTCGAGGGACGGTTATTCAAACCCATGGCGTGGACCGTTTCCTTCGCGCTGCTGGGCGCTCTGCTCTTCGCGATGCTCATCGCGCCTGTGCTCTGCAGTTTCCTGCTGGGCAAGAACGTGCGCGAATGGCGCAATCCGCTGATGACCGCCATGACGACCGGGTACGAATGGCTTGTTCGGCGCGCGATCCGGTTCCGTTGGGTTACGGTCGGCATCGCGGCAGGCGCATTCGCGGTTTCCGTCTGGCTGATGATGAGCGGGGTCATCGGTTCGGAATTCCTTCCACATCTGGATGAAGGCGCCGTCTGGGCTCGCGCCACGCTGGCGCCGAGCACCGGACCCTCGACCGGCGTAGCCGTAATGGACCGCGCGCGCATCGTGATGGCATCTTTCCCCGAGGTGACGCAGGTGGTGTCGCAGGTGGGCCGGCCGGACGACGGTACCGACACGACAGGCTTCTTCAACACCGAATATTTCATCGATCTGAAGCCGAAAGATAAGTGGCGCCCTGTCTTTCACGAGGACAAAGAGGAACTGATCACGGCGCTGGACCGGGAACTGGAAAAGATCCCCGGCGCTCTCTGGAACTTCTCTCAGCCCATCGCGGACAACATGGAGGAGGCCGTTAGCGGCGTCAAAGGCCAGCTTGCGATCAAAATCTATGGGACCGATCTGAAAACTCTCGAGGCCAAAGGCAGCGAAATCGTCGACGTGATGCGCTCGATCAAAGGCATCGCGGACCTCGGCCTGTTTCGCGTGATCGGACAGCCGAATCTGCAGTTCGAAGTCGATCGGATGAAGGCCGCGCGTTACGGCATGAACGTTGCCGACGTGCAGGATGCGATTGAAACGGCGGTGGGCGGTAAGGCCGTCAGCCAGGTCCTCGACGGCGAGCAGAGATACGATCTCGTCGTTCGTTACGACGCTCCCTGGCGAAGCACGAAGGAAGCGATCGAGAACATCCGCATGGTTGCTCCCTCGGGCGAACGAGTGTCGCTCGACCAGTTGTGCAAGGTCGATGTGCTGGACGGAGCCTCGGAAATCTATCGGGAAGGCAACTCGCGCTACGTGGCCTTGAAATACAGCGTCGTGGGCCGTGACCTCGGCAGCGCGGTGGAAGAGGCGATCGCGAAAGTGACAAAACAGGTCAAACTGCCGCCCGGCTACAAGATCGACTGGGCCGGAGAATATGAGAGCGCCAAACGCTCCCAGCGACGGCTTGCGATCGTCGTGCCGATTACGCTGCTGGCCATCTGCATGATCCTCTACACGATGTTCAATTCGATGAAATGGGTCCTGCTGATCCTTGCCAACGTCGCGATGGCTCCCATCGGCGGGCTGCTTGCGCTCCTTCTCACAGGCACGCACTTCAGCGTCTCCTCGGGCGTCGGCTTCCTCGCCCTCTTCGGCGTGTCGGTCCAGACCGGCGTCATCATGCTGGAATACATCAATCAGTTGCGCGCGCGCGGCGAAACAATCCTCGATGCCGCTGTCGACGGCTCTGTGCGCCGCCTGCGTCCGATCATGATGACCATGCTGGTCGCGAGCCTCGGTCTTTTGCCAGCGGCGTTATCCAGAGGTATCGGCTCCGATTCGCAGCGGCCGTTCGCGATCGTGATCGTCGGCGGCCTCGTTGCGGCGCTCTTGCTCGGCGTGTTCCTGTTACCGACGCTCTACGTCTGGGTAGCCGGCGACAGCGACGTCATGCCCAAAGCCGAGAGCGAATACGAAGCAACCGAGCATTAGAGAAAAGATCTCAGCGAACTGAGGCGTAGAAGGAAGACCCCATCCATTCGAGCTGCGATGCGGGGACCTCAGCGACTGAAGGATAGGGCTCAATTGGACCGACGGTTTCGGGCGCGATTCCATCCTCCGCCCAGTTCATGAGCATGCTCAAAAGCGGGAACGTAAACGAGCCCGTGTTGCAGTGTCCGCCGCCGGGGAAGAGATAAAGGCGCGCGAAGCCTTTCACCTTTGCTTCTCCCATTGTTTTGCGAAGCGCCCCGTAATAGGCAATGGAATTGAGCGGCGAGATATGTGGGTCGGCAAGTCCGTGCCAGAGCAGCAGTTTGCCGCCGTGCGCGAGGAATTTAGTGAGATCGGGATCGGTTGAGTCGTAGAGGGCGTGCTTCGATTTGATGTCGTTGAAGTTGGCGGCGGTGAAAGCGAAGTCACCGATCGTAAATGACGGCGCAAGGGTTTTGCCGTAAGCGAGGTAACGGATGGTCCCGAGCGCAATGTTCGCGCTGAATAGAGGCTGTCCAGGAGCGTTGGGTACATAGACCCCCTGCCAGTTCAACTCCGAGCCGGGGAGCGGGCCGCTGATGACGAACTTGTGTCCCGCGGAATCGTGCGCTCCGCGATAGATTTCTTTTGCGACATTCACCTGCGCTGCCGTGAGGCATTCGGAGGCAGCCTGATTGGGCTTGCAGAGCGTGACTGCAGGGTCAAACGCGCAGTTCCAGGGCTTAGAGATGAGGCCGTCTTTCGCGCCATCGCGTTCGTCGCAGGCAGTCAGGGCGGCGCGATGAAGGATGGGAAGTTGCGCGGCGGCGAGGATGGCCTGTCCATTGGCTCCGGTGTTCACGTGCGCATTCCATCCGTGATAAAAGGTGTTCTGCGTGATGAAGTTCATGGCGGGCGCGCCGGCCGCGATAGCGTTGAAATCCCCGGGATAGCGCTGGGCTTCCATGAGGGCTTCGCGGCCGCCGTCGGAACAGCCGTTGAAATACGAGTAGGCCGGATCGTGTCCGTAAAAGCGCTTTATGAGCGCTTTGGCGGCGAGAGCCGTGACGTGCTGAGCCCGATAAGCGAAATCGATGGTGGTTTGTGGATTTTGCTCAGCCCAAACGGGGTCGCCGTTGCCGCCGCGGCCTCCGGCGTTGGCGTGGCCCATATCGGTTGAGGCGAGCGCGATTTCGCCGCTTGTGACAGGTGCGCAGCCCTGCGCCTGTCCGGCGTTCACGTTGATATTGAGATTGCCGCAGAGGCCTCCGCAGCCGGTTTGCAGATAGCGCTGCGTCCATGTTTTGAGCGGGAGGCGGACTTCAATGCGAATCGCCGGATCGATTGTTGCCGTGACGCGGCAGTAAGGAGCCGGGGTTGCGTCGACTTCGGAAGCCCCGGTTATCCTTACGGGCGCTCCGACGGCGGAGGCGAGATCGGCGGTATTGAGATCCGTGCACGCAATTACGGGCGCGATGCCTGTGGGCGACGGCTTTGAGGATGTTGATTGGGCAATGGCCCCCGCGACGATGAGTGATAGAGGAACGAACAATGCGAACGGGAGCAGGCAGCGGCGCATAGGAGCATGTTAAGCGAAGCCTGCAAGCGCGCGCCGCCTATGGCGGGCAACTCATCCGCGTCTGCTGATTCGCCTTTACCAGGACCGATTGGTTGCACGAAGCGACCCGGACCGTGTGCTGGCCTACAGAGAGCACGAAACTGCGGGCGGTGAAGTAGTCGGAGCCGGAAGCCTGGTCGACGACAATCGCGGCGCGGTCGGGGCGTGATGTCACGACCAGATTGCCGAGCGGGTCCGACGGCGTCAGCCGGACCAGAAGCTGAGCAAGGAACTGTGAGAACGAAAAGCGCTGCACGTCGGGCGCATCGATCGATACGGCTTGGCCGGATCGCGGAGGCTGCTGCGGGGCCCAACTTCTCACAATGCCCCGGCGCTGGTCGAACAGTTTTCCCACTCTTGCGCCCGCGAGCTTGCGATCACGCAGATCGAAGCAATAAGCACGAACCAGCCAATCCAGTTGTGTGCCAGGGTCTGCGCGCTGACCGAGTTGCGGCATCAGCAGACTATCCAGTTGGGGCCGGGAGGCGACGACGTCGGAAGCGATCGCGGCCCGGGCCGCGAAGGTAACCGGAACGCCCTGGGCCTGCGACCAGTTATCCACGGCTCGCGTCGTGAGCCGTTCCGCGGGAATCTGACTCGAAGGCGACCGACTGATGGCGGCAGTGATATCGAAGACGCCGCCCTTTTCGCCGGTGAGTGTTCGATTCAGAGTGAACGTGCCGCCTGCGCCCACCATCCTAGGTTCAATAGTCACGTGCTGCACGGGACCACCGGCGAGGGACACAGTGGCAGGCTCATGGTTGACGATCACAAGCGACGCAGGTTCCTTCAGATCTGCCAAGCCCAGGACCGTCAGGGTCAGGACAGCGGTCTGACCGGGAGTGAGCACTCTCGCGGTCACGCTCGGTCTGATGCCTAGAAGCGAAAAAGGTCCTGAAGCCGACAGTGATCCGGTGCGCACGTCGATCGTCGATGCGCCAGCGAGGTTGGGTGGAGTTTGAAAGACCATCTTGCGCGGCGACTCCGCGAGTACGTCGGCATTTTGTCCGCCAATCGCTACCGCAGTTGAGCCAGCCGGGCTTGCGAAGGGTCCCCAAACCGATGCAAAAGCTCCGGACTGCCCTCCGGTCGGCAGATAGATTCCTCCTTGCTCGCGAGCGGCAGGCGTCGGATTCACCGGAAGGTCGCACCTCGTGATGATCTTGTTCTTCCGGTCGCGCAGCACTAACGGAATAACCGCGCCTCCGATCTGGATGGGCACGCTCCATCGAAAACGCCGGTCCGAAGTCTTCGCCTGCTGGCCGGGCATTTCGATCACATAACCGCTGATCTCCGAAGAATTGCGCTCTATTTCCTTCTGATCTTTTCCCGCCGGCTCGGTGTAGACGCTTCCGGTGATCGTGTCGCCGACGGAAAGATCGTCGGGATAGTTCACATGGATTTCACCCTGCGCCACCCGAAAATTCGCCCGGTGCAAACCGCTCTCGGTCACAACTGCGCCGGTAATCTCGACTTGGGCTCTGGTCCCCGTTCGCGGAATCGCGATGGCCAGCAGCATCGTGGTCCATACAGGTAGCCTGCGGCGCATGGCCTCGTTCCCTTCTTATGAGTGCGCGGTGGCTTTGCCGCGTATCGAACTGTAAACGAAGTCTCCGAAAATGATGATCGAGATCAGAAACGTCCAGAACTGACCCCGCGCAGGCCACCAAAGGCGCGCGGTGAATGGATCGAAGACTCCGTGGTTCAGCATGCGGGTCGCCTGCTGATAGGAAAGATATCCGAAATAAAGAGAGAGTGCGCAAAACAGCCAGCTTGCGCCCGCGCGGCGAAGCTGAGGCGGGGACAGCGGATGAGCCTTGTCCCGGTTCACCATCATGCCGCCAATAGCCCCGATCGTTAGCGTGGCGACCGCGATCAGGAGCTTGTTCATTTCGGACCAAAGGTCCAGTTGCTTCTGTCGGAGGGCGAGCGCCAGTTCGTGGTCGGGCTCAGGAAGCACAACCGGCATGTCGACAATCACGGCGTCGATCGTGTGAAGAACAACGATAACGATCGCCAGCGCGGCGTAAAATCGCAAGGCGCGGAACCGCTCGCTCTTCGACGTTCTGACTGCGACGTTCTGCACGCGCTTGCACCAAAGAGTGGCAATAAGTATATACCTGCGTCATGACGCCACGTCACCGCGCTCGACCTCGAAATGCTGGCCGCCGCGAAGACGGAGCGCGAGCACATTCTGATGCTGCTGGCGCGCAACGCGCTCACCAAGCAGGAAGGTTACGAGGAAATCTTGCGCTATCTCAAAAAGGACAAGCCGGGCCAGGTGTTCGTGGACGCATTTATGGATTGGTCCCGTAGCGTCCTGCAGCGCGCCAGGAAGAACTCGATGCGAACGGCTACGGCGCCGATTAGCGCCTACTGCTTCGGCAACGCAAACGCGACATAGACGCCGCCCGCCTTTCCGGGGCCGCGCCCGGCTTTGCCGCCGTTGGCGAAGATCACCACGTACTGCCGGCCGCCGATTTCGTACGTGATCGGAGTGGCGTTGCCCGAAAACGGCAGCGTCGTCTCCCAGAGCAGCTTGCCCGTGCGTTTATCGAAAGCGCGGAACTTGCGATCAAAATTCGTGGCGGCGATGAACACCAGCCCGCCGGCCGTTACCAGCGGTCCGCCGTAGTTTTCGGTTCCTGTGTTCTTGACGCCCTCCGCCGCCAGCGCGGGGTATTCACCCAGAGGGACCTTCCACGCATATGCGCCCGTATTCAGGTTGATCGCATTGAGCGTTCCCCAAGGCGGAGCGACCGCCGGGTAGCCTTCGGGGTCCAGAAACTTGTGATAGCCCGTGAATCGATAGGGCTGGCTATTGGTAGTCGCGTTGCTTGATGTCAGCTCTTTGCTCTCGCCGCTAAGGAGATACTGCGCAATGCCCGAGACTTCCTCGGCCTTAAGAGCGGCAAACGCGGGCATCCGCCCTGCGCCTTGGCGAATGATCGCCGAGATTTTAGCTGCGTCCAGCCTCGGGGTCAGATTCGTCAGCGCTGGAATCTGAGGCGGAGCGCCGGCAAGACTGTCTCCGTGGCACGTCGCGCAGTTCGTCAGGTAAAGCTGGCGGGCTGAATGCGCAGTCTTGTTTTCGGCGAGCGTCGAAGTCCACGGGACATCATTCGCATTCAGGTAAAGGAGGCCCGTCTCCGGGTCAAACGCCTGGCCGCCCCATTCGGCTCCTCCGTCGAATCCCGGAAAGATAACCGTCTCTTTCTCAAGCCCGAAGGGGATGAACTGTCCCTCGCTGCGAAAGGTCCGGAACTTCTCCACCGCCCATTCGTGCGCCTGCGGGGTGCGGTTCGTGAGCATACTCTCGGTCAGAACCTGGCGGCTGTACGGCGCCGGCTTCGTGGGCAGAACCTGAGTCTCTGACGCGACCTCTCCCGGAACCCCACTTGCGGGATACTTGCGCGATTCGATCGGAAACAGCGGCTCGCCCGTTTCACGGTTGAAAACATAAAGCCAACCCTGCTTCGTCGCCTGCGCAACCGCGTCGATCGATCGCCCATTCCTCTTGACGGTGACCAGCGTTGGCGGAGACGGAAAATCGCGATCCCAGATATCGTGCCGCACCGCCTGAAAGTGCCAGAGTAGTTTGCCCGTGTCGGCGCGCAGCGCGAGAAGCGTGTTTGCGTAGAGGTCATCTCCCACGCGGTCGCCGCCCCAGAAATCGCTGGCTGCCGATCCTGTCGGCGCGAAAACGATCCCGCGCGCTTCGTCGAGGGCCATCCCGGCCCAGTTATTGGCGGCGCCGCTGTAAGTCCATGCGTCTTTCGGCCAGGTCTCATACCCGGGTTCGCCGGGATGGGGAATCGTGTGGAAACTCCAGCGAAGCTGACCTGTGCGCACGTCGTAAGCGCGGATATCGCCAGGCGCGGCAGGCAGCGCTTCCGGGTAGCGCCCGCCGACAATCAGCAGATCCTGGTAGATGATGCCGGGACTTGTCAGCACCACCGACTGTTTGGCGGCCTCGCGGCCCAAACCTTCGCGAAGATCGATTCGGCCTTCATTTCCGAAAGAGGGAATGACTTTGCCAGTGCGGGCATCGAGCGCGTAGATGAAACTCTGAACCGCGGCGAATATGCGCCGTTCGCCGCCCGCGGTCCAATAGACAACGGACCGGTTCGGTCCACGCCCCTCGACGCCCGAATCGAACTGCCAAAGCAACTTTCCGGTAACAGCGTTCAGGGCGATGATCTTATGCCGGGGCGTAACGCCGAACAACACGCCATCGGCCTCGACGGGCTGAGTCTGCGGGTCCCCGGCGCCGTCTTGGGTATCGTAATTCCAAGCCGCGCCGAGCTTGGCTACATTTGTCGTATTTATTTGATTCAGCGGCGAATAGCGAATATCGGCCGGGCCCCCGCCGTAGGCAGGCCAATCGACATCGGCGTCTGTGGCGGACACCATAAAAGAGCCGGCGAGCGCCAGGAAAGCGCACGCCGAGACGACCGCAAAGGGACGGTTCACGACGAGAAGGGGCACTCCCGAACAATACAACAGGCTTGTGTTATTATGAATCTTTGCGCCTTGGCTGTCGGCCTTGCGCGCCTACGTTCTCAGGAGTATCCACAATGGCAAAAGTCTGCGAAGTGTGCGGCAAAGGTCCGCAATTCGGTCATAAAGTAAGCCATGCGCACAACGTGACCAACCGGCGCTGGAACGTGAACCTTCAGTCGGTCCGTGCAGTCATCAACGGGGCGAATAAGCGCGTTCGCGCCTGCACGTCCTGCATCCGGAATAACAAGATTCAGAAGGTCGCCTAAATCTCGGGATAAAACTCAAAGAAGGCATCGAGCGACGCCGAAAGCTGCCGCTTGATGCCTTCTTCGCTTTCGCCCTCGATCACGTGCATCGTCACCGAGGCCGTTTTTCCGTTCTTCAGGTGAATAGTGGCGTCTTCGAAGCTCTCCAGATCGTCGTACGGCAAAAGCCGGATGCCATAGACGATCGCCAGCCGCGCCATCAGATGAACATCTCTTCGTCCTGCGTCACATGGTCGACGCTGGGGCGCCGTCCCTGCGCGTAGGTGGAAACAGCCGCTTTAACGCCCGCAATGACGCCGCTGGCTTCGCGGACCGGTCGCATAGCGGCCGATTTGATGTTCTGACCCGCGTGTTGTACCTGATCCACCGTGTCATCCACGGCGGAATCCAGTCGCGCGACCTGCGCCTTCGCCCGGTCGGCGATATCGCGTCCGACCTCGGCGAACCGGTGAGCCTGATCGCGCGCCACATCGGAAATATCCTTCGCATTAGCGGCGATTTCCTTGGACCGCGACGCAATGTCGGAAAATTTCGGACCGTTTTCCTGCAAGAGTCGGTTCGTCGTATCGATAATGGGCGAAACCTTGCCGGCAAGTTCGTCGGCTTTGGCGCGGATCTTCGACGCAACTGAGTACAGGGCGATAACAGTCGCGGCCATCACCAGAATGCAGAGCGTGGCGATCGCGACCCCTCCGGTGATCACCCACCGAAACGTCTCTTCCGACATTCGAGCGCTCCGTTCCGCTTAGGCGGCGGACCCGGTCGCCGGTTCGACCTTGTCGCGGTATGCCTGTTTGCCGGCCTCGATCGCGTCGTTCAGCGTGTCCTTCTGGCGGCCAATCAGATCGCGCCCTTTGTCGATAAGGTCGTTAGCGCTGTCGCGCAATCCGGCAGTCTGCTTCTTCAGATAATCCGTACCCTCGCCAGCTTTGCTCATCAGCATGCCGCGAGTCTCCTCGCCCGATTTGGGCGCGAACAACATACCGATGCCAATGCCGATTCCCAGTCCCAGGAAAAAGTTTGCGATTCCGTCTCTGTCCATTTCTCTCTCCTCGTGACGGGCTCGGTCAGCTGCGAAAACGGCGAGCCCCAAGTCACTCACAGTATACTTCGCCTCGACCCAAGCACATTGATTGCCATGCCGTTCGGGTACACTTCAATACGACGTAAGGAACGCGAGCGCGGTGCGCAGAAAATCCCTGAAACTGGCTGAATCGGAACTGTTTGAGTATTCGGTTCGCTACCTGGGCGGAAGGGCCTGTTCGACAGAGGAACTCAGAGCAAAACTGCGGCCGCGCGCCGCGAAGGCCTCCGATATCGACGCCGTCCTCGCGCGTCTCAGGGAAGTCGGTTATCTGAATGACGCGCGTTTCGCCGAGAGCTACGCAATCAACCGCGCCGAAAACGACGGCTTCGGCCGGATGCGCGTTCTGAGCGACCTCCGGGGGCGCCGTGTTACTCCCGACATGGCTGAGAAAACCGTAGCGCAGGTCTTTGCGGACAAAAACGAAGCCGACCTGATCGATTCCTTCATTGAACGCCGGATGCCGTCACTGCGCAGCGAGAGTCTGATCGAAGACCAGCGTGAACTCGGCAAAGCCTACCGCCGTCTTCGCCGCGCCGGGTTCAGTTCAGGCGGCGCGCTCGCGGCGCTCAAGCGGCGCGCTGCGCGGCCGGAAGAAATCGAAGAGCCGGCGGACGACGAATCTGAGGAAGGTTAGATCCGTTAACCAGTCGGTTTGTGAAAGCGAACCGGAGTGTTCACAGAAGCCGCTTTCCGTTCCGCCCCGCTCTTTTGTTTTCAACAAAAATCCCCGAAATTACGATTGGGCAAGCGCGTGCCATTCATAGCCCCGAGCCTGAAAGGAGGCCGAAAATGAAGACCATCGCCAATCGGATTTTCCAGTATGCAGCGGGCGCAGCGCTCTTGACCGCTTCCGCTTTCGCGCAGTCCAACATGACAGCCAACATTCCGTTCGCGTTCCACGCCAACGGCGCCACGATGCCTGCGGGAACCTACCACGTCGACGCATCGACGACACCGTCCGGATCGAGATTTATCGTTCTGCGCAGCCGGTCCACGAACCCGGTCATCGCGGTTGCGGGCTCCCTCGACGCCCCCTCTGCCAATCGCGGCGCTCGCCTGGTGTTCCATTGCAAAGACAATGGCTGTGACCTTCGGCAGGTCTGGACCAACGATGCCGGCTATAGCTATCCGGGTCATGCCAAAGAAAGCGCTGATGACCGCGTAGCCTCGATTCCCCTGACCAACGCGAAAGCAGACTAGTCAATCCAACGATGCATTGGCCTGAATTCGCGCCTCCACGGCCGCCGGGTTCTCCGCGCCTTAACCAGCGCTCGGCGGCCGTTTTTTGTTTTTGGCGCACGTTAAACTTTTGTCAGTGCCTCTTTCCGTTCGGGTTCAGTACGTTGGCCAGCATATTAAGATCCGCGAAAAGAACAAAAAGATCTACCGTTTGGCCCACTGGCCGATCTGGATCTGGGTATTCTTTCTCGCTCCCGGACCGCTCACCTTCGCCCTCTTCGAGCACGGGCCGAGTGTGGGAAATATGCTTTGGCTTGCGATCGTTCTCGCGGGCACCGGGATTGCGGGAATTTTCGGCCAGCTGCCCGGAGTCGAACCCGCGCCCTACATCCTGAGATTCAACGAAGACCGTCCCAATCCTCTCTACCGAAAGATCTGCTACACCTTCGCCTGGGCCGATGTGATTTCGTTCGCGACGCTGAACTTCATTGGCCTTGCGGTCGCTGTGATTGCCGGTCAGTGGTATCTCAAGCAGATCTATCAATACGGCTATTTCCCCCTTTACAGCGTGATTCTCCTCCTGGGCGCGTTCGGAATTCTGCCGCGCGTCCGGCCGTCTACCAAAGGGGAAGGCATCGAGCGGCGATATTTCTACGGATCTGTATGGGCCGTAACCCTGGCGCAGGCCCTCCTGATGGCGCTTTGGAAGGTCCTTCCGCATACGCGCGCAGCAGACGCCTTAAAGCTCATCGTCTATAGCCTCGCCCTCGCAGGTATTGGAGCCTGTGCGGCGCTCGGACGCCTGCCGCGCACCCGCCCGATCGTCCCCGGCGAACTCATGGTCGCAGACTAAACGGCCGGATGTCAGGACAAGCCATCCTTGCCGTAGTTTTTGGATGTCTTCTGGCGCAAAGTGCGAAGACGCCGCCGACATTTGACGTGGCGGCTATTAAGCCCAGCGACACAGCCAATCCGATCGGTATTCGGCGTTATCCGGGCGGACGGTTTGTTACCTCGAACACCTCCCTCAAACTTCTGATCACATGGACATACGACATCGGAGATGAGCGTCTGATCGGAGCGCCAGGATGGCTCGATTCGGCTCGGTTTGATATTGCCGCGAAGGCCGCGAACGAGGATCCAACCTCGGACGAGTTGCACGCCATGATGAAGTCTCTTCTGGCGGATCGCTTCAAATTGCGCGTACATACTGAAACGAGGGATCTCCAGATGTATACATTGGACCTGGACAAGAATGGCCCCAGGGTTCATTTACGAGCTGCCCCATTAGCCGTTAATCACGATCCATTCAAGATGACCGAATCCGGCAGACTGAGTGGGACGAGCGTCACCGCCGGTATGCTTGCGAAGGTGTTGACCGGCCAGCTCGGCCATTACGTCAGTGACAATACCGGTTTCAACGGCTTCTTCGATTTCACTCTGGAGTGGAGACCGGATTCGGCGGCTGGCGGCATCGACGCGGATAGCCGCGCGTCGATTTTCACAGCGATTCGGGAACAGCTCGGTTTCAGATTGACTCCCGGCAGAGCTCCCGTCGAGGTGATAGCCATCGATCACGTCGAAAACCGCCCGACTGACAATTAGCCCGTAGTGTGATGTTTCTGAAATCTCTTTACCTATTGGCAGGAAGGTGGTCGAGCCAGACGATGGTGGCACAGGCTTCAGCCTGTGGGTTTTCGGCTGCCGGATTAGTACAGGCACTTCGGAATCAGGACAGTAGCGACAACCAGGGTCAGTCAATATGGAGCGACCAACACCGATCGCAGTGACGCGGATTACGCTGCGAGTAGGTGAAAACCAGCGGCGCAGAGCCGCATACGAAAGGAGTTGGTCGCCTTATGTCTAAAGTACGATTTATCGGTCTGGATGTCC
>DATFSM010000104.1:0-22788 GCA_035262625.1 Bryobacteraceae bacterium
CTGGTTTAGTAGTCCATGCCCTCGGGGCCGTGGCCGGCAGGCGCGGCGGGGGCCTTCTTCTCGGGGATCTCGCAGACCATCGCTTCGGTGGTCAGCATGAGTCCGGCGATCGAGGCCGCGTTCTGCAGCGCGGAGCGGGTCACCTTGGCGGGGTCGATCACGCCCGAAGCCACGAGATCTTCGTAGTTTTCGGTCGCAGCGTTGTAGCCGAAGTGAGCGTTGTCGTTCTCGCGGATCTTGCCGATCACGATCGCGCCTTCAACGCCCGAGTTGTGAACGATCTGGCGAACCGGCTCTTCGCAGGCGCGCTTGATGATGTCCACGCCGATCTGCTCGTCACCCGTAACCTTGAGGGTCGCGAGCTTCTTCGCAGCGCGGAGCAGCGCAACGCCGCCGCCGGGAACGATGCCTTCCTCGACAGCCGCACGGGTCGCATGCAGCGCGTCTTCGACGCGGGCCTTCTTCTCCTTCATTTCGGTCTCGGTCGCCGCGCCGACGCGGATCACCGCAACGCCGCCCGCGAGCTTCGCGAGCCGCTCCTGCAGCTTTTCACGGTCATAGTCGGACGTGGTTTCGTCGATCTGGGTGCGGAGCTGCTTGATGCGTCCTTCGATGGCCTTCTGCTGGCCAGCGCCGTCGACGAGGGTGGTGTTGTCCTTGTCGATCGAAACGCGCTTCGCCTTGCCGAGGTCTTCGAGGCGGACACCTTCGAGTTTGATACCGGTTTCTTCGAAGATCGCCTTGCCGCCGGTCAGGATCGCGATGTCCTCCAGCATGGCCTTGCGGCGGTCGCCGAAGCCCGGCGCCTTAACGGCGGCGGCGTTCAGGGTGCCGCGCAGCTTGTTGACCACGAGAGTCGCGAGGGCTTCGCCTTCGACTTCTTCCGCGATGATCAGCAGCGGACGGCCGGCGCGCGCGATCTGCTCGAGCAGCGGCAGCAGGTCCTTCATGTTGCTGATCTTCTTTTCGTGGATCAGGATGTACGGATCTTCGAGGACGCACTCCATGCGGTCCGCGTCGGTTACGAAGTAGGGGGAGAGATAGCCGCGGTCGAACTGCATGCCGTCCACGGTGTGGAGTTCGGTCGCCATCGTCTTCGACTCTTCGACGGTGATGACGCCGTCCTTGCCAACCTTCTTCATCGCTTCGGCAATGGTGTCGCCGATGGTGTGATCGCTGTTGGCGGAAATGGTGCCGACCTGCGCGATCATGTCGCCGGAAACCGGCTTCGACATCGACTTCACTTCACCGACGGCCACTTCAACGGCTTTGTCGATGCCGCGCTTCAGCGCCATCGGGTTCGCGCCGGCGGCGACGGCCTTCACGCCTTCGCGGAAGATCGCCTGGGCGAGGATCGTGGCGGTGGTGGTGCCATCACCCGCGATGTCGGACGTCTTGGATGCGACTTCGCGAACCATCTGGGCGCCCATGTTTTCGAGCGGATCCTTCAGCTCGATTTCCTTCGCGACGGTGACGCCGTCTTTGGTGATGTTCGGGCCGCCGAACTTCTTTTCGAGGACAACATTGCGCCCCTTGGGACCGAGGGTCACCTTCACCGCGTCGGCCAACTGATTCACGCCGCGCAGGATCGCCTGGCGGGAATTCTCAGCGTAAACAATCTGTTTTGCCATATCTTCTCGGAATCTCCTGCTTTTTATCTAACTGGGTGAAACTTAGCTGGCCTTTTTGGCGGCCACGGGCTGCGCGTCGAGGATGCCGAGTACTTCGTCCTCGCGCATGATGAGGTATTCCTCGCCATCGAGCTTAATTTCGCTGCCCGAGTACTTGCCAAAGAGGATGCGGTCGCCAGGCTGCACGTCGAGCGGGACCACTTTGCCATCTTCGAGACGCTTGCCTTTGCCAACGGCAACGACTTCGGCTTCCTGCGGCTTCTCTTTTGCAGTATCCGGGATGTACAGACCGCCGTGGGTTTTTTCGGCTTCGCTGTCGATCCGTTTCACGACGATGCGGTCATAGAGCGGACGAATCTTCATTTATTGTTGCCTCCAGAATGGGATAGAACTGTGGGGACGTTAATCCGAAATTCGAACCATGGCCCGGCAACGCGCAGACGCACATGCCGGAACCAAGTCCATTATTAGCACACTCGGCTGACGAGTGCTAAAGAGCCCGCTCAATCGGCTGAAAACAGGGCGAATTTTTCTCTTGACAACGTGGGACTAAGATAATCGCCGTGGGTTCGAGCTTTCAGGAATGTGGCGCTTCACTACTTTTCGTGGTTGAGGGTGTAACGGAGTCCCGCCGCGATGGTTGCTTTATAGTACTCGCGCTGATTCACGAAAGTCTCGCTGCCTGTGTAGTAGCCGAAGACCGCATCGGTCAGGTTGAGGCCGTAGACGATAGCGGTAAATCCGTGGGCCAGGCGGATGCTGGCCTGCGCATCCAATTGGAGATGCGGCAGGCTGTAGACGTCGCCCGTCGGACCGTGCGGGCCAAGGCCGCTGACGTCGGAAGCGGTCTGATATTGATACTGGTAAATCGAGGGTCCGTTATAGGAAAGGCCGACGCGCAGGGAAATCCGGCCCCGGTCGTAGGTGGGGCTGAGGTTCCAGCTATTCGGCGCCTGCCGCTGAAGCGCAGGGCTGTCGGCGCGTCCGGGAATGCTGGTGACCCGCGAGGCGGTCCAACTGTAGTTGGCGAACATCCCCAATGCCGCAAGTGGGCCGGGAAGCATCGAAAGGCGCTGTTGCCATGAGACCTCGAAGCCGTAGAGCCGCGCGCTGCCCGCGTTGATCCATTGCGAGACAAGAGAGCCTTGATAAGGGCCGGTTGCGGCGGCGTAAGAGGTGGGGATCAGCGTGTCCGAGATCTGTTTCGCGAAGAAACCGGCCTGCAGGATTCCGACTGGGTTCAGGTAATGCTCATACAGGACGTCGTAGTTGTTGGCGTGCTCCGGCTTGAGCGAGGGATTCCCGATGGCCACCGTGATGGGATTGGTGGAGTCGTCCTGCGTGACGTAGGGAACCAGTTGGTAGGGGTCGGGGCGCGCCAGGCCGCGTCCGTAGACGAGTCGCAGCCCCGAGTTCTGCGTGAGGGAGTAACGAGCTGAAACGCTCGGCAGAAAATCGGTGTAGGAGGGATTGTTGGTCACCGGCACCGGAACGCCGCAGCCCGTTGCCAGGGCGCAGTTCTTGCTGCCTGCAGCATAGAGAATCACGTTGTATCCCCGGGTGTCCATCTGGGTGCCTTCGATTCGCAGACCTCCGACGATGTGCCATTTGCCGAAATCCATCGAGTTCATGATGTAGCCGGCGGAGATGCGCTCTATCAGGTCGAATTGATTGGGGAAGGTGTTCGCGGCGGTCTTGTACCCGTCGAGGTAATTCCCGAGGTTGGAGAGAGTGAACGTCTGGATCTTGTTGAAGTCCGAGACCGGGCCATAGTGGCCGCCGAAGTAATAGTTGTTCAGGTAGTTGTCACTGCTGAAGTTGTCCAGAAACTGCGTCATCGGGTACGAGGCGGCGCTCCAGCCGTCGTAGACGTTTTCGTACGCGTTCTGATATTTGTGGCCATTGCGGATTTTGCCGCCGATCTCGAGGATGCCAAAGTGGGATCCCAAGTGGTAGTTCATTGAATAAGATGCGGCGGCGGTGAGATTCAACTGAGCGCTCTGTCCGCTCGAGGTAGTGATGTCCTTGAAGCCCCAATTGGAGGCCACCTGCAGGGGCGAGTTGGGGCCGTCGCAGTTATTTCCGAAGTGCGGAACGGTCGTGCTGGTCTGGGCCGAGGGGTCGTATCCGCATACCAGCTTCGAGCCGATCCAGGAGAAATCCGCTTTCGGGTTTCCGGCGGAATCGATTTCGTAGGAACGCGCGGCGGAGACTTCCCAACTCAAGAGCGAAGTGCGGAACTGCTTTTTTCCGCCGACCGAATAGCTTCCGATCGAGGCTTGGGGGCGCTTGCTCGAGGTGTAGAACTTTGGCGCACCCGTGGCCACGGGGGAGTAATACCACTTGTCGCCGTAGTCCTGAAAGATCGAGTAGAGGCCTTTAAAGTAGATGTTCGAGAACTGGCTGAACTTGTAGTCGAGCGTTCCGGCATAGCCCCAACGATTGCGGTAATAGCGATATTCGCGAATGGTGTTGTTGTCGTAGATGGGCTTGCTGAAGGTTGAAGCGGGGTCGATCGCGGGTTGGAGGTTGTCGATGCCGCGCCCGTTGTAGTCGAAGGCGCCGCCGAAAAGCACTCCGAGCTTTTTTTCCCGGCCGAAACGATGGCCGACGGTACCGCCGAACTGGTTATTGCCGCGACCGCCGAGGATCGGGTTATAGCCTCCGATACCGAAGAGATTGAGGGTGGAGAATTCTCCGGCCGTTTTGGTTTTGAGATTCACGGAGCCGCCGATGCCATCGCCATCGATGTTCGGCGCGAGGGTCTTGTTGATTTCGACCGATTCCACGAGATCGGCGGGGATGACGTCGAGGCGAATCTGGCGCACGGTCGGCTCGGGCGATGGCACGGACAGGCCGTTTATGGTGACATTGGTGAGCCTGGGTTCCGTGCCGCGGACCTGGGCATAGACGCCTTCACCTTCGATTCGCTCGAGAGTGACCGAGGGCATGCGGCCCAGAGCGTCAGCGACATTGGCGTTGGGCAGAGACGTAATTACTTCGGCAGGCAGCACTTGAAGGATGTTGTCCGCCATGCGGGTGCGGTTGATGGATTCGGCTTCGCCGCGGGGCCGCTCGGCAGTCACGATGACTTCCTGACTGGTTGAAGCCACCTGAAGGTTGGCGGTGATGCGTCCGACTTCGCCCGGCCCCAGATTTATGTCCTGTCGGAACGGCGCGAATCCGATGTAAGTAATTGATATATAGTAAGTTCCGGGGGCGAGATCGGTGAATCCGAATTCGCCCTGCTCATTCGAGGCGACGCTTAGACCCTTGGGCAGGAGCTGGATCTGCGCTCCCTGGAGGATCGATCCTGACAGGTCGATCACCTTTCCCGCGATGGAGCTTCTTCCTGTCTGGGGTTCCGGAACCTGTCCCGGAAGGCCCGATACTGCCAAAATCGGCACAATTACACTCATCGCGCGCCAAAATCGCATGCGTCGTCGTCCTCTTTTCTGTTGGGTAGCGATCTCAGGGGACCCTGAAAGCGCAATTCTGAAAAATCCCTGAAAGAGGGGATACTAACAGCGCCAGATTACAAGCGAATTACAAAAATGACAGAATCCGGGGGTGAGGATTACACAGATACGGAGAGGGCGGCGTCATCGCTAACAGGCATGTCGGGGTGAAGTTGAACCGCGATTAGGCCAGTCATTTTTCTGCCGCCGCTGATGGAAGAGAACGTTTCGGGCGCTGCTGCGTACTGACTCTGGAAGGAGTTCACCATGAAATCGATTCTCTTGTTAGCGGTCACGGCTCTCGCGATGTTGGGGGCTGATGCGACCGGTACATGGACCGGAACCCTCACCCCGACCGAAGGGGATGCGGGCCCGGCGCACCTGGTTCTGAAGCAGGATGGCGGGAATGTGACCGGCACCGCCGGTCCGAACGCGGATGAACAGCACGAAATACGGAATGGCAAAGTCAAAGATGGCAAAATCTCGTTCGAGTTGGGGGGCGAGAACGGCGTCATGAGGTTCGAACTGACGCAGGAAGGCGACCAGATCAGAGGGGACGTCTCACGGGAGCATGAGGGGCAGACCCAGACAGCTAAGCTGTCGGTGACGCGAAGCAAGTAGAGGCGCTACCCCAATACGAAGGCCAGATTACAACTGAATTAAAGAAGTGACAGAATCCGGGAACGAGGGTTACACGGATCGGGCTCACGCCACGTCATCATTGATATGCGCGTGTCCCGGGCGAAGTGTCTCTCCTTATGGCTTCGTTGACCCCAACGTCTCCCAACGTCAAACAACCCGGAGCGGCTAACGCCGCGGCGAGCGAGTTAAGCCACTCGCAGGCGATCGCAGCCCGTTACCGCTGCGAATTCGTGGACTTACGGGAAGGAACGATCGATCACGACCTGTTCCGGTCGATTCCGGTCGATCTGATGTTCCGGTACAACTTCGTGCCGCTGCGGTCGCAGAACGGCAGCCTTGATATCGCGCTGGCGGATCCCCGCAATCTGGCGACGATCGATGAACTGAGCCTGCTTCTTCATAAGAAGCTGCGGGTGAAAGTGGCGACGCCGTCGCAGATTGCCGATTTGCTCAAAAAGACCGAGCAATCGCAGCGCGTTCTGGAAGAGGTCACCGAGGGTTTCGCGCTTGACGTGGTGGGCGACGACGAGAACGTCGAAGAGACCCTATCGATCGACAAACTGGCGGCGGGCGACAGCGATATCGCGCCTGTCATCAAACTGGTCGACACAACGATTTTCAACGCTCTCGAACGCCGGGCGAGCGATATCCACATTGAGTCTCGCGATCAGGAAGTGGTGATCAAATACCGCATTGACGGCGTGCTGCATTACGCGATGCCGCCGATCGCGAAAGACTGGCATTCGACGATCATTTCGCGCATTAAGGTCATGAGCGAACTGGATATCGCGGAACGGCGCGTACCGCAGGACGGACGGTTCCGGGTTCGCTACAAGAACCGGCTGATCGATTTCCGCGTATCGATTATGCCGACGATCCACGGCGAAGACGCGGTGCTTCGCGTCCTCGACAAGGAGTCGATGAGCGAAAAGTTCGCGAAACTTTCGCTCGATGTGGTGGGTTTCGGGGCGAACGACCTGATCAAGTTCCGCCGGTATATTGCCGAGCCGTACGGGATGGTGCTGGTGACCGGACCGACCGGTTCGGGGAAAACGACCACTCTTTACGCGGCGCTCAGCGAGATCAAGAACGACGAAGACAAGATCATCACGATCGAAGATCCGGTGGAGTATCAGCTCAAGGGGATTACACAGATCCCGGTGAATGAGAAAAAGGGTCTGACTTTTGCGCGCGGGCTGCGCTCGATTCTGCGCCACGACCCGGACAAGATCATGGTAGGGGAGATCCGCGATCAGGAGACAGCGCAGATCGCGATTAACTCGGCGCTCACCGGGCACCTGGTTTTTACGACGGTGCACGCGAACAACGTCGTGGACGTGCTCGGGCGCTTCCTGAACATGGGCGTGGAGGCGTACAACTTTGTTTCGGCGCTGAACTGCATCCTGGCGCAGCGGCTGGTTCGCGTGAACTGCGATCACTGCCGGAAGCTGGTGAAGTATCCCGATTCGGTCCTGGTGGAGAGCGGGCTGAATCCGGATGAGTGGCGCAATTTCGAATTCACGGAGCCGACGGGCTGTTTCGAGTGCGGCGGAACGGGCTTCCGCGGGCGCTCGGCAATCCATGAACTGCTGGATCTCAGCGACAAAATCCGCGAGCTGATTCTCGACCGGCGTCCGACGTCGGAGATCAAACGGCTGGCGCGCGAGGAAGGTATGACGTTTCTGCGCGAGTCGGCGGTGGAGAAGGTGCGGGCCGGGATCACCACTCTGCGCGAAATTAATAAGGTGACGTTCATCGAATGAGCGCTTTCGATTCGCTTACGGCGATCCTGCGCGATCCTCCGCCCGAGTTCGCTTTCGAGATTTCGGCGGCGGGGATCGCGATGTCGCGCACGAAGCCGCCCGCCACGGTTCAGTTTCAGCCGCTCGAGCCAGGGGCGCTTTCGCCCTCACCGGTGAAAGAGAACGTGCTGGACGCGGACGCTTTCGCGGAGGCAGTGCGGAAGCTTGTGCCTTCCGCGTCGAACCGGCGCCGGCGCGCTGCGGCGCTGATTCTACCGGATCAGGCGGTGCGGATCGCGATTCTGGATTTCGAGACGCTGCCGGAGAAGGAAGAGGAACGGCAGTCGCTGATCCGGTTCCGAATGCGGAAAACGCTGCCGTTCGACATCGACGAGGCGGCGGTTTCGTATCACGTTCAGCCGGGAAATAAGGTGATCGTGGCGGTGGCTCCGGTGGAAATCATCTCGCGGTATGAGGCGCCGTTCCGCGCGGCCAATCTGCATCCGGGCTTCGTGACCTGCGGCTCGATGGCATTGCTGGAGCTGCTGCCTGTCGCGGGTTCGGTCCTGGCGGCGCATCAGGGAGCGGGAAGTCTCTCGCTGCTGGGCCTCCGCGATGGGGTGCTGACGTTGGCGCGAACGCTGGAAATCGATCATTCGGCGTCGCTCGCGGACGACCTTTATCCGACGCTGGTCTATCTCGAAGATCAGACCGGGCATCGGCCGGAGCGCCTGATTCTGATCGGCTCGACCCCTGGGCTTTCTGCGGAAGATCTTTCGACGGAGCTGAAGCTGCCGATTGAAGTCATTCCGGACGATCATGCGCCGCTGACCGGATATCTGCGTTCCGTGGACCCGGTGGCCCAAAAGGCGGCGGCATGAAGATTCCGATTAATCTGGCGCGCGAACCGTTCCGGCGGGACCGTCCGGCGCTGATCGCTTCGGCGTTCGCGGGCGCGCTGATGGTCGTCTCACTGGGTACGCTCGTGACCATCGCGGTTTCCGAACGCACGGCGGCGCGACAGGCGAGGGCGGAACTGGAGACGATTCAGCGACAGCGCGCGCGCATCCGCGTGGAGCAGACCAAACTGGACGCGCAGATGCGGCGGCCGGAAAACGCGATCGTCCTCGACCGGAACATCATGATTAACGACATGATCCGGCGAAAATCGATCAGCTGGACGCGGATATTTTCGGATCTCGAAAAGGTATTGCCGGCGAACGTGCGGATCACAGCGATCCATCCCCAGGTGAATTCGCGGGATGAGCTTTCGCTCGATATGACGGTGGAGTCGGAATCGTCGGGCTCGGTACTTGCGTTCATTGCAACGGTGGAAAAGTCGGACATTTTCGGCTCGACCGAAGTTCCGACGTGGACGCCGCCGACGCAGAACGATCCTTATTACCATTACCGGATTTCGGTGAACTATGCCCAGAAGCTTTAAACCCGAAATCTTCAAAAAGGGATTACCGGACGCGCGCGCTCTCACGGAGCCGAAGGTCGCAGTGCGGATCGGGCTGGGCATTCTGCTGCTGGCCAATCTGATTGCGGCGGGATTCGCGTTCCACATTTTCGATCAGTCGCCGGAGGCGGTCAACGCAGAACTCGTGTCGGCTGTCGCGAGCCGGGCGCAGGAACAGGCGCGTCTGGTACGCAGCAGACTTCTGACGACAAATATCGACAAAGGCAAAGCCGAGGGTGAGCGATTTCTGGCGAACTACATGACCAGCCGGCGCGTGACATACTCGACGACTCTAGGGGAACTGACCGACACGGCGAAACAGGCAGGCATGGATAAGCCGGGCGCGAGCATTTCGCCTCTGGATCCGATTCAGGGTACGGAAGACCTGGACGTCATGACGATTTCGCTGAATCTGGAGGGGACCTATCCGCAGTTGATGAAGTTCGTGAACCTGCTGGATCGTTCGCCGCGCTTTTTGTTGATTGAGACCCTCACGGTGACGCCTCGGGCCAAGTCCGACGTGCTGAGCGTGAACGTCAAACTGAATACGTTCGTCAAAGACGACAAGGACGGGTTGTCTTGAACTTAGGCGGGGAGCCGAAGAAAGTCGCATGGCTGGCCGGTATTGTCGTGGCGGGCGCGGGTATTATTTACTACGCGAACTTCGCTTCGTCGGACAGCGGAGCGGTAACGGTTCCGACTGCGACGCGGACGGCGGCGCCGACGCCGGCTGCGGGCCATACCGCGAAAGTGCTGACGGACCGCCGCCGGGTCACGAACCAGGGCCTGATCGACGACTGGAAACCGCGGCAGGGTCCCAAAAATCCGGAGGATCGGCCAGACCCGGCAACGATCGATCCGGCGATCCGGCTGGATCTTCTGGCGAAAGTTCAGGCTGTGGAACCGGCTGCGGCGGGGCGCAACCTTTTCGTCTTCGGCGCGGCGCCACCGCCGCCGACGGCCCCGGTTCCGGCGCTTCCGAAGAATGTAAGCAAGATCGCGGTGAACCAGCCGCCTCCGGCTCCGGCCGTACCAGCGGGTCCCCCGCCGCCACCTCCTCCGCCGCCGATCACCCTCAAATATTACGGGTATAAGATTTCGGCAACGGATGGACATAAAGCGGCTTTCCTGCTGGACGGTGACGATATTCTGGTGGCGGGCGAAAACGATACGATCAAGAGGCGGTATCGGGTGGTGAAAATCGGCGTCAATTCGATCACCATCGAGGATACGCAGTTCAAGAACACGCAAACGCTCCAACTGCAGGAGAATCCGCTGGGATGATGCGGCGCGAGCAGAATCGGCGCAATGGCGAGGCCGGATACGCGCTTCTGTTCGTTTACATGATGGCGGCGGCCGTGGCGGTCATGCTTTACATGCAATTGCCGCGCGTTGCTTTCGAAGCCCAGCGCGATAAGGAACAACTGCTGATCGACCGCGGGGAACAGTATAAGCGGGCTATTCAGCTTTACGTCAAGAAATTCAATCGCTTTCCACCGGATCTGGACGGGCTGGAGAACACACAGAATATCCGGTTTCTGCGTCGGCGATACGTGGATCCGATGACCGGCAAGGCGGACTGGCGAATTGTGCATGCGGGGCCGGGCGGGACGCTGCTCGATTCGAAAGTCACGACGCAGAAGCAACAGAAAGATCAGACCGCGGCGCAGACCTTTATCACGGAATTGCAGCCGATGGGCGGCGCCGGAGCGGTGCCCGGAACACAGAACGTGAACCTGGCGACCCGCAAACGGCCCAGCGACGATCCGAATGCGCCGGGAGATCCGAATAATCCGGCGGCGACGGACCCGAATAATCCCGCGGGGAGCGATCCTAATAATCCAAGCCCAAACCCGATGGCGGGAGCGGTTACGGTTCTGCCGGACGGGCGCGTGGTTCCCGTAAACGCGCAAGGCGTGCCTCAGATTGGCGGCGCTCCCATAACGGCAGCGAATGGCGCGCCGGCCGGAGCGCCGCCCGGTACGTTTCCAGCGGGGGGGCAGCAAGGAACGACGGCTGGACTGGCAGGCGTGCCGCCGGGGTTTCCGCCGGGATTTCAGCCGCCAACAGGGTTAGGTGTTCAACAGGGCGGTCAGCCGGGACTTCAATCGAATCCGAACATGCCCGCCGGAGGGCCTCCCGGCGCCGCTGCCTCGCTGATCAATCAGATTCTGACGACTCCACGGCCCGGTGGCCTGAACGGATTGCCACCCGGACAGGGGATTGGCGCAGCGGGCGGAGCAACTGGAGCCAGCACGTCTTCAACGCTTGGAACTCCGATTACTCCGAGTACAACCGGCCAGACGATTGGGGGCGGCATTGCGGGCGTAGCGAGCAAGCTCGAACAGGACGGAATCAAGAGGTATAACAGCCGCGAGTCATACGACGAATGGGAGTTTGTTTATGACCTCTCGAAAGACCCCACACGCGCCGGAACCGCGATAACTCCGCAGGCCGCACCGGCTCAGAACGGGAATGCGACGCCGGCGGGAGCCAGTTCCATTACCAAAAACTAAGATTTTCCACATTTCCAGTTTTTTTCTCGAATTCTCTTGCGCATTTTATCGTGACGTGGTGATACACTCTCGTTTCGGTGTTCTGTTTACGGAACAGTAACGAATCGGAGGTTCCCGGAGCCGAACCTGCGATTGCTCGCGGGCCAAGCCTCGGCGCATGGTGTTCCGAATATGAAACAGCCGGACCAACAAATAAATTTGGTGAGGAGAGCGTATGGACATAACAAAGATTCTGGAGGAATTACGCCGCGAACGCCAGCAACTGGAGGAAGCGATCCTGAGCCTGGAAAGGCTCGCGGTCGGGGGTAAGCGCCGTGGGCGCCCGCCAGCCTGGATCGTGGCGGCTCAGCAGGTTCGGGGGCCGGGACGGCCACCGGGCAGCAAAAACAAGCGGGGCGCAAGAGCCAAGAAGGCGGGCGTCGGCGAAGTCGAAATCAATTAAGAGCCGTATTCAGGACTGATTTTTAAATTCGTTTCCGAAACGGCGGGCTTATAGAAGCTGAGCGCATTGTCCCCGTGCTTCACCTGACGCACGATGCGCAGGGCGCCTGCCACATCCGGCAGTTCGAACCGGATTGAATGCTGGAACACCGCAATACCGGACGGCTTTAGATCGATCGCATCGAGGCACGCCTGGTATTCGCGGTGTTTTTCGTAGGGCGGATCGAGGAAGACAATATCGGCGGCACACTCGCCGATATGCAGGTGCGCGGAGCCCTGGATGATGCTCGCGCGACCGGTGATCTTCAATGATTCCAGATTTTTCCGTATAGTCTCTGCAGCTTTCCGGCTTTTCTCAAGAAATACGGCGCGGCGCGCGCCTCGGCTCAGCGCTTCGATTCCGACCGCCCCGGTTCCCGCGTAAGCATCCAGAAAAACGCAGCCTTCGACCGACGCCCCCAGAATATTGAAGAGAGTTTCGCGGAGACGGTCCGGCGTGGGTCGCGTGTCCAGCCCTTCCACGGAAGCGAGGCGACGCGAGCGAAACTCCCCCGCGATTACGCGCATTAACGAACCGTCGGATATTTTATTCCGAGTTGTTCCAGATACGTGTCGTACTTCGAGGGATCGTAGTACAGCGCCTTCATGCGCGGCCGGTAATCTTCCATTGTTTTGCGATTCAGCCAGATGGCAGGGACATCGCTGTCGCTCAACAGACTTTTGTATTTCACGTTTTTGGTCTGCACGTTGTTGAAGTAATCCCAGGCTTTCTGCACGAGTTCCGGATGCGTGAGGATGTCGAGCATGGTCATGGCCTGGACTTTCGCTCCGGCGATGACGCCCTTGTGGGCGATGGGCGTCGCCATGGAGACGCCGTTCGCCCAGTTGTGGCCGGGGCCGCCGGGAATATTCGAGGGATAGCTGAGGGTTACCGTCGGGACGACCCAGGAGACGTCTCCGATGTCATCGGAACCGCCGCCAAGCGGCTGTCGCTGATTAAAGTCATCGGCGCCTTCCTGCTGTTGCTGAGGTTGACGGCGCAGTTCGGGAATTTTTGACGGGAGGCCGTTCACAGGCTGCTTGAGTTCCTTCTGAAGGCCTTTCGCGAGGGTCTGGTCGGCTTCCGACCACTGCGGGAGCCCAACCTTTGTGATGTTCTGGTACATGTCCTCGGCAATGGGAACGTTAAAGTGCCCGGGCCACGCGGCGCCAAGGACGCGGGTTGTATAGGTCGTGTCGGTCATGAGTGAGGCGGCCTGAGCCATTTTTTCGCCGATGTCGCGCAGATTGACAATGTGGTCGTAGTCGACCTCGCGATAGTAATACCAGACGGCGGCGTTGGGAGGAACGACGTTGGGCTGGTCGCCGCCGTTGGTGATCACGTAATGGACCCGGGTAGCGGGGCGGAGGTGTTCGCGCCGGAAATTCCACCCCACATCCATCAGTTCGACGGCGTCGAGGGCGCTGCGGCCGCGCCACGGAGCGGCGGCGGCGTGGGCGCTCTCGCCTTTAAACATGTATTCGATCGAAACGAGACCGCTCTGGGTGGTCGGACCGCTGGTGACGCCGAAGTTGGATCCGACGTGCGTGAACAGGACGACATCGACGTCTTTGAACAGCCCGGCGCGGACGTAATAAGCTTTCGCGCCGAGGTCCTCTTCGGCGATGCCCGGCCACAGGCGGATAGTGCCCTTCAGATGCTCGCGCTCCATGACTTGCTTGACCGCGATCGCGGCGATGATGTTCAGGGGCACGCCGGAGTTGTGACCTTCGCCGTGTCCGGGAGCGCCTTCGATCATCGGGTCGTGGTAGCCGACCCCGGGCTTTTGCGAAGCCTGGGGGATGTCATCGATATCGGAGCCGAGGGAAATGACGGGCTTGCCCGAGCCCCATTCGGCTACGAACGCGGTGGGAATGCCCGCGATTCCGCGCTGGATTTTAAAGCCCTCTTTTTCGAGGATACCGGTGAGGTATTTCGAGGTTTCGACCTCCTGGAAACCGAGTTCGCCGAAGCTGAAGACGGAGTCGACCATGACCTGCGCCTGTTTCTTCATGCCGTCGATGCGGCCGATGAGGTCGGCTTTGATGGCGTCTTCGCGGGTTGGAGATTGAGGGGATGCGGCAAGGGAGAAGAGGAGGAGCGAGAGTAGCGGTTTCATTGGGAGGTCCGTATTTTAGCGAGTATAGAGGAGAGAGGCCTGAGACTTAACCGCCAGACTCGGTGGGGCTCCAGTTCTTGTCGGGGCGGCTCCGGTAGAGTTCGAATGCTGCGGATCTTAGCTCCGGGTTGAAAGCCAACGAAATGAATTCGCGGGTCGGTGTTGAGCCACTCCCAAAGCACAGCCTCGCTTGTGACGATCCGGCTTTTCGTATCTGTCATGCGCCCGCGGCATGCAACTGCGCGCGAATGATACGAAATCAGGCCAGGCGTTTTGCAAGAAAGGCGGCGGCGGCGTTCTTGAAGTCGCGGTGGGACATTAGGGCGGCACGGGTGGTTTGGCCGAGTTGGCCGGCGTCGGGCCATGGAAGGTTGCGGATGGCGCGTGAGTAGGCGAGGCCAGTGGACATGGCCGTCGGGCTGTAGGCGGCGACGGTGTTCGCGATTTCGGTCGCTCGAGCGACGGGGTTGTCGGCGATTTCGGTGACGAGGGCGTATTCCTTCGCTTCCTGGGTGGTGAGGATGCGGCCGGTGATGCTCAATTCGGTGGCGCGCCGTTCGCCTAGCGCCAGCGCGACCGCTCGGAAAACGAGCACAGGCCACAGGGCGATTCGGATTTCCGTGAGGCCGAACTTTGCGTCGGGCGATGCGATGACGATGTGAGCGTTGGCGGCGAGGCCCATGCCTCCAGCGAGCGCGGCGCCCTGGACGGCGGCGATGATCGGTTTCGTTGTTCGGTCGATGGATGTGAAGAGGCGCTCGTGGATCGCGGAGAAATCGGCCGTTTCGGAAAGATCCATTCCGGCGCAGAAGGCCGGGCCGTTACCGGAGAGGAGGATAGATCCGATTTCGGAATTTTGCTGCGCGTCGTCAATGGCTGTGACCAGGGCTTCGCAGAGAGCGCCGTTCAGCGCGTTGCGTTTTTCGGGCCGGTTCAGCGCAATGTGGAGAACGCGGCCGGTACGGGATACGTCAATCGACATCGATTTCCATGCGCAGGAGCGCGGCTCCGTAGGTTTTGCCTTGCGCGTCGACACGCAGAGAGACGGTGCCTCCTCCGCCCAGGGCTTCGTGCAGCAGAAGATTTATGGCGTGCAGGTTGGGGAGTTCGAAGCGTTCGACTTTGCCTCGGACGAGATCGCCAAAGAGGGCTTTGACGCGTTCCGGCGTAACCTCTCGCAGAATGGCCGGATAGTATTCGGGCCGTAGCGCGATTACGCCGATGTTCGAGGTGTCGCCTTTGTCGCCCGAGCGAGTGTGGGCGATCTCGCCGAGAGTTTTTTTCACGAAATCACCTCCACGCGGGTCTGAATTTCTTCACGCGGGATGAGCGCCGACCAATAGGCAACGATCTCGCGCACGGCAGGGCGCCCTTCGCCGAATCCGGTGGCGCCGGGAGGTCCATTAAGGACGAGAGGGATCAGCTCGCGAGTGAAGCGGTCGACGGTCTTTCGGTCCTGACCACGGACTCCGATGCGGAGTTGGATTTCGGGCGGGTCGGGGTTGGGCGGAGCGGCCGCACCAGCGCACGCGTTGGCGCCGAAGTATTCGGTGTAGATTTCTTCGAACGAAAGACCGAGCGACTTGAGGCGCGCGCGGACGATGCGGTCGGCGGCCTGTGCTTTGGCAAGAGCTTGCGGCCAGCTATAGACGAGCGTGCCGATCGACTTCCAGCCGTTGGAATAGCTGATGGAAAGCTTCAGCGTGGGCGGGCGCGGACCGCCGCGGATTCCGGAGACCTGGACGCGATCCGGGGCGGTGTCAGCGAGTTGGATGGAGGTGAAGTCGGCGATGCAATCGGGCGTGATGTAGCGGGCGGGGTCCCCGAGCTCATAAAGCAGTTGCTCTTTGACAGTGTCGGAGTGGACGCGCCCTCCGGCGCTTTCGTGTTTCGTAACGGTAAAGGTTCCGTCGGGTTCGGCTTCGATGATCGGGTAGCCGATGTCTTCCATGTTCGGAATTGATTGCCAGTCCAGCTGGCAGTTGCCGCCGGTGCACTGCGCACCGCATTCCACGATGTGGCCAGCGATCGTTCCGGCTGCCAGTTTGTTCCATTCGTCGCGCTTCCAACCGAACCGGTGGACCATCGGCGCGAGAGTGAGCGCGGTATCGGTAGAGCGCCCGGCGATTACGACATCGGCTCCGGTATCGAGGGCTTCGGCGAGCGGGAACGCGCCGATGTAGGCGTTCGCGGCGAGGATGCGGGAGCGGATAGACGAGATCGGCTCGCCCGTATCCATGTCGCGCATCTCGTACCCTTTCGACGCGAATTCGTCGAGGCGGGTGAAGACGTCGTCGCCGTGCACTACGGCGACTTTCAGGTCCGGCGCGGCTTTCAGGACGGCTTTGGCGCAGGCTGCGGGATTGACTCCGCCCGCGTTCGCGACGACCTTTATGTTGCGGCTTTTGAGACGCGCGGCGAGGCGGCCGATGAGAGGTGGAAAATCGCGCGCGTAGCCGAGGTTTGGATCCTCCTGCTTTTGCTTCTGGAGGATTGACATCGTAACTTCGGCGAGATAGTCGAGTACGAGGAAATCGATGGGCCCTTGCTCGACGAGGCGGACGGGCGCTTCGAGCCAATCGCCCCAGAAGCCCTGCCCGTTGGCGATGCGAATCATTGAAGGGTCTCCAGAGCGAGAGCGGTGGCTCTCTGGCGGTTCAGCGTTACTTCGAGGGCCTGAGTGAGCACTTCGCGGGTATCGATGGGATCGATGACCGCGTCGCAGTGACCTCGCGCGGCGGCGTATTTGACGTCGAGCCACCGCTCGTAATCGGCGCGCGTCTGTTCAATGGATTCGCGAAGATCTTCCGGGATTTGCGCGCCCGTGCGTTTCAGATTTTCGAGTTCGGCAGAGAAGAGCGCCTGAACGGCGGAATCGCCTTCCATCACCCCGATGCGAGCGGTGGGCCAACTGAAGGTGAAGTTGGGATCGAAGCCCTGGCCCGCCATTGCGTAGTAGCCGGCGCCACTTGCGTGATTCACGGTGAGGACGATGCGCGGCACGCTGGCGCAGGACATCGATTCGACCATCTCGGCGCCCGCGCGGATAATGCCCTCGCTTTCGGCCTGCTGACCGACCATGAAACCGGAGACATCCTGAACGTAGATGATCGGCGTCGATTGGCGCTCGGCGAGTTCCACGAAATAGGCGGTCTTGCGGGCGGATTCGGTGTAGACGATGCCTCCGATGCGCGGCTTCAGGAAGCCGCGGCGGTTGGCGATGACGGCTACGGGATGGCCGTTGAGACGGGCGCCAGCGCAGAGCATTTCGGGAGCGTGCTCGGGCTGGAATTCGACGAAGTCGTCGGCATCGAAGATGACATGCAGGACGTCTTCGATGTTGTAAGGGAGACGGTGATCGGCGGGAAGGATCGAATAGAGTTCTTCACCGGCGCCGCGATGGGCGGGAGCGGGCGGAGACGCTGGCGGCAGCGGTAACTGGCGGAAACGCGCACGGATCATGTCGATGCATTCCTCGTCGTTCTTCGCGACGTAGTGGGCAACCCCGCTCACTCCGGCGTGAAGATGAGCGCCGCCGAGGGATTCCTGATCGATCGATTGGCCCGTCGCGCCTTTGACGAGGTTGGGGCCGCCGAGCCCCATAAAGCTCGTGCCTTCCACCATGATGATGAAATCGCTGAGGGCCGGAAGATAAGCGCCGCCCGCGATGCACGGTCCCATGACGGCGGCGATTTGGGGGACATGGAGCTTGCGCCGCATGAGCGAGTTGTAGAAGAAGATCCGTCCGGCGCCGTATTGGCCGGGAAAGATGCCGTCCTGATAGGGGAGATTGACGCCCGCGGAATCCACCAGATAGACGATGGGGACGCGATTGCGCATGGCGATTTCCTGCGCGCGCAGGATCTTGGTGATGGTTTCGGGCCACCATGCTCCTGCTTTGACAGTGGCATCGTTGGCCACAACGACGGCGGGGCGGTTTTCGATTTTTCCGATGCCGGTGACGACTCCCGCAGCGGGCGCCTGGCCATCGTATTTGTCATAAGCGATTAGAAGACCGATTTCGAGAAAGCGGGAATGCGGATCGAAGAGCTGGGCGATCCGTTCGCGCGCCGTGAGTTTGCCCGCTTTGTGCTGTTTCTCGATCCGCCGCGCGCCGCCGCCCTCGCGAAGGCGGGACTCCAGATGCTGAAGGGTTTCGACAAGGCGGCGCATGTGGGCTATGCGCGCCTGTTCCTGAACCGCGCCGGAAGACTCCATCCGGTTGTTAGTGTAACGGTCGGGCCGAGACGAGATGAAGATTCAGCCGAGGATCGCGAACGCCCGGACGGGGAAGGTTCCGAACTCGCGGACCTTCACCGGAGCAGCGAAAAAACGAAATCCGGTTTCGGGAAGAGCGGATAGGTTCGTCATATGTTCGACGATGGGGATGTCCGCGCCGAGCAGAATGCTGTGAACGGGACGGGAACGGTCGGCCATATCGTCAATGTTCAGCGAGTCGATGCCGACCAGCTTCGCGCCCCGTTCCTGGAGAAGCCGGGCAGCGGCGGCCGTAACGAACGGATGACCGGAGAGATAACGCTCGGTTCCCCAATGGCGCGACCAAGCCGTTTCGATGAGGACGGCGCGGTTCTCCACCGGCAGGTTCTCGAAAACATCAGCATGGATGGCAGGAGCGTCCGTTCGGACCTTTAAACCTTCGAGATCGACGAGGCCATCGAGCGGAAGCGCGGCGAGATCTTTGCCCTGGCGATAACGGTGAAAAGGCGAATCGATGTAAGTGCCGGTGTTGGCCACGATGTCGATACGCCCGATGTGAAACTCGACGCCTTCGGCGTAATATTGACGCGAATCCTCCCGTGAGAGGAAATCGCAGATCGTCGGAGCGGGCAGGCCGGGATAGGTCACCGTGCCGTGCCCAATCTCGTGGCTGAGGTCAATTGCCACTTGTCTTGACAACCCGGATTTTGCCGTTGGTTGTGTTCAGGTCGATCCTCGGACCACCGCCGCCGATTACGCCATCGACGTGATGCTTTTCCTCTTCTCCTTTTGAAGTGAGATCGAATTCGGACGTAATGGAGCCATTAGTCGTCTGGGCCACCAGATGCGCGCCAACGCCAGGGGGCAGATGGAGTGTGATTCCGTTGTTGCGGGTTTCGGCCCTGATATCAGCTTTCGGCGAAGCGCCGAGCGTGAGGTCAATAGAACCGTTGGAAGTGAGGAGCCGCGTGGCGGCGGACGGGGCGGAATCGAGACGGGCGGTGATGCTGTTGTTTGACGTTTCCGCATCCAGGGGGCCGCCGACGCTTTCCATCTCTATGCGCCCGTTCGAAGACTTCAGCGTAGCGCCGCCTTTGACGCCCTCGATCTCTATCGACCCGTTTGACGTGTGGGCGTCGACATCGCCTTCCAGTCTTGTGGCCGTGATGGAAGCGTTCGATGTCACCAGACGCGCGGCCCTGGCTACGTCGCGTATTTTGATGTGACCGTTCGACGACGTGACGCGGTCCACAATGGCTCCGCGGGGAACGCGCAAAGTAAAGCGCGCCCCGCTGCTTCCTTCGTGAGAACCGCCTCTCGCGGCCCGGATGTCGATCGACGCCGTCGTGTGATTGATTTCCACCGTTACGTGGTCGCGCAGAGCTTCCGAGTTGCCGTACTTCGTGCCGCTGATTTCGACTTTGTTCTGATCCCAACCCTCGATGTCGATGGAGCCATTAAAGGTTTCGGCGCTTACGTGGCCATCTGGCTGAAGATCGTAGGTGTAGTGAAAGTCCGACTGATACCGATCCGACGATCCCATGTCGATGAGTGCGCACCCGCCGAGAAAGGTCGTCGCGGCGGCGAGGATGAGTAAACGCATAGTTTCCAGGCTCCGCTAAGGATTACGAAAATTCATGATACGCGGTTCGGCGGAAGAGGGCGTCAGCGCCACTGATCGTCGACCAGACGCCGCGAGGCGTTGGCGGTAGGGTCGTCGGGGCGATCGAGAACGAATATGTCGGCGCGCTCACCGACTGCGATCCTCGAGCCATCGGCGGGGCGGATCCACTTTCCTGTGAGGTCAGTTCGCTCGGAGTCCTGGGGGATGGGAACGTCGCGCCGCATGCCGACGGAGCGGATGCGGCCTCGCTCAATGACGATAACGGAGTCCTCGATGGGCTGAGCGCCGGCGGCGACGATGGCAGTAGCGCCGATCAGGACTTTTACATCGGATCTCTGGCATGCGGCGAGGAAGAGAAACGCTGCGGCGACGAGCAAAGACTTCATTGCGGAAACCGCAGTATCGCACGCTGAGATATGCTTGCGCTGTGGCTATGACGCGACGCAAATGGATTGCCGGAGGTATCGCCGTCGGGTTGGCTCACGCGGCGGGGCGGCCTTACAAGAAGGGCATCTGTTCGGTCGCTTTCGCGCGAGGCACGGGACTCGACGAGATGTTCCGGCTCGCAAAAGAAGCGAGTTTCGACTCGATCGAACTGCGGCTGGACGTGGACCTCACGGAACCTGGCGATATCAAGCGACGGGCCGCGGATCACGGCCTGGAGATCGCAAGTCTTTGGGCTTCTCAGCCCTTGTCGAAGTATCCACTGAATAGCCCCGATGCGGCGACCCGCGCGAAGGGAGTCGACTCAATCATTCGCGCGAGCGACGTGGCGGCGGGGATCGGTTGCGGAGCGGTGTTGCTCGTGCCGGGCCGTGTGGGAAACGGCGCGAAGCTTTTCGATGGCTACGAAGATACGTGGAAGCGCTTTACCGAGGAACTCCAGAAATGCGTGAGCGCGGGGGAGAAGAACCGCGTGCTGCTCACGGTGGAGAACGTCTGGAACAAGTTCCTGCTGAGCCCCCTCGAAATGCGCACGTTCGTAGATCAGTTCCGGAGCCCGTGGGTCGCGGCTCATTTCGATATGGGCAACGTGATGCCGTGGGGATACCCGGAGGACTGGATTCACACGCTGGGGTCGAGAATCCGGCGAATCCATGTGAAGGATTACAAACTGCCGACGGGCGCGGAAGGCGGACGGTTCGTTCCGTTGTGGGAAGGCGACGTGAATTATGCGGCTGTTATGGCCGCGCTGCGAGACGTGAAGTACGAGGGATTTCTTTCCGCAGAGATCGAATACACCGGGCCGGACACGGTCCGGAAGGTCTCGGCGCAGATGGACCGGATCCTCAGTTTGTGAGACCCCGTATGATGAGGGCTTGATCATCGCGGGAGCTGGGATTATCGGATTGAGCTGCGCGTGGCGGCTGTCGCAAAAGGGCCATCGGGTCATGGTGTTCGACGCGGGGCGCGCCGGCGGCGAAGCAAGTTGGGCTGGCGCCGGAATGCTGGCGCCGGGCGGGGAGTACGAGGAAGGCGAAGTCGCGCGGATGGCGGTGGAGAGCCTTCGCCGGTATCCGGAGTTTGTTCGGGAACTCGAAGCGGAATCGGGTCTGACCATCGATTTCCGGCAGTGCGGCGCGATCGAGGCGGGAGACGAGGACGAACTCGCGCGGCGCGCCTCAGAGCAGGCGGCGCTGGGGATCGCTTCGGATCCTTTCGCCTATCGCGGGCGAACGGCCCGGTTTTATCCGGACGATGCAATTGTAGATCCACGGCATGTGACTAAGGCGCTGGCCACGGCGTGCCGGAAGCGCGGCGTTACGTTGCGTGAGAATGAGGCGGTCACGCGGGTGCTTGGTGACGGCCGCGGTATTGAAACCGCGGGCGGCATCCTTGAGGATGACGGGGTATTGATCGCGGCGGGCGCGTGGAGTTCCTCGCTTTTTCCGGGCCTGCCGAAGACAATGCCGGTGCGCGGGCACCTGATCGCGTGGAAGAAACAACGGGGGTTTCTGGAGCCGATTCTCCGCGACCGGAAAACCTACCTCCTGCAGCGGGCTTCCGGATGGCTCATCGCGGGAAGCACAACCGAAGATGCGGGATTCGAGCGCAGCATCGACGAAGAGGCTGTCGAAGACATCCGACGGCGGGCGATTGCTCTGCTGCCGGAACTGAGGGACGATCCGCCGGACGAGCGCTGGAACGGCTTTCGGCCTGGCATTGAAGGCAACGCGCCGGAAATCGGCCGCGTGAAAGGAACGCGGGTCTGGACGGCGTTCGGCCACTACCGCAACGGAATCCTGCTGGCTCCGGTGACGGCGGACCGCATCGCGGAGAGCTTCAGTTAGTCCAGTGTGGGAAGGGATTGCCGGGCGCGCTTCGGCAGTCGTGAATCAGTTCGCCGATTCGGTTACGGCGGCGCAGGAGCAGTTCGAGCATTCGCTCGAGCGCCGGTTCATCATCGGCGAGCCATGCCGGGGGAATGCGGCGCAGGGCGCGATCGAGGACCTCGGGCGGGAAGTTGCGAACCCGGGTCAGAAAGGGTTCGAAAGCGTCGAGCGAACGCACCGATTCGTAGACGGCGCGACGCGGGTAGAGGCCGCTCACGGCGGAATGAGGGAAATCCCAGTGAGGACCGTCGAAGGCGAAGCCGTGATCGATCATCGAGACGAGGAAGCCGAGCTTGCGGGGAGGAATGCCGGGATTCGCAAGCCAATCCCTGAGTTGAGCGCGGAAGAACACTGCCTGGCGGCCGTCGGCATTGGCGACCCAACGGTCAAAAACCAGAATGGCGCGGAACTGATCGGCGTTCGCGACCTGGGAGAGCAATGCGTCCGGAACGAAATCGTAAATGGCCATCGTATCCGGATTGCCGGGATGGCGGGAACCGAAGTGCCATCCGGGCTCGACCGGGCGACGGCTCGATCCGAGCTGAATGTGAATTTCGGGGTT
>DATFSM010000105.1:0-50932 GCA_035262625.1 Bryobacteraceae bacterium
TGGTGATCTACTCCTGACGCAGTGCGCTCACGCTGTCCACCCGGCTCGCGCGGCGGGCAGGGATGAAGCTGGCCAGGAACGCAGAAATCAGCAGAAGCGGAATCGTGATCGCGAACGTGGAAGCGTAGGCAGGTCGCATTCCCTCCACAAACCGCTGGAAAACGTGTCCTGCAGCCAGAGAACCGAGGACGCCCGCTCCGACGCCCGCCAAAACCATCCACAGGCTTTGGCGCATGACCAGCCGCATGATGTCGCGAGTCGTCGCGCCCACCGCCATACGCACCCCGATCTCCGAGGTTCGTTGCCCGGTCAGGTACGCCAGGACGCCGTAGATGCCGGTGGACGCAAGCAGCAGCGCCAGCCCGGCAAATATACGGAACAGAATCAGAAGAAATCGCTGACGCGCGAGCGACGCGCTGACAAGCTGCTCCATACTGCGCGCCGCATACAGCGCCTGATCCCCGGCCGCGCCGCGGAGTTCCGACCGCAGCGGCTCGACCAGACCCAGCGGCGGTGTCTTCGTTCGGATCGCAATCGACATAATCGATGAGAAAAACGGAAGCAGCCGGACCGGCACCTGAGCGAACGGATAGTACATCTGATCGTGCACCCGCGACTGGTCGTCGCTGGCTAATCCCCAGTGCCGGACATGTCCCACTACGCCTATAACCCGAACGGGAGTCGTGCCGAAGGCTGGTACCCAGAGCTGCCGGCCCGCCGCGTTTTTCGTCCCGAAAGCATGCTGCGCCAGATTCTCGTCGACAACGATGACCGGGTCGGCCGTCTCGTCATCGTGTTCATCGAGAAATCGTCCCGCGCGCAGCGGGATGCCCATCACCTTCAGATAATCGGACGTAACGCTGGACGCGAGCGCAATCGGTTCCTCGCTGGGAGGAAGAGGGGCAGCCGTAGTCTTGTAGGGCACGGAATTCTCACCTACGCGCATCGGGATGATGTCGGAGAGCGCGGCGGACTCCACCGCGGGAACGCGGCGAATCCGATCCAGCACATCCTGCCAGGCAGCCCGGATCTGCCCGGGATTTCGCAGCGCCGTGGGCGAAATCGAGAAACGCGCGATCAATACATTTTGCGGGTTAAAGCCGGGAGCGAGCGAAGAAAGCCTCAGCAGCGTGTTGCCCAGCATTCCCGCGCAGACCAGCAGAACGAAAGCCAGCGCGATCTCCGAGATGACGAAAATGCCATAAAGACGCCGTGACCCCGCCGCGATCGTGCGTCCTCCCGCCCTGAGCGAAGGCTCGAGACTGCGGAAGGGAATGCGCAGAATTGGCGCGAGGCCGCAAAAGAATGCGCTCAGTAGCGACAATCCGATGCCAAACGCAAACACCCGCCAATCCAGATCGATCTCTTCGGCGCGAGGCAGATTGCCGGGCCAGAAGGTAACAAAAGGGCGAAGGCTCAAGTTCGCAAGAATGATGCCCAAAACGCCCCCGAACACGCCCAACAGCGCGCTCTCGGTGAGACAGGCGCGAGCCAGGCGGCTCCGACCCGCTCCCAGAGCGATACGCATGGCGAATTCGCGTTCGCGCGAGATCGCCCGCGTCAGCATGAGGCTTGCGATATTAACGCATGCGATCGCCAGCACCAATCCGACCGCGCCCAGCAACAGCCAGAGCGTTCCGCTGACGTTCCCCACGATCTCGTCCTGGAGCCGGCGCACGCGCAGCCCGACGCCGCGATTCGATTTTGGATACTGGGCCTCCAGTTGATGGCCGATTAATCCGATTTCGGACTGAGCGTCGGCGAGCGTGACGCCCGGGCGCAGTCGGCCGACGACGTGCAGGAAATGGGCTTCCCGATTCTGCATTCGGGGCTCTGTTTGCTGTTGCAGCGGCGTGAAAACATCCACGGGCCCGTCGAGCTGAAATCCGTCGGGAGCGATGCCAACGATCGCATAGGGCTTACCCTCGAATACAAAATTTCTGCGCAATATTGAGGCATCGCCGCCAAAACGCCGCTGCCAGAGCGAGTAGCTGATGATCGCGACCGGCGTTCCGCCCGGCCGGTCTTCATCGGGAGAAAAACTCCGTCCCTGCGATGGCGCGATGCCCAGGGTGGGGAGCAAGCCTGCCGAGATCTGCCGTCCGTCGACATACTCGGGAGCGCCCGGAGCGCTGATGGTTCCGCCGCCATAGGTCCAGGCTGCTGCCGTCAATGTCTTGCTTTCGCGCTGGACATCGGCGAAATCGGGAGGAGAGAACCCCCAATACTCCCCGAAGGATTCGGTGAATCCGTGGAGCGTGATGAGTCGTTGCGGTTCCGGAAACGAGAGCGGCCGGAGCAGGACGCTGTTGACCACTGCGAACATCACGGTTGTCGCGCCAATTCCCAGCGCGAGGATTAATACCGTGGCGGCAGAGAACCCGGGCTTGCGCCTGAACGTCCGGAGCGCATGGCGCGTATCTTGGGCGAAATCCTCCAGCCAGCGCGTGCCGCGAGCATCACGGCATTTTTCTTTCACCTGTTCGGAGCCTCCGAGCGCAAGGCGCGCCTCGCGCCGCGCTTCATCCGGATCGAGACCACGCGCGAGGAGATCGCCGGCGTGTTGATCGAGATGGAAGCGCAGCTCTTTTTCGAGCTGCTCCTCCATACGAGACCGCCGCAGCAGACGCGACCACCAGTTCATTGCGCGGCTCCATCCATCGCGAGGATGAGGCCAACGGCTTCACTCAACCGTTGCCAGCTTGCGGCCTCCGCTTCGAGCTGGTTTCGGCCCTTTCGAGTCAACTGATAAAACTTCGCCTCACGTCCGGTTTCCGTTTTCTTCCAGTTCGCAGCGAGCATGCCGCGATTTTCCAGCCGGTGCAGGGCGGGGTAGAGCGATCCCTCCGGAACCTGAACCACGCCGCGCGACACCTGCTCCAGCCTTTGCGCGATGGCGTATCCATGAAGCGGATCGCCCGCAACCACTTTAAGAATCAGCAGGTCCAGCGTTCCCTGGGGAAGATCGGACTTCGGCGCAGCCATGAATACCTCCAGCTTCTATGTGTAGTGTACGCGTGCACGCATAGAAGCGCAAGGGATACGCGCGATTCTCGCTCTCAGCGCGCGGCTTCAAGGCGGCCGCGGCATTCGCCGAAGCCGATTCGCGCTGCGTCAGGGCGCTTACAGAATCCCCGGAAGATCACCTCATCGCCATCTTCGAGAAAACGGCGCGTCTCGCCGTTCGGGAGAGTCAGCGGTTCGGCCCCTCGTTTGGTTAGTTCCAGCAGGCATCCACGCGCATCGGGGGATGGGCCTGAGACCGTCCCGCTCGCGAGCAAATCGCCCGTCTGGAGATTGCAGCCATTACTAGAATGGTGCGCGACCAGTTGCGCGGGAGTCCAGTAGAGGTCTTTGAAATTGCTCCGGCTGATCAGCGTTTCAGGTTCGCCGCGCCTCCGCATTTCCGGAGTCGCAAGGTAGACCTCCAGTACGATGTCGATCGCTCCGCCCGAGCGAACGCGTTCCGAATCGAGATATCGCAGCGGCGCGGGATCGCCTTTCGGCCGCGCGAAGGCCGGAACGCAAAACGGTGCGAGCGCCTCCATCGTGACGACCCATGGCGAAACCGTGGTCGCGAAACTCTTCGAAAGAAACGGACCCAGTGGTTGATACTCCCATGACTGAAGATCGCGGGCAGACCAGTCGTTCACCAGACTCAGCCCGAAGATGTGCGATTCAGCCTCATTGACTGCGACGGGCTCACCAAGCGCATTGCCTGCCCCGATATATAAGCCAACTTCGAGTTCGTAATCCAGCGATCGTGTTGGCGCGTACTCCGGAGAGCTCGATTCGGCTGTCTTGATCTGGCCTCGCGGCCGCCGCACCTCCGTTCCACTCACCACGATCGAAGATGCCCGCCCGTGATACCCGATTGGGACGTATTTGTAGTTCGGGAGCAGCGGGTTGTCCGGGCGAAAGAGTCGCCCCACGTTCGTCGCGTGATGAATCGAAGCGTAGAAATCCGTGTAATCGCCGATATCGACAGGCTTGCGCAGTACGGCGTCTTTCAGAGGCGAGAGGCAGAGCGAGATGCTTTCGCGGTCCTTCTGGCCCGCTGCGAGCAGTCCGGTGAGGCGCTCGCGAAGCGACGTGCGTTCGGTGGCCGAAAGTGCCATCAATTCATTCAGGCGAGCCTTGGCCGACGCAACGAGGGTGGCTTGCGAGAGTCCATCCAGAAATCCGGCCTGTCCGCACAGCCCCAGGCTCAGAACGAAATCGCCGATCGCGATGCAGATCCCATCCTGAAAAACGCCGAATGGCAGATTCCCGAGGGGAAAATCCGTGCCCGGCGCATTGGCCGAGTCAATCCAGCTTTTCACAGCAGCCTCAGCGCTTTCATTTCGGCGACGGGCTCCTCGAACGAGCAAGAACCGAATCCCGTGATAAATTCTGCGCGCGCAGCGGCAAGTTCATTGAACGATAGCCAGTGCTCGCGCCAACCGGCGCCGCCTTCGTGGAACGCGAACGCATCGGAATCGCGGTCTTCGAGTGCGCCGCGTACCACGGACGCGGCTGCGCCGCGCCAGGCGAGCGCCGAAGCGATCAACAGATTCAGAAACCCATGCATCGTCGCAAGGGTGGCCCCCGGCTCATAAGTCAGCGGGTACTCGGACCGAACCGCATGATGCAGCCCCGCCGTCGCCTTGAACCCCAACCGCAAACGCGAGCATTCCAGAATAAAGGCGGCCACCTCGGAAGGCGAAGGAATCAACTCCGCCGTCAATCCGCCAGTGCGGATCTTCGCTCTGGCGCCCGCGCGTTTCACACTGGGAAGCCTCTCGATCGGACATTCGAAGTACACGATCGCGCCCGCGGCAATCGGAGCGTCAGACGGCGCCCCTTTCACCTCATAACAGCCCGGCCCTGTCACGCCTGAAAGCGGCGCAAGAAGACTCAACCGATCAACCGGCTGATTGGTCTCCCCCGTTTGGGCTTGTGGCACGACGAACCGCCCCAGCAGTCCGGACTCCGCGCCCCGCCGGTAGCGCTCATAGTTCCCTGCGGCCTCGCGCATTGGCAAACCTGCCGGCGGAAAGAGTCCGGCGTAGTCGATCGCATTAGCCAGCAGGACCCGCGCGGACGTCATCCGTGAAATCGCTTCTTCAGCCCTTGCCAGCATTCGTAGTATTCATGCTGCAGAATCCGCGATTCCATGGCGAAGCGCGTGGGCCGAATCACCAGCTTTGTCTCGAACATGAACGCCAGAGTATCGGCCAGATACTGCGGCTTTAATTCCGCCGCTGTGGCGCGTTCGAACGTCTCCGCGTCGGGGCCATGCCCGGACATGCAGTTATGCAGGCTCGCCCCGCCCGGCAGAAAACCTTCCGCCTTCGCGTCGTACTGCCCAAAGATCAACCCCATGAACTCGTTCATTACGTTGCGGTGGAACCATGGCGGGCGAAACGTGCGCTCTGCAACCAGCCATCGCGGCGGAAAGATCGCGAAGTCGCAGCCATCCGTGGTGAGCACCGTGTAGATCGAAGGGTCCGGATGATCGAAGCTCACGCTGTTGATGCAGTTGAACGCTGCCAGATCGTATTTGTACGGGGCATAGTTGCCATGCCACGCCACCACATCCAGAGGCGAATGATCGATCTCCGCCTCCCACAACTTCCCCAGGAATTTCGCGATGATTTTGTGCGGCCCGTCGATATCTTCGAACGCCGCGACAGGCGCCAGGAAATCGCGGGGATTCGCCAGCCCGTTCGCGCCAATCGGGCCAAGCTCCGGCAACCGGAAAGCCGCGCCGTAGTTCTCGCAGACGTAGCCGCGCGCGGGGCCGTCCGGCAATTCTACGCGAAACTTGATGCCGCGGGGAATCACACAGATCTCGCCGGGCTTCACCTCGATGCGTCCCAACTCGGCGGCGACCAAAAGCCCGCCCTGCTGCGGCACAAGCAGCAGTTCCCCATCCGCCGTATAGAAGAACCGAGACCGCATCGATTCATTAGCCGCATAGATATGGATCGCGACGCCCGACTGAGCCGCGGGATCGCCATTACCGCCCATCGTAATCAGGCCATCGACGAAATCTGTCGGTTTCGAAGGCAGCGCCATCGGATCCCACCGCAATTGATTCGGGGACGTCGGAATCTCATCGAACGGACCGCCGCGGATCATCCTAGGAGGAATCTCCTGGTACGGCTTGTGAGTTACGCTGGGCCGAATTCGGTAGGTCCACGTGCGCCGGTTCGACGCTCGCGGCGCGGTAAACGCTGTCCCACTCAGTTGCTCGGTATAAAGTCCCAGCGGATGGTCCTGCGGTGAGTTCTGTCCTTTGGGAAGCGCGCCGGAAACGGCCTCGGTCGCGAATTCGTTTCCGAAACCCGACTGATACATTTCAGCCATTAGTCTCTCAGAATTCCAAAGCGTTGGCCTCTCAGGCGCCGCGTGTTACGTTGAAGCGTTCACATGCGCGTCCGGGTTCTGTTTTTCGGCCTTTTAAAGGATCTCTGCGGGAAGTCCGAGGATCGTCTCGATCTGGCTGAAGGCGCAACCGCGCGGGCCGTCTTTGACCACTACGCGCGCCAGTTTCCCGCGCTCGCCAACATGGCGGGCAGCATCGTTCTGGCGCGAAACCAGGAGTTCGCCGATTCCACTCAGGTTCTCGCCGAGGGCGATGAAATCGCGCTCCTGCCACCCGTCAGCGGAGGCTCCCGCGTCTCGGAAATCACCGATCCCGACGGAAGTTTTTACTCGATTACCCGCGAAACCATTGACACCCGTGCGATCGAAGCCCGGCTCCTTCAGGGAATCGACGGCGCGATTGTAACCTTCCACGGCGTGGTCCGTAACAATACCAGAGGCAGGGCCACCTTACGGCTTGAGTACGAGTGTTACGAGGGGATGGCGATTCGGATCATGGCGCAGATCGGCCGCGATATTACCGGGCGGTTAGCGATCAGCCGCATCGCGATGGCGCACCGTCTGGGCACAATGGAGATAGGAGAAGCGAGCGTCGTGGTCGTCGCTGTTGCGCCACACCGCCGCCCCGCATTCGATGCGGCGCTGGAAGGCATCAACCGGCTCAAGAGCACTGTGCCGATCTGGAAAAAGGAATTCTTTGAAGACGGTGAGGTCTGGGTTGAAGGGGAATGGGACGATAAGACGCCTCGCGTTGCTTCTTAGCCTGATTCTGGTCTGCGGCGCGTCCGCTCAGCAGGAAGAGACGCCGATCCGCGTCAATGTGCGGCTCGTGCGCATCCTCGCGACCGTCAAGGATCTCTCCGGCGCGCTGGTGGGTTCGCTGAACAAGGAAGATTTCGAAGTTCGCGACAACGGCATCCCACAAAAGATCGCCATCTTCGAGCGCCAGACCGACCAGCCCCTTTCGGTTGCCGTCCTGATCGACAGCAGTGGCTCGACCGCCAAAGACCTCAAGTACGAAACCGATTCGGTCACGCGTTTTCTGCGTGCGCTCCTGCGCGAGGGCAATCCGGAGGACGCCGCCGCACTCTATAGCTTCAACTGGGAGATTGTAAAGCAGAACGGCTTCACCCGGAACGTTGCGGCCATCGATCATTCTCTGCGCATGCTGCGCGGTGAAGCCGGAACCGCGCTTTACGACGCGATTCTTCTCGCGTCGCGCGATATCGAAGACCGCCAGGGCAGAAAAATTCTGGTCGTCGTCACCGATGGCGGCGACACGATCAGCCGCACCGATTTCAATCGCGCTACCGAAGCCGCTCAGCTCGCCGACGCCGTAATCTACCCGATTCTAGTCGTTCCGATCACAAACGAAGCGGGCCGCAACATCGGCGGAGAAAACGCGCTCACTACATTCGCGCTGCGCACCGGCGGCCGCGTCTTTTCCCCCACGCTCGGCGCGGAAATGGACAACGCGTTCGATCAGATTCTGAGGGACCTCCGCACTCAGTATCTGCTAGGTTTCTATCCACACGATGTGCCGCCCACATCCGATCCGTTTCATACGCTTCAGGTGGCCGCGAGGGGTCCGGAATTGCGTGTCCTTGCACGCAGTGGATACTATGGAGAAGCGCGGCAGGATGGCGTCTCGGCTTACTCCGGATCTACTGCTGCGCCTGGCGGACCGGCTCAATCCGGCGAAACCGTTCGGCCAAGAAAACCCCAGCCGGCGAAAACGACGAAAGGTCCCTAACTCTCAACGTGCCGGAATCGAAATCGAAGGGCGCCCGTCCCCCCGAACAGACGCTTGAGGAAATCAGGTATCTGAAGCATCTCATCGACAAGAAGATCCCTGTCCGCGTCAAACTCAGCGATAACGAGGAAGTGGAAGGAATTGTCGAGTATTACGACAAGCGCTTCATCCGCATCACGCGTGAGGGATCGCCGAATCTTTTTATCTTCAAACACGACATCAAATATCTGTTCGAGGTCGCCTGAAAGGCGCCGATGAAACCCTTTGTGGAGACCGCGTCGGAAATCGCCGCCGAAGCTGGCTCTCTCCTGCGCTATTACTTCGAGCGCCGCGTGTCGTTCGAGATGAAGGGCGAGTATGACCTCCTGACCGAAGCCGACAAGGCGTCCGAAAAGCACATCGTCGAACGTCTGAGCCACGAGTTTCCGGAGCATGCGATCGTCGCCGAAGAAGGCGGTGGGCGCGAAAGCGCTTCCGAATATCGCTGGTATGTCGATCCCCTCGATGGCACCACCAATTTCGCGCACTCTTACCCGGTGTGGAACGTAACGCTCGCGCTGGAGAAAGCGGGGGAGTTGATCGCGGGTGTGGTGTTCGATCCTAATCGCCACGAACTGTTTACGGCGGAGCGCGGCGCCGGAGCATTCCTCAACGGCCGCCGCGTTTCCGTTTCGAAAGCGCGCCGCGTGGCGGATTCGCTCCTGTGCACCGGTTTCCCGAATCACAACCGCTCAACCAACCCGAATATTCACTTCTTCCACGAACTCGCAATGAGCGCGCACGGCGTCAGGCGTTCGGGTTCGGCGGCGGTCGATCTGGCATACGTCGCCTGCGGTCGGCTTGATGGTTTCTGGGAAATCGGGCTGAACCCCTGGGATATGGCCGCGGGAATCCTTCTGATTCGCGAAGCGGGCGGCGTCTGTTCGGATATGACCGGAGCTCCGCACCACCTCCAGTCCCCACACATTCTGGCTGATAACGGCATGCTTCACCAGGAACTGATCGACGTCTTCCGGAGCACATGGCGCGACGGCGCGAAACACCCGATGCCGTCGCTCTACGCCGTATAGCAGGGCACATCCAAATACGCGATTTTATTTGGGTTGCGCGACATTTTCGCGCCCGCGCCGTACCATGGAAAAATGCAGACGAATGCGCCCACGGAGGACGCGCAACGTATAGAAGACGGCCGTACAACGGCCGCAAGACACATCAGGTCAGGGTCGGAACGGGAACGCCGCCTTTTCCTTGCGGACTGCGCTGATGCGAGGAGATTGAAGCACCCCAATCTGCTGGAGTTGGTCGACTTCGGCGAATCGAATACGGACGACGGCTACTGGTCGTATATCGTGACCGAACCGACGGACGACAACCTCGCGACGGTGCTGCGTGAACGGGCGCTCGATGAATCGGAAATTCGCGAGGTTCTGAACGCAGTCATTCCGGCGCTGGAATTTATGCACGCCGAGGGGCGGGTTCATCGGCGCGTTCGGCCGTCTGAAATCTTCGCCTGTGGCGACACAATCAAGCTGAGCCCGGTCGCAAGCGTGGACGGCGCGCCGCCGCTCTACGATGCTCCCGAATTGAGCGCGCCGAATTCCGAAGCTCCCGGGCCTCATTCCGCGGCGGACGCGTGGTCAGTCGCCGTTCTCACTCTGGAATGCCTCACGCGGTCGCCGTACATCAGCGAAATCGATCGGCTCACGCCGCCTTTTCGCGAATTGGTGGAAAGGGGGCTCGATCCCGACCCGAAAACGCGCGCCACACTTGCCGACATGAGGGCGCTGCTCAACGGCGGTCCGGCCCAACTTCCCGCGCCTGCCGCACCGCCGTCGGTTCCGAAGTATCGGCGTTTGGCCGGACTGGCCCTCGGCGGGGCGCTCGCCGCAGCCGCTGTTTGCATCCTGCTGATCCGCGGCGCGCATCAGACTCCGGGCCCTGCACCCGTCACGATCCAGGCTCCTCCGCCGGCGACTGCTCCGAAACAAGTCCCGGCCGCTCCATCGCGCGACGCGATCCCTGCCGGATGGGCGATCGTGGGAGCCGCTTACTCAAAGAAAGACGATGCGGACAAACGCGCGGGCGAGATCAAAAAGAGCCATCCCCGGCTAACCCCGAGCGTGTTCTCCGCTGGTTCGGACCGTTTCCTCGTCGTCTTCGAAGCAGGCCTTAGCGAGTCTCAGGCGAAGCGCCAGTTACAACGGGTCCGAAGAGCTGGCGCACCACGGGAATCGTATGTGTCTCGTTTCCGTTAAGCGTTGATCCGGAAGACAGCCGCCTCACTCTGCTTTCCGCGGGGCGGGCCGTTCCGCGTTCGGCCCTCGCGGGCGATATACCTTGCGCTGCATGAGCTGAAGCATAATTCTCTCATCGGTCAGGAAACTGGAGAGCCGCAGGGCCGGAAAATCGAAGTCCCTGCGAATATGAGCCACGGGCTCTTTCGTAACGATCGTGACCTCTGTGACAGGCTTTGGAGTGCTCGAACGATCTGTTGTAATCACGCTCGTATATCGAAATTCGCTGGATTCCGGATCGACGCGCGATGGAAACGGCGAATAGGACGTCAGCCGTGTGAAGCCGGACTCCAGGTCGCCCGCGCTGGCGTATACCAGGCGCGACGGCCACCCGAAAAAGGAGCGGCAATAGTAGGTATTGAAGTCGGTATTGGAATCCAGGAGTCCCGTATGCGGATTAACGCTCCGCACGTTGGTGTTAAGGCCGCTGAAGCATTGCAGCCCATCCAGCGCGTTCAGGGGACGATTCGTGAAAGGGATTGTGGCGGAGCGGGCATTGCCGAACATGGTGAGGTAGACTCGTCCGCGCATTCGCGCCGGAATCGTGATTTTCTGGTACACATCCGGAGGGATGTCGATGTTCGCTCCAACGGATGCGTGCTCCCGGTTGATCGCCGAGTCGGATACCCCCGCGTTCCCGCTCCAGTGCGAGCCATCCGGCCAATCGAGTTGCAGTGAAATCTGATCGATTCCAACGTCGGCATCCGCCGGGAGGTTGCGAATGGCGATCGCCAACGGCGTGCGGAACAGCCCTGTGGATGTACGCTGCGCCTGGCGGAACGTTCCCATCTGCCGCTCGGTATCGGGAGCAAACGTCAGCGCCGGACTGCCGCCGCTGCCTGGAAACCATGTTTCAATAGCGAATCCCGTCGAAGACGGAAAAACGATGTAGAGCGCCAAAATCGCGATCGCTCCGGATACCGAGAGAATACGATTGATTCGAGTGGCGCGTTCTTTGTACTGCCTGAGAAGAACGGCGCTCGTTAAGGCCAGCAGTAACACCGAAGCCACAGACAGGCGAATCCATTCGATCGAGACAGGCCAGCTGCTGCGGAACAGCGCCGCGGGCAGAACGAGATACGCCAGCAGATATGCGGCGGCGAGTCCCAGCATTCCCACGCTGAATTCCAGCGCTCCGCCGGTCATCGCCGCCAGAGCCGCGACCGGGACCAAAGCGCAAAGCGCCAGAAACTGGGACCACAGCAGAGCGGGCAGACTTGACCCGATCGGGTAGCCCTGCGCGGCAAGCGCGACGAGACGCGCGACTCCGACTGGAAGCACAATCCATGCCGTCAGGAAAATCAGTTTCGCGAGCATCAGACTTTGCCAGCGATAGGGCCGCGTGATCCAGAACTGCCCCGTTCCGGGAATCGTTTCCGCGTGGACCACGCGCGATGTGAGGTGGATCGCGCCAATGACCAACAGAACTTCCAGCGCGCTCGCCAGCGCTCCAGACAACCCGCTTGCGAAAAGCCCGGCGATCAGGATGAAAAGAAGGATCTCGATCCGGAGGTAGCGTACGTCTTTACGGAAAATATGGATGGCCTGATTCAGCATTCACCGCGCTCCTTTCATTCCCGGACGCGCCATTGTGAGAAAGATCGATTTGAGCGGCATCGGATGCGCGGCGATGTTCGTTACGCCGTGAAACACTTCACGGACATCCGCGGCCGTGCGCCCTTCGTCGAACGCGGAATCCACGAACCGCACCAGGGAGGGCGCGATCTCCGGCCGGACCCAGCGCGTGGGCCAGTGGCCGTTCTCAGGCATCGTGAAGACCGTATCGACCGTGACTTCTACTTCGCGGAAGCGACTGTTCAGCGCGGCCATTTCTTCGGAAAACCGCAGAACGCCGCGCTCCATGAATCCGATATGGGTTGCCAGCGTCTCGATCTCCGCCAGATCGTGCGACGAGCAGAGGATCGTGGTTTCTTCAGCGCTGTCCAGAATTCCCTGAATCAGGTCTTCGCGCACCAGCGGGTCCAGCCCGCTGAAGGGCTCGTCCAGGACCAGCAGATCCGGCCGATACGCGAGTGATGAAGCAAGGGATGCTTTCATCCACATGCCGCGTGAAAGATTTCCCAGCTTTCGCTCGCGGGGCAATTCAAACTGCCGCAGCAATTCGTCGGCGCGTTCATCGTCCCAGCCGGAATAGAACGGCTTGAGGTAGTTCATCATGTAGCCCACCGTCATCCAGGCGGGCATTTGCTGATTTTCGGAAACGTAGCCGATGCGGGCAAACTGCGCCGGTCCGAGCTTCCGCGAATCACAGCCGAGAACGGAGGCGGTTCCGGAATCGGGCGGAATGATGTTCATCATCATCTTGATCGCGGTGGTTTTTCCCGCGCCGTTCGGCCCCAGAAGCCCATAGATTGCGCCGCGCGGGATCTGGAGGTTCAGCCGGTCAACCGCCTGAACCCCGCTGAAAGCCTTCGACAGGTCTTCGCATTCAATCGTGGTCTTCACCGTTTGCGCCCTCCCCGTATTGCGACGGAATGTCCGGCGAGCCGTTCCCAGTGTCCGACAAGCGCATCGACCACGTCGTCCAGTTCCAGGCCAAGCTGCCGCGCTTCGACAACAATTTTCTCCAGATCCTGTTTCATCAGCTGCGACCGTTCCGATGCGGTAGACGACGGCAATTCCGCCACAATTGTTCCCACTCCGACACGAACTTCGATCAACCCGGCGCTCAGTAATTCGACGATGACTTTGTGCGCGGTATTGGGATTAATCTTCAGTTCGCGGCTCAATGTTCGGACGGAAGGAAAGGGATCCCCCGCGCGCATCTGTCCGCCGACCATGGCTTTGCGCGCGGCATACACGATTTGCTCATAGAGCGGGACCCCGGGTTCGAAGGATACCCGGAACGGAATCATGCGTGTACTATAACAAGCAGTACACCGAGAGGCAAGGCCTGCGGCCCGAATGAAACTTGTTACGCTGTTACCCGATGCGACCCCAACCTCTTCTGGCTGTCACCGACGTGGAAGCAAGCAGCCGCTGGTATCAACGCCTTCTTGGCTGCCAGAGTGGACACGGCGGCCCGGCTTACGAGCAATTGCTCTGGAACGGTCAGATCGTCGCTCAACTTCACAGCTTCGCCGTGGAGCATCATCATGGGCCCATCGCCGATCCGACGGACAAGCCCTACGGAAATGGTGTTCTGCTGTGGTTCGAAGTGGACGACTTCGACGCGATCATGGCGCGCGCCGCTGAGATGAACGTTCAGATCGTGCTGCCACGCCACCGGAATCCTCCGGAGGGTGATGGCGGGCCCAATCATTGGGAGTGCTGGATGCGCGACCCCGATGGATATATCGTGGTTGTCGCCAGCCCTTACGGCACGGCGGATGGAACATGGCGACCCGGACAATAATCACTCTTACCCTCACTTTCTCGAGCATTCTGATCGCAGCGGATTCTGACGCAGCGAAAAAGACGGCCGTTTATAACGCATCGCCTAACGGCAAGACACCAGGCTTTGCCGTGGACCCGGCGTGGCCGAAGCCGTTGCCGCACAACTGGATGCTCGGCCAGGTCGGCGGACTCTACGTCGATCGCCACGACCATATCTGGGTTTACAACCGCCCGCGCACCATGACCACTGAGGATGCCGGGCTCGAAGATGCGGTCCCCGGCGCCAAAGACGCGCATGGCGAACCAATCGACGGGATCGGTCATGTCCGTGCCCATGGCCCGGTCGCCGACTGCTGCAAGGCCGCGCCTTCCGTTCTCGAGTTCGATACCGATGGTAAGCTCCTGCGCGCGTGGGGCGGTCCCTCGGATCCGGGTTTCATCGGAGGCAAATGCAAGGCCGAGGCGGGCTGCATCTGGCCCAACAGCGAGCATGGCATCTATGTCGACCAGAATGACAACGTGTGGCTTTCCGGCAACTCGGCGAACGTGGGCGCGAAGATCCCCTGGACTACGAATTCGCAGGGCGGCGACGGCTTCGTTCTGAAGTTCGATCGCGACGGCAACTTCAAGCTTCGGATCGGCGGAACGCCCAAAGGCCCGAACAGTAACGACACGAACGGCGGCATCAACGGCACTCCCGTCCTCTATCAGGCCGCGGATATGGTCGTCGATCCCGCAACCAATCGCCTCTACGTCGCCGATGGCTACGGCAATCGCCGCGTCCTGATCGTTGATGCCGATACCGGTAAATACATAGGTCACTTCGGCGCGTATGGCAATAACCCGGTCGATGATGCCGGCGCGAAAGCAAAGGGCGCATGGATCCAGGATTTCGAGAAGGGTGACAAGAAGCCGGCCTTTTTCCGCAACCCCGTCCACTGCGTCAAGATCGCGAACGACGGCAGGATGTACGTCTGCGATCGCGGCAACGATCGCATTCAGGTCTTCGATAAAAAGGACCCTGCTCTTGGAAAAGCGTGCTCCAATCCTTCAGGCGAACCGGGCAAATGCGGCTTCCTCGCCGAGCAGCGCATCAGCGAGCACACGAATATCATTGGCACCGCGGTTTCGATGAGCTTTTCGGCCGACCCCGCCCAAAGCTGTCTATACGTCGGCGACAACGCCAACATGACCGTCTACATCCTCAACCGCGCCAATCTTCAGGAACTCGGCCGATTAGGCCGCGCGGGCCGAATGACCGGCGACTTCCATTACCTGCATCAGGTGAGCGTCGATAGCAAAGGCAACCTGTACACCGCTGAAGTGGACACGGCGAAGCGCATTCAGAAGTTCGTCCGTTTCGGCGCTACGGGCTGTTCAGGAACCGGAGCTTCCCCGGTTGGTGGTCCGCTCGCGGATCACTGATCAGCGGTCCCAGTCGCCCATCCGCAGCGTGAGCCCGAAGGTATACCGCAGGCCGCGGTCGTAGTTCACTCCCTGCAATTCGCTGATCCAGGACCGCTGATAGCTCACATCCGCGACCCGCAGCAGCATTCCGTGATTGATCTGCCACGCGACGATTCCGGATGCCGCCATGGTGAACCCGTTCGTATCCCACTCGGTTGTCCAGCTCTCCTCATCCGGGGTGTCTTTCCCCTGCGCCAGCGCGGCGGCCGTGAGCGTCTTCTTGAGCGCCTTATCCGCATAGCTGTGCGTCACCTTCGTCCCTCCGGCGAGCAGTTGCACATACGACTGCCATCTGCCCGCGGAAGCCACCCTCCAGCGCGGCCCGGCCATGTAGTCGAGAGTGTCTCCGAAGGTCTCGCTGGGGAACCCGAAGACCTGACAGCCATCGACGCGAATCACGATCGCGCTGGCCTTCGTGAGTTTGATCGCGCCTTCGCCGGCTCCGCCGCCGCAGGACTTACCCGGCGCTCCCAGAAAACGTTCGAACATAGCCTCCGAGTTCAACTCGAACGCGCCGCTCTTCGGCCACGCGCGCGAATCGAACTTGGGTCCGGTAATGCTGTCGCGCGGTCTCAGGTCTGCTTCCGGACGATACGTCGTAAAAATGGAACGGTCATCGCGATTCCATGGGACCTGGAAGCGCAGGAGATTGGCATAGCTCCTCGTCGGATTCAACATGCCACGCGCAACCGCGCGCACAATCGGATTGCGATACCGGTACTCGATTCTCTTAATGAGATAGCGATCGAGCATGTCTTCCCCGATCATCCATCCAATGCCCATCACCTGGGTGCCGACGAGGTCCACAAGCCCCGGCGGCGCATGTAACTCGACGTTGCCCCAGGGCGACTCGCCGAGCGGGCCCATAGACCACACAATGCTGTACGCTGTCGAAAACGCGAGCGAACGCACAACGCTTACCCAATAGCGTTGCGAATTGCTGAATTCGACGCTCCGGTATCGTGGATCGTTCTGGCGCTCGATGTATGCGGCCATCGATCCTTCCATCGGATGCGCGACGTAGCTCGTCTTAACCCCGTCTCCGTCCTGCCATCCGTGAAAACTCTCGATGTCGTGCAGGTAATTTTTGAAAAAAGGTCCCTCGAGCGCCGCTCGCGTGCCGCGCTCGCGTGAGTAACGCTCCGCATTGGCTATACCCGCTGCCAGAAGTGACTGGAGCACAGCGGACTTCCATTGGAAGGACAAATCCGGTTCCGCCGCGCTCTGCGGGATGATCTCAGGCGCGAACGAGTCCGGATCCGAACCCTGACCGAACATCGCCGCCGCCGCCATTACCAGCAAAATTGAGAAACGCGCGCAAAGATACATGTGTTTGTAGCTTGCGAGTAGACGTTGCCCAAGGCGGGGTGGTTCACGAATCCGCCAGGCGAATGTGCCCTGTCGCGCGAAAGGGACTCGCGCAACCCCGGCTAGAGCACAATCGAAAGGCAAATCTAAAGATGCTGCCTTATGGCCGAAGGATGAGGGACCACGATGGCATAATAGGCCCGTCCGTCAATGCTTACGTTAGAACGCGTGTGGGAAGCGCGCAACCGAATGCGCGTCCTTGCGGTAAGCGGCGTAGTTGTTTTGGCTATCGCCGTGCTCGATTGGTGGACGCGTCCTTACGTTTCCCTTGGCTTTCTTTATTTATTCCCGATCATGCTCGCCGCGGCGTTTCTGCCGCGATGGGCTGTGGCGGCGCTGGGGCTTGGCTGCGCCGCTCTCGCCGAGCGGTTCAGTTCACTGGAGACTTCGCTCACGCGGCTGGCGCTCGAGACTCTTGCGCTGAGCGGTTGTGGACTGTTCGTCGCAGAGCTCATACGCAACCGGCGCATGAGCATCGAATCGCAGGAGCGGTTGCGCGCGTTGGTCGAAACCAGTCCCGCCGCCATCATCACTGTCGATGATCGCGGATTCATTGAACTCGCCAACCGAGCGGCCGCCGACCTCCTCGCTCCGCGCAACGGAGCGCTGTCGGGAAATCCGATCGCCGCGTTCCTGCCCGAACTGCATCACGCGCTCCGGTGGGAAGACGCGCCGCAGTTTCGCGCGTCGATGCAATGCCGCGGTCATAAAGGAAACGGCGAGAGTTTCATGGCCGAAGTATGGTTTTCCACGTACAAGGAGGGGCCGAATCCGAAACTCGCCGCGATTATCGGGGATGTTACGGACGAAGAGGTGGCGGACTCTCTCTCTTCGCCTTCCGGCGGGCAGATCTCCCTCACTCCTCGCGAACTCGAAGTCCTTCGCCTGCTCGTGCAGGGGCTGGTCAACAAAGAGATCGCGGCGACGATGGGGATCTCGGAGAGCGCCGTTAAGAACACGTTACAGCAACTGTTCAATAAGAGCGGCGTCCGTACGCGAAGCCAGCTAGTCCGAGTGGCGCTCGAGAGACACCGCACACTGCTGTAGGCCTGAATTTTGGGGTAATCGAAAGATTATCCGGTTGGATGCCGCGCCATCGAGTGAGAAGACATACTCTCCTGCCGGTAGATCAGTTGTCGTGTGGATCCCAGAGACCCTTCCAGCGCAACTCGCACCAGCTGGCTCCGCGTCTTCACGCCAGTCTTACCGAAGAGTCGCTGCACGATACTCTTGACTGAACTTTCGGAGAGTCCCATACTATCGCCAATCTTTCGATTGGTTAGGCCGCCTAGTATTCCGAGCAGGACATTTCGCTCTCGATCTTCCAGTACTTCATTTGCCTGACCGTCCCACGGCGGAAGGCATGCCGCAATTTGTTCGGCGAATTCCAGAATCAGACCGGAGTCGACCCAGAGCGCTCCTGCCGCCACGTCGCGAATGGCGCGCACCAGCAATTCGGGAGGTTGTGATTTCAGAAAAATTCCGGACGCTCCCAGCTTCAGGCACAGCGCCGCCGATCGGGTGTCGAGAGATCCGGCAACGATCAGGAATCTTCCGCCGTAGCCCGCCGCGCGAGCTGCGTCGATAAAGTCATTGCCCTGCTCCAAGCCCACGTCAAAGTCCAGAAGGACAACGTCAGTCCCTCCTCTCGTCAACACCTCAAGCGCTTCGCCGCAGGTCGCGCACTGCCCCGCAATTTCGAAATCTGGCTCCAGACTGAGGAAGCGACTGAGGCTCGCGCGGAACAAGCCGTGATCGTCGAGCACTACAAGTCCGATTTTTCGTTCCGTCACAATGCGTTCATCCTAAGCCGCGAGGCGCGTTTCAGCCAATATTTCTGCCCAAAAGATTGATTACGGCGTCGAAAGACTGAACGGGGTTCGCGGGCAATCGAAAGGTTGCCCTCAAATGCGCGGAAGATCGGTGGCGCGCCGGAAACGTTCCGGCCTAAATTGGGGCCTGCAGACATAGGGCGCCACGCCCACCAATAACGAATCAGTGAAGATCGCAGTGATATTGACAGCAGCCGCACTCGCGCCAATGGCGCAGGGCGAGACGGCCCTCTCATGGCAACAGGTGCGCGAGAGGTTCGAGTCGACGAACCCCGCGCTGAAGGCTTCCCGCGCGAACGTCGACGAGATGAAGGCATCGGAGATCACGGCGTTCTTACGACCGAATCCCGATCTGAACCTAACGGCCGACGGGCTTCAGGTCGCCCCGAATCAGAGCGTTTGGCGTCCGCTTTCCGGGATCGTGACGACCGCAGGCGTCAGCTATCTCCATGAGCGCGAACACAAGCGCGAGCTTCGCCGGGACGCGGCGCAGGAGAACACCGCCGTCGCGGAATCGAATCTCGAAGATCAGAAACGCTCCCTGCTTTTCAATCTGAGAGCGGCTTTCGTGCAGGTTCTCCAAGCCAAGGCTGTCTTGTCGAACGCGAAAGACAATCTGGACTACTGGGATCGCGAACTAAAGATCAATCAGGATCGGCTCAGCGCAGGCGACATGGCTCTCGTCGATATGAACCGGCTCATCTTACAGCGGGCGCAGTTCGAGGCCGATCTTGAAAATGCGATGGTCAACCTTCGTACCAGCAAGATTCAGTTGCTCACTCTTATGAACGATCGCGCGCCGATCGAAACCTTCGACGTGGCGGGGGACTACGACTTCTCCGAGCAATTGCTACCGCAGCAGGCGTACCGGGATATGGCCTTAGCCGCCCGCCCGGATCTCAAGGCAGCTATGCAGTCAGTTGAAATGGCGAAGACGAATCACCAACTCGCTGTGGCTAATGGATCGACCGATCCCACCTTCAGCCTTTGGTTTTCACAGAATCCTTCGTTCAGCAATCCATTCGCCCAACAGACCGTCGGCGGCAGCGTCAGCATCCCGCTGCGCATCTTCGACCGGAACCAGGGCGAGAAGCTTCGCACGCAGATCGATATCTCGCGAAACGAACAGTTGGAAAAGTCCGCCGAGGCGACCGTCTTCAGCGATGTGGATTCGGTCTATTGGACGCTCGTTCAGGCGATCGATCTGCTGAAGCCGTACAAAACGAAATACCTTCCGCTCGCTGAAGACAACCGGAATCGAATCTCGATTGCCTTCCGGAATGGCGGTTCATCGCTGCTCGACTATCTGGACGCGGAAAAGGCCTATCGGGACACGCGTCTTGCTTATCTCAACCTGATCGGCTCGTACCTGACGGCGGGAGCCCAGATGAACATGGCGGTTGGCCGGGAGGTTATTCAGTGAATCGATTGTTAGCGCTGCTGAGCCTTCTGCTCTGTCTGATCGCCGCCGCCTGCGATCGAAAGGTCGAAGCCAACACGAACAAACTGCCGGGCCCCGTTGAGACGAAAGTCGAACCTGACACGGACGCGAATCACTTCAGAGTCGATCACCCGGAGCAGTTTCCTCTGGCGACTGCCGCCGAATATGTCGCGGCGCCGCAGTTGGATGCCACCGGTTCGGTCAGCGCCGACGTCTCGCGCCAGGTTCCCGTGCCTTCTCTCGCGACCGGCAAGATCGTCGAGATCGATGCGCGCCTCGGAGATGTCGTGCAAAAAGGTCAGGTGTTGTTCAAGGTGCAGAGCACCGACGTCGCAGGCGCCTATTCTGATTACCGCAAAGCCGAAGCCAACGAAAAACTCGCCCGTGTTCAACTGGACCGCGCGAAACTTCTCTTCGACGACGGCGCGACGCCGAAGAGCGCGCTCGAAATCGCTCAGACCAACGAAGACAACGCTAAGGTAGATCTCCAGACCGCTCTGGAGCATCTTCGTTTGCTGGGATCCGATCCGGATCATCCCTCCGCCATAGTTGAGGTCAAAGCGCCGGTGTCCGGCGTGATCACAGATCAGCAGATTGTCAACGCCGCTGGCGTTCAGGCGCTCACTACTCCAAGCCCCTTCACGATTTCAGATCTCTCCCACGTGTGGATTCTCTGCGATGTCTACGAAAACAATCTCGCTCAGGTTCACGTGGGCGATTTTGCCGATATTCGCGTGAGCGCCTACCCTAACCGCGTTCTCAAAGGCAGAGTCGGCAACATCTCGCCCGTCATTGATCCCAACATTCGCACCGCGAAGGTTCGGCTCGAAGTCGAGAACCCCGGCATCCTGCGCCTCGGAATGTTCGTCACCGCGGTCTTCCACGGCGAAAAAGCGGAGAAGCACGCGATGACGCCCGCCAGCGCGATCCTGCACCTGCACGACCGCGATTGGGTTTATATGCCGACGGAGGACGGAGGGTTCCGGCGCGCGGAGGTCGTCGCCGGAACCCCACTGGCGGGGAACATGCAGGAAGTGGTCTCCGGTCTCGCGCCTGGCGATCGTGTGATCGCGAACGCGCTGGTCTTTCAGAACACGGTGGAACAGTGATCGGAAACGCCGTTGACTTCGCCCTGAAAAACCGGCTGCTGGTTCTCGCGGGCGCAACTGTGCTCTTCGTGTGGGGCGCGATCTCCTTTCATCAGCTTCCCGTGGAAGCCTATCCGGACGTCGCGAATAACTACGTGGAGGTCATCACGCAGTGGCCCGGAATCTCGGCGGAGCAGATCGAACAGCAAATTACGATCCCGCTTGAAGTCGTGATGAACGGCATCCCCGGCGTCGCCCATCTGCGCTCGTTCTCGATCTTCGGACTGTCCGATCTGAAGTTGGTCTTCGAGGACGGGACCGAAAACGCCTGGAACCGTGAGCGCGTTCTGGAGCGCTTGTCCCAGGTGACTCTGCCCCCTGGCGTTCAGCCTCAGATGGGAACCGACTGGAGTCCGGTCGGCCAGATCTATTTCTACACGCTGCACAGCGCCAATCCAGCCTTCGACGTGATGGAACTGAAGTCGCTCGAAGATTGGGTCGTTGAGAAAAACCTAAAGTCCGTTCCCGATATCGCCGATGTCGCCACATTCGGCGGCCCTACGCGCGAATATCAGGTGCGACTGGACCCGGACAAGCTGATCGCCTACGGGCTCAACCTCAGCCAGGTCGAACAGCAACTCACCAACAATAACGTGAACGCCGGCGGCAGCTTCATCCAGGCCGGACTTCAGCAGATCAATGTGCGCGAAGTCGGCCTCGTGCGCACGGTTCACGACATCCAGGACACCGTCGTCGTCTCGAAAAACGGCACCCCCGTCCGCGTCCGGGACCTTGGCGTCGTAATGCAGGGGCCCAAAATTCGCCTTGGCCAGTTTGCGCGCGCCATCCGCCGCGAAGATGGCAAAGTGATCGACAACGACGACGTGGTTTCCGCCTGGGTGCCTATGCGCAAAGGCGCCGACGCGGAGCCTACGCTGGTTGGTCTTCACAAAAAGATCGACGAGCTGAATGACCGCATTCTCCCCACTGGCGTGAAGATCGTGCCGTTCATCGACCGCAGCGATCTCGTTCATTTCACAACCGAGACGGTTCTGCACAATCTGGCGGAAGGGATCGCGCTTGTCGTAATCATCCTTTTCCTGTTTCTCGGAAATGCACGCGGCGCCCTGATCGTCGCCACCACGATCCCTTTCTCGCTCCTGTTCGCCGCCACCTGCCTGAAACTGAGCGGGATTCCTGCGAACCTCCTGTCCCTGGGCGCTCTCGACTTCGGCATGGTCGTCGACGGTGCGGTCGTGATGGTCGAGAACATCGTGCGGCATCTGAGCCACAGCGATCGCAGGCGCAGTGTGATGGAAAAGGTTCGTGATGCCGCCCATGAGGTCCGGCGACCGGTCTTTTTCGCGATCGCCATCATCATCACCGCTTACCTGCCCATTTTCACCCTGCAGCGGGTCGAGGGCCGTTTATTCAAGCCCATGGCCTGGACGGTCGCGTTCGCGCTCCTCGGCGCCATTATCTTTTCGATGACGATTGCCCCGGCGATCGCAAGCTTTTTGTTTCGGAAAGGCGCGAAGGAATGGCATAACCCCGTGATGTCCTGGCTGACCGAGCGGTATCGTTCGGCGCTGCGAACCGCCATTCGACTACGCTACGTCACTGTCGCTTTCGGCCTCGGCGGCGTCGCGGTTGCAGGCTTTCTCATATTCGGTCCGCTCATCGGCTCCGAGTTTTTGCCTCACCTGGATGAAGGGGCGCTGTGGGTGCGCGGCACGCTTGCGCCCAGCACAGGGCCGGACGAGGGAATTCACGTCGCTAATCGGGCGCGCATCTTGTTGTGCTCGTTCCCGGAGGCGACGGAATGCACGAGCCAGGTGGGCCGGCCCGATGACGGTACCGACACAACAGGCTTCTTCAACACCGAGTACTTCGTCGGACTCAAGCCCAAGGAGAAGTGGCGCGCTGGTTTTCATCAGAGCAAAGAAGAGCTGATCGCGTCCATGAACCAGGAGTTGTCGAAGATTCCCGGCGTCGAGTGGAACTTCTCGCAACCCATCGCGGACAACATGGAAGAAGCCGTCAGCGGCGTCAAAGGCCAGTTGGCGACGAAGATTTACGGGGACGATCTCAATACTCTTGAAGCCAAAGCCGACCAGATCGCTAAGGTTATGCGAGGCGTAAAAGGCATCGAAGATCTCGCCGTTCTCCGCGTGCTGGGCCAGCCTAATCTCGATGTCACGGTCGATCGCAGGGAGGCGGCGCGCCATCAGATCAACGTCGCCGACGTGCAGGACGCGGTTCAGACCGCCGTCGGAGGAAACGCGCTCACTCAAGTCCTTCAGGGCGAGGCCCGCTACGATTTGACCCTTCGTTATCTCCCGAAGTACCGGGAGACGGAGCAGGCTATTTCGGCGATTCGTCTGGTAGCGCCGTCGGGAGAGCGTGTTTCGCTCGGACAGTTGTGCCACATCGAAGAACGAGACGGCGCTTCGGAGATTTATCGCGAAGAGAATCAGCGTTACATAGCGATCAAATACAGCGTGCGGGGCCGCGACCTCGGCGGCGCCGTCGAAGAAGCAATCAAAAAGGTCACCACCGGCGTCCAGATTCCCCGCGGCTACCGGATCGATTGGGAGGGCGAATACGAGAGCCAGAAGCGCGCATCGGCGCGGCTCGCGATTATCGTCCCGCTGACCGTTTTGTTGATCTTCATGATCCTTTACATGATGTTTCGCTCCTTTAAGTGGTCGCTGCTCATCATGGTGAACGTGCTCCTTGCGCCCATCGGTGGATTACTTGCGCTCGCCCTCACCGGGACCAACTTCAGCGTCTCTTCCGGCGTCGGATTCCTGGCGCTTTTCGGCGTGTGCGTTCAGACCGGAGTGATCATGCTCGAGTACATCAACCAGCTTCGGCTGCGCGGCCACAACATCATCGACGCTGCCGTCGAAGGCGCGGTCCTGAGGCTACGACCCATCATGATGACGAGCCTCGTCGCGACTCTGGGTCTGCTTCCCGCAGCAATGTCACACGGAATCGGCTCGGACTCGCAGCGTCCGTTCGCGATCGTGATCGTCGGCGGATTGATCGCTGCTCTGGTCATGAGCATCTTTATCTTGCCGACGCTATACGTCTGGGTGGCCGGTGAGCACGATACGCTCCCCGAGCCGGAAGGTGAATTCGAAGAGTAGCCAATGTTCGAGCGCCCGCGCTTTATTGTCGCGACGCTTCCGTTTCAGCAGGATACGGCTTCACGATCACGTCACCGCGGGCACGGACCTCGCCGCTGCCCTCGTCGTAGTCCGCGCTGTCGGCCTGAACAATGAAACCGGTCGATCTCACCTCGACATTTCCCGACAGATGCACTATCGACGGATACGAAGCGCCGCGCTGGATGCTTTCTGCTGATAACATCGCCTGGCGACGGCCATTTACCGGCGCCGTGGGCAGATGCTTCCGCGTTGCATCCTGAGCGCGGGCCAGTTCGGAATGCTGCATCAGCGTCAACGCCAATAGCGCTGCGCCAAAACACGGGGTCAGCTTAGGCATCATGTAACCAACCTACGCTAGCGGGGCCCGGTCGGTTGCGCTGAAGGCCTTCGGACCTAAGAAAGAAAAGACACGACCATCCCGCTCACCGCCGTGGCCGATAAGATGTCGTAATGCGTTGCGCCCGGCACGATCCCGAGCCTCGCGGCCGATCGAAGCGCGCCATCCTGGCCCGCGTCGCGGAGTCCGCCGCCCAAAGCCTCATAGAACGCCATTACATCGGCGTCGGTGAATATCAGGATCGTCGCCCGCCATCGCGAGGAAACCTCGTCGAAACGTCCTCAGCCTTTCTGCTTTTGCAGTTGTTGAGCGACCTTCTCCACCTCTCCCCAAACCCGCAGCAGATTGCCGCTCCACAGCTTTCCGATCTGCTCTTCGGTATAGCCTCGCCGCACCAGTTCCAGCGTGACGTTGAAAGCCTCCGCCGCGCTGTTCCAGCCGTCGATTCCCCCACCGCCGTCGAAATCGGACGAAATCCCCACGTGATCGATTCCGATCAACTTCACCGCGTAATCGATGTGATTGACGAAGTCCTTCACGTTCGCCCGGCCCGCCGGAGGATACTTCGTGTCGATTTCCGCCAGCCTTTTATCGTATTCGGCGCGGCGTTCGGGAGAAAGCGTATTCACCCCCGTATTGCCGCGACCCATCCCGGCGCCACGAGCACCGTCTTGTGGGGCGGGATTGCTTGCGCTCTCCACCGGGCATCCCCTTGTTGCTCCGCCCATACCGCGGCCAGCGAATCCGCCGCCGCGTCCGCCCTGAGCGGGAAGCCCGAACTCCTGACGCAGCTTCGCGAGCGCCGCGGTGCGCTCTTTCGAATCGATCTTGATATACGACGCGAACCCAACAACCTGAATGACCCCGCCGTTCTTCTTCAGAGCCAGCAACTGCTCGTCGTCCATATTCCGGCTCACGTCCGCAAGCGCCCGTACCGCCGAATGCGACGCGATCACCGGAGCCTTCGAGAGCCGGATCGCTTCCAGATTCGCTCCCTTCGAAGGATGAGACAGATCGACCATCATCCCAACCCGATTCATCTCAGCAATCACTTCCTTGCCCAGTGGCGAGAGCCCGTTGTTGTACAGATAGCCCTGTGTCTCTCCCGTGTTCGAATCGGCCAGTTGGCTGTTGCCGTTGTGAGCGAGCGACATGTACCGCCCGCCGCGGTCGTAAAACTCCTTGACCCGCTTGATGTCCGTCCCGATCGGGTACCCGTTCTCCACGCCGATAACAGCGATCCGAAGATGCTTCTTGTGCAGCGCGATGACGTCGGCAGGAGTCAACGCCAATCCGATCTCATCCGGGGCGATCTTCTCCGTCAGCCGATGGACGGCATCGAACTTCGCAATCGCCTGCTTATACGCGTTGTCATACCCCTCGGGGGTCAGTGGCCCCTGGCCGACATAGACGATCATGAACGAGACGTCCATCCCGCCCTCGACCATCTTCGGCAGATTCACCTGCGTCGTCAGACGCATCCTGTAATTGCAGTCCGCCGTGAAATTCGAAGGCTCGATGTCGTTATGGGTATCGAGCTTGATGACGTGATCGTGAATCTGCCGCGCCTTTGCAATCAGAGCCGCGTCGCCCTGTTGCGCCGATCCACTCCGGCTGGCGGCGTGAAACAGCAATCCAAAGGAGAGCGCCGTCACCGCGGCTGTCGTAACCGTCCGTTTGATCTTTTTCAACGCATCCTCCTGTGCCCAGGGACAAAATTCACCGGGGCCACGGCAAATCAGAGAGTTTATCTGAGAAACAGGACCGACAGAGGTCGTGGTGGGAGACGGGCCTTGCCTATCGTAACAACGGGATGGTTCTCGCGTTCCTAATCCAGCGAGAAACTCACAAACGTGAATTTTCCATCCCGCTCAACCTGCAAGGTGACGGGATCGCCAGGGGAGAGCCGCTTGAAAGCGGTTCGGAGGCTATCAAGCGTCGAGGTGGGCAGACCATTCAACGACACAATGATGTCGCCCTGAACAAGCGGCACATCGTGCACAGCGCCGTTAGCCTTGGCGGCGACAATAATTCCGTACGGTAGGCGTAATTGAGGGAGCATCGGCGCAAGGCGTTTATCGATTTCGACCCCCAACACGCCGAGTTCCGTCACGAGATTCTTATCCGGTGTGGCCAGAGCTAAAACGCCATCGATGTCGTGTTGCTCCTCGATGATCGGAACATCGAACGACATTTTCGATTTCCCGCGCAACACGTCGATGTGGACTTTCTCTCCCGAATCGCGCAACAGGAAGTTATAGCTGACGGTGGGAACATTTTCCGCGGGCTGGCCATCCACCGCGACGAGCACATCGCCCGGTTTGATCCCGGCTGTCTCGGCGGGACTGCCTGGCAGCGCATCCGACACAATTACTCCCCAGGGTTGAGCCAGACTCAACGCGGCGCTCATCGTAGGCGTGATCGTTTGCATCGTGATCCCGATTTCCTGTTTGCGGATATGGCCGAACTGCTTGAGCTGACGAACAGCGACCCGAATCGTCGCGCTCGGAATGGCGAAAGCGAGACCTTCGTTACCCCCGGATTGCGAAAAGATGAAGGTGTCCATCCCGACCACTTCACCTTTGACGTTCACCAGAGGACCGCCTGAATTTCCGGGATTAATGGGAGCATCAGTCTGGATTGAGATTCTCGGCGAATCCGGATCGTTCTGCCGGGCGACTGCGGATACGATTCCGTGGGTCACAGTATTGCGCAGGCCTTGCGGGCTGCCGAACGCAAACACCAACTCCCCCTGACGCAGGTTCCGGTAAGGAGCGAGAGGGAGCGCCGGCGCTTTCAGCCCGTCTACTTTGAGCAGCGCGATGTCGAGGTCGCTCGCCACCCCGACGACCTGGGCGGTGTGAATGATGGTTTTAGTCGAAAGAGCAGCCGCGATCGCCTCATTCAGATTGGCGGGAGGCAGAATAATCTCGATCCGCTCGGCCCCGCTGATGACATGAGCGTTGGTGACAATGTACCCTTCCGGATCGATGACGAATCCGGATCCGATGGCGCGCTGGCGTCCGATGGTGACTCCGGCGTTGCCTTTCTCCTCCTCGGCTTGCGGACCGTAGCCCGTCACCATGATCTGAACGACACTCGGCGCAACCTGCCGAATCAACTGATCGATGGCATCGTTAAACTGCGCGAGGGGTGGAGCAGCAGCAGGCTGCGCGAAGGAAGATACGACAGAGAACGCAAACAGAGCAGACGTCCGCCAAGCGCGCCCGCTGTCCAGACCAAAGCGCATAGTTGCGGTGGTGATGCGGCGCGGCAACTCCTGATTCAAAAAATCGGGTTGGTCCAGACTGCCCGCTGAAGTGATAAAGCTCTGGAACCTACGCCCGATGGAAACGAAGTGGCGCGCAATCTGTAGGGGATAGCGGCAAGTGTCGTCCTATCGGCAAGCGCCGGCGCAAACCGCGAGAGGCAATTTCGCGATGTCCACCCAGGCGTCGGGCGCCACGTTCTGAACGAATGTGAGGCAATCTATCGTGAAGCTCCGTGGGCCCTGGTAACGCGCCCAGTGTTCGCGCGCGCTTTCGGCAAGCTTCGCGATGCGTTCGCGATCGGTTTCGGGCGCGGTCAGATTCTGATAAATCGTGATGTGCGGATGGTACGGGTACGGCCCGTCGTACTCGAGCTGGCCTGCGTTCAGGTTCTCGTGCAGGGCGTGAAGCTCTCGCGCGCCTCGGGAGATGCCGACGTAAATCACATTCGTCTCCGCGAAGACGTTCACGTTGCCCAGCGTAATCTCGGCGGGCGGCGTGGAGCGGCTCTCCTCTCCGAGTTCGGCGATCATTTTGTTCAGATTCGCGTCGTCGGCGACCGGCCGTGGCGGGAGAACTGTGACGTGAGATCTCGGTTTGCACCCCGGCGCCAACTCGAGCCGGAGAGCATCAAGAAAATCAGCGAGGGGGCCGTCTAAGTACGCAACAAGCGCAAAGTGACTGAGAGTGCGCCCGCGCCCCGGGGAACAATCCATTTCTATGTCCGATTGTACAAACACGTCCGTTACATGGGTATCCGGACTGTCCTGGAACTCACCCGGTGCGGATCGGAACTAAAACGATAACGCTCGAGGGCTGCGCACGTGACGGAGGAACGCCTCGGCCTGCCGGTAGCCGCTCTCAATGCCGCGGAACCGGGAAACGTCGCTTTGTAGGAGATAGAATTTCTCTGGCGCCTGCGAGGCGTGCGCGTAACAGGCTGCTTTCTTACGCGTTTCGACGCTCGCTATGTCGACGTAGTCCGAGGGAACGAACATAGACGTGTCCGAGCCATCTGAAACTTCGTAGTAGTAAAACCCGGATTGGGCGCCGAGCTTCAGCCAGGCATCGTAGCAGAGCGATGACATCGCGCGATGATCGGGGTGCGCGTCAATCGGCCAGTGTGTGAAGAGCGCGTCCGGACTCTCGGAGCGGATAATTTCGCGGAACTCTTCATAATGGGCCGGGTCGACGATGGCGTGCGCGTCGCATTGACCTGCGAACATCGGACGAGCTTTCAGAATCTCGCAAGCGCGTTTCGCCTCGGCGACGCGCGGATTTACGGCGGCGCCGGCAGCCGACTCCGGGCAGGCCTTCTCGCCCCGATTGAGGTACAGCAAAACGACGTCATGGCCCATGTCCGCGAGGCGCGCAACCGTTCCGCCACAGCCGTACTCGGGGTCGCCTGGATGCCCGCCCGCAACGACAAACTTCTTCCTCGGGGACTGCCAGGCGGGTGTCGCGGCGGCGGAGGCGAGTCCGCTCAGAATCAGTCGCCGTCTTGTAAGGCTGGCCATGATGTGTCGATGATCTTGGCCTCGAATCGGAGCGCCGCACGGGCATCGCGCGCTCCCATATCCACCCACCGGTCGATGTTCTCGCGCCGCCAGAAAACCGCGTCGTTGACATCGCCCAAGTCTTCGGAGGGCGTGATGATGGTGAGCTCGAGTTCTTTGGGAATCTGAAGCGAAGGCTTGAAAAACCGCACGAAGTTGGTCCCGGCGCGCAGCCACCAGCGCCCCACGGCGGGCAGGGAATCGACCGCGATAATTCGCGTTGCGCCCAGTTCGACCGCCGCGCGAAGGGGAAGCTTTTCGAGCAAGCCGCCATCGAGATAACGCGCCCCGTCGATAGTCACGGGCGGCAGGAAAACCGGGATTGAGCAGGTTGCAAGCAGATGGGCCGGGGTCACATCCGGGTGTTGAACGGTTTCGGTGCGCAACCAGGGCCGGCGAACGACCGTCAGCGCGAAAGGAATGCGTGGCCTATAAGTGGCGAAGATGCGCTCGGCGCGCGCCCGGAGCGGCTCCGGGTCGAACCAGCCCCGACGCCACCCGGCGCGCGGGAATAGCTGCAAGGCCGCGCCCGCTTCGGGATCCTGCCACTCCTCGATCAACGCTTCCGGTGAGCATCCCGAGGCGATACACCAGCCATTCAGCGCGCCGACTGACGCTCCTACTATGAGATCCGGTGTTTCGCGCTCTGCGAGGGCCTTCCATATTCCTGCCTGATATGCCCCGAACATTCCGCCGGCCGAAAGAACCAGCGCCGTTTTACCTTGCAACATCTACCAGTTCTGATTATGAACGATTACCGATTCGATATGTTAGAAACGATGGATTTCAGGGCTGAGGACTACGGACAGGAGGTGGCGCGCCTACTAGCGCTCGATGGCGCGAAGGAGGGACCCGGATGGCGCGTGATGAGCCTTGCGGGCTCCGACGCCGCTTGCCAGCAGGTTCGCGGCGAGATTCAGCGGCAGCGCGCGCAAGACCTGTTTCCCGGCGCGAGATCGCCACAGGGCGCAATGAGCGGGCTGTACCTGTACTTCTCATGCCTCGATGAAGCGCACACGGTCGCTCAGGATCTCGAAACGCCGGAAGGCAGCTTCTGGCACGGGATCATGCATCGCCGTGAGCCCGACGCGCAGAACGCGGCTTACTGGTTTCGCCAGGTGGGTAAACATCCAATATTCCCGGCGCTGCGTGATGAGGCGCGGCGGCTGCGCTTCGATACAGGTTCCGAATGGGATCCGTTCGAGTTCATTGAATTCTGCGATGGCTCGCGGCAGCGGCCCGGGTCGGAAGAAGAAGCGATCGCAAGGCAAGTGCAGCTTGCGGAATGGCAACTGCTGTTCGATCACTGCGCGAAGGGGAACACTCGTTGAACGCGACCGACAGCGGCCTGGTAAGAGCTGCCGTACTTGAAGAATTCGAAAAGCCCCTGGCGATACAAATGTATCCGGATCCCGGAGATCCCGGACCCGGCGAGGCTCTCGTGCGCGTCGAAATCGCGGGTATCTGCGGGACCGACGTGCATCTCTGGCTCGGTCAGCTTGCGATTCCACTGCCGAACATCATGGGCCATGAAACCGCCGGCACAATAGAGATTCTGGGCCACGGGCTCGACAGAGACTGGCGAGGCGAGCCTCTTCGGGTAGGTGATCGCGTTACCTGGGCCAGTTCGATTTCCTGCGGCGAATGTTTTTATTGCAGGGTCAAGCGCCAGCCGACGCGGTGCGTGTCCCGCAAGGCGTATGGAATCTCCTACCGCGCGTCTGACGCGCCCCATCTGCGCGGCGGCTATGCCGAAAAGATCCTGCTGAGGGCCGGATCATCGATCTTTCGCATTCCCGATGTGGTTCCGAGCGATGCGTTGATCGGCGCCGGCTGCGCATTGACGACGGCCATTCATGGTTCCGAGCGCGCGCCGATCGAATGGGGGGATTCGATGGTGGTTCAGGGTACCGGTCCCGTCGGGCTTGCGGCGATCGCTGTGGCGCGGGCAGCCGGGGCGGGGAAGATCGTAGCCATAGGAGGCCCGGCGCATCGCCTGGCTTTAGCGCAAGAATTCGGCGCGGACGTGGTGATTGATATCCAGCAGACTTCGGACCTTGCGGAGCGCCGAGCGCAGGTTTTTGATGCCGTAGGAGCCTATGGCGCGGATCAGGTCATCGAATGCGTGGGGCATCCGGAGGCTGTGAACGAAGGAATTCCGCTGTGCCGTGATGGCGGCCAGTATCTCGTGCTGGGCCAGTACGCCGATGCGGGGAACATCTCGTTCAATCCCCACACGATCACGCGCAAGCAGCTTCGCGTAATCGGGTCATGGGGATTCGAGGCGCGGCACGTGGATCGCGCCCTTCGGCTGCTCGAGCGCGATCCGGACCTGCGCGCCCGGTTCGCGCGCGCGATCACCCATCGGTTCTCGCTCGATCGCGCCGATGAAGCGCTGCAGACCGCGCGGTCGCTTGCTGGCGGCAAGACGGTGATCGTTCCTTGAAAAAGCTCTGGCTGCTCCTGCTTCTGCCGCTCGCCGCGCTGATCTTCTGGGCGTTTCAGAGGAAAACGGAGCCGCCGAAGGTACTGTTCTCAAAGGCCGTACGCGAAACGCTCAACAGCACGCTGTCGACTAACGGAAAGATCGAGCCGCTGCATTACAGCGACGTCCGCGTCGAGACATCGGGTCTTGTGAAGCGGCTGCTCGTACATCAGGGCGATGCCGTGAAAGCGGGCCAGTTGATTGCGCAGCTCAGCGACCCGGGACTTTCCGAAGAGCTTCAGGCCAACGAGGCGCGCGCCGCTCAATCCCGCGCGGAACTGGAAACGCTGCGAGGCGGCGGACGGAGCTCCCAACTCGCTGATATTCAGAGCAGCCTGACACGACTGCAAGCGCAGCGGGAGACAGCGCAGCGCAATCTGGAGTCGCTTGATCGGCTGCAGAAGGCAAATGCCGCGACGCGCTACGAAGTGGATCAGGCGCGCCACGCCGTGGATGACCTCGATGCGCAGATGCGGGGATTGACCGCTCGTCGCGCGGCCCTCGTGGATAAAGGCGATGTCGAAGCCGCCGGCGAGCGCCTCCGCGAGGCGAACGCGAATGTGGAACTCTCTCGCGCGCACATGGCGCAGACCCAGATCCGGTCCCCGCTTGCGGGGATCGTTTACGATCTGCCGGCCCGCGAAGGCGCATACCTTCATCCGGGCGATGCTGTCGCGAGCGTCGGGACGATGGACCCGGTGCGGGTGCGGGTTTATGTGGATGAACCGGAGCTTGGCCGCGTGGTCGTGGATCAGCCCGTAAAGATCACATGGGATGCTCTGCCCGGACAAGCCTGGACCGGGGTTGTCGAGAAAAAGCCGACCGAAGTGGTCGCGCTGGGTCCGCGGCAGGTGGGCGAAGTTCTCTGCACCATTGGCAACCCGGGACGCGAGCTGACGCCGGGAACGAACGTCAATGCGTTCATTCTGACGCAGGTGGCCGAGCACGCGCTCGCGATTCCCAAAACGGCGGTCAGGCGGGAGAACGGCACAGGCGTTTTCCTGCTGCAAAAAGACAACTCCATCAAGTGGCAGCCGGTTCAGACCGGGATTGGCGACGCGCTGCGCGTGCAGGTGTTGAAGGGGCTGAGCGAAGGCGATGCGGTGGCCGAACCGTCCGACGTCACGCTGAAAGATGGAATGACAGTCAATCCCACGGTGAGGTAAGGGAGGCGGGGAGATGTTTTCACTGAAATCGAAGGTGGCGTTGGTCACCGGGTCGGGCCGGGGTATTGGCAGGGCCATCGCCGAGCAGCTTGCGCAGGCGGGCGCTTCGGTCATGCTGAACGATCTCGACGCTGGCCCGCTTGAGGAAGCGCTCGCCGCGATTCCCGGCGCGTCGGGCCTTGCGGGCGATATCACGGATCCGGCTTTTCCTCAAATTCTGGTCGACCGCACGATTCAGGAGTTCGGCGGGCTCGACATCATCGTCAACAATGCTGGGTACACGTGGGACAACGTAATCCAGAAGACGACTGATGAGCAGTTCCAGGCGATGCTCGATGTCCACCTGGTGGCCCCGTTTCGGGTGCTGAGGGCGGCGTCCGGGTTCATCCGCGATGCTGCGAAGCGGGAGGCTTCGGAAGGCGCTCTCCGCCGCAGAAAAGTAGTGAACATTACATCGATTTCAGGGACCGACGGCAGCCCCGGGCAGGCAGGATATGCCGCGGGCAAGGCGGGCGTGGTCGGGCTGACACGAACCATGGCGAAAGAATGGGGCCGGTATAACGTCAATGTGAACGCCGTCGGTTTCGGGCTGATCGAGACCCGGTTGGTTCAGCCTCTCACCGATGAGTCGAAGATTGATGTAAAAGGCCGCGAAATCAAAGTTGGCGTGCAGCAGGCGGTCATCGACAGACTGGTTGCGATGAGCCCGCTGGGGCGTGCCGGTACCCCCGAAGAGGCCGCGGGCGCCGTATTGTTCTTCTGTTCACCTTTAAGTGACTTCGTGACGGGCGAAGTCCTGATGTGCTCGGGCGGCATGAGGTTCTGAATTCTGAATCCGGCGGAGCGGATGAGCAATCTGAATCTACGCATGAGCACACAAACTGCAAAAGACACAGCGGCTCTCGACAAAGAAGTGAACGAGATGATTCTGTCCGGCAAAGCTTTGGATGCCTTCGAAAAGTTTTACGCGGACGATGTGGTAATGCAGGAAAACTCCGACGAACCCCGCGTCGGGAAGGAAGTGAACCGCAAGGCGGAGCAGGATTTCTTTTCCTCGCTTGCGTCCTGGAATGATGGCAAGCTTGAGGCTTCGGCGGTCAACGGCGATACGACGTTCACGCAATGGTACATGGACGTTTCCTTCAAGAACGGCCAGCGGTATAAGGCGACGCAGGTGGCCGTCCGAAAGTGGAAGAACGGCAAGATCGCTCACGAACGGTTCTTCTATAACAAGGGCTGAACAACCGCGCAACGGGCCGCGCTATGATCGCGTCGTACGAGACGAGCGATTCACATTGCGGCGTTCTGGATTTGCGCCTGCGCTATTGCAGCTCAGAGTTCGCGCTCCGAGGCGGACGATCTGCTTGCGCGCGGAACGGCGCTGACTTCCTCAAAGCCCGCCGAGGCGGTACGCATTCTCGAACGCGCGGCTCAGCTCGAACCGGGCCGCGCGGATATTCAATATCGATTGGGGCTGGCGTATCACGCTGTCGGCGACGAGGCTGACGCCGTCAGCGCTCTGCGCGAGGCGGCGCAGGCGATGCCGGACGCCGCCGGTGTCCACAATGATCTGGGCATCGCGCTGTTTCAGTCGGGAGACGCCCGGGCCTCTGTCGACGAATTTCAGACCGCCGTGCGTCTCGCGGCAAACGACCCTAATGCGCGGTTTAACCTCGCAGAATCCCTTGCGCGCACGGGCGAGACGGCGCGTGCGATTGAGGAGCTTCGTGTGGCCAGTAGTCTGGCCCCTGCTGACGCGGGGCTAGCGCGGCTCGTGAAGTTCGCCGAAGGGGCGGCAGGTAATCCGGGCGGCACGATCAAGGTGGACGTCCGGCAAGTGCTTGTCCCGGTGGTTGTGACGGATCAGTCGGGTCACTCTGTCACAGGACTCAAGCAATCCGATTTCAGAGTCTTTGAAGATGGCGCCGAGCAGAAGATCACGAGCTTTAGTGTGGAAAGCTCGGGATCCGCGGAAGAAGTTGGTAAGAACCCCGCTCCGCCCGCGCAACGTTCTTTGCGCGAGCAAAGTTCCACGGAGCGTTCGAACGTTCGGCGCACGTATCTGGTCCTCATCGATACCCTTCATACGTCGTTCACGGATTTCGTGGCTATCCGCCAGGCTCTCGCGAAGCTGTTCGAGCGGGAGGCTTCACCGGAGTCACAGTATGTGATGATCGCCTTGGGAACGTCTCCCGAAATCATCCATAACGTCACCACGGACGCACAGGCGATTCTTGCCGACCTGAAGGGGAAGAAGTTCCAGAAGTACTTTCTCGATGGTCAAATGGGTGGGCTGAAGCCCCAAATGGAACGATATAAACGCGATCTGAACGAGACACGCGTGGCCTGCGATCTGTCGAGCGATCGCCTAATGCAGGTAAAGTGCGAGGCGGGTCAATGGCGTACGAACACAGAGGCCAAAGAGATCGCCGAAACCGACCGGGTTCTCACCATTGGCTTCCTGCGCGAGTTTCGGGACCTGATCGCCCAGCTTGGGCGCGGACGCGATCGGCGCACTGTGATCCTGATTTCCGGCGGCTTTCAGATCACCCCGGGCAAAGAAGCCCGTGAGCTGTTCAACGCTTTTTTCCCGCCCATGCGGCATTGCCTGGTTCCGGATACCGTGGTTTGCGTTTCCAGTGACCGGCTCGATGGAAGCGAGCGGATGCAGAGCGAATTCGAACCCATTGTCCGGCTGGCGGCGCGGAGCAATATTACGATCGACACGATCGATTCGCGCGGGCTGTACGGCCAGAAGACCTTCGATACATCGACAGTTTTGAACTCCGCGATGGTCGATAGCGCGGTAAGCCACGTGGAATGGAACTCGCAATCCGAAGACGGCAACATCCTGATCGAAATTGCGGATGCCACCGGGGGCACAGCCTTCCGAAACAGCAACGATCTTTTCGCGGGCCTGCAGCGCGCGTTCGCAGACGGCAGGGATTATTACACGCTTAGCTATGCGGCCCCGAACCGACCGACGGACGGAAAGTTCCGCGCCATCACGGTTCTGGTCAATAACAAAAATGCCGTGGTGAAGGCGAAAAAGGGTTACTGGGCGGAGCCCGAAGCCCAATAACCTGTTTTGGCCCGAATAGTCAGGTTCTTTCCGGGGAGTTCGACGGTGATTTTCCGAAAGCCGCCATCATTCGAACCGTTCTTCGGAACGTAGGCGATGGTGTAATACTCTCGCCCGTCGCTCATTGCCGTGCGCAGTTCCTTGACGAGATCTTCATTGCGGAAGTAGACCCCGCCAGTTGCTGAGGAAAGCTGCTCCATTGCGGGACTGGGCAGTAACGTGGGCGGAACCGGCGTGCTCGCTGGCCCGAGCTGAGTTGAAGCTCTCACGGGTGTGGACTGATTTCGTGTGAGGCCGATCGCGGATTGCGGAATGCCGCTGCTTCCGGCATTCACAGCATCCATCGAACTCGTGCTCTGGATCGACGGCTCGAAAGCCACCCGCGAATCGACGCCATCGATCGTGACATTGCGGTCGACCGCCGCCTTGAGCGCCTGCTTCAGTGGAGGCGTCAGAGCGCTCGACGCGTCGGACCGGAACTGCGGGTAATTCGGCAGATTGCGCGCAATCGCGTCATAAAACTCCTCGGCGGGATTCGCGCTGAAGCCATCCGAGATCAGAATCAGTGTCCGACCGGTGGGAATCTTCGCAAGCTCCTCAACGACACTGCGAAACTGATCGGCGAGACTGGCCGATACGCCATTCCACGCGGCGGCCTGGAGATCAACGCTTTGCTTGAGGGCTTCCACTTCTGATTCACACGAGCGCTGACTCGCGCGCGCGCCGCAGGCGCATCGTTTGCAGAACTCGTCCATGCGGCGGCGGAGCGTCCCTAGTTCGGTCGTGCGGGTCGATGCATCGAGACTGGCGAATAAGTTCTGGAAGCCGGCGCTGCGCACCCTTACCAACAATTCGAGCGGATTCGATGTCGCTGGCTGGAGAACCTGCAATTGCCGTCCAATTCCGATCAACGCGTACTGCGCATCTCCCGGCTTCTCTTTTCCAAACAGCGTCTCGAACGCCTGGCGAACGCGCGAAGCGTTCGTCGGCGAGGCATGAAGGGTGTCGATACAGAAAATGTAGGTGTGCCGAGGGCCTTTGACAGGCGCGCCGGGGCTGTCGACAGAAAAGGCCGCGATGTCCTGGGGAACTCCGTCTTCCAGGATGCGAAAATCGGCTTGCCGAAGCCCGGGAACACGATGCCCCTTGTTGTCTGTAACGACAACCGGAACCACCACCTGCCGGACGTCAATGTGGAGAGTTGGCTCCTGCTGGGCAAAGGCCGCGGCGCAGCCCAGCAGGAGGGAGAAGCGGATCAGGACATTAACGCTTGGTGGCGACGTGCGGCTTCGCTCCAGTAGCGGTGATCAGCTTCGTCAGCAGATCGACCGCCATGTCGATAGGCAGCACGTCCGCGATGATAATCGGCGTGCGGCCATTAGCGTCTACCGGATCGAGCTCGGCGCCCTTGTCGGCGAGGAACTGGACAACCTTACAGATCTCCGGCTGAGTCGAGGACTGCATGGAGCCGGTGACAGCTGCGTGCATCACCGCGGATTGCGTCTCAGTCTTGGCTTTAATCGAATCTGGATCAAGCTCCCATGCGTACTGCACCGCCTCGACGTGACCGCTGTTGGCGGCGGCCATCAGAAGCGTGCTGCCGTCCTGCGCATGAGCCTTAGCATCGGCGCCTGCGGCAACCAGCGCCTTCATTGCTTCAAGATGGTCGCTTCGGGCTGCCAACATGAGCGGCGTCTGTTCGCCGGACGGACCGCGGAAAAATCCGCCAGCGCGACCCCGACCGGCCGCCGGAGTCTGATTCGTCTTCGCGTTTACGTCCGCTCCTCGGGCGATGAGGCTTTTCACAAGACTCACCTCACCCAGCTGCGCCGCGATGTGGAGGGGAGTGTTGCCCGTGCGATCCTTCGAAGCCACCGAAGCGCCCTTTGATACCAGCAATTCGGAGACTTCGACATGCTTCGCGGTAACCGCAACCAGCAGCGGGTTCATCCCGCCCACTTCACAGTTGACATTCGCGCCCGCCGCGAGGAGGCTCGACGCGGTCTTCGTGTCGCCGCGCTCGGCCGAGAAGATCAGCGGCGTGAAACCGCCCTTCGATGCGGTATTCGGATCCGCGCCGGCCTTGAGAAGGACATCCGCCGCGGCAGTGTGACCGTTGGCGGCCGCCCACATCAACGCGTTCTGGCCCTTTTGCGACTCAACGGCGTTCACCTTAGCGCCGTGGTCGATCAGCATCTGAACGACCTTCGGATTTCCCGATCCCGCCGCGATCATCAGCGCCGTTTCGCCATTCCAGCGCGCAGCGGTCGCGTCAGCGCCCGCCTTAAGCAGCGCTTCTGTGACCACGGCATTTCCGTTCGCGCACGCGAGCGTCAGGGGCGTTTCGCCGTACTGATCCGCAGTCGTTACTTTGGCGCCCGCTTTGAGCAGGGCGAGGACAGTATCCGTGTCGTCCTGATACGCCGCCCACGCGATAGGCGTTGACCCGTCGGGGAGCGCGGCGTTCACATCGGCGTGCGCGGCAATCAACTGCAGGATCGCCTTATGATTCTGGTCCTTAATGGCGTCGATCAGGCGGGGTTCGGCGGCGCTTCCGAGGAATGCCGAAGAAGACAAAAGAATGGGCAGGCGAAAACGCCTGCCCCAGTTGGAATGAAACATTAACTAAACTCCGGAAAGTTGGTCGACTGTACCCGTACTGTCGCCCAGCGAGTCGGTTGGGACGCCAGACTTGTCGAGCATTGTAAGAAGCAGGTTGGTCATCGGCGTTTCAGGCTTATAGCGAAGGTGCCGTCCGCCTTTGATATCCGCCGACTTGCCACCGACGAGAACCAGAGGCAGATCGTGATGATCGTGCACGTTACCGTCGCGGATGCTGCTTCCGTAGAGGAGCAGAGTATGGTCGAGCAGAGTGCCGTCGCCGTCCTGGGTCTCGTTGAGACGCTTCACCAGATAGGCGAACGATTTGACGTGATGCTCGTCGATCTTCTGCGTCTTCGCGATCTTCTCGGGATCGTTCTGGTGGTGCGTAACCGAGTGGTGGCCGTCGGGTACGCCGATTTCGCGGTAGCTGCGATTGGAGCCTTCGCGCGCCATCATGAACGTGATCACGCGGGTCATGTCGGTCTGCCACGCGATCACCATGAGGTCTGCCATAAGCTTCGCGTGTTCCTCGAAGGTTTCGGGGATGCCGACGGGGCGCTCCATAACCGGAATCTTCACCGTCGCGCTCTGCTCTTCCGCCTTCTGGATGCGCCGTTCGATGTCGCGGATGGCTTCGAGGTACTCATCCAGCTTGCCTTTATCCCGCGCGCCGAGACCGGGCTCGAGGCGGGCGACATCGCCGCGGACGTAGTCGAGAATGCTCGTGTCCTGCTTCATGCGCTTCAGGCGCGCATTGGGATCCGTGGTTTCGCCGTCGCCGAAGAGGCGCTCGAAGATGGCACGGGGGCTGATCTCGACGGGGTTGGGGCTCGTCGGACCGCGCCAGGAGAGCGTGTTGGTGTAAGCGCAGCTATAACCCGAGTCGCATCCGCCAGCCAGATAAGGCTCTTCGAGTCCGAGTTCGAGCGAGCCGAACTGGGTGACCTTGCCAAGTTCCTTCGCCGCAATCTGATCCGCCGAAATACCCGCGCGGATATCCGTCTCCGTCTTTTTCGGATGCACGCCCGTGAGCCATGTGGCCCCTGCGCGTGCGTGGTCGCCCGCTCCATCGCCCAGCGCGCGGCCATTGATCTGCGCGAGATTGCTGAGCACGATCAGCTTCTCGCGGTAGGGCTCGAGGCTCTTCATTGTGGCCCCGAACTCAAAATTCGCGCCTTCGGTCTTCGGCAGCCAGTCCTTCTGTATGATGCCGTTCGGCACATAACAGAATCCCATCCGAATGGCGGGCGCTGCCGGCGTAAGCCGGGTCGCCGCCATGGCTGGAACCATGGAGTCGAGCAAAGGCAGAGCTAGAGCAGTTCCCACTCCACGAAGGAACGTGCGGCGATGGAGGGCTTTCTTCGTGATGATCATGATTCTCGGGTTTTCCTCATCTGGAATTGCGGGCTGCTGACTATGGATTCTATCAGCGCGGGGATCGTATCGTTGTGCTTGTCCGCGTCATGCATGATGGCGCGAACGGCTGGCCGGTCGTACGACTCCAGGCCCCGGCCGAGGGCGTAGGTTAAAAGCTTTTCGGTGAAGGTCGTCAGGAACTCGTCGCGATGCTGCGTCGCCAACAGATTTTTGAGTCCGGCGGCTCCGCTGAACGCGCTGCCGTCGGGGAGCTTGCCCGAGGCATCAATCGTTGCGCCGTTGTCCTTGTCGCGCCATTCGCCGATTCCGTTGAAATTCTCCAGCGCGAATCCGATCGGATCCATACGGGAGTGACAGCTCGCGCAGGTCGGGTTCGCCCGATGCATTTCCATTGCCTGCCGCATCGAGAGCTTACCGTCCTTGCCGTGCGGATCGAGTGAAGGAACGTTTGCAGGCGGAGGAGGTGGAGGCGTGCCGAGGAGGTTCTCGAGAACCCACTTGCCGCGCTGCACGACCGATGTACGATTCGGGTACGATGTGACCGTTAGCAAGCTTCCCTGGCCGAGCACACCGCCGCGATTGGGGTCCGTTAGCTCGACGCGCCGGAACTGCGAACCATACACGTTCGGGATCTTGTAGAATTCCGCGAGGCGCTGATTTACAAAGGTGTACTTCGCCGTGAGGAGCTCCGTCACAGGGCGGTTCTCGCGCATGATCGAGTTGAAGAACAACTGTGTCTCAGTCTCGAACGACTTGCGGAGATTGGCATCGAATTCAGGGTACTCATCCGGATCCGGCTTCATCGAAGCGAGATTGCGGAGGTAGAGATATTGCCCTGCGAAGTTCGAAACGAACGCCTTCGACTTCGGGTCATCGAGCATCCGGTCGACCTGCTGCATGACCACCTTCTGGTCCTTCAGCTTGCCCTCATCAGCGAGCTTAAGCAGTTCATCGTCAGGAATGCTGCTCCAAAGAAAGAACGAAAGGCGTGAGGCCATTTCGTAATCGCTGACCCGATGCACCGAACCCGGCGCGGATCCCGCGGGATCGCGCTCGACGCGGAACAGGAAGTCGGGGGACACCAGCATGGCGCGCAATGCCATCTCGACGCCGTTATCGAAGCCGCCGCCTTCCATCCGCGCCGCGGCGTAGAAACCCATCAGGGGCTTCAGATCTGCTTCGGTGAACGGTCGGCGATACGCGCGGCGCCCCAGAGCCGACAGAATCTTCCGCGCGCAAGGATCTTCATCCTTTGCGGAAGCGGGCTTGCAGACGAAAATCTTCTTGCGGCTGGGTGAATCGCCCGCGCCAAGAATGTTGTACGGGCCGGCGATGGAAAGCTCGTTAAATGTCGGGTTGCCGCCGACTTCAGGCACGTCGTAGAGTTTGAGGCGTTCCCCATCCAGCCGAAGATCCAGTTGGGCGGTCTGGGGAGCCGCGCCGGCTCCGCGCCCACCACCCCCGAGGCGGCCAACATTCAGAGCGGGTAAGACTTCCGGTACCGCGCTCGAATTCATAAAGGTCGCTGCGACTTGATGGACGCCAGCTTTAACCGGAATTTTCAGTTCGAGAGCCTGACCGACCGGCGCAGCAGTTTCACCGAACCCCGCAGCGGGAGCCGGCAGTTTGATCTTAAAAATGTACTCGGCATCGACCGGGAAAGTGTACTGAATTGAAACCCCTCCGGCAGAGTCGAATGGAACATCGTCGGAAACGCGCTCGGGATGAGCGGCTCTTGCGCCTCGCCCGCCCGCTCTCTCTTTTACAGGCGCAAAGACGTCCACTTGCGGTTTCACGTCGGTATCGCCGACCGCCAGGCGGGCAACCATCCGGCCGACGCTCATATAGCGTTCGATCAACACCGGGGACAGTGACAGCACATCGCCAATGTTGTCAAAGCCGTAGCCGCTGTCGTCAGGAGGCAGATTAGACCCTGGTTTGATATCCAGAGCCAGAAGATCGCGGATAGCGTTACTGTATTCCGCGCGGTTGAGGCGATGAATGGTGGGATGACCGGGATTCGGGTGCGCCAAGGCAGCGCGGTCGAGTTCGGCCTCCAGATAACCCGTAAAAGCGTTCCGCGCAGCATCGGTCGGATGCGGCATCTGCGCTGGCGGCATCTGGTTAGCGCTCAGCTTCCGCAGGACCTTCTCCCATGTGTCAGCATCAGCCGAAACCTTCTTCAGGTCCAAGCCCTCAAGCGACAATCCAGCCATTTTTGCCTTGTCACTGTGGCAGCCGACGCAGTACTGCTTCACAAGGGCCTGATGCGCGGCCACATCGGTCACCGGTGAAACCTGGGAATGGCCGACTGATACGGGTACCAGCGCGACGGAGGCGGGCACAAAAACCCAGAAAGACCGAATCAGAATGCGCTTCGTACGGGACATTTTCTCAACGGGTAATATATTACGAAATCTTAATGGCGTCAACCGTTTAACCTCTGGCAGTCCTGCATACAAGATCGCCTCTCGCCGCGCATTCGACAAGTACCATCTGGTATTGGCGTGACACTTCAAATTTAAAGCGTATTTTCAATCGTTTAGCGGACCGTATCATACCGTCTCTCTTGCGTCGCCCGGCATGTATAGTAATGAGGCGCGGACAGATGCTCGCGAGTTACAAACGAGCCCGCCGCGTCGGTATAAAACGAACCCGGCGCGCGGTTGACCGCGGCTAAAAATACCCATCGTTTTCCGCTCGAGGGCATCTCATGCCTTCGGTGCGGCCCACCGAGGACCCATGAGACGATTCGCTCGCCGGCGCGGCAGGCTCTGTCTGGCCGGCGTTTTGTGCACCCTCCTGCCTGGACAGGAGGCATCTGTTCCGGTAATCATCGATGGCAGTGAAGTTCTTCGGGTTTACGCGCCAGTAGCGCCGTTCAACACTGAGGAACGCGCGGCGGAAATCGAGCATCGAATTACGCTTCTTGCCGAGAAGCGGTCCTCGGACCCGATCCGGACGCGACCGCTCCCATCGGAAGGGACCACCGCCATCATTTCAGGTTCCGTGTTACTCATGGGGGTCACCGAAGCGGACGCGGAGGTATCCGGGGTACCGCGCGAGCAGCTCGCCGAGCAGAACGCGGTGGCGATCCAGCAGGCGATTGACGGTTATCGGACTCGCCACACCTGGCGGAATTTCCTGCGAGCTGTTGGAGTAACGCTGCTTGTCTGGACGCTTTTCGGCGCAGCGGTCTGGATCCTTTGGAAAGCGATTCGATGGTTGGATCGCAGGCTGGCGGGATGGGTGTCGCGCCAGGTTTCGACGAGCGAAGTCCGGGCTTCCCGTCTTCTGATCTGGGAGAGGGGCCGATCCTTCGCGATGTTCTTTCTGAAGAGCATCATCTTTATTTCGCTTCTCTCCGTTGCGTCATTCGCCGTCTCGTACACCTTCACCCTCTTTCCCCTGACTGCGGGGATATCCACAACGCTTCTCGACTATCTGAGGGATGCTTTCGGCAACGCTGCCATGACGGTTTTTCGGTACTTGCCATCGGGCGGCTTCGTGATCATCGTCTGCGTGGTCGCGTATTACCTGCTGAAGGCGCTGAAATTTCTGGCTCAGGCCGTCGAATGCGGCGATATTGCGGTCAAGGCGATCGCGCCCGAAATGGCAAGACCGACCTACCAGATCGTTCGGCTCACAGTCGTGCTGTTCGCCTTGGTTGTGGCGTTCCCGTACCTGCCCGGCGGGAAATCAGAAGCGTTCAAGGGCGTTTCCATCTTTCTGGGCCTTCTGCTTTCGTTGGGTTCGAGCTCTGCCGTGAGTAACGTGCTGGCGGGCTTGGTTCTGACGTACATGCGCGCTTTCCACGTCGGCGACCGCGTGAGAATCGCCGATACAACCGGAGATATCCTTCAGCGAAGTCTGCTGGTGACGCGTGTGCGAACGATCAAGAATGTGGAGGTTGTAATTCCAAACAGCGCGATCCTGAACAGTCAGGTCCTCAACTTCAGTTCCATGGCGCGTGCCAATGGGCTGATCCTGCATACGTCGGTCACTATCGGATACAACGCGCCCTGGCGAACAGTTCACGAGGCGCTGGTTCGCGCGGCCGGGAACACAGAGGGAATACTGCCGCACCCGGCTCCTTTCGTTCTTCAGACCAGCCTGAACGACTACCACGTGAGCTACGAACTAAACGCCTATACGGATCAGCCGAACGATTTTCAGAACATCTATTCCCGTCTGCATCAGGCAATTCAGGACTCGTTCAATGAGGCTGGGATCGAAATCATGTCGCCGGCGTATCATTCACTGCGGGATGGAAACACGGTGACCATTCCGGAGAATTACCTAGGGCCGGATTACGAATCTTCATCGTTCCGCGTGAAGACTGTCGGTGAACCGGAGAATGAGTCTTCGGCCAGGCGGGGAGTTTCCGCGGCAGATGGGTCCGCTTGGAGTAGCTGAATCGCGTGTGCCAACTTTAGCTTGAAATTCGGATGGAGGCGCGGGTCGGAATCGAAAGTGCGCGCCCGATTGACCCCGCGTAACTTATTGAAAACAGAAAAGGCTGCTCTTGCGAAAAACGCTTGTTTGCCGCAAAGTTGGTACGTATTAAGTACGCGAGATGCGTGGCTCCGGGGCGGGACTTGAACCAAAGCCCGGTGCCGGCATTACGTAAGTTACTGATTCTAATAACATCCCCATACGCAGAAACCGCATGTTTAGCGGTTTGGACACTCATATTTCACTGGCTTGGGTTCAGCGGGAATGGAGCTTTCGCCAGTGGAAGAACCTGATTCGCGGCGACGTTGTGCGCGCTCGCGATTTACCCCGAACCAAGCGCCCGGCGTGGTGATTGCTCAAAACCAGCCGGCGCTCGACCTTCGAACGATGCTGCCGTCTCGCAATAACTCCTGTCCCCGGTAGGGTCGAGGACTGGTGCCCGTGGTCCCGAGCAGCGCGATCGGCATAGTCAGCAACTTACTGCTTGTCCGGCTTTGCTTTTTCGCCTTCCTCGTACGGCGCGCCGGTACCGGTCGAGCCCAGGAAGAGTTTGCGCCCGTCCGCGAAGGTTACGTTGCGCGCGTTCGCGCGTTTCTCCGAATGATCGCGGGCCTGGTAGCCGTCCACCACAACTTCGGTGCCCTCGGGGAACGTGTTCTTGTTTGCTCCGCGGCGCAGCAGAGTGTTCGGACTGCCGCCCTCCACCATCCATACTTCTTTCGTTCCGTCGGGCTTGGTGACCTCGATGTGGATCCAAGTGTGCGGGTTCACCCACTCGATCTTCACTATCTTGCCTTTCAGCAGAACCGGCGCATTGGCGTCGAACTCCGATCCGAATGCGTGGTGCGCCGACGCGGCAGGTTCCGACGCGAACGCAACTATTGCCGCTGCAATGATCCCCGTAAGTCTCATTTCAATCCTTCTTTCGCCGCAGCTTGTTGCCGGTCTCGTTCGCGCGCGCCCTTGAGAATATCCGTGAGCGCGTAGTTGCCTTCATGACAAGCGTACTCATAAATCATGCCGGTTGTGGCCGGCCATGCCATCTCGCCGGTCCATGGACGGTCCCAGGTATCCGGGTCTTCAACCGTGAAGCGATACAGCAGCGTGCGGTCGTCGATTCGCGAGAAGCGTTCAACCACATGCAGGTTTTCCCCGGAGCCGCGGAAACGGGTTTTATTCGTGAAGTTCGTGGTGTCCACCACGAGCGTGTCGCCTTCCCAATGCCCGATCGAATCGCCCATCCACTGCCGAATATGCGAGGGCAGGTGTTGAGCTTTCATTCGCACGATGCGCGCATCGTGGACCATCTCGGTGAGAATCATGATGGCGTCCGGCGTCTGCACGATCTGATGGAGATTGTTGTAGAAGTAGTCCGGCAGCGCTGGCGGCCCTGAGGTCGATCCGAAGCCAAAAAGACAGCGTTCGCCGAGGGGACGGCGTTCGGGGTCGTCATAAGCGCCCGGCGCTTTCTCCAGACCCGGATCGTTCGAATTCTCCTGTTGATCGGAGGTCGGCCGGCCTTGGGTGGCCACGAGCCGCTGGCGGGCTTCGGGTTTCAGCGGAGGCACGCGTCCATCCGGCGGATCGATTACGAGCGACGCCCGGATTTCTCCATCGACGACGGTAAACGTTCCACCCATATCGAGCCAGCCGGTGTTGTATCCCCCGACATTTCCCGCCGCTCCGGTGGACCCGTCACCGCCCTTTGGCGGCGCGGTGCGGTCACCTTTCAACGATTCATCACCTTTCGCCAACTGCTGGGCGGCCGCGGCTTCGAGTTGCTGTGCCTGGTCCTTCGTGTAGACTGCGCTCTTCGCACTAGCCGGCCGCTCCAGAGGCGTAAGCGTCGCCAGATCGTAAGTGCCCTGCAGGTCCGGAGGGCCATCCGCGAGCCGCCTGGGGCTGTACGGCTTTCCCGTCTTGCTGGTTTGCGCCGCGCACGTCCCGGCCGCCAGTACCGTTGCCGCGAGAATACATATGAACAAACGTCGCATCCGATACCTCCCTGCTATTGCCTGTTCAACGGATTTTTGCGCCATGAGCCGTACATCAACTCTTCGACGAACTCCACGCACTTGAATTCCAGAATCTGCGCGTTCTTCTCCTGCCGCCGGTATAGCGGCATGGCGATTTTCCACGGACGCGTGAATACCTTCGCGTCCTCGATGGTCGCTTCGTATGAAATGATATCCGGACTCGTTCGCGTGTATCGTTCCACCACGCGCAGGGCATCGCTGTGGAAGTTACCGGCGCGATCGAACCAAGTCTGGTCGTTGAATCCGGTGACAACGACCACGAGCGTTTCGCCCTCCCAATGCCCGACGGACTGACCCATCCACGAATCTACCGGCGGTGGGCCGGGGTCTTTCATATAAATGTCGCGCACGGCTCCGTCATATTGATAACTAATGACGAGTCTGGCCGCGCTCTGCAGAATGCGGAAAGGCTGCGGGATATAGGTGGCACGGGGAACTCCCGGAAGGTAGCACTTGATTTCGGGATCGCGCGCTAGCCAATTCTCCTGGTTCTCTTTCTTTTTAGCGAGCGCCTCGGGCTTGTAGGGGATCTCGCCACCTTCTACCACGCCGAGGCTGGGCGGAACCGCTCCGACCGCTCCCAATGCGAGCACCTGAGGAGCGGCCACTGGTCCATACGGTCCGGGTCTGACGGCCATCGCCGGGCGAGCGCTGTGGCCTTCCAGGTCATAATTTGCCTCGTTTAGCGCCTGCCAGATTCCGTTGAGGTCGGGCTTTCCGCCCTCGACGCGCGGGGCGCGCCACGCAGCTGTCTGAGCCGCCGCTACGATCGGGGCGAGCGCAATCAGCAGGCCGCATAAAAGAGTTCGCATGGACGGCATGCTTTGCAGGACATGATACATGTTCTTTCGGAGCCTGATTATTCGTCGAAAGAAGGATCGAAAGCGATGAAACGTCCCGCGATGATCAGACCCGCCCACAGGGTTAAAGAAAGCGCGGCGGCCACCTTTGCCCGACGCGTAATACCGCTGTCCAGACGTTCGGGATGCCTGTAGACTCCACGCCGGAAAACCAGCGCATGTACCCCAACCATTCCGAAGATTCCGATCTTCAACCAGAACGACGGGCTCTTGTACAGTCGAATCGGCTCCGCCCATGTCAGCAACAGGCCGGTGGTGACGACCACTACGAAACCAGCCCATTTCAACGGACGAAATTGCGACAAGACATCGGAAACCTTGTGGCCGGACAATGCCCATCCCAAAAGGCGAAGGTCGGTCGCGAGCAGCGCCCCGCCAAAGAGAGCGATCGATAGTAAATGAATTCCCCCGATGATCGGATACGGCAGGCCGCCCTCGCGGATCGCGATACTCAGACGAGTACTTTCCACCCAGGAGAGAAGCGAGGGAATCGACATCGGCTAAACGAAAGCGATCATCCGCCCGCCCGCTATGACGGAGGTCCAAAGCAACAGTGAAAGCGCTCCGGCGAACTTCGCCGTGAACGCGGAGGCTTCCGAACGCACAGCATGGCGGTGCAGCGTGAAGTGGAAGATCAGCGCGGCAGTCAGGCAAACCATTTTGAACTGGAAGGAGGGATTGTTGTGATAGCCCACGGCGTCAGTGGAAAACATCAGCAAGCCCGTCAGGAGCATGGCCGCGATGCCTGCCCGCGTCCACGGTTCCAGATCGGCGGCGAGCTCGCCCGGCTGGCGCTTTTTCATGCCCAGTCCCAACAGCCGGAAATCGACAATGGCGATGGTGCCGATCGAAAATGCAAAGCCGATAAAGTGAAAGCTTTGCACGACAGGAAAGACCCATTCCGCGGCGTTCATCGCGTGCGACCACGGGCTGTTCACCAACCAGCGCAGGAAGTCATTCATTCAGGGGAGTTCGAACCTCGAGTCGTCAATCGCGACGTTCGTTTGAATCTCGCTGAATTGGATCGCGTCGCGGCCATCCATCCACGCCAGAATCATGCGGAACGGCATCTTGACGCCGTTCACGTCACGGTAATCGGCATAATCGACCTGAGTCGGCACGCGGCCGATCGGCGAGCGGCCGTACCGAACAACGCGCAACAGCAGGCCCGATTGCTGGTCGAAATACAGCGTCGCGAGAATGCCTCCCGGGCCGTCCCCCTGAACCACGTTTACGAGGCGGTCCTGACCCACTGCGGTCATGTTGACCTGCTGAGAAGTTTGGCTCGAAAGACCGGAAAGGTCGCTGATCGTTACCGGCAGACTGACGCGTAAATTCCTCAGCACTCCCTTGATCTGGGCAGGGAATGCCAGTTCCGCGTCAAGCTTGGCGCCATCGAGTTCGCCGCCGGTCAGCTCGTATTCGCCGAGGATTGTAAGCGGAGTTCTGAGCCACGCCTGACGGCCGTTGCAGATCCGCAGGCTTTCCCCGCGTTCAGGGCTCTGCGGGAACGTTGTTAGCATGGCGCGGCGGTCGGGGAAGCGGGCGAACATCTGAACCTTGCCCCCGCCGCCGAAACCACCGAAGCCGACGCTCGTGCCTGCAGCCATCCAGCTCTTGATGGCCGATAAACGCTCAGAGCCGCCGATCGCATTCAGATATTTGTCGATGATCACGTCGGCCGCGGGTTGACCCGGCATTTGCGTCAGGACGTCGTCCATTTCCTGGGTGGCGGGTCCATACATGTATTCGAGCGTTGGCGTAGTGGCTGGGCGGTCGCGCCCGTGATGACACGTCCAGCAGGTCACGACCTGCCGGCCCCCGAAGTTTGCGCGATTAATAGCCGCCATCATGCTGACCATTCCGCGCGCACGAATCTTTTTAGGAGTGTCGGCGGCCCAGTCCACTTTCACGGTTCCCGCACCCGCATGACAGTCGGAACAATCGAAACCCAGCGCCGCGCACATGATCCCCATGGTTCCCATGAAGTCATCCACGGGTATGCCCTTCAGAACCTGAATGTTTTTGAAGACCTGCTCGGACATCCCGCCGGGCGCCTTCCGCGCGGGTGGCTGTGATTCCAGGGCGCCGCCAGCGAACCAAACCGCGCAGAATGCGATCAACACCGCTGCACGCGGAATTCTCTTCTTCAAGCGGTCTCCAGGCGGACGATTATATCGGACCTCAGGTGTTCGCGCCGCGAAATTTCGCCGTGATTGCGCTGGTCGCGACCGTCGCGGACACAGCCACCCCCGGTGCTTAGATGGGCGATTGCGGCTGAGCGCAGTGACCGGGCCTTTCGACCTCTCTCTGTCGTCATCGCGGTGCAACACAACCTTGGTAAAGTGTCAGAGGCTTGAGGAAGGCAGCGTCCAGCCTTTTTTTGTTTGTAGGTGTTTGCGTAGCGCAGCCTTCCATCCGCCCCGCGAACGGCGTGGTCACCGCCAGCGGGTTTGGCGGTTTTCCAACCATCGCGCCAGGCACGTGGATCGAAATTTACGGCTCGAACCTGGCCACTAACACGAGATCCTGGGGCACCGCCGACTTCAACGGAGCCACTGCGCCGACGGCTCTTGACGGCACCCGGGTTTCCGTCGGCGGACAGTCCGCCTTCATCGCCTACATCAGCGCGGGCCAGGTGAACGCTCAGGTCCCATCCAATGTGGCGATAGGCCCGCAGTCCGTCGTCGTCACGACGGCTGCAGGGCAGAGTAGCGGATACAGCGTCAACGTCGCGGTGGCAGAGCCAGGACTGCTGGCGCCGTCCTCTTTCAGCGTCAACAGCCAACAATACGTGGTTGCGCAGTTCACCGACGGATCCTACGTGCTGCCGCCGGGAGCGATCGCGGGCGTAAACTCGCGCCGCGCATTCCCGGGCGACACGATCACGATTTACGGTGTCGGCTTCGGCGCCGTGGTGCCGATTATCGCGGCAGGGCAGGTGGTGCAGCAAGCGAATGCGTTGACTGGGTCGTTCCAGATCAACTTCGGATCCACGGTAGCTTCGGCGACTTACGACGGGCTGGCGCCGAATGTCGTCGGGTTATATCAATTCAACGTCGTTGTGCCGAGCATCCCTTTAAGCGACGCAGTTCCGGTGACGTTCAGCTTGAATGGAGTGGCCGGGACGCAGACGCTGTACACGTCCGTCCAGAACGGCGCGCCGGCGGCGACGATCCAGAGCCTGACGCTCGCAGCATCGACGGTACCGGCAGGCGGCATCGTGGCGGGAACCGTGACGTTGTCTCAGGCCGCGCCGGCGGGGGGAGCGGTATTAGCGCTGTCATCAAACTCGCCCTCAGCAACGGTGCCGGCGACTGTAACCGTAGCTGCCGGCGCGACATCAGCAACTTTCACAGTCTACGCACCGGAAGTGGCCGTGCCCGCGACGGTCACGATCACGGCGACGTATCAGGGAAGCTCGGCGACGGCGACGTTGATGGTGCAAGATTAAGTCTCGATACCGAAGTTCACGACAAAATGGGCGGCACGGCTAAACCCACTTTGTCGGGACCTTCCGGTGTTGGTGCTCGATGTAAGGTCCACTTCCGTATTGCGCGTCA
>DATFSM010000106.1:0-60762 GCA_035262625.1 Bryobacteraceae bacterium
TCAAAGACACCCTGAAAGACGCCGCCTAAGCGCAAATTCCACCTCGACCGCACCCCGCACGCCCCGAGTCACGCCCGAACCGCGTCCTCAAGCAATTGGTACGACCATCAAACTTAATTTGGCATCGCCGTTCGCCAGTGATAGACTCCCATGAGCGTCCTCAACAATGGAATCCTCCCGACTGCTGTCGCTCGGCACGGCCGACATCCTCGTAATCGCTGCCTACTTCATCATGGTGCTCGGAATCGGCTTCTATCTGAAGCGGTTCACCACCACCGGTGAAGACTTCTTCCTCGCCGGCCGCGACATGACCGCCTGGATCGCCGGCCTCAGCTTCGTCTCCGCCAACCTCGGAGCCCTCGAACTCATGGGCTGGGCCGGAGCCGCCTACCAATACGGAATCCTCGCCACGCACTGGTATTGGATCGGCGCCATCCCCGCCATGCTCTTCCTCGGCATCGTCATGATGCCGTTCTATTACATCTCCAAGACCCACTCCGTCCCCGGCTATCTGAAACTTCGCTTCGGCGAACCGGCCCGCGCCGTCTCCGCCATCTCCTTCGGCCTCATGACCATCCTGATGAGCGGCGTCAACATGTACGCCATGGCCGTGGTCATGCAGGTCATCCTCGGCTGGGACCTCTCGTTCAGCATCTGGGTCTCGTCCCTCACCGTCGGCGTCTACGTCGCCCTCGGCGGCCTGCTCTCCGCCATATTTAATGAGGTGCTCCAGTTCGTTTTGATCTGGCTCGGAGCCCTGCTGATCTCGATCATCGGCCTCATCGAAACCGGCGGCTGGTCCGGCATGATGGCCCGCATCCAGCACAACATGCCTGGCGGAAACTACACCCACCTCTGGAGCACGCTCGGCCACTTCTCCGACAACCCGATGGGCATCCACTGGACCGGCATCGTCCTCGGCCTCGGCTTCATCATCTCCTTCGGCTACTGGACCACCGACTTCCTCGTCGTCCAGCGCGTCCTCTCCGCCAAAGACCTCCGCTCCGCCCGCATGGCCCCCATCATCGGCGCGGGCTTCAAAATGATGGTGCCCTTCATCGTCATCGTCCCCGGACTCCTCGCGCTCGCCGTCCTCCCCATCAAACTCGTCGGAGCCGACGAAGCCGCCGCCAGCGGCATGCACAGCTACAACGAAGTCCTCCCGCTGATGCTCGCGCGCTACTGCGGACCCGGCCTTCTCGGCCTCGGCATCACCGCCCTCGTCGCCGGATTCATGTCCGGCATGGCGGGCAACGTCACCGCCTTCTCCACCGTCTGGACCTACGACATCTACCGCGCCCTGATTAAAAGGAATGCCTCGGACGATCACTACGTGAAAATGGGCCGCTGGTCCACCATCATCGGCATTCTCGTCAGCATCGGAACCGCGTACTTCGTCATGAACGCCAAGGGCATCATGGACTACGTCCAGGCGCTCTTCAGCTTCTTCATCGCGCCGCTTTTCGGTACGGTCGTCCTCGGAATGCTCTGGAAACGCGCAACGCCTCAAGGAGGTTTCTGGGGTCTGCTGCTCGGGACGCTCTCATCGATCGGAATGTGGGCCTGGGTGAAAGTCGACCCCACCGCGCTCCGCTACGTCGCGATGTCGCAGGACGCCAAAGCCATGGCCGAAGACATGTACCGCGCCCTCTGGTCCTGGCTCGTCTGCGTCATCGTGACCGTAGTCGTCAGCTACGCCACCCGGCCCCTGCCCGATACCCAGTTGGTCGGGTTAGTCTATGGCTGTACGCCGCTCCCGAGCGAAGGAGACGTCAAGCTATACGAGCGCCCCATGTTCTGGGCCGTCGTCGTCGCCATCGTGCTGGTCATTCTGAATATCGCCGTCTGGTAAGAGAGATCCGATGCACCACAAAAACATGATTTCCATCTGGTTCTTCATCGGGGTCCTTCTCCTCTTCTACGGAGTCGTGATCTTCGCCGAAGGCATCTATCAGTACCTCAATCCCCCCGCCAATCCGGTCGTCCTCGCGAATCTCCACGCCGGGATCTGGTGGGGCGCGGTTCTCCTCCTTTTGGGTGGCTGGTACACTTTTCACTTCGCCCCCAAAAGGACTCGTAACGAATGATTTTTGGCCTTATTGTCGGTAACCGCGGTTTCTTCCCTGACCACCTCGCCGCCTCCGGGCGCCGCGACATGATCGCGGCCCTCGAAGGCGCCGGTCATCAGGTGGTCGCGGTCGGAACCGACGAAACCAAATTCGGAGCCGTCGAGACCCGCGAAGAAGCCCGCAAGTGCGCCGACCTCTTCCAGCAGCGCCGCCGCGACATCGACGGCGTCATCGTCACGCTCCCCAACTTCGGCGACGAGCGCGCCATAGCCGACACCCTCCGCATGGCCGACCTCCACGTCCCCGTGCTCGTTCAGGCCACGCCGGACACGCCGTCGAAGATGACCATTCGCGACCGGCGCGACAGCTTTTGCGGCAAGATGTCGGCGTGCAACAACCTGAAGCAGTACGGCATCCCCTACTCGCTCACCACCCTCCACACCGAGACGCCCGACTCCGAAACTTTTAAGAAGGACCTGACTTGGTTCGCCGCCGTCTGCCGCGTGGTCAAAGGACTCCGCCGCCTCCGCATCGGAGCCATCGGAGCCCGCCCCGCGGCCTTCAATACCGTCCGCTACAGCGAGAAGATCCTCGAAGCCAGTGGCATCTCGGTCGAGACGGTAGACCTGTTCGACATCATGGGCCGCATCGAGCGCATGAAGGATGACGATCCCGCCGCGCAGGCGAAGCTGTCCGCCATCCAGTCCTACGTCCAGACCTCCGGCATCCCCGCCAGCGCTCTTCTGAAAATGGCGAAACTAGGCGCCGTCATCGACAACTGGATGCGCGGCAGCGACGTCACCATCAGCGCCATTCAGTGCTGGACCGCCATGGAAGAGTACTTCGGCGTGGTCCCCTGTACGGTCATGAGCATGATGAGCAACAACCTGCTTTCGAGCGCCTGTGAAGTCGATATCGCGGGCGTCGTTGGCATGCACGCTCTCGCGCTCGCCTCCGAAACGCCAAGCGCGCTGCTCGACTGGAACAACAACTACGGCGACGATCCCGACAAAGCCGTCTGCTTCCACTGCAGCAATCTGCCCAAGCACTTCTTCGCCGATGTCCGCATGGATTTCCAGGAAATCATCGCGGGCACCGTAGGCAAGGAGAATACCTTCGGAACCTGCGTGGGCCGAGTGAAATCCGGCCCCATGAGCTTCGCCCGCTTCTCTACCAATGACCGCAAGGGGATCATCAGCGGCTATGTCGGAGAAGGCGAATTCACCAACGACTCGCTCGAGACCTTCGGAGGCGCGGGAGTAGTCCGCATCCCGGCCATGCAGAAGCTCCTCCGCTACATCTGCGAAAACGGCTTCGAGCACCACGTCGCCGCAAACTTCTCGACCGTCGGCCACGCCGTCCGCGAAGCCACCGCGAATTACCTCGGCTGGGACGTCCACTACCACACCGCCTAGGCATGTCCATCGTCGCCGGTATCGACTTCGGGACCCTCTCGGTCCGCGTCTCTCTCATTGACGACGCAAAAGGCCGACTGAGCTTCGCGACTGCTTCCTATCCGCTCCACCGCAAGCGCGAAGACCCGGACCACGCGACCCAGTCCCACGAAGACCACATGAACGCCCTCGTCGCGGCCATGCGCGAGGCCATCGCGAACGCCGGAATCGACGGCCACGACATCGCAGCATTGGCAATCGACACGACCGGGTCTTCCGTCATCCCCGTCGACAAGAACCTTCAACCGCTCGACGACTATTACCTCTGGTGCGACCACCGAGCCTGGCGTGAAGCCTCGCAAATCACCGCCGCCGCCCGAGCCGCCGACCTTCCTCACATCGATTGGTGCGGAGGCATCTATTCCAGCGAATGGGGCTGGTCGAAGCTCCTTCACTGGCTCCGGAACAACCCCGCGAAGCGCGAAGCCATCGCCAGCGCCTTCGAGCACTGCGACATGGTCGCCGCCACCCTCTGCGGAGTCACCGATCCCGCCAAAGCCCATCGCAGCGTCTGCGCCATGGGCCACAAGTGGATGTGGAACGAAGAACTCGGCGGTCTGCCCCCGAATGATTTCCTCAAGAACATCGATCCGCTCCTCGACGGATTTCGCGACAAGCTGGCAGGAACATACGCCCCCTCTTCCGCAATCGCGGGAGGCCTCTCCCAGGAATGGGCCGACCGCATGGGCCTCAAGCCCGGCATCCCCATCCCCGTCGGAGCCTTCGACGCCCACTGGGACGCCCTCGGAGCAGGCGCCGCGCTCGGCGACGTCGTCAACATCGTAGGCACGTCCACCTGTATTGTCGCGATGTCCGAGGAAGCCGAACTCGTCCCCGGTCTCTGCGGAGTTGTGAAAGGCTCCGTCGATCCCAATCTCACCGGCATCGAAGCGGGCATGTCCGCCACAGGCGATGTCTTCGAAGCCATCGCCCGCCGGGCAGGGAAGCCCCTCCCCGAACTCGCCCAGGGACTCGAATCATACCGAGCCGGCCAAACCGGCCTGCTCCGCTTCCCGTGGGACAACGGCGATCGCACCATCCTCGTAAACCCGGAACTCAGCGGAATGACCATCGGATGGCGCCTCACCCACACCGCGCAGGACGAACTCTTCGCCGCCATCGAAGGAGCCGCCTTCCACACCCGCGTCATACTCGAACATATGCAGGCCCACGGCGTGCCGATCAAGCGCGTCATCAATGGCGGCGGCATCCCGCAGCGCAACAACGTCCTGAATCAGGTCTACGCGAACGTCCTCGGCAAGCCCGTCCTCGTGCCTTCCTCGGACGTCACCAGCCTCGGCTCCGCCATCTTCGCGTTTCTCGCTGCGGGCACTTTCCACAGCGTCGCCGACGCCCAGAAAGCCCTCTGCCCCGACTACCGAGTGTTCGAGCCGCAACCCGAAGCCCGCGAGCCTTATGACGAACTCTTCGGCCATTTCCGTGCGCTCTATTTCGAGTTCGGCTGGGGTCCCGTAATGCCCGCCATCCGCCGCATCGCATTCGAGGCTGCCCGATGACTCTGCGTGACGAAGTCCTCGAAGCCAATCTCTCGCTCGTCCGCAACGGTCTCGTAGTCGAGACCTTCGGAAACGCAAGCGGCATCGACCGCGAACACGGTCTCGTGGTCATCAAACCCAGCGGAGTCGACTACGCGAAACTCCGCGCCGAAGACCTCGTTGTAACCGACCTCGACGGCCGCATCATAGAGGGCGCGCTCCGCCCCTCCTCCGACCTCCCCACCCACATTGCGCTCTACAAGGCTTTCCCGTCCATCGGCGGAGTCGCCCACACTCACTCGCGCCACGCCACCGCATGGGCACAGGCGCGCCGCGAAATTCCGTGCTTCGGCACCACTCATGCCGACTACTTCCGCGGCGCCGTACCGGTCACCCAAGAGATGACCCACGAAGAGATCGCTTCCGATTACGAGCTCAACACCGGCCTCGTGATCGCCCGCCGCTTTGCGAAAATCGACCCATTAATGATGCGCGCAGTCCTCGTCGCCGGACACGCCCCATTCACGTGGGGACGAACCGCCGCCGAAGCCGCGCACTACGCTTTTCTTCTGGAAGAAGTCGCCCGCCTCGCCTACATGACGCTCTCCATCGAAAGCGCCGCGCTTCAGATCTCAGACTCGCTGCGCGATAAGCACTTCCTGCGCAAGCACGGTCCTAAGGCGTACTACGGCCAGAGCTGACCGCCCGCATCATCTTCCATCCGCAGAACGCCACGATCACGAAGAAAATCCCGAAGCTAACCGCGATCACCGCCATACGCCGTTCCGGGCTAAGTTCCCGCGCGGACACCTGCGCGTTCGGGTTCACGTCCGTTCTCAGTTCGAACGAAACCAAAGCCGGACGGGAGCCGCGCTTATTGATGATGGCGACGATGTACCGCCCACGCCAGTCCAGCAGCCGCCGGATTCGCCCGGCCCTTCCGTCGTTGGAAACCGCGAGCGTCGCGTGCGTGTCGCCTTTGTTCAGTTGCTCGAACTCCCGCACAGACAGCAGTTCCATATGAACCGTCGGATCCCCCCGCACCACCCGGAACCGGCAGTCGACCTCGGTCGGAACCTGGTTGACCCGGAAATCGATCCACTGAAACTCTCCCGAATCCAGACGGAACGGAGTCTGTTCGGCTGCGCCCAAGGCTGCGGTCAGCAACAGGGCCGATAACAGCCGCTTCAATCCTGACGTACGATCTTGCCTCCCACTACAGTCATCGTGACACGCGTTTTCCAGATCTCGATCTCGGGCATGGTCATCACGTCGCCGGAGAGCATCAGGAAGTCCGCCATCTTCCCCACCTCGAGCGAACCCTTCTTCTTCTCCTCGAACGCCGCGTACGCCCCGTCGATAGTCCAGCTTCTCAGCGCCTCTTCGCGCGTCATCCTCTGATTCGGAAACCAGCCGCCCGCCGGTTTGCCCTGATGATCCTGCCGCGTAATCGCGCTGTAGAGCCCCCAGATCGGGTTCGGGTTCTCTACGGGAAAATCCGACCCGTCGGTGATTTGCACGCCCAGCTTGAGAAAGGTCTGCCACGCGTAAGCGCCCTTGATCCGCTCCGGCCCCACGCGCGTCTCCGCCCACGGCATGTCGCTAGTCGCGTGCGTCGCCTGAATCGACGCGATCACCGAGAACTGTTTGAACTTCGCGAAGTCGTTAGGCGCCACTACCTGCGCGTGCTCAACCCGGAACCGCTTGTCGTTCGGTCCTTTCAGTGCGTCGCCATAAGCCTCCAGCGCCGCGCGATTGGCCGCATCTCCGATCGCGTGCGTGTTCACCTGAAACCCGCGCGGAATTGCCTTCTCTGCAACGCCCCGAATAGTCGCGCGATCGAGGATTAGCAGTCCCTTGTTTTCAGGATCGTCGGAGTATGGCGCCAGCATTGCCGCGCCGCGCGACCCGAGCGCCCCGTCCGCCACGAGCTTGATACTGCGGATGGTCAGGAAATCACCGATCTCCGGTCCTTTCGCCAGCCATGCATCGAGTGTATTTCCGGACGGTCCCCGCACCATCGCGTACACGCGAATCGGCATCTGCCCTTTTGCGATCAGCGCCTTGTATCCATCGATATCCGCCTGTTCGACACCTGCGTCGTGAACCGTCGTGATTCCAAGCCGTGCGCATTCCTGCAGCGCTCTCAGAAGCCGCCGTTCGATCTGTTCCTGCGTCGGGTTCGGAATCTTACGTTCCACAAGCCCTTTGGCATTGTCGAGAAACACGCCTGTGGGCTTGCCCGACGCGTCGCGCATCACGCGCCCACCCTGCGGGTCTTTTGTGGCCGCGTTCACATCCGCCATCTGCATCGCCCTCTCGTTCACCCAGACCGCATGCCCATCGACCCGTGTTAGCGATACCGGATTATTCGGGGCCGCTGCCGAAATCGAAGCAGCCGTCGGAAACTGTCTGGCAGGCCACAGATTCTGGTCCCACGCGCGACCCAGAATCCACTCGCCGGGTTTCGCTTCCTTCGCGGCTGCCCGCACTTTGTCGGCGATCGCCTGCTCTGATTGCACGCCCCGCAGGTCGAGGGTCTCGAGCGCCGTGCCCAGTCCTCGCACGTGGCCATGCGAGTCGATCAGGCCCGGAATTACCGTGGCGCCATGCGCATCGACGATCCTGGTCGAAGGACCAATGAAGCTTGATACATCCTTCCCAACCGCCACGATGACCCCGCCGCGCGCCGCCAAAGCTGATGCGGTCGGCTGTTTCGGATCCACCGTATAGATCCGAGCGTTGGTGATGGCGAGATCGGCTTTCTGCGCGTACGCGCACAAGGACATAGCAAGGGCGAGCAGACAGGCGAGGCGCTTCATGAAAATGGCTAATGTATTATCGCGTGTTGGATTCCATGAAAATACTCGTAACTGGCTCGCAAGGATGCATTGGTTCGTGGGTTGTGAAGCGCCTGATCGAAGCCGGCCATAGTGTCATCACTTTCGACGTGAACGACAGCGTTGCCCGTCTCGAAATGATCGGGGGAAAGGGCCTCGTCTCCAAAACCGATCGCCGTGTCGGACGCATCGAAGACACCGCTGGCGTCAAACGTCTTGTCAAAGACGAAGGCATCACCCACATCTGCCACCTCGCCGCCGTGCTGATGCCCTTCTGTCAAAAGAATCCGGTCGAGGGCGGCCTCGTGAACGTTATCGGGACCCTCAACCTGTTCGAAGCCGCGCGCGATGCCGGGCGCGAGGTCCGCATCGTCTACGCCAGTTCCTCCGCGGTCTGGGGACCGACGGACGAATACGGCGAAGGCGCGCTCACGGAAGATCTGCCCGTCAAGCCCGCCACTCACTATGGCGTCTTCAAGGCAGCCAACGAAGGCAACGCGCGCATATTCTTCACCTCCGACGGCATTTCGAGCATCGGGCTCCGACCCTGGACCGTATTCGGTCCCGGCCGCGACGCCGGTCTCACCGCCGATCCGACTCTCGCGATGCGCGCCGTCGCCCGCAGAGAGCCATTCCAGATCCGCCTCACCGGCTTCATGGACATGCAGTACGTGCGCGACGTCGCGGACATCTTCATTCAATGCCTCTTCAGCCCGGCGAAAGGCGCACACGTCTTCAACCTTCGCGGAGAAGTAGTAGCGATGGAAGACTTACGTATGCTGCTCGATGAGCTTCGTCCTGGCGCGAAGGACCTCATTACAATTTCGGGAGTACCGGTACCCGTTGCGTATCGAATGGACGACAGCGCGCTAGTACGCACCGTTGGTGATATCCCTCGCACACCATTGCGCGAGGCGATTGAAGCAACACTAACCGCGTTCGAATCACTGTAAGCAAAGTAACGGGACTGGTACTCGACACAACTTCTTTTACACACGCGTATTGGGTTTGCAGGCTATTCTTAACGCTAGCCACATGGCGCCAGCGCGCAAAGCTTCAAAGAAACAGGACATTTTTTTCGAGAAGACGCCAGTAGCGTTGCTAGCGGTCAGCCTCGGATCGCTCCGAATTCAAAGCGCGAATCAGGCGGCTCGCGGGGTTCTCGGTCGCGAGAACATCGAAGGCTTACTCATCACCTCGTCGCTCGGATTACGCCTTCAGGAAATTCTGGCCCGCGATTCTTCGCGCGCCAGCCATAGCTGCAAGATCCTCGATGTCGACGGCACGCTCGTATGCGAAGTCGAGATGATCTCGCACCAGACTGCCGGTGCCGACACCGTGCTGGTTGCGATTCAGAACTTCGCCGGACGAATGCGCCCCGAACAGCTTCGGCAGTCGCAGCGCATGGAAGCGATGGGCATGCTCGCGGGCGGCATCGCGCATGACTTCAACAACCTTCTGACGATCATCGCCGGCTATAGCCAGATGCTGCAGTCGTCGGTGCAGATGAAGACCGAGCGCGATAAGACAGCTCTCGAACAGGTTCTGAAGGCCTGCGAGAGGGCGGCGGACCTGACCGCGCAACTCCTGGCCTTCAGCCGGCGTCAGAACGCGCAGCCGAAGGTCATCGAAGTCGCCGCGGTAGTCAATCAGACTGTCGGTATGCTGCGCCGCCTGATCGGCGAGGACATCGACCTCCGGATCCACAATGCTTCCGACGTGGGCAGGACGTACGCCGATTCAGGCCAACTGCAGCAGATTCTTCTCAACCTGGCGATCAATGCCCGCGACGCGATGCCGGAAGGCGGTGTTCTCACCATTGAGACCAGCAACGTCGAACTGAACGAGGACTATTCCGGCCAGCACCTCCGCGTCAAGCCCGGCGACTACGTTCTGCTCCGTGTTTCCGATACCGGCGCAGGAATGGACGAAATGACGCGCAAACGCGTCTTCGAGCCGTTCTTCACTACCAAGCCGCAGGGCAAAGGCACGGGCCTCGGGTTGTCAACGGTGTATGGCATCGTGAGTCAGTGCAACGGCTCCATCGACATCTACACCGCGCCGGGACATGGAGCGACCTTCGAAATCTATCTGCCGCGGGTGCACGACGCGCCGATGGAGGAACTGCATTCCCCTCGCCGGGTCCGCGGCGGACGTGAAACCCTCATGCTCGTCGAGGACGAAGAAGGTGTCCGCAAACTGGCGCGCGCGGTTCTCGAACGAGCGGGATATCGCGTGCTGGTAGCGGCCAGCGGTCCCGAAGCTCTCGAAACCGCGCAGCATTACACAGGATCCATAGACCTTCTGATCACCGATATGGTGATGCCCAGAATGAACGGCCGCGAACTGGCGCGGCGGTTCGAAGGCGAACGGCCCGGCACTCCGGTTCTGTATATGTCCGGTTATCTCGAGACATCGCTCGAGACCGCCACAGGCAAAGATGCGCCGGAATTTATGCAGAAGCCCTTTGCCCCGTTCGATCTCACCGCAAGGGTGCGGCAGATTCTGGATTCGAAAAAGGGCAACAACGGCGCTGCTCGCGCCATGTGAACGCCTCGCATTAAGCTGACTACATGGACAAGTTAACGCCGGACGAGCGGAGCGCGCTCATGTCCCGCGTTAAGGCCAAAGACTCGCGCGCCGAAATGACCGTGAGGAGCCTCGCGCACCGGATGGGCTTCCGCTTTCGCCTTCACGCGGCCGACCTGCCCGGCAAGCCCGACCTTGTCTTCCGTGGTCTCGGCAAGATCGTTTTCATTCATGGCTGTTTCTGGCACGGCCACAACTGCAGAGCGGGGAAAAACACCCCGGCTTCGAACCTGAGCTACTGGTCGCAAAAGCTGGAACGCAATAAGCTTCGTGACCGCCGCAACGCCACGCGCCTGCGCCGCTCCGGATGGGGCGTCATGACGATTTGGGAGTGCCAGGCCAAAAGCGATAAACTCGCGGCTCGTCTCAAGCGGTTCCTGGAGTCGGATTGAAGCCCTTCGGCTTCTACGAATTCTTCGCCGGGGGCGGAATGGCGCGCCTCGGTCTCGGCGCCCGGTGGGAGTGCCTTTTCGCGAACGAATGGTGCGAAAAAAAGGCTGCCACCTATCGAGCGAACTTCCCACCCGCCCGGGAATTGCGGGTCGATGACATCTGGAATCTCGAGGCGGCCGCGATACCCGGCCGGGCCACGCTTGCGTGGGCGTCTTTCCCTTGTCAGGACCTCTCGCTGGCGGGAAACGGCGCCGGTCTCGAAGGTTCGCGTAGCGGCGCTCTCATCAAGTTCTGGCGATTGATGAAGGAGTTGAAGGACGAGGGCCGGCGCATCCCCATCATTGTTCTCGAAAACGTGGTGGGCGCCCTCACGTCCAATGGCGGGCGGGATTTTCAGGCGATCGTGAAACTGGCTCGCGATACCGGGTATCGCATTGGTGGACTGGTCATCGACGCGTCTCTGTTTGTTCCACAGTCACGCCCTCGACTGTTCCTCATCGCGGTGGAGGGAAACCTTCCGAAAGGCCAGATGTCGGAAGTCTGGCATCCGCCGCAGATGCGCGCGGCGGTGTCCGAGTCTCCGGACTGGATCTGGTGGAATGTGCCCGTGCCTCTGGGCCAGCCAGAAGATCTCACCCGATGTATCGAGGAGCAGGCGGAGTGGTATCCGGGTGAAAAGACCCAACGCGTCCTGGCGATGATGTCGCCGCTTCACCGCCGCAAGATTGAACACGCGCAGCGCTCCGGGCGGCGCGTCATCGGGACGGTCTACAAGCGTATGCGAGTCGAAAACGGGACTCGCGTTCAACGCGCCGAGGTCCGTTTCGACGGCATCAGCGGCTGCCTGCGGACGCCGGCGGGCGGCTCGAGCCGGCAAACCGTCATCGAAGTGAAGGGTCCTGCCGTGCGCACTCGCCTGATGACGCCTCGCGAAGCGGCGAATCTGATGGGTTTGCCGAAAACCTATCAGCTGCCGGAGCGCGCGAATGAGACGTATCAACTCGCCGGAGACGGGGTTGCCGTTCCCGTAGTAGCGTGGCTCGAAGAACACCTCCTGCGCCCGCTCGCTGTTACACTCTCTTCCGATGCCGGACTCTCATCCGCCCCAATTTCCGATCGCGGACGCGCTTCTCGGAGCGTGGGCCACTAACAATCGCATCAATTCCTATCTGATCGAAAACGTGCCGGACGAGGCTTGGCGCGCGAAACCGCCGGGCGGTAAGGGACGCGACATCGCCTCGATGTTCGGACATATGCACAATGTCCGAATCATGTGGATCAAAAGCGCTGATAAAAGCGCGAAACTTCCCGCGAAACTTGAAGGCGACGATTACTCGAAAAAGGACGCAGTAAACGCGCTCGCGGAAAGTGAACGCGCGCTCGATGCAATCCTGCGCCGCGCGCTCTCGGGCGACGGGCGGATTTCGGGATTCAAACCCGACGCGGCGAGCTTTCTCGCTTACCTGTTTGCGCATGACGCCCATCACCGGGGTCAGATCTGCATGCTCGCCCGGCAGGTGGGCCATCCGATCTCGAAGAGCGCCGGTTTCGGGCTCTGGGAGTGGGGCACGCGATAATCTGAGTATCTCGCTGCCGTCATGTCCCGAATTGTCTTCCGCGCGCTGGTAGCGCTCACCTTGGTGGTCATGTTCTTCGCCCGGCGTTCAGGCGGCCGCATGAACCCGTACGAGTTCCTGCCGTTTTACTACTGGTTCATCGCTTCGGTGTTCGTGTTTGTGGGCTTCGGGATCGTCGCGGCTGTAAAGGCCTGGAAACAACCGCAGAACCGTCGCGCCTACGCGTTCGATATCGTGCTGGCGATTATCTGGGTCCCGTACTGGATTGCGAATCTTCGTTGATTCGGCTGGTCAGGAGATCGCGCATGCAGCGCGCGATCAGCGCCGTCCAACCGGTTTGATGGTCAGCCCCGCAACCGCGCCCCGTGTCGGCATGGAAGTATTCGTTGAAGCACTTCAGGCCATGCCAATTCGGGTCTTTGACGTAGATGTCGTTCTCACCCTGCCAGGGCTCGCGCCCGTCGGGGCCGGGCACAAACAGCGAGCATAGCCGCCGATTGAGATCGTGCGCCACCTCGCGAAGAGTCACGAACTTTCCGGATCCGGTGGGGCACTCCACTTTGAACGCGGCGCCGTAGAAGTGATGATAGATTTCGAGCGCCTCGATCAGCAGGTAGTTGATCGGAAACCAGATGGGTCCGCGCCAGTTCGAGTTTCCGCCGAACAGCGTGGTGGTCGATTCTCCGGGATCGTATTCGACGGTGCGCCGGGTGCCATCAACCTGCAGGACGAAGGGATCTTTCGCATAGGCCGCCGAGAGTGATCGGATTCCGAAGGGCGAGAGAAACTCCTTCTCGTCGAGCATTCGCGCGAGAACCCGTTGCAGGCGCTCTTTGCTCGGAATGGCGAGCAGACGGCGCGTGTGGTCTTCGAAGCCCGTCGTCTCCATCATCGAGATCTGATGGTAGAGATCGCCGCGATTTCGCAGGAACCAGAGCAGGCGGCGGCGGAAGCCCGGCATTCGGTGAACCTCGTCTTCGTCGAGGACTGAAACTGCAAGCAGCGGAAGCAGACCCACTACAGACCGGATTTTGAGCGGCACCGTAATGTCCGCTGTCTGAACCTGGTCGTAATAGAACCCGTCTTCTTCGTGCCAGAGTCCGTGTCCGCCGAGAGTGTTCATCGCGTCCGTGATGGCGACGAAGTGCTCGAAGAACTTGGAGGCGATGTCTTCATAGGCGGGATTATCGGCCGCCAGCTCGAGCGCCATGGACAGCATTGTCGTGCAGTAAAAAGCCATCCACGCCGTGCCATCCGCCTGTTCCAGAACGGCGCCGCCCGGCAGGGGCTGCGAGCGGTCGAAGACGCCGATGTTATCGAGCCCGAGAAAGCCTCCGGAGAAGACTTGTTTTCCGGCGATGTCCTTGCGGTTCACCCACCAGGTAAAGTTCAGCAGCAGTTTTTGAAAGACGCGTTCCAGGAAAGCGCGGTCACGCTGCCCGTAGGGCGCCGAAATCTTATAAACGCGCCACGCCGCCCAGGCGTGCACGGGCGGATTGACGTCGCTGAAGCTGAACTCATACGCCGGAATCTGGCCGTTCGGGCTCATGTACCATTCGCGCAGCAGCAGGAGCAACTGGTCCTTCGCGTATGCGGGATCGATCTCGGCCATCGCCACCATGTGGAACGCCAAGTCCCATGAGGCGTACCAAGGGAATTCCCACGTGTCGGGCATCGAAACGACGTCGCGGTTATATAGGTGGGTCCACTGATTGTTGCGCCCGTTCCAGCGGTCCCGCGGCGGGGTCGGGCGTCCGGGGTCGCCTTCGAGCCATTCGAGCACGCCGTACAGATAAAGCTGCTTCGACCAGAGAAGACTGGCGTTGGCCTGCCGCGCCGTTCGAAGCTCTTGCGGGGCTTCGTCGCCCGTACCGTAAAACAGGTCGGCTTCCAGAATGCGTTCGGCGAAGGCGGTCTCGAAATCGACGGCGCAGTGCTCATCGGGTGCGGTTAACCGGAAACGGTACTCGACCGTTTGACCCACGGGAATTTCGACCCGGTAGTAGGCGGCGGCTTTCGTTCCGATATTGGCGGGGTTCACCGCGCCGGCCTCGCCCTGGATTACGTAGCGGTGAAACGCGTCCTTTACATAAGGCCCAGCGTTCGGGGATCCGTAGAGCAGTTCGTTATTGGTTTCGTTGTCGGTAAAGAGGAAGCGGTCGGGCTTTGTGAGCGCTTCGAAGGTGAACGCGCCGAGCGTCTGCTGCTCGCATGCCAGAGTCGTGTCTCCCGTTTGACGAATGGACGGCTTCGGCCAGTAGCCTTCGCCGGTGCGTCCCCACGACCACCCGTTGCGATACCAGACCGTAGGGAGAACATGAACGGTCCAGGGCTCGGGGCCGCGATTTGAGATTCGCAGCCGGATCAGGATGTCGTTCGGGGACACCTTGGCGTACTCGGCGACCACATCGAAATATCGGCCTTCGGAGAAAATTCCCGTGTCAATCAGCTCAAACTCACGGTCCCTGCGGGTGCGGCGGCGGTTCTCTTCGACAAGGCGTTCGTAAGGATACGGGCGCTGCGGGTATTTGTACAACGCCTTCATGTAAGAATGCGTCGGCGTCGAGTCGAGGAAGAAATAGCTCTCCTTCACGTCCTCGCCGTGGTTCCCCTGCGGACCGGTAAGACCGAAAAGACGTTCTTTGAGGATGCGGTCTGTGCCGTTCCACAGGGCGAGCGCGAAACACATGCGCCCCTGTCGGTCACAGATGCCGAGCAGGCCATCCTCGCCCCACCGGTAGGCGCGGCTGCGGGAATGTTCGTGGGTGAAGTAGCTCCAGACGTCGCCATCCGCTGAGTAGTCTTCGCGAACGGTGCCCCATTGGCGCTCCGCCAGATACGGTCCCCAGCGCTTCCAGTCGCGCGTTCGCGCTACATCCTCGCTGAGTCGAATCTCTTCCGGATTCATATCGGCTAGTGCGCGATTTCGACTACGTTCTTGATTCCGGTTTGATTGTGAATCGGGTTAGCGAAGTCGTCCAGCGGGAAACGTCCCGTGATGAGTGATTTCACCGCGATGGGCCACTTCGAGTGAGCCGATGAGAGATCGGCGACCGCATGCTCGAATGCGTCCTTCCCCGCGTTGACGGTTCCGAGCACGCACTGATTCTTCAGCACGAGGTTGCGCATCACGGTATCGGCTTCGAACTGGATGGGCCCGTGGCGTCCGGGCACGCCGGTCAGAATGAAGAGGCCGTTCGGTCCGAGATACTTCAGGACGTCGAACGCAAGCTGCGAGGCGCCGGTCGCTTCGTAGACGAGGTCGATCGAGCCAACGTCGGAAGCCATCTGCTCGACGGTGCGGTCCTGGGAAGAGATGTACTTACCGCCGATTGCGCGCGTGATGTCGGCGGATGGGTTCGGCTCGCGGTCGCGCGAGTAGACGGTCACATCGAAATTGCGAAGCGCCAGCGCCATGGCGCCCAGCAGACCTACGGGTCCTGCGCCGAGGACAACGGCTTTATGCTTCTTTTCCCAGGGCAGGCGCGATTGAATCTTCACCGTCTCGATGAGAGCCTTTTCAGCTATGGTGAGCGGTTCGACCAGCACTGCGACATCGCGAATCGCGGGCGGGACGAGGTTCATGTACCGCGCTTCATCGACGATACGCTCGGTCATGAAGCCGTGCATCTTCATGATGCCGCGCTCGCGATAGTCGCCCGTGTAACAGAAATCCGAGCGGCCCGCGCGACACGCGACGCATTCCGGATGCGTGCAGGGACGGCGCACCATCGGGATCACGACGTCGCCCGGCTTGAGCCCGGATTCCGGACCGGCTTCGACGATCTCTCCGACGCTCTCGTGGCCGATCACCAGATACTCGTATCCTTCCGGCGCGGCGCCATAGAGAAATGACGCGATCTCGCGATCGGTTCCGCATACCCCGACATTCAGGATGCGGAGTTTGACCTGCGAGGGCGATTTCAATTCCGGCTCGGGGAAGTCGCGCACGACTCCGAGCGATTTCTTGTCAGGGTAAACAGCAGCGGCTTTCATTCGATGCTTCTCAGTACTGCTCGGGCGGGAGATCCTTCGGATCCCATGAGTTTCAGGGGCAGACAGATCAGTTCGTAAAGGCCCGGTTCGACTCCGGAGAGATCGAGACCTTCGATGATCCAGATGCCAGCGTCCAGCAGCGCCATGTGGGTCTCGACGGCGTCTTCTTTGAAGCCGCCGACCGAAAGGTAGTCGACGCCAACCGTCTGAACGCCCCGTTCCGCGAGGTATTCGGCGGCATCGTGGGTGATGAAGATGAAGTCTTCGTCGAATTCGTTTTTGCGCCAGAGCTGGTCCGAGTTGGCGGTTTTGAAGAGCACGCGATCGCGCGCTTCGATCTCGTGCTGTTCGAGTTCCTCGCGGCGGATCGACCGGCGGTCCAGAATCAGTATGACGCGCGCGGGTCCGATTACCGCGTCAAGAGGAACCTGATCGACGGTTGCGCCGCCCTGAATGAAATGGAGCGGCGCATCCATGTGGGTTCCGGTGTGTACGCCGAGGCGAATCTTCGAAACCGTGCAGACGGCGCCTTTGCTCTGATCGTGTAATCGTTCGATGTGATACGGAGGATCGCCCGGCCAATGAACCATTCCGTTGTGGACGGGCACGCTTACGTCGATCCAGTCGGTCACTAATGGCTATCCTAACGGAACCGAGTGGCTGGACGCGCTGTGCTGTGTGAGGATGCGGACGCGCGCGGCAAGGCAGTGCACTCACCGCGCGGGAATCGCGGATCGGGATTACTTCTGGACCGCGGCGTTGTGTTTGTCCTTGTAGATCTGTTTGCTGAGCCTGTTCTGTTGCCGGTTGATGTCTTTCTTTTCGAGCTTGTCGAGCTTTCCGCCGTTGGCTGTGCGATCGGCGCGGATCTCTTTGTTCAGGTTGGATTCTTTGGTTTCGAGATGGGCAGTCTCGCCCGCGGTGAGCTGGCCCGATTTCACGCCCTGTGCGATGCGGTCCTGCTGGTTCTCTTTACGTTTCGCGATCTTGCCGTTCTGAGCGGGCAGCGATACCGCGCAGAGCGTTCCTGCGGCGATTAAGGTAAGGATGATTTTCTTCATGGCTTTATCTCCTTTGCTGGATCTCTCGACCCACACCCGGTTAAAACCGTTTTGCGCGGCAGAGTCTTGGAAGATAAAGCAACCTTCACATTAACGGGAGTTCAGAGGCTGGGTTTCAGTGGAGAGGCGTGTCGGGGTTCATAGAGGAAGAGTTCGCCCGCTCCGGGGACGCGCAGGGCCGTCAGGGACCCCCATCGTTCTTGAGTGATGCCGCGCGTGAACTCCACACCTTTCGCTTTGAGTTCAGCGATGGTCGCGTTCAGGTCGTCGCACATGAGATAGAGCTGATGCGATCCGTCGCGCGCGGGCGAATCGGCGGGATGGAAGGCGAGTTCGGCAGGCGGGAGGGCGAAGATCAGCCATCCGTGGCCAGCGTCCGCGAACGGCAGGTTAAGAGTATCGCGGAAAAAAGCGCGCGCAGCTTCGGCGTCTGTAGCGTTAACAATGGCGTGGACTGCGGTGATCATGACTCAGTGTAGATGTCAATCCCCTAAACTGAAACTACCGTGGTCATTTGCTATATCGATGCCTTTTCCGGGCTTGCGGGCGACATGCTTGTGGGCGCTTTCGCCGACGCGGGCGCGAACCGCGACGCGATTTCGAGCGCGCTCGAAGGGCTTGCAGCCGGCGGCTCGATCACGTGGGAACGCGTGCAGCGGCGCGGCATCGCGGCTTCGAAATTCCGCGTTACGGTGAATGAGCCGCAGAAGCACCGGCACCTCAGCGGCATCTTAAAAATGATTCACGGGGCCGACCTTCCGGATGCCGTGAAGACTTCGAGCGAGCGCGTCTTTCGCGTTCTTGCCGAAGCCGAATCGGCCGTCCACGGCGTGAACATCGAGAAGGTCCATTTTCACGAAGTCGGCGCGGTGGATTCGATCTGCGACATCGTCGGCGCATGCCTGGCGGTGAATCTTCTGGGTGTCGAGCGCATCTATTGCTCCCAGGTTAATGTCGGCGGGGGGACCGTGGAGACGGAACACGGGCTGCTGCCGGTTCCCGCTCCCGCGACGGCTCGGCTGCTTCAGGACAAACCCATTTATTCGCGCGGACCGGCGATGGAGCTTACGACGCCCACGGGCGCCGCTTTCGTGACCGCGCTGGCCGAGAAGTTCGGCGCTATGCCGCCGATGCGGATTTCGTCAGTCGGATATGGCGCGGGAGATCGCGATTTTAAAGAGCAGGCGAACGTAGTTCGAGTGATGGTGGGCGAGGCTTCCGGCGCTACGGAACATACGAACGTGACCGTGATCGAGGCGAATATCGATGACGCTTCGCCGCAGGTGATTGCATACGCCGCCGACCGTGTGATGGAAGCGGGCGCGCTCGACGCGATCGTGGTCCCGGCTCAAATGAAGAAGGGAAGGCCGGGCGTGCTGCTGCAGATCGTGGCGCCGCCGGAAAAGCGCGAAGAGATCGCGGGCGTTTTGTTCCGCGAAACGACTACGCTGGGAATTCGTTTCTATGAAGCGGAGCGGCGCGTGCAGCCGCGCGACTGGGTGGAAGTCCGGACGCCGCACGGCCTGGTGCGTGTGAAGACCGCGCCTACCGGCTTCGCGCCGGAGTACGAAGACGCGCGCCGCATCGCCGCCGAGACGGGCGTCCCGCTGAAACAGATTCTCGCGGAAGCGACACAGGAATACCTACGAACCCGATGAAATACTACCTGACTACGCCGATCTACTACGTCAACGCAGCGCCCCACATCGGCCACACCTATACGACCCTTGCAGCGGACACGATCAAGCGTCTGAAAAAGATGCAGGGTTACGATGCGGTGCTCACGACCGGAACGGACGAGCACGGCCAGAAGGTGGAGCGCTCGGCGCAGGCGACCGGCAAGACTCCCGAGGAGTTTACTGCGATCGTTTCGAACGAATACCGCACGCTGTGGGACCGGCTCGGCATTCAGTACGACCATTTCATTCGCACGACGGAGAAGCGCCATCACGAGACTGTGCGGTGGTTGTTTCAACGCTGCCTCGATCGCGGTTACATCTATAAGGGTTCGTACACCGGGCAGTACTGCGTTTCGTGCGAGCTGTATGTGAACGATGCCAAACCGGGCGATCCGTGTCCGGACTGCGGGCGTCCGACCGAGACGATCACTGAGGAGAATTACTTCTTCAAGCTCTCGGCGTTCGGCGAGAAGCTGCTGAAGCATTACGAAGACAATCCGGATTTCATTCAGCCGGAGTCGCGGCGGAATGAGGCTCTGAGCTTCGTGCGGGGCGGGTTGCAGGACCTTTCGATCAGCCGCACGACGATCAAATGGGGCATTCCGCTCGAAGGTAAGCATGTCGCATACGTGTGGTTCGACGCGCTGATCAACTACATCAGCGCGGTAGGCGGGGCGCAAGGCGCGGAAGGACCGCTCTGGCCGGCAGACCTGCATCTCATCGGCAAAGAGATTCTGCGCTTCCATGGGGTGTTTTGGCCGGCGTTTCTGATGGCGGCCGATGTTGCTCTGCCGAAGAAGATCTTCGCGCATGGTTTCCTTCTGTTCGAGAACGACAAGATGAGCAAGTCGCGCGGGAACATCGTGCGCACGGATCCCATTCGCGAGGTGCTGGGCGTCGAGGCGCTGCGGTATTTCCTGTTCCGCGAGGTAGTCTTCGGCCAGGACGGCGCGTTCAGCTACGACGCGCTGGTGGGGCGCTATAACGCCGAACTTGCGAACGGTCTGGGAAATCTCGCGAGCCGGACGCTCACAATGATCAAGCAGTATCGCGACGGTGTGATTCCGCAGCCTTCGGGCAGCGAGATCGGACTTGCGACGACGGCGCGGAACGCGATCGATCAGGCTTCGCGCGCGTTCGATGCGTTCGAGTTTTCGAAGGGCCTGGAAGCGATCTGGCAGATGCTTTCCGCCGCGGATAAGTTCATCGTCGAGCAGGCGCCGTGGAAGCTGGCGAAGCAGGCGGAGTCGCAGAGGCAGCTTGATGATGCGCTCTACGCTTCGGCCGAAACGCTGCGCATCGCGGTAGCGCTGCTGCATCCCATCCTTCCGGAATCGACCGTGAAGATCTGGGAACAGCTCGGGATGAAAGAGCCCCTCGAAAAGCTGGAACTGGCGAAGCTCGATTGGGGCCAGCTTGCTCCGGAGCAGAAGATCGGGATCATTGCGCCGGTGTTTCCGCGCATCGACGCGAAGAGCGCGATCGAGAAGCTGCGGGACCTGGAAGAGGCCGAAACGCAGCGGCAACGGAAACTGCTGGGTAAGGAGGAGAAGCCGGCGGAGGAGGCCAACGGTTCGCCGAGGATCGCGATCGACGATTTCGCGAAGGTGGATCTACGGGTGGGGCAGGTGGTGTCCGCCGAGCCGGTCAAAGGCGCCGACAAACTGCTGCACATGAAGATCGATATCGGCGAGGGGCAGCCGCGCACGATTGTGGCGGGGATCGCCGAGGCTTACAAGCCCGATCAGATGGTGGGACGCAAGGTGGTAATCGTTGCGAATCTGCAGCCGCGGAAGCTGCGAGGGATTGAATCGAACGGGATGATTGTGGCGGCGTCGGTCGAGGGCGGGAAGCCGGTACTCGCCGGATTTCTGGAAGAGATTCCGGTGGGCGCCCGGCTGAAGTGATTTGATTGGGCCTAGTTTTCAGCTGGCCTTTCGGCGCCCTCGATCACGTAGACACTGACCGGCCCCTTTGTCGGCTCCAGCTTCAGGCCTAACCCATCCATGATCGAGAACAGGGTCCGCCGAGTTGGATCAGAGATGGCTTGGTCTTCGGCCGAGGTAGTCCCGTCGGGGGACGGTAGCCTTGGAGTCAGAGGCGTCCATCCCTCCGTATCAACTTCGAACAAAGTGGTCACTCCCGTACGATCGACTATCGGACGGTCGGACCAACCCTCGATGAACTTCGCCATGTCTTCAACAGTCGCAGCTTTGGAGTGGAGACCACGCCCCTGGCCTCCGGTCAATTGGTGACAGGGTGGCCGGATCTCGGCTGAATCGCAATCTTTCTCGCTCAGCTTGGCTGGCTGCAACTTCAGACCGTTCTTTGCCAGGAGCACGGCATAGATAGGCATCTCTCTGGTTGACTGTTTCATCTGTAGGCGGAAACGATCCTCAAGCAGGCGTCCCAGCATGAGGCGGATCTGCTCGTTTCGAGCGTGAGGAGTCATTTCCGGCCCAAACGCGCCGATGGCAGGGATCGCCTCGATGTCGTAGGTCTCCGATCGCACCCAATCCGGTCCGCCGAAGATCCGCTCAGCGGGCGATTGATATGGGATGTTATGACTCTGTGCGACCAACATTCGCAGCGAGTAGCCTACGACGCTGATCCGTCCGGAAGGCAGCGCCTGGAATCGCGGTTCGTGCGCAGTCTTGTCGAGCTTCACCGAGGCCACTTCGAACGCTGGGGAAGTCTGTGCCGGAGCCGAAATCACGGCGGCGCCGATCAAAACGACGCACACGGATAGTCCTGGGAAGTGTCTCATGTTCCCTCGCGGTCGTTAGACGCCGGCGGTCCAATCCGGTTGGCCGCGTTTTCAGCCGAACCGCTGCCGTTAGTTTGCAATATGACGGGGGCGGCAGGAGAACACCAGCGCAAGCTGGCGCGCGATGAACCACAAGACTTCGCAGTAGAGCACAGTCGTTACCTTCATCGGGAGGAACGACGCGATCATCAGATAGTTTGCCAGGTAATAGGCGAAATCGTCCAGAGCGACGGCGCGGAGGCGAAGGCGAGGCGCGGCGCGCTTGGTGAACCGGCCGAGCGGCGGACTCAGGAGAATGAGGATCGCCGCTCCCACAGGCAGCGCGACCCATGACGACTGTGGATTGTAGTGGCGCATCGTCAGGACGACGGCGAGCTGCGCGGCCCAGCCGATGAGCGCGCCCACCGAGTGGGGACCCAGGTAGCGCCTCAACGCGGACAAGGTCTGACGCCAGTACCACGCCGCGGAGCGTCCGTTTTGAAACTCTTCCGTGAGATCGCCGACAAGCGGCTCGTTGGCGTCGGATACTCCAAGCCATTTGAGAAGGCAGGTGGCGAGCGTGGGCGGCTTCCGTTCTGTCATGACATTTGCTCCCTGAGTCCGGGGATGCCGTTCCAGAGGCTCGTGAGCGCGCGCTGCGTGGCGCGGGCTTCGGTAAGCCCCTGGTCGGTGACTTTGAAGAATCTTTTGGCCCGGCCCCCTCGTTCGGCGGTCGGGTCACCTAAGCGCGAAGATACCAGCCCTTTGGATTCGAGGCGCTCGAGCGCGGCGTAGACGCTGCCCAACGCGGCCTCGCGCCCGGCGCATTGTTCGATCTCGCGGGCGATCGGGACGCCGTAAGCTTCGTCCTCAAGGCGGATGAGGGCAAGGAGGACCATTAGCTCGAATTCGCCTAGAGAGGATCCTCGCGCCATTTATTCAAATGTATTGAATAAATGGTCGGGTGTCAAGACCAGCCGATAGAGCCTGTGCCAAGTTGCGTATAATGACCGTCCATGATTTTGGGCCGTCAACTTTTTACATCGAAATTTGCCGTTTATCTCCTTCTTTGTGGCGCTGGATTGCTGCTGTTTGCCGCGGTCGTAGAGTTTGCGCCACCGGCGAGGTTCCTGGCCGATCCAACTCACGCTCACGCAAATACCCGCCTTACGGATATGACCTGGAGCGAGGTGTCGCTCATTCAGGCGAACGTCTGGTATGCGCTTTTGTTGATGCCGGTCGCGATGATCATGATAACGGTAAGTGTTTTCGAGGTCATCAAGTCCAGCGTCGAGTATGTATTGAGTTACTGGTCGCTTCGACGACGTTTCGACGAGTTCTTCGGCGATCACGCGTCCAGCGCCGGAGACAAAGCTTTCGTGATTCTGGAGCCTACCAACGTCCCTGAACTGTTGGAATTGATTTCGCCCGGTATCGGTTCGCGTATGGCAATACCGGAGCAGAATCGATTTTTCAAAGCGCGTGACTGGGTCAACCGGTGGGATACCGAAGGGGCAAAAGCCGTGCGTGAGATCTTTGCGCAGAGAGGCTATCCGCCGCCTGAACTGTCGCACCTGACCGCGGAACTTGATGCGGCTACGCCGTTCGCATTCTCGATGGGACTAGGCTTCACTCATGAGAGTCTGAAGGTTGTAAAAGAATCGTGTGGTCCGTGGCTGAGAATATCCGTCTCAGAGTCCGGCGACCGGATTGAGATCAAGCACCAATTGTTCAACGATTCCGTGACGCTGTTTTCTGCGTCCAAGGCATCGGAAGGTAAAGATTTCCGAGAAGTCCTTCCGATTGACTGGCATCTACCAGATTGGATAAGGACGCCCGAAAAAGTTCGCGATTACGCGATCATCCTCCGGCACACGCGTAAACACAAGGACGGCAGGCAAGTGATTTTCGTGCTCGGTGGCTTTACCGAGTACGGAACGGCCGCGGCTGGAAAATATCTGGCAGAGCACTGGCCAGACCTATGGCGCAAGCATGTAAAGGGGCGCGCTCATAACGGGAGCCTGGGAGATTTCATGATTCTTATCGAGGGGCCGTCGGATATCAAGGATATGCGGCAATGGAAACAGGACCCCAACTTTCCCGCTATCACGCCAGCCGTTCTGCTCGATCCTTACCATATCGATTGCGAATGGTCGCGCCGACTTGCCAGTCCCGCAACGGTCTGAGGTATGGAACTATCGCCGGGCGCCGGCTATTGGCGCCGGCGGGTTCACTACATTAATTGGCTCGCCAGCGGCGTAGGCGGTGATCTGATCGAAAACGTCCGAGAACTGGAGTTCGTATTCTTCGCCGGTTACGTAGCCGATGTGGGGCGTGCAGACGACGTTCTCCATCGCGAGTAATGGATGATCTCGGAGCGGTTCCTGTTCGTATACATCAACGGCTGCGAGGCCGGGCCTGCCGGATTCGAGCGCATGGATGAGTGCGCCGGGTTCGATCAGTCCGGCGCGGCCGGTGTTCACCAGAAGGGAATCCTGCTTCATGCGCGCGAGGTCGGCGGCGGTTACGATGCCGCGGGTTGCGGCCACTAAACGCAAGTGGAGCGACACCACATCGCTTCCTGAGAAAAGGGCTTCTTTCGATCCGGCAATGTCGTATCCGTCATGCCTCGCGCGTGCGCGCGACGCTTCGCTCGACCATACCAGTACGTTCATCCCGAACGCCTTTCCATAACCCGCGACGGTCTGGCCGATGCGACCGTATCCGAAGATTCCGAGCGTGAGCCCGCGCAGCGTGCGGCCGACGCCAGTTTGCCAGACGCCTGCTTTCAGCGCGGCCGCCTGCTGCGGAATTTTTCGCATCGCCGCGAGCACGAGTCCCCAGGTCAGTTCCGCTGCCGCATAGGAAGGCGTTCCGGCGTGCATATCCGACGAGACGATGATTCCGAAGCGCGTACACGCCTCGATATCTATATGCGGGTAGACGCTGCGCTGGCTGATGAGCCTGAGTTTCGGGAGGCGCTCCAGCAGATCGGCCGTGATCTTCGTGCGCTCGCGAATCAGCACAAGAGCTTCGGTGTCCTTGAGCCGCTCCCCAAGGACGGCAATGTCATCGACGTGATCGTTCCAGATCTCGACTTCGTGGCCGTCGAGCTTTCGAAAACAGGGGAGAGTGCGGAGGGTATCGAAGTAGTCGTCGAGGATCGAGATCTTCAAGCGACCCGCTCCGGACGGGACTTTCTCAGAAGATCCAGCCCTGCGGGCGTGAGGCTCACCATCGAACGGTCGTCGTGGCGCTCGATCGCGATGAGCCCGAGATCGTTCGCGTCTTCCCACACGGGAAGCCGGGGGCAGGAGGTCCGCCACGCATCCATCGTTTCTTCATAAGAGCGACCCCGCGGAGAGAGCCATTCCAGAAGATCGAGGACCAGCGCTTCGACAGTCTCGGTCACGGCTGTCCTTATGTTAGACCTCAGGTTATGTTGATCGACTCGCACTGCCACCTGGATGACAAAAAGTACACCGAGGATCTGGATGAGGTGCTGGATCGCGCGGCGGCGGCGGGCGTGACGCGGATGCTTTCGATCGGTACGGGCGACGGGCCGCCGGAACTCGACCGCGCGGTACGGCTGGCGGAACGGTATCCGCAGATCTGCGCGAGCGTAGGGGCGCATCCGCATGACGCTTCGAAGTTCACTCCGCAGAGCGCGGGTGATTTAAGGGCGCTGGCAGGCAATGAGAAGGTGGTGGCATTTGGCGAGATCGGTCTGGATTACCACTACGATTTTTCGCCGCGCGAGGCGCAACGAGAGGTTTTCATCGAACAGTTGGGGATCGCGGCGGAGGCCGGGCTGCCGGTCATCATCCACACGCGCGAGGCGTGGGAGGATACGCTGTCGATTCTGCGCGAACATTGGCGTGGTCCCGGAATCATGCATTGCTTTACCGGCGATGCCGTACAGGCGCGCGAAGCACTCGATCTCGGCTTTCATCTGGCGTTCGGAGGCGTGATCACGTTCAGAACCGCCGAAGCGGTGCGGGAAGCCGCGCGCATTACGCCGGAGGACCGACTGCTCGTCGAAACGGACGCGCCGTACCTTGCGCCCGTGCCGTGGCGGGGCAAGCGCAACGAACCGGCGTTCGTCGCGGAGACGGCGCGGAAACTGGCGGAGATCCGGGGCGTCGCCGCCGAGGAGATCGCGTCGATTACGACGACTAACTTCAATCGGCTCTGTTTGCGCCCGCGAAATGTGAACCGTTACACTAATGTTTCCGATGGAAATTGAGCGGGCAGGGCAGGTCCTGACAGCGGCGGAGATCTTCGATCTCGTGCGCGAGGATCTGCGGGGCGTGGAAAAGGCGATCGATCTCGAGTCGGTCGCTTCGGTAGACGCCGTCACCACGATTGGCCGATATCTGCAACAGAGCGGCGGCAAACGGCTGCGTCCCGCCCTGCTGTTGCTGTGCGCGCGTTTTGCGGGCGGGGCGGGGAAGTCCGCCGTGCAGCTTGGCGCCGTGGTGGAGATGCTGCACGCTGCCACGCTCGTCCATGACGACGTGATTGATGTGGCGCAGACTCGTCGCGGACGGCCGTCGGCCAATGTGCAGTGGGGCAATCATACCTGCGTGCTGGCGGGTGACTGGCTTTACATGCAGGCGTTCCAGGTGGCGCTGCGCGAGCGGAATTTCCACGTTCTCGATCTGCTGATCAGTCTGACCCAGATGATGGTCGAGGGCGAACTGATTCAGCTGGAGCGCATTGGGCGTATCGACATCACCGAAGCGGACTGCATGGAACTGGTGGACCGCAAGACGGCGTGCCTGTTCTCAGCGTGCGCGCGACTGGGCGCGGTGGCAGCGGGAGCGGACACGAACCTTGAAGACAAGCTCGGCGAGTTCGCGTGGAACCTCGGGATGGCGTTTCAGCTCATTGACGACATGCTGGACTTCGTTTCGAGCGAATCGACCTTAGGCAAGCCCGTAGGGGGCGATCTCAAAGAGGGCAAAGTGACGCTGCCTTTGGTATATGCGCTTGAAACGGCGACAGTCACTGAGCGGCGCGCCGTTGAGGCCGTGCTTCACGACCGTAATTACGAACAGACGCCGTTCGCGGGCGTGCTGGATATGGTGGAGCGCCGCGGCGGGGTGCAGCGCACGCGCGAACGCGCCGCGCAATTTACCGAGCGCGCACGGCAGATCGTGGCTCAGTTCCCGGAGAACCCCTATCAGCGGGCTCTCTTCACTTTGACCGAACTCATCACCGACCGCGACCGATAGCTCGCCGATGGCCGGAGTGAATCTCATCGGCGCATACGGCGACTGGGCTTCGCAGATCGCCGAGGACCCGCCGCGGCTCTCGTTGCGGCGCGCGGGATGGGCGAGCTTCGATGCCTGGAAGTCGTCGGCGCGGGACGCGTATCGAAAGGCTCTCCTGCAGCCCGACACGGGCGGAGCGCCGCAGGCCACAGTGCAGCACCGCTTCGAGTTTGACGGGCTTGCTATCGAGCACCTGAGCTGGCAGCTTCCATATGGTCCTCCGACCGAAGCCTACGTGCTCAAACCGGCGAACGCGCCCGGGAAACTGCCCGGCGTTGTCGCGCTGCACGATCATGGCGGGAATAAGTATTTCGGCACGCGGAAGATCGCGCTGACGACTAACGATCCACATCCGCTGATGACGGCGCACCGGCGTACTTATTACGGCGGCGCCGCATGGGCGAATGAGCTGGCGCGGCGCGGATATGTCGTGCTGGTTCCGGACGCATTCACATTCGCCAGCCGCCGCGTGAGGCTCGGGGACATTTCGCCGGTCCTGACGAAAGGGCTTGTGGAGCACGATCCCGAATCGCCGGAGGAAATCGCGAAGTACAACGATTTCGCCGCAAACCATGAGCATGTGATGTCGAAAAGCCTTTTCTGCGCCGGGACGACTTGGCCGGGGGTGTTCGTGGCGGAGGATCAGCGGGCGCTGGATTATCTCTGTTCGCGGCCCGATGTGGATGCTTCGCGCGTGGGATGCGGCGGACTTTCCGGCGGAGGATTGCGCACCGTGTATCTCACGGGAATCGATGCGCGCATCCGCTGCGCCGTGCCGGTCGGGATGATGACCACTTGGCGCGATTATCTGCTGAACCGCGCGTACACGCATACGTGGATGATTTATATTCCCGGGTTGCCGCTCGATCTCGATTACCCCGAAATTGCGGGGCTGAATGCGCCGAATCCGATTCTCGTGTTGAACAACCATGAGGACCAGTTGTTCACGGTTCCGGAGATGGAACGCGCGGACCGGATTCTCGCAGAGGTTTATCGCAAAGCGGGGGCCTCCGACAGATACGCGATGAAATTCTTTCCCGGCCCGCACAAGTTCGATCGTGACATGCAGGCTGCGGCGTTCGAGTGGTTTGACCACTGGCTGAAATAATGCGTCAGCCGGAGCGATCGCCGCTTGAGCGCACGCGCGCCGCGACGATGCCGGCCACCTGATCGATCAATTCGGCTTCCCCGTACAAACCTTTGCGGAGAATACGGTCCACGTGCCCGTTCAGGCGCGTCTGGTCGTCGGCGCTGAGTTCCCGCGCAGTCACCACCAGGACGGGCAGTTCTTTCCACTCGGGTCTCTTGCCGACTTCGTCGAGCAGTTCAAATCCGTCCATCTCGGGCATCATGAGGTCGAGGAGGAGCACCGACGGCAAACCGCGCGAAAGCTCGGCAAGGGCCTCGCGCCCGTTGCGCGCCTCTCTCACCCTCCAGCCTTCGCTCTCGAGCATGCGCCGCATCACATCGCGCGAATCGGGTTCATCCTCCACGAGCAGGGCCTCGCTTTCTTCACCTCTGCGGTAGCGAAGCAACACCTGTGCGAGGCGCTCGCGGTCGATGGGCTTGGTCAGATACTCTGCCGCGCCCATGGCGAATCCCAGGTTGCGGTTATCCACGATAGTGAGCATCACCACGGGAATGTCGGCGGTCGCGGAATCGCTTTTCAGCCGGCCAAGGATAGTCCACCCATCCATGCCTGGCATCATGACGTCGAGTGTGATGGCCTGCGGCCGCAATTGCCTGGCGAGGCGCAGCCCGTCTTCGCCGGAGCGGGCGGTTTCCACGCGAAAGCCATGGCGGCCCAGAGTGCGGCGCAACATTTCGTGAACGTCGGGATCGTCGTCGATGGCGAGCACCACACCGCGCGAAACTCCGGCGCGCAGGAGTTCCTCACGTACGACCTCGGGAGGCGCGACGTTGGCGGGAATGCGCATGGTAAACAACGACCCTTTGCCCGGCGCGCTCTCGACCAGAATGTCTCCGCCCATCATGCGCGCAAAGCTGCGGCTGAGGGCGAGCCCCAAGCCAGTGCCGCCGAAGCGGCGAGACGTGGAAGCATCGCCCTGCGCGAATGACTGAAAAAGCCGGTCCATCTGCGCCGTGGTCATGCCAACGCCGGAATCGCGCACCGCGAAGGCGACGAAACCGTCCAAACCGCGTGAAACTTCAATGCGTACTTCTCCACTCGACGTGAACTTGCACGCGTTGCTGACCAGGTTGTAGAGGCTTTGGCGCACTTTTGTCTGATCCGCGCGCATTTCGCCAACGTCCGGGGCAACTGCCCATTCGAGCCGGTTGTTATTCTTGGCCGCAAGCGGCACCGCGACATCGGCCACCTCGCGCACGAGGCTCTCGACCCGGAACGTCTCGGGGAAAAGTTCCATCTTTCCGGCTTCGATCTTCGAAATATCGAGCACCGAGTTAATCAGTTCGAGCAGGTGCTTGCCGGCGGTACGAATCTTTTCGAGATCCGGCACAATCTCTTTCGCGCCGCTTTCTTTGGCCTCTTCAGTGAGCATCTCGCTGTAGCCGATGATGGCGTTCAGCGGAGTCCGCAACTCGTGGCTCATGCTGGCCAGGAAGGTGCTCTTGGCGCGATTAGCGGCTTCGGCGGCCTCTTTCTGGCGTCGGTAGCGCACGTTGGCGACTGCGACCAATGCGAAAAGAGCCAGGCTGGCTCCCGCGCTGAGGATCTGGAGCTTGCTGGAGTTCGACCGGGTCTCCCGGGAATCGTGGACCAGTCGCCCATTGATCAGGCGGTCCATCTGGTCGCAGATATCGCGGATACGATCCATCTCGATCTTGCCAACGTTTGTCCGGACGCGATCGAGAGCCTCCTGGTCCTGACCAGCCCGTTTCGCGTCGATCGATACTTTCAACTCCGCCATCTTTGCCTGGACCGCGTCGTTGAGGCGCTGGTAATCATTTCTCAGATCGATCTGAGATCGCGTCGAAGCGTGGATCGCCTGAAGTTGCCGCGGGATCGTGTTGACGGCCTGAGCGTAAGGCTCGAGGTAGCTTTCCGCGCCCGTCAGAAGATATCCGCGCTCTCCGGTTTCTGCGTCCTTCACCGCGGAGAAGAGGTCATCCACCTGGCGAAGTTCGCGCAGCGTACTGACAACCTGGGCCTGATTGCTCTCCTGGGCTCGCCACGTCCAGGTGTTTATCAGGAAGACAAGAATGACTGCGCCCACAGCCAGGAGCACGGTGGAATCGCGCAGATCGCGAAGGCCCGAGCCGCGCTGTGGAGTTTCCGAAGTCTCCGGCGTCACGGAGCGGACGCCTCGCCGCGGGAACCGAGCGCGCGATCGATCTTTGACATCAGCTCGGTGAATTCGATGGGCTTGGTGGCGAAGTCATCGCATCCGGCCTGATAGGCGCGGACGCAGTCGCTTTGCAGCGCGTGAGCGGTCAGAGCGATGATCGGGATCGATTTCGAAGAAATGTCTGCTTTCAAGCGGCGCGTAGCCTCCCACCCATCGAGCACAGGCAAATCCATGTCCATGAGGATGAGATCCGGCTTTTGGGAGCGAGCTACATCGATGCCTTGCTCACCGTCCTCGGCGAGAACCACCTCGAAGCCCCGGCGCTGCAGTCGCCGCGAGAGCATATCACGATTAAACTCGTTGTCTTCCACAAGGAGGATTTTGGACATTTGCCAGGGTCACAGTGAGGGGAAAATCGAATGTACCTGTCTGTACGGTAACTTAATTGCTCGGCAAATTTGGGTTGAAACAGACCAGACCGGTGAGTAACCGTACTCCGTCGCTTGCCGAAGACTCGGACTACAGGCGATGTTGAAGTTGCCCGGCGCGCGGCCGGTTCAGATGGATTCCCAAGCTCCCGCTCCTGTGATCAGCGCTGCCGAGTTGCGGCACCGTCTCCGCACTCCTCTCAACCATGTGATCGGGTACAGCGAGATTCTGATGGAGGATTACCCGGATCAGGCGGCGCGGCTCGAAACGCTGCTTGGAGAGGCGAGCCTGATGCTGGACGCCATTCAGCAGACGGCTGGCTCCGACCACCAGGAAATTCCGCTCGCCGCCTTCGACCAGCTGCGTAATTTGACGGCGGGCGGCATCACGCGGGTGCGGCGGACTATTGAAGATCTTCGCGCGCGCATGCCGGAGGCCGCGCATCCGGATCTTGATCGGATAGCGGCGGCGGTGGGCGTCCTGATCGATGGTCTTTCTCCCAGTAACGGCGGGCAGCCCGCGGCGCCATCATCTCCGAACGCTTCTCGCGAACTCCGCCTCGATCCCGTTTCCGGGCCTGGCCGCATACTGATCGTCGATGATAACGATGTAAACCGCGATATGCTGTCGCGGCAACTCGAACGCAACCGGCATGAGGTCGCGACCGCATCGGACGGCGCGTCCGCCCTCGCGATGCTGAAAGCCCGGCCTTATGACGTCGTCCTGCTCGATCTGATGATGCCGGGCATGAGCGGGTTCGAGGTTCTGGAAGCCATCCGCGCGGATCCTGCTCTCATTAACGTGGCGGTGATCCTGGTCTCGGCTCTCGACGAAATGGACAGCGTCGTTTCCTGCATTGAAGCGGGGGCGGAGGATTATCTGTTCAAGCCGGTGAACCCGACGCTGCTGCGGGCGCGGCTCAAATCGATACTCGATAAGCAGCGGGCGGATGAAACCGTACGGCGCAAGCAGAGGCTTGAAAGCATCGGCCTTCTTGCCGCGGGAGTCGCGCATGACTTTAACAATCTACTGACGGGCATTATCGGGCACGCGCAGATTCTGGAACAGACGCTCGTTCTGGCCGACGACCGCGAAATGGCCCAATCGATCGTCGAGGCGGGCGAGCGGGCCGCTGAACTGACCAAGCAACTGCTGGCCTACGCAGGAAAGGCGCCCCTGCAGATGCAGCCGCTCGACCTTGCGGGCGTGATCCGCGCATCCGAAGGGCTGATCCGCGCCTCATTGCCCAAGCGAGTGCATCTGGAGCTACGGCTCTCGGATGCTCCGACGGTTGTCGCTGACGCGAATCAGGTTCGTCAGGCTCTGCTGAATCTCACGCTCAACGCGGGGGAGTCCTTTGCCGATGACTGCACAGGGACGGTATGCGTCGAGACTGGCGTGGAATTCGTCGACGGAACTCATTTCGACGTCATGCCGGATCAGCCGGCGGCAGGGCACTTCGGATGGTTCGAAGTGCGGGATACCGGATGCGGGATGGATCAGGCAACTGCTTCGAAGATCTTCGAGCCTTTTTTCAGCACGAAGTTCCTGGGGAGAGGTCTCGGCCTTGCCGCTGTGGCGGGGGTTGTCCGCGCGCATCGGGGTTTTCTTCGGGTTCGCACCACCCCCGGCGAGGGCACTGCGCTGCGAATTTACTTCATGTTGGCGCGTCCGGAGGGCATTTCCGAGGAGACGGAGCCCACAGGCGAGACCATTTTGGTCGTCGACGACGAGGCGATCGTCCGGCAGATCGTGAAAGTAGCGCTCGAACGCGCGGGCTATCGGGTAATCCTGGCCGCCAGCGGCGAAGAAGCCATAGAGCGGTTTTGTGAATCGCAGTACAGTATCCGGGCCGTACTGCTGGACTGGAAAATGCCGGGAATGGACGGAGCCAGCACTCTCGATCGACTGCGCAGCATCAAAGGGGACGTGAAAGTCATTGTATCCAGTGGATTTGCACGCACGGACGCGGAGGAACGCTTCCGCGCCGCGGGAATCAACGGTTACCTGCAAAAGCCCTATCGGGTTTCAGAGCTCGCCAATACGGTAAAGAGCGCCCTTTCACTTTGATCCGACGCCAGTTTATTTGGCCTCAAATGTAACTTCCGATGCGTTACCGGCATCGCAAGGAGAAGGTGGTTTTGCGTCCTGCCGCGAGGGCGCCGGCTTCAGATGATCTTAATGAAACCTTTGCGCACTCACGCTATTACTTTGTTGTTTGCGGCTGCTCTGCCGTTGACGTCGTCATTATGTGCCCAGTCTCCGACGGCGCAGCCTGAGGCGAACCCGGTATCGGAAGGCGCGGCGGCGGCTCCGGATTCCACCGTCCAGCCGGTTAACGTTGCGAAGCCGGATTTCGTTCAGGACAAGCACGCTTTCGGCGTGCTGCCTAATTACCGGACAGCCGAAGGCGACCAGCCCTACGCGCCTATCACGACCAAACAGAAGTTCAAGATCGCCACTGACGATACGATCGACGGGCCTTCTTTTCTCCTCGCCGGAGTGTTTGCGGGGTTGGGGCAGTGGCAGGACAGTAATCCCTCCTTCGGACAGGGCGTTAAGGGATATTTCCATCGGTATTTGACAGGGTTGGCCGATCAGGATGTCGGCAACTACTTGACGGAGGCGATAGTTCCGACCCTCCTTCATCAGGATCCGCGTTATTTTCGCAAGGGCCATGGCTCAGCCATGAGCCGAATTGGATGGGCCGTTTCACGAACGGTGGTGGCCCGCAGCGATTCCGGCAAGTGGATGTTCAACGCTTCAGAGTTCCTTGGAAACGGCGCGGCCGCAGCGCTGGGTAACGCTTACTATCCCGATTCGCGAGGGTTTGGCGAGACGATGGAGCGCATGTTTACGTTTATCGGCACAGATGCAATCTCTCAGGTCCTCAAAGAATTCTGGCCGGATGTGAAGCGCAAGTATTTCCACAAGAACGACCCCGCTCTGGCGTCCGACGTCAAATAGACAACTCAGTGTCTACGGCGCCAGCGAAGGCGCCACGTAAGCGTAGAACAGCGCGATCACGCCGATGACTGCGGCCAGCAGGATACTGTGCCGCAGGGTGAATCGGAAAAGACGGCTCTCTTCGCCTCCGCCCATCGACGTGGCGGCGGAAGCGACGGCGACGCTCTGCAGACTGATCATCTTCCCCATGACGCCGCCGCTCGAGTTTGCCGCTGCCATCAGAGTGGGATTCATGCCAAGGTTTTGCGCCGTTACCACCTGCAGATTCCCGAACAGGGCATTCGCCGAGGTGTCGCTGCCGGTCAGGAACACGCCCAGCCAGCCGAGAATGGCGCTGAAAAACGGAAACGCCGCGCCCGCAGCGGCGAAGGCCAATCCAAGCGTGGCGGTCGATCCCGAGTAGTTCATCAGGAACGCCAGTCCCAGAACTGTGGCTATTGTGATCTCCGCGAAAAGCAACTGCCGCGCCGTGGCTCCCAGGACTCGGAAGAACCGGCCAGGAGCCATACCGAGGACGAGTGCCGACAGTATCGAGGCGCAAAGACAGGCAGTTCCCGCGGCGGAAAGCCAATCGAAGCTGTAGCGCGCATCGTAGAACGCGGGTTTCGGTACCACGGGCGGCATCTTGCGGATCAGGTTGTGCAGGCCGGGCCATTCGAAAACGACGCTGTACTTATTGAGCGTCGGCTTGAACAGTCCCCAGGCCAGCACACAGATCACAAGCAGGATGAAAGGCATCCATGCATGGAACGTCGCGCCCGCGGACATCGCCGCACCTGGCTTCGACGGACGATCGCCGGCCATCTGAAACCGATCCTTCGGCTTCCAGACTTTGAGGAGCGCCACCAGAGCCCCCAGGGCGGCGAGGGACGCGAAGATATCCGTCAGCTCCGGACCGATAAAATTCGACACCAGAAACTGAGTGCCTGCGAAGGCGATGCCGCACACAGCCGCGGCGGGCAGCACTCCGGCGAGAGCGCGCCAGCCACCCATAACCAGAATCAAATAGGACGGGACGATCAGGGATACCGGAGCGCAAATTCGTCCGACTCCCGCGCTCAGCCGGAGAAGCGAGAGGCCAGTGACCCTCTGAAGCGTCACGATCGGGATTCCAATGGACCCGAATGCGACGGGCGCCGTGTTCGCAAGCAGGCAGATGCCGCCCGCATAAAAGGCGCAAACCCGAGGCCGGTGAGCATCGCGGCGGCCACGGCCACAGGTGTTCCGAATCCCGCCGCGCCTTCGATAAACGCGCCGAATGCGAAGGCGATCAGCAGCGCCTGAAGTCTCCGGTCGGAGGTGAGACCTCCGATCGAGTTCTTCACGGTCTCGAATTTTCCCATCTCCACCGTAATGTTGTAGAGAAAGATCGCCGTGAAGACCACCCATCCGATGGGAAAGAGTCCCTGCGCAGCGCCGTAGCCGATCGCGGACAACATCACGGATGGCGGCATTCCGTAGACAAAGAGCGCGACGACGATCGCGCCGGCAAGGCCAGTGAGAGATGAAATCCATGCCGGCTTGCGGAGTATTCCCAGCATCACCAGAAGGACGAAGATCGGAAGCGCTGCGATCGCTGAGGACAGCGCAAGACTATTCGAGAGTGGCGTGTAGTTGTGATCCCACATGGGATACGGAATCATATCAACTCGGCAGATGCGAGAAGTCCTTCGCGCGGGGAGACGGGTTTGCGGAACGTTCGCGTGTAGGCGATACTTCTGAAAGGTGTCGCGAGGCAGATCGAGCGGTATCCAAATCCTGCCTGAGCGGTCCGGTCCGATTGTCGCGGCCATTCTTGCAGCAATCGCGCTCGAGGCCGCGTTCCGGGTTCTCGTTTCCCTGAGCGCCGGAAATCTTGTGGACAAAGCCCTCATCGAGCGCAATCACGAGGCGCTGTTCCGAATTGTGGCGCTGCTGGCGGGATCGCTTTCGGCGGCCTGCATCGCGGGCCTGATGCGCGACCGCATCTTCTCGAGCCTCGTGGGGCGTTCGCTCGGCGCCCTGCGACAGAGCATGTACGAGCGGCTGCAGCAGCTCTCGCCCGCCTTTCACACGACCACCGCGCCCGCCGAAATATTGGAACGCTTCGGGGACGACGTGGCGGAGATCGAACAGGTGTTTGCGAAGGGCGCGAAGTCCGGCATCCTGCCGTGTCTTGAAGGACTCTTGTGCGCCGCCGCTATCTGCTGGCTCGACTGGCGCGTGGGTCTGTTCGCTCTGCTCTTCTGGCCCTGGGTGCTTCTCGCGCCGCGCACCGTAGCACGGACCGCCGCGCGCGCTTCGGACGAACGCCGCGACGAAAAGGTCCGGGTGCTGGGTCTCGTTGAGGAAAGCGTGACCGCGCGGTGGATCGTGCGCGCATTCTCCCTGGAGCGCATGGGGATCACGCTCTTTCGAAAACGCAACGATGCGCTTACGCAGGGCTCCATCAAGTCCGGGTTTCTGGAAGCGCTGATGGACCGCCTGATCTCGACAGGAATCATTGCTCTCCAGATCGGAGTGCTCGGTTTGAGCGTTGCGATGGCTCTGGGCGGCCGCATCAGCGCGGGGAACGTGGTTTCGATTCAGTTGCTGACTGTGGGGCTGAGCGCATCTTTGCTTTCGATTTCCGACTATCTGACGGCGCTCGAAGTAGGGCAGGCGGCCTGGCGCGGCATTTGCAACGGGCTTACTGACCCCGCGCCGGTTCTGGACCGTAAGGACGCGAAGACGCTCGGCCCGCTCCGTCAGGAAATTCTGTTCTCCGATGTGACCTATCGCTATCACGACGAGCATCCGGCGCTCGCGGGGGTCACCGTGCGTATCCCCAAAGGTTCATACACCGCGTTCGTGGGCCCGAGCGGGTCTGGTAAGAGCACCATGGCTCGGCTGCTGATGCGTTTCTACGATCCTTACCGAGGTCACATTACGATCGATGGTCACGACATCGCAGCCGTGGCGCAATCGTCCCTGCGATCGCGCGTCGGCTTGGTGCTTCAGGAGAACTTCATCTTCCGCGCGTCCCTGCGGGAGAATATCCGGCTCGGAAATCCGGTGACGTCAGACGAGGCGGTAATGCGAGCGGCCGCAGCGGCGGGTGTAGATCGGTTCGCGGCGCAATTGCCTCAGGGGCTGGATACGCCGGCCGGCGAGCACGGGCTCAGGCTCGATGGAGAGGCATCGCAGCGAGTCGCCATCGCGCGGGCTCTGCTGCGCGATCCGGACATTCTGCTTCTGGACGAGGTCGCCTCAGCGCTGGATGCGAATGAGGAAGACTCGATCGACGCGACCCTTCGGGCGATCGCGCCGGGACGCACGGTGATCTCGATCACGCACCGTCTGTCGAGCGCCGCGGACGCGGATCGCATCTACGTATTCGATCAGGGACGCATTGTGGAGGAAGGAAGCCACTATGAGCTCATGGCCCTCGAAGGTTTCTATGCAAACCTGTGGCGCAAGCAGGCGGGATTCCGGTTCTCGTCCGATGGCGGCCACGTCGATGTCGACGCGGCGCGGCTGAAACAATTCCCGATTCTCGAAAAGCTCCCGCACGACGTGCTGGCCGAACTTGCGCCGTATTTCACGACGCGCACGTTTCCGCGGGGCCGGGAAATCGTTTGCCAGAACGATCCGGGCGATCAGTTCTACATCATTGCCCGGGGAACGGTGGGCGTCTGGCGCACGGAAGAGCAGACGGGGAACACGATGCGCGTCGCGGTCCTGCAGGATGGCGATTTCTTCGGCGAGATCACTCTCATAACAGGGTTTCCGCGAACGGCGACAGTTCGCAGTGAAACCGTGTGTACCTGCATTTCGCTGGGCCGCGGCCAGTTCAACCGGCTGATCGACAGATTTCCGGATCTGCGGCGCGAACTTTCCGACGTCGCCGTGCAGCGCCTTCGCGAATCGAGTAAAGCGATCACCGTCGCGGCGCTGTGAATCGATGCTGTAAACCGATCAGGGCGCGCTCTGGAACGCGGCGGTCACGAGCGCGTCGGCCAGACGCTGCGGGTCCTGCGCGGGAGTTCCGATCAGCCGCATCTGCGCATTCAGGACGCCGTCGGTCAACGTCTCATTTCCGGCACGGGCGGCGGAAAGCTTCGGAAATTGCTGGGCCATGTTCAGCAGGGCCGATTCGATATCTTTTCCGAAGCCCGCGCGTCGCGACGCGAGAGCTTCCATCTGAAGCGCGCCGCTGCCGTTGCTTGCGGCGGTCGAGGCGGCGCGCGTGTTCGCCGCGGGCAGAATGCCCGCGGTCGTGGCGCGATACGACTCCATCTCGGATTCGAAGTTCACTCGATATGCGGACAGCAGCGCGGCGCGATGGCGCGGCGTGACATCGGCCGAACGCGCGACTTGCTGAACGAGTTCCAGAAAGCCCGCGCGAGCCTTGTCGGCCTGATCGCCCCAGATCAGGTCCCTCGCTTTGTTCCAGGCGGAGTGAAACGGCAAGGAGGTATAGTCGTTGCGTTCGGAGTTCCACGCGATGCGGGCGAGGCAGTGGTCGTAGCGCGTGAGCCGAACGGCAGAATCGCCTGACGGGCCGGCGAGCAGGCTACCGTCTTTCACCCACAGCGAAGTCGCGAGTTCTTCGGGCGAACAGTTCACGTAAACCAGGAAGCCTTCGCGAAACCGGTTTGTATCGCCGGATTCCCCGGAAAACTCATCCCGGCTGCCGATCTGCAATCGGGTCTCTCCGAGTTTCAGCAGACGTCCCAGTCCGCCGGTCACGACTTTAGCGACCGGAAGATATCCTGTGAGCCCCGTTAGTTCGAACGCCCCCGCGATGTCGCCGAGCACAGTGAAGAACTCGCTCGAAGCGCTGTTTGTCGGCGTCTGGAAGAGGCCGATGAACAGCCCCACATTTCCGCCCGTATAGGGGCACGGACCGAGGATCTTGGTATTCCGATACTCGACGTTGTCGCCCTTCAAGTATTCCTGAACGCTGGACAGCAGGTCTTTCCCGACCACAAAAGGCGCGGTCTGCCTCTGGCCGGCGTACTGGAAATCGACGGCCGCGACCGTCAGAGGAGCGATGCCCTGCCAGAGCTTTCGCGCGTTAGCCAGAAACATCTCGACGATGGAAATCGTGAAGTAGGCCTCATCGCGCTCGAATACCCGGCTTGTGAAACCGGCATCGAGCACATGATCCGCAGGCACGGCGCCGGAGATTTTCTGAGCGGCGGGACCTCCCCACACCGCGTCGACAAAATCTGAGAAAGCGCTCATTAATCGGCATCCTGGAGGATCAGCATCGCTGCCGCCCAGATCTTATCCTGCTTGTGGATTTCACGAATCGCCCGGCGGGTAGAGAGGAAAGCGTGCTCCAGGCATGGACCGCTGCTCTTCGAGAAAAGATTCTGGTAAAACTGCTTCGCGAAATCGAGCGCGGCCTGATCGTGAATCGGCCAGCGAAAGCCCAGCACCCCCGGAATCTGCAGCCGCGCGAACTCGAATACGAATCCCGTCTCCGAACTCTGACAGCCGCTCAGATAGATGAAGCGCGTGCGGGCGCGGTCCAGATAGGTGTTGAATAACTCGACATCGAGTTCCTCCACAAACGGACCCGGGAGCAGCAGGTAGCCCTTGCCGCTGCTCTCGTCGTAATAGCTATGACCCGCGTAATGAACGAGGTCCCAGTTGCCTTCCTTGAGGACGTCTTTTAAATACGTCCTGAAAGAGACGCCCTCGGGAACATCCTCCGGCCGCACGCGCCGGAACGGACGGGCCCGAGCGCTCAGAGCAGCTTCGACGGCATCGCACTCTTCCTTCACGTTTCCGAGCGGTTGTAGAAATAACTTTTTCCCTTGTTTATCTGTTAGATTCTCGACCACGCCGCTCGCCGGGGATTCAATAACCAGCGCGCTGAAGGGCTCCGGGCCGCCTCGGGCACGTCTGTGAAACAGCACCGGACGGTCGAGCGCGGTCTGGCCGGCACGCGTGAGGCGCCGATACATCGGAACTTCGAGCATCCAGAACCGTTCCTCGCCGGGCTCGGTGAGAGCCTCGAGCGCCGCAGGATACACAGAGCGGTCGATATCGAAGCAGATGCTCTTTCGCTCGGAACCGCCGGCCTTCGCCTGCGCGTCGTGCAGCGCGCGAAGGAACCCGGGATTTCCGTAGAGCAGGAGCGTGCCGAGGTCCTGCCCGATTTCGAGAAGTTCCTGTTCCCAGTCGTTGGCGTTATCACCGGCGCGACGCGAACGGTTGAGCAGCCGCTTAAACCCGAGCGAGTCGACCTGCAGAGGAGCACGCGGTGTGCTGTAAATGAACCCGACGCCCTTCATCTCGTACTCGAAGGTCTGCTTCTCCAGATTGAGGCTGACGACGACTCTGACCTGCGCCGGCTCCTCTTCCGCTTCCGAGGCCTGCGATGCGCCGAGAGATCGACCCACGGCGCTCAGCAACGCTTCTTCGAAACCCGCCGAATGATCCATCAGCAGCAGACTGCAGTTCTTCAGTTGCTGCACGGTCGCCAGCAGCGCATTGGTGACAGATGGAGCCATGAGAATTGTCGGGACGTCCTGATGCCCAAGGGATGGGAGTGACTCCAGAAGCTCAACGCCTTTGTTCTCGTTGTCGTTGCGCGGAGTTCTGGTATCCGCGGCGATGCTGTTGTTCGCGATGATGAGGCAGAACCGGTCGTCGCCGTTCTCAGCGCGGCACTGTTCCCGTGCGCTCGCCAGATTGCGTTCCTTCACGGTCACAAGGTCCGGAAATTTATCCCCAATGGCGCTGCCCATCAGGTCCAGCATGTCGGCGTCAGGGTGAACTGCCAGAATTTTTCTCATTTCGGACCGCCCATTTCAAGCTCTGACCAGAGCCTGCGGAAAACTCAACTCGAAGCGAACCTTTCCGCCCGGCAGCCGTTCCTGACGATAGGAAGCGCCGTGCTGCTGCATGAAGGTCCGAATAATATCGGACCCGAGCGCCATCTCGTGAAGCGTCTGGCAGACGCGTTCCGATGTCTCCTCGCTGCCCTCCGGCTGTTCAGGAAACGGACCCTGAATGTGAATCAGAACTCTTTCCGACACCGACGAGAGACTCACGTCAACCCCCTGATCCGCGGGAAGAAAGCGCTCCAGATACGAAATAGTGCTCTCGATGGCGAATTCTGTTTCAAACGGATCACTACGAATATAGAGATCGGGAACGCCGGTCGGGTCGAAGCGCACCACCCCGGTCGGCATAATGCCGAGGGTGCGTTTCAGGAGGTCGCCCGCGTTGATCAGAATTTCTTTCGAAGCCGCCGCGGCGGCTGTGCGATCACTGTAGAACGCCAGCCTTTCATATGTAAGATCGGCCTTCTTGAGCTGCACGAGGGCCTTTTGCAGAATCTCGGCCGCTTCGCTGCCGGAGTGCTCGGCTTTGCGCTGCACGCGCTGGATCCAGCTGAAGGCGAGCGAGAGCGGCGTTTTGGTCTGAGCCGCAATTTCCTTGTACATCGCGCGGAGGCTTTCCAGTTCGGCGACGCGCTTCTGATGTGTCAGGTCGCGCGCGCTGAAGACCCACGCGCCGAAGCCTTCCAACTCACGAGAGCCCACCAGAACCGGCAGAAGAGTCCCGTCCTTGCGGCGCAGTCCCGTTTCCACGCTGGCGACAGGCGCGCGAAAGAGATCGTCGGCCAGTTCCGGCTTCTCGAAATATGCGGCGATTGGCGTATTCATCAGTTCCTGGGACGTGAACCCCAATTGAGCCAGCGCCGCGGCATTGTGCTGAATGACGTTGTGCGCCGTATCGGCGATCAGAACAATACTCGGGGTCAGCTCGAACGAGCTTGCGATGACCGCCTTGTCCCAAACCGCGCCGAAGAGCCCGCCGATCTCGTCGAGCATGCTGCGCAGCATTTCCTGTTCTTCGTCGGAAAAGGCATTTTCCCTGCGATCCTCGATGTTGAGTATGCGCGAAATCCGTCCGTTCACACGGATGGGCATGCACAGTTCGGATCGCGTGTCGCGCCGGAGCGCTATGTATGAATCTTTGAAGCGCGGATCGGATGTGACGTCGCCGATCAGGATGTCCTGGTCGGATTCGTAAGCGCTGCCGAGAATGCCCTTTCCCATCGGCAGATAATATTCCTCTGCAAGCCGAAACTCGGGCGACGCGGACCACTGACTCAGCAGCCGGATTTTTCGTCCCGATTCCTCGATGCTGTAGACTTCAACGCTTTCCCAGCCGTAATGCTTGCCCAGTCTTTCCGTGGCGATATCGGCGATCGCTTCCGGCGTGCGGCACACGAACATGTCCCGGATCAGGTTAAATCGAAAGCTCAGTTCCTCGTTTTCGAAGCTGTGGAGACCCATCAGGAGGGCCTTCGCGATCGGGAGGGACTCCAGCATCTCGATGAGATCCTCGCCGAACCCTTCCGCATCGCGAGTCCCGCAGGAGAAGGACGCGACGACGCGGTCGCCGCGAACCACCGGAACGCGCAGGAGCCATTGAATTCCGTCGTTCAGCAATTTCTGAACGGAGCGGTCCTTCTGATATTCGGGAAACTCGCGGACAAACCCCACGAGATCGATCACCGTCACGTCCTGACGCTGCGTCCAGGCGGCCAAAGCATCCGAAATTACATACCATCGCTTGTGGCTCTCGACGCGGCGGTCGGGGTCATAAGAGAACAGCATCCGGGAATGTCTGCCATTCTTGCTGTAGACGCTGAAGGCGGAAAAATCGAACTTAAGCCGCGGTTGCAATTGCTCACAAACTGCCTGGAAAATCTGGTCGGCGCCCTGGGCAGCATGAATCGCCTTTTCGAACGCCTGAGACATACGTTCCCGTTCCAGGCTTCGAAAGATGGCCAATGCGCCGCCGTACTCGCCGCCCGGCATCATCACCGGCATGGCGGTCACCTTGATCGGGATTCGCCGCCGGTCGGGAAAATGGAGCACCTCTATCTCGTATTCCGTGCTCACGCCTTTTCGGCGCTCGTCCGATTGACGACGGACAATCTCAATGTTCTTCTCGTCGGCGAGTAATTCCGGCAAACATTGGCCTTCGAGCGTTGGAAGTCCGACCATCTCGCACGCCGTGCGATTGCAGGCGACGATCTTCTGATCCGGCGCCACCCGAACCATGGCCAGGGTAGATTGCTCAAATGCGGCGGCCGCCCACCCTTCGAACTGCGAGGCGGCGTCGGCGGTAAGCCCCCCGGAACTGTCCATCTCTAAGTCTCCGAAAAATAACCAATCACGGCTGTTTTTCCGCATTTCCTTCTACATCTGTGGCCTGCGGCAGCCGCGCGTATCTATAGATAACCTAAAGCGCCCCTAAATGGCTAATAATATTTCGTTTGGCGTGAATTAGTGATAAATCATCCCATGAATTGGCCGGCTGCCGAACGCGTTGTAACTCAACGGCAGCCGCGTGCGCACGTCTATAGTGTTTTAACGGCAAACGCAGGCGGAGACAGAATGAAGCGCTCAGTCGGAACCGTCGGCGCGGCTGCGCTCGCAGTCGTTATCCTTTCCCACCCGGGCCACGCGGTCGGCCCTTTTGAGAAGCGGCTCTCGCCCGATCAGCAGATTGTTCAGGCGCTCAGTCGCCTTACGTTCGGGCCGCGACCCGGAGATATCGAGGAAGTTCGCCGTATCGGGCTGAATAGGTGGATCGATCAGCAGCTTCATCCCGAGAGGATTTCGGAAAACCCGATTCTCGAGGAGAAGCTGAAGCCACTCGAAACGCTGCACCTGAGTCTTAACGAGACCGTTCGCAAGTACACGCCCGAGAGCCAGGGAATGATGATGGCGGCGCAGGCGCCTGTCATGACCCTCAATCAGTTGCCCGACGAAGACCGCCGAAGGGTGCTCAACGGAACCGCCGAGGAGCGGACGACGGTTCTGAAGGCCCTGACTCCGGAAAAGCGCGCGGCGGTTCTGGTCGCCCTCCCGCCCAACATTCTGACCTACACGCCGGAGTTCAAAGAAGAGGCGGAGCAAGCGCGGAAGAAGCAGCAGGAGCAGATCATGGCGGAGAACCGGCAGCGCAATCCGCGCCTTCCCGATCTGCTGAGTCCGGAGCAGATTGCGCAGGTTCAGTCCGGCGATCGCGAGAAAATCCTCGCGGTTTTCGCGAGTCTCGAACCGGAGAAACGGCCGAAACTCGCAATGGCGCTCCCGCCGAAATTCCAATCGGCGGTACCCGAGTACCGACGGGAGGGGCAGTTGCAGCGCGCCCCGCGCCAGGTCGCGAGCGAGGACGCAAAAGAGGCCAGGGTCCTGCGGGCGGTGTATTCCAATCGGCAACTGGAAGAAGTGCTGGTGGATTTCTGGTTCAATCACTTCAACGTCGACTCGACGAAGAACATCGCGCAGACGCAGAACCTGGGACTGCTGTTGGTGGGCAACTACGAGCGCGATGCGATTCGTCCGCATGTTCTCGGGCATTTCCGCGATCTGCTGCTCGCGACGGCGCGGCATCCCGCGATGCTCTATTACCTGGACAATTGGGAATCGCTCGCGCCCGGGAGTTTCGACGTGGGGCCGTTCGCTCCGCGCCGCGGCATCGTAAACGGCGTGCCCAATTCGGTCATTCCCGTATTTGGCCTGCGTCAGGCGCACGGCCTGAATGAGAATTACGGGCGCGAAGTGATGGAACTGCACACGCTCGGCGTGAAAGGCGGATACACGCAGCAGGACGTCATCGCGGTGGCGCGTTGCTTTACCGGATGGACGGTGACGAATCCCGAAAACCCGCAGTTCGTCTTCGCTCCATTCATGCACGATTTCGGTCAAAAGACGGTGCTGGGCCACACGATTCCGAAGGGCGGCGGCGAAGACGACGGGCTGCGCGTGATCGATATCCTGGCGCGCCATCCCTCGACCGCGAAATTCATTTCGATGCAACTGGCGCGGCATTTCGTCGCTGATGTTCCGCCGCCGCAGCTTGTGGAGCGGATGGCGCAGACGTTCGTCAGGACGGACGGCGATCTGCGCGCGGTAATGGACACGTTGCTGCACTCGACAGAGTTTTTCTCCGAGGGGGCGTGGACGGCGCGAATCAAGTCGCCTCTTGAGATGACGGCGGGTGCGGTCCGCGCGGTGAATGGCGATGTGACCGACGCGTACTCGCTCGTGCAAACCATCGCAGACATGGGCGAAGCTCTGTATGCCAAAGAAGCGCCGACCGGCTATCCGGACGTTAAGGAAACCTGGCTCAGCACGTCGGGAATTCTGACGCAGCTGAACTTCGCGGTGGCGCTGGCTTCCGATCAGTATCCGGGAGTTCGCGTCGACGTCACGCGATGGAAGGGCATGGAGGGGCCTGACGTTGCCCGCGCGCTGCTGGGGCGCGACGCGTCGCCGCAGACTCTGGAAGCGATCGGGTCGGGTCTTCCTCCGGGCAAGGCGGACGACCGCTCGGTCATTGCGTCTTTGATTCTCAGTTCGCCCGATTTTGAAAGGAGATAAGCCGGCATGTTGACGCGACGATTCCTGCTGCGCGGTTCCGCGCTGGCGATGGTGGGGGTGGGACAGGCTCCGATGTGGCTGGCGCGCGCCGCCGCCACGGAGGGACGAAGGCGCAAAACACTGCTTGCGATTTTCATGCGGGGCGCCGCCGACGGTCTGAATATAGTCGTGCCTTTCGGCGACCCCCAATACCGCGAACGGCGGCCCACGATTGCGCTTGCGCCGCCACGCGGCGCGGTGCCTTCAGGGGTCAACGGTCCGTTCGGCAGCGTGATCGATCTTGACGGCAAATTCGGGCTGAACGGCGCCCTGCAACCGCTCAAGCCGCTTTGGGATAAGGGCCATCTGGCGATAGTCGAAGCTACGGGTTCGCCCGATCCCTCGCGCTCGCATTTCGACGCGCAGGATTACATGGAGTCCGGCACTCCCGGTCAGGCAACACCGAACGGGTGGCTGAACCGTGCATTGGGAACCGCGGAGAATGCTTCGCCAGTGCGGGCCGTTGCGCTCGCGAAGCAGGTACCGCGGACGCTTCGGGGAGACTGTGAGGCCATCGCTCTCGGCAACGCGGATCAGTTCAAATTGGCGGACCCGGCGACCGCCACGATCGTGCAGGGTATGTACGCGGTGACGCCTGACGTCCCGCTGAGGCGCACGGGCACGGATGCGTTCGACGCGATGAAGATCATCCAGTCGATTGGCAAAGAGCAGCCGAATCGCATGATGCCCCGGGGCGAAGCGCCGCAGTACGCGCAGGGCGGGCAACTCGGCCAGGGTCTGCAGCAACTGGCGCGTCTGATCCAAGCCGATGCGGGCGTCGAAGCGGCGTTCGCCGAGGTCGGCGGATGGGATCACCATGGCAACGAGAACAACGAACTTTTCGGTCTGCTGCGGCAGTTCTCGAATGCCATTGGGAAGTTTTACCAGGACATGGGCGACCGCATGGAGGATGTCGTGATCGTCACGATGTCGGAGTTTGGACGTACCGTGCAGGAGAACGGCGCCGCGGGTACCGACCACGGTCACGGCAGCATGATGATGGTGATCGGCGGATCCGTGCAGGGCGGAAAGATCTACGGTGAATGGCCGGGGCTCGAAAAAGAGCAGCTTTTTGAAGGCCGCGATCTGGCGGTCACCACCGACTTCCGCGCCGTGCTCAGTGAATTGGTGCGTGGCCATCTGGGCCAGAACGATCTGAGCGCCGTTTTTCCGGGTTACACGGCTCCGAAGCCCCTCGGGGTTTTGAAAGCTTAAGGTCGGGGCAAGGCTGCGACCGCGTCTTCGAGTTTTTCGAGAGATCCGGCGAAGAAGTGGTCGGATGCTTCGATGAACTGAAGCTGTTTGGGTTCGGCGAAGCTTTCGAAGGCATTGCGCAGCGCGTCGGCCGGACCGAATTCGTCGTGTGTGCTCTGAACGATGTACTTGGGAATCGCGCATCCGTCGAGATGATCGAGCGCGCCCAGGCGCGTGGGAAACCCGGCCGCGATCAAGCGAACGGGCGCGGGATCGGTCAGTGAGCAGCCGAGGCGAAGAATCACGCGCGATCCGAATGAAAAGCCCGCGAGAGCGAACGGCAGGTCGGGATAGCGTTCGCGGAGCGCGTTCAGCGCGGAGCGCGCGTCTTCGATTTCGCCCGCGCCGTCATCGTGCGTCCCTTCGCTGAGGTTTACTCCGCGGAAGTTGAAGCGCAGAACTACGCTGCCCGAGCGGCGCAGACCTCGCGCCAGGCGATACACGACCTTGTTATGCATGGTGCCGCCATACAGAGGGTGCGGGTGGCACAGCACGCACGCTTCGGCCGGCGCGGCCTCCTCGGGCTCTTCGAGCAGAGCTTCCAATCGTCCCGCGGGACCGGCGACGAATAAGGATTCGATGCGCCGCGGCACTCAGTTAGTCCGGTAATTGATGAACTGGAGTTCGATGCCGAAGTCGGAACCTTTGAGCAGCGCGATGGCCTGCTGAAGCGTGTCGCGGTCCTTGCCGCTGACGCGCACAAGGTCGCCCTGAATGGCGGCCTGAACCTTGAGTTTGGAGTCTTTGATCTTCTTGACTATGTCGCGCGCTTTTTCGATCGCGATGCCAGACTGCAGGGTCACCTCCTGGCGCACGGTCGATCCGGCGGCGGGCTGAATGGTCCCGTACGTGAGGTTACGAATGGGCACCCCGCGCTTGACGAGTTTCTGCTGGAGAATCTCGGTGACCGCCTTCAGCTTGAAGTCGTCGGAGCTCGAGAGCGTGATCTTTTTATCTTTTTCGTTGAGTTCGATCTTCGATTTCGAGTCCTTCAAATCGAAGCGCGTGGTGACTTCTTTGACCGCCTGCTGAATGGCGTTGTTCACTTCGGGCATTTCAATCTGAGAGACGACATCGAAGCTGTTATCGGGCATTCACAAACAGTGTAACCGCAAGCGCGTCTGATAAATTAGTGATGGAGCGGTCGTTTGGGCCGCCTCACCTTCGAAGCCGACATAGCTCAGTTGGTAGAGCGGCAGTTTTGTAAACTGCGGGTCGGGGGTTCAAGTCCCTCTGTCGGCTCCAATTCCCAATTGTCCGGTCCGGACACATAGGTTCTTCGTTCAGGCGTGCCCACTCGCGTAATGCGATTTGGCCCATGTGACGGTGTCGGCGGCGGCTTGCCGGGGTTCAATAGGTCCGATATTGAAAGCCGTGCGAAAACACTGGTCGTCGATAATGAACGGCTCGTCCCACTGGTACAGCATCTCGTTAATCTCCCGAATCATCGGCACGACGAGCCCAAGCGCTTTCAGTGCCCATCGTGGCATCGTGGTGACGCCAATCTCCCGTCCCAAATAACCCGAGAACCGAGCCACCAGCGCGCGCATTGACTCCGCGGGCGCGCAGGGCAGCATCCAGGGCTTGCCGTACGCATCGTCGCCGGCCATCCCCAGCGTCGCCAGGCCGGCAGCGACGTCCGGCACGTAGTGATAGGTATGAATCGAGTCCGGATTCACCAGCACACGGCCCCGGCCACCCGCGATCACTGGCTTCCAGAATTGATCTCCCAGGTGGCTGAGTGTAGCGCCTGGGCCGTAAAAGTCGGAAGCGCGTCCAGCCGTAGCTCGTACTTCGCCGCGCCGATGGGCATCGAACAAGCGCTCCGCCTCGCGAGCGCGGATCTCACCCTTCCGGCTGCAAGGATTCATCGGCGTGTCTTCAGTCATCGGCCGCCCGCCCGTGCGTCCCAGCATGTACACGCTCTCGAGCACTACCAGACGGGCGCCCGCACTTCCGGCGGCGGCGATCAGGTTCTCGATGTACTTCGGAATCATTTCGCCCCAGACCTGTGCGGAGTAGGGCGGATTCATGCAGTGGTAGACGGTGGATGCGCCACCAGCAGCTTCGACGCAGAAGCTCCGATCGGTCGCATCGCCGGACATCTGTTCGACGCCGTCAGGCGCGCCGGCGGAGCGTCTCGCCATCCGCACCCGGAGACCGCGCTCGCGAAGGATGCGAGCGAGGGGTTGTCCCACTTGGCCGCCACCAAAAATTACATGTAGTTCGTTCGGCACCTGATCTCCTTCGGCAGAGATGTTCCCTGCGTATTAGTGCTGGTGACCCGACTCTGCCAACCCGACTGCGGCCTGAGGTCCCACTATGTCGTACGGCCGCATCATCTCGTTGTCCTCGTGCTCCAGGATATGGCAGTGCCACACATACCGGCCAGCATATCCTTCGAACTTCACAATAATGCGCGTTACCATTCCCGGATCGGCGCGCACCGTATCCTTCCAACCGGCCTCCTCCGGCGCGGGCGGGATCGGCGGATCGGTATAACGAATCTCGCCACTGCTCGTATAAATGAACGGCTCGAACCGCCGCCGGTCCAGAATCTGAAACCGCACCAGATGCAGATGAATGGGGTGCGAATCGTCCGTCGTATTGATGAAACTCCATATTTCCGTCGAATCGAGCGCCGGGCTCTCCGTTACCGGCTCATGCCAGGCCGTCCCGTTCAGCAGCATTCTCATCGACTCGCCCCGCATCGTCTTGTCCTCCGCAATCGATAGGGGCCGCGTTTTCACCGCTGCGCTTTCGGGCGTCTTCGGCACGGCACGTAACGACGTCGGTAACTCCCCACCTGCGTCCCCCTTCGCGGGCCCCACGCGAAACTGCACCAGATCGAAGTAATCGCTGCGCAGCGTCATGCGCTGCCCCGCGCGGCCGCTGAAATCGATGATCAGGTCCGCACGCTCGCCGGGCGCCATCAGCGACCGCTCCAGCGGCACGGGCGTCGCGAGCAGCCCCTGATCGGTTCCGATCTGATGGAACCCCTGGTCATTCGACAGATTCAGATGCAGGAAACGTCCGTTCGAAGCGTTGAGCACACGGAAGCGATGGGGGCGCGCCTCTACTTCGAGGAAGGGGAACGCCTTCCCGTTCACCACCATCACGTCGCCAAAGACTTCCGGCACCCAGGGCTTCTCAGGATTGTCGGACACCGGATAATCCAGTTGCCCATCCTGACGCAGCAATCGATCGCAGATTACCAGCGGAGCCTCATAACGTCCGCGCGGCAGATCCAACGCATCTTCGACGCCATCGCGAATCACGAATAAGCCGAACATTCCGGCATAGATATTCAGCCGGTTGATGCCCATGGCGTGATCGTGATACCAGAGCAGCGCCGGTTCCTGTTGATTGGGGTAGTAATAAGTCCGGGACTTACCCGGCACGTACCAGTCTTCCGGATAACCATCGCTTTCCGGCGGCGCCTTCGCGCCGTGGACATGCACCACGCCGCGCGCTTCGGGCTTGTCTTTCTCCGCGCCGTGCAGTGAATGATCGATGGTGAGGAAATGCTTAGCTGGCAACTCATTGCTCCACTCCACCAGCAATCCCTCGCCTGACCGTGTTTCAAACGTTGGCCCCGGCATCGATGCTCCGTAAGTCCAGAGCCGCGTCTCCGGCAGATCGCGGTGCAGCTTTGCCCGGACTTCCCGCATCGCCACGCGGTAATGCGGAACTTTGACCGACGGCTTGCCTGGCGCCACGCGCATGCCCAGTGGTTTCGCAATCTGCGGAATCGGCAGCGGGTCGACAAACTTAGTAAGCGAATTTGCGTTCAGGGCAGGAGCGGCAGCCGAGGCGCGCGGGGCGGAGTAAATGGAAGAGCAGGCAGCGTTGAAGAGAAACTGGCGACGGGTCATGAACGGTTCCCAAAAATGACTTGCGCGCCGGATCGCTCCGGCGCGCGCCACAGACTATGTTGACAACGTCCAGCTATTGGGCCGAGTCCGTATCCGTCGGATTTCCCCGCGCAGCCTTACGGTCGAACTTGCGCAACGAATTGGCGCGGCTCGCGGCCTGCGCCGGATTGAGCGGCGCTCCGCTGTTTTCGGAAAGGAGAAAACTGCCCGTGTTCGGAGTTGTGGTCGTATAGTCGAACATATTGTCGAGCGAACCAGCGATCGAATCGAACGACCCCTGAATGCGTGTACCGTCCAGCCAGTTGTCTTCAATAAAGCGCAGGATGGAGGACTGGTCCGTCAGCGTGTGGTCCACGTAGTTCGCTTTCGCGTAAGGCGAGATCACTAACAGCGGAAGGCGTGGACCGTATCCGCAGCGCCCCTGCGCGTGGGCGGTAGATGCGGACGCACCGGTCAGCGCCGTGACGCCGGAGCCGCAGAGACCCGGACCGGTCAGACCGTCGGAGCCCGTGGCCGACTGGTTCACGATCGGGGGCATCTGGTGGTCATACCAGCCGTCCGAATCGTCATAAGCGATGACGACCGCGGTGTTCGACCAGGCCGGCTGCTTCATCAGGAAGTTGATTACCTGAACCACGAACTGCTGTTCATCCAGCGGATCGGAGTAGCCCGCGTGGCCATCCTGGAATCCGGGGGCTTTCAGGTAGCTGACCGCCGGAAAGTTGCCCGCGCTCACCGCAGCATAAAAATCACTCATATCGTACTGGTGATTGCCCGGATCGCCCGCCTGGCCCACCGTCATCGGCGACGTGGGGCGCGTGTGCATCGGATTAGCAGTGGACTTGTAGTACTGGAAGGGCTGGTGGTGGGGAATGTAGTCGGCCTTGGTCGTGTTAGTGACGTAGGACGTCGTAGTGCGCTTGCAGCCGGTTGTGCCGTTGGAGTTGGTCTGGGTCAGATCGAAGCCGCCCTCAAAGAAGCCCCAGCTGACGCCCGCGGTGTTCAGCAGATCGCCGATGTTCTTGCCGCTCATCTGGAAGGTTTCGCCGGTCGTCGTGGAGCAGACGTCGCCCGTCGGATCGGCATCGCTGATATCCGTCAGGCCGTTCGAGCCGTCCCCAGCCAGCGCGCCCGTGCCGTTCACGTTGTTGATTACGCCGTTGGTCTGGCCGGAGATCAGGTTGATTGCGCCCGGCGTGGAAGGGCCATAGGTCGTGTTATAAGAGTTGTCGCTCATCGCGTAGTGCTGGGCGTAGTTCCAGAAGGCAGTGACGGTGTTGCCATCGTAATAGCCCATGACGAGGCCTTTTGTGGCGCCGGCAACCCCGCTCGGAGGCGGCCCAGCGGTGCCGACCGACATCGGGAAGAGGTCGACAAGGCCGCTGTGGTAAGCGAGTTGTTCAGCCAGGTAATCGTGGTCCTGGTCGGCGGTCGCAGCCTGCGTTCGGTCGAGACGGAAAGGAGCGGACGCCCCGCTTCCATTCGCCGTATTGGTTGCGTTCGCGTTGTTCAGCATTATGGCCGGACTAAAGCCGTTTACGCTCGGCGTGTTTTTGTACGCGTAGAACGCTGGTTCGCCCGGAGCGTTCAGGGCAAACGGATATGTGCCGAAGTAGTGATCGAACGACACGTTCTCCTGGAAGATCACAACAAGGTGCTGAATCGGCGTAACCGGACCCAGGTTGTTCGATGGCGTTTGCGCTTCAACCGGCCCGATTACGAGCGACATCGTTAACGCGCTGCTGATGAGCGCGGACACACGTGTTCTCATTCTCTCCTCGCCTCGTTTTACGAGAGTTTTCCGCGAAGGCTCCGCAGAAACCATCAACTATAGAGATCTCGTATGACAACACAGTGATGGTTGAGTCAATATTCCGTCACGAAACACTGACTAATCGATGAATACAATGTGAGTGGCTCGTTTGTGCTTGTGATGCTACAGTTGCGGCGTCATGAGCATCAGAACGACTGTCACACTAGATGATGACGTGGCGGATCGCGTCCAGAGGCGCGCACGATCGCTTGGGAAGCCGTTCCGGGAAACCCTGAACGAATTGTTGCGTGCGGGGTTGCTTTCGGCGGAGTCCCCTGCGGCGCGGACCCGATTCCGTATTAAGCCGTTCCACATGGGTTATCGTCCGGAACTGAATTATGACGATGTGGAATCACTCATTGAGTACCTGGAGGGCCCGCTTCACCGGTGATTATTTTTGGACGCGAATATCCTCATTTACGCCTTCAACAAAGACGCTCCCCAGCACCGCGCCGCCGCGTACTGGATCGAAGGGCTGTTCAATGGCTCCGAGGCGGTCGGCTTGCCGTGGACGACATTGTGGGCGTTTCTGCGGATCTGCACCGACGCCCGTGTCTGGCCAAAACCGATTTCAGTAAAAGATGCGTTTGCCGCAATTCACGAGTGGCTGGACCGACCCAATCTTATGATCATCCACCCCGGGCCGCGACACGCGGAACTCCTGGAGGCGCTGGTACGAGAGGGCAATGCTTCAGGCCCCTTGGTGAGCGATGCCGCTCTGGCAGCTCTTGCTATGGAAAACGGCGCGGCTCTGGCTTCGACGGACCGCGATTTCAGCCGGTTCCGGGATTTGCGTTGGACGAATCCATTGGAATAGCGAGGCCACGCGTAATATTCATCGGCCGACCAAATCGCTCAGAACTTTGCGCGCCAGCCCGCTTCCCGGATTCCGCTCGAGATAACTCTCTAGCGTGTCTACCGCCAGATCGCGCTGCCCGGCGATTGCGTACACGCGGGCCAGGTTTACGTTGAGCGGCTCGTCGTCGGGAAGCCGGTCAATCCCGAATCGAAACACTGAGATCGATTCGTCATATCTGCCCGTTTGCGCGAACAGCACCGCGAGATTGTTCAGCGCTCCGGAGTGATCCGGCTGAGCCTCGATCGCGCGCTGAAACCATTGCCGCGCTCCATCCGTGTCATGCGCGCGAATCGCGAGTAATCCCAGCTGGTTCGCGGCTTCGGCGGAGAGAGGATCGAGTTCCAAAGCGTTCGCAAACATCTTCCTCGCCGCTCCCTCATCGTTTTTTCGGAGGAGCAGAATGCCGATGCTCACCATGGCAGGGGGGTAACCCGGATGGGCCGAGAGAGCATCCCGGAACCATTTCAACGACGCGTCCACATCGCCGGTCTGCTGGTGAACTTCCCCCAGAGCGAGCATGGCCCGCCAGTTGTCCGGGCGCGATCGAAGCGCTTCCTCGAAGTAGGGCAGCGCCCGACGCGGATATCCGGCCCAGTAGAAGGCGACGCCCAGTTTGAAATAATTGCGAGCCGGCTTTGTGAAATACCGGCCGGGGAACGGCAAGGCCGATATCGTTCCTGCGGTAAGGCTCTCGAGATCCGCCCGTTTCACCGCATCGGAAGGGACTGCGCGGTAGATCTTGCGAACGCCGCCTCGCTCGTCGATCAGAAGCGCGAAAGGAACCGTGAATTCGGCCCTGTACTCGAAAATGTAGCGGCGAACCAGCGCATAAGCAGCCGCAATCTCATCTCCCTCGGCGCGCAGCCAGGACTCGTCGATCGTCACAACCGCAGGTCCTTTGTGGCCGCCGGGGTCCGGAATCGGTTCGAGGAGCCAGGTATCGCTGAATTCTGCTTCATTACGCGGCTCGATCGGCGCCACCGGATACTCCCGACGCGGGCGGAACGGCGCCGCAGAGGGGTGGTCATCGCCTTCCGTAACCGCCCAGGCGCTGCCGGCCGCAAGGCCGTGCAGTGTCTGTATCAAACCGGATGGCCAAACGATTCGCACCTCCGCGGAGTCTTTTCCATTCAAACCGAAATGCAGGCGCTTTGAGTGCTGCGAAAGGAATCCACTCCCTGCGGCAATCTCCTGCGTGGATCCGTTGACCGTAACACGCGCGCCGATGGCATCGCGATTCGACTTCGTTCCCACCAGCCTTAGTGAAATCGCCCGTCTCCCCTCGGCGCACTGATTCTGCATCGCGCGAATCTGAGGCGCCAGGCGGCTCTTCAGAATAATGTCTGGGTAGCCGTCCTGATCGAAATCCGTCACCGCGAATGCCCGGCTGTTGCTTGCGAAATCCAGCCCGGAGAGGCCCGACGCATCCACATACCGGCCGTCGCGCCTTCGGTAAAACACGTTCGGTTCGTCCCCGTTCCAGTTCAGATTCTCGCGAAAGAACTGGCCGATGGCATTCCAGCCGTTCTCATAATCGCCGCGCGCCGTGGCCCCCGAGGGCGACTTGGCGACTACCTGACGCCAGAAGAAGCTCTCCAGGTCTACTTGCGAGCCGTTCGAAACCATTCCGCTCGCGATCAGGATTTCCGGTGAGCCATCGAGATCGAAGTCGAACCCGCCGGAACTCCATGCCCAACGGCCCATTTCGACCTTCTCGGCTGCGCCGCTGTCGTCGAAGGTTCCGTCGCCCTTGTTCCGGAACAGAGAGTTTCCTTTGGCGTGGCGACGGTACTCTTCGGAGTGGGAAGCGGCGGGAGCGAAGGCGGCATCGCGCACAACCCGCTGACCCGGCGCGGACCACATGTTCGATACGTAAAGGTCCGGCCGGCCGTCGCCATCGTAGTCGAACCAGGATGCGCTCATGCCCGCGCCGATATCCTCCACGCCCGCGCGCGCCGCTTCGTCCGTGAAGCGTCCGCCTCGGTTGCGATACAGATTGTTTCTTCCGAAATCGTTCGCGACGTAAAGATCGGGCCACCCGTCGCCGTCGAAGTCGCACCACGCCGCGGCGAAGCTGAACCGGTTGTTGTTCTGATCGATGCCCGATTCGGCGGTGACGTCGTCAAACCTCAGGCCCCCGCCTGCAGCGCGGTTACGGAAGAGATAGTTCGGCGGACCATTCTGCGCATCGCAGTAGGGTACGGGATATTGATATTGGTCCTCGCCCTGAACGTAGACGTACGTGCAGAGATAGAGATCGAGCCGTCCGTCGCGATCATAGTCGGCGGCGGCCATTCCCGTGAACGAACCCTGCGGCGGCTTTGCGAAACGGAAGGCATGTGGCTGCTCCCGAAACACTCCGTTCCCCTGATTCAGGAACAACAGTGGGCCATCGCGGCGCAGGACAACGACATCCTGTATCCCTGAATTCCGGAAATCTGCAAACAACACGCACGTGGTTTCATCGAGGATTCCCAGACCCGAGCGCGCGGTGATGTCAGTCGCCCGGCCGTCCGGGCCGATCTTGTAGAGCCGATTTGGAAGGCCTCCGGGCTGACAGACATAAATCTCGTCGAAGCCATCGTTGTCGATATCTGCCGCCGAGATTCCCTGATTGCCGTCTACATCGATTCCCGAGGCCGAATCCAGCCGCGCGCGCCAGAACGGATTGCCACACAGAAGCTGTTCACGGAATGATTCGCTTGCGCCGAAAACATGCGCTGTCGCGTCACGGAAGTACGGCTTGGCGGCCGTAACCGTGTCCGTCGCGATTTCCGAAAAATCACTCGCCCGCCAGAGGCCCGTGTGATACTCCAGGCCGCCCGGACCAGCCATCGAAATTTCGAAGCGAATCCGCGCTTCGGGCAGAACAAAGAATCGCGCGGATCGGATATGCGTGCGTCGCTCCACCCAATGCGTCAACGCTGCGGGCGCCGGTTCCTCGCCCGCGAAGATTCGGCGTAATCGGGTCTGAATTTCCGCCGCTTCCTTTTCCCCCGCGAACGCATCTGACCCCGGCGCGATGTGCCGTTGAAGCGCATTGTAGGGGCTCGCGCGCGCGTAATGAACAGGGAACGGGGTCGCGGCGGAAGCTTCGATCGGGCAAAGCGCCGCGGCGGCGATGGATGCGGCGAATGTGCGTCGGGTCAGTGACGTTTCGCGGCTCAACGTTATCCCGGATAGAGCCCGGAGCCGCCATCCACGCGCAGGACCTGACCGCTGATAAACCGGCTCTGTGAACTCGCAAGAAACGCGACCGCATCGGCGATCTCTTCAGTAGTCGCGTAGCGAACCAGAGAAGGCCCGTCATGCTGCATCATTTGCGCATCGGTGGATCGCGTCGCAAGGAATCTCGCAGTCATGGTCGGGCCGGGACTCACGGCGTTGATACGTACCCCAACGTTTCGCATCTCAAATGCGAGGCAGCGCGTATAGTGCAGCACGGCCGCCTTGGCGCAGGCATAGGCTACCTCCGGCGATCCGCCGTAATGACCCGCCACGGACCCGATATTGATGACCGCGCCCCGCCCGCGCCGCGCCATGCCCGGGCAGACCATGCGGCAAATGAGCATAGTGCCGATCAGATTCCGGTTGATGACGGCGTGGACGTCTTCAATCGGCACTTCGAGCGCATTGTTCGGCTCAGGCTTTGACCCGTTCACGCCGATGTCGCCCCCGGCGCAGTTCACCAGAATCGAAATCGGGCCCAGGCTGGTCTCTGCGTCCGCGACCAACCTCCGGACCGATTCTTCATCCGATATATCGCCGGTCACGCCCGTGGCGCGCACTCCGCGGCGCTCGATCTCCCGCACGACGTCCGTCAGGCCGCCGCATTCGCCATACCGCGCTGGCGCTTCCTCCGTGCGATCGTGAATCGCGACAGCGGCGCCGCCCTTCGCGAGCGCCTCGGCGATGCCCCTTCCGAGTCCCCGGCCCGAACCGGTCACCAGAGCAACTTCACCCTTCAGGTCCGGAGCCGTACCCGCAAATGTTCCCGGTAATGACTGCAACACGGAATCGCGATCTTCCCAGGCGGAAGTCATGTTCAACCTTCAGGCTCCTTTGGATTTCAAGTAAACCGGCCGGCATTGCCGGACGGCAGCCCGAGGCTGGAGAAGCGCTCCGGGTTGTTGTATCCCATTCGCAGGTGCGTGACGATCGCCTCCTCAGGCGTCTGCCGCGAGTTCCCTTCGATGACGTCGAGCAAGGAGCGGTGATGATTCAGCCTCCACCGCTGCAGTTCATCGCTGATCGCGTCCAAAGCCCGGTGGGCGAAAAGGACGGGAAGCATCGAATGCAGGGTCTTCTCCAGATAGCTGTTTCCGCTGTGCCGCCATACGCTGCGATGAAATTCGAGATCGAGCACGGAAGCATCCAGTTGAGACCCGCTCTCCCAGTTTTCCATCTGCACTACGAGGGCGTTGAGTTCGGATGCGATCTTCGGGGTCAACAGCGACCGGCACAGCTTGATCGCCTCGGCTTCGAGAATAATGCGGACGCTGTTGATCCGCTGTGTGTCCTCTTCCGTCAAACTGTTGACGAACATCCCGCGCCGCGGGGAGTTCATCACCAGACCCTGCTCCTGCAACTGCAGCAGAGCTTCCCGAACGGGGATGCGGCTCACTCCGAAATCACGCGCCAGGTGAGTCTCGTTCAGGCGGTCCCCCGGCTTATACCGGCCCGAAATGATGCCGTCCTTGATCCTCTCCACAACGTGCGTTTTGAGGGTTTGCGACGGTATTTCTACGATGGCATCGGCCATAGTTCGGATCTTACACTAATGCTGCCTGCGTCCGTTGCATACTGAATACGAAAATCCCGGGCAAACGGTAACCACACGTTCGGCTATAAACGCCACAGTCAGGAAAGCTACTTGATTGCTCGGATACCCAAGCGTATACTGTATACCGATTCGGCCGCTACTTCCCAGCCAAATGTTGCGACATAGACTCCTTTATTTATCGGCGCTGATTACCGTCGCCTTGTATGCGCAAGGGCCTGCGCCCGCCGGTCAGGGCAGAGGGAGGGGTCGTGGCCCTGTCGATACTTTGGTTTCACCGGAAGTTCATGCAGACCGGACGGTCACTTTTCGCTTAAGAGCTCCGCAGGCAAACGACGTGACACTCACGGGCGATTGGATGGCGACTCTCGAGGCGTCGACAGGCGGAACGACCAAAATGTCCAAAGACGCCTCCGGCATCTGGACCTTCACATCGCCGCCTCTCGAGCCGACGGTGCATCTATATTTCTTCACCGTCGACGGCATGACCATCGCCGATCCTGTAAATCCGGACGTCAAGCTGCGTGTGCGCACCTCCGGCAGCCTGGTCGAAGTGCCGGGCGATCCGGTCCCCGTCTGGCAATTGCAGGAAGTTTCCCGCGGCTCAGTCGATCTCAACTGGCATCATTCCAACGCGTATAACGACTACCACGAATTCGCCGTTTACCTGCCACCGGGCTACTACAAGGGCAACACGCGGTATCCGGTGCTCTATTTGGTCCATGGCGCAGGCGACATCGCGACAAGCTGGACCAACACCGGCGCGACGAACGTAATTCTCGACAATCTCATCGCGCAGAAAAAAGCTGTGCCGATGATTATCGTGATGCCATTCAACGGCAGCAACAACCCCAACGCGGAACGTGGTCAGGGCGGTGGCGGCCGAGGCGCGGGTCCTTCGCCATTCGACGAGTACCTCACGAAAGAACTGATGCCTTTGGTGGACGCCAAATACCGCACCCTGCCCGGCCGCAAGAATCGGGCGATGGCGGGTTTGTCAGCGGGCGGTGGCGCGACATACAATGTCGGGCTGAAACATACGGAAGTTTTCAGCCAGTTCGGTTTCTTCAGCGCGGCGGGCGTGAATGGGGAATTCGCCACGAAATACCCGGAACTCGCCGACGCGAAGGCGGCTGCCGCCAGGCTGGATTTGATCTGGATCGGAGTCGGAGAGCAGGATCCGCTGAAAGCGGGCTCTAAAGCGTTCGATGAAGCGTTGACGGGGCTGAAAATCAAGCATACTTTCGTCACGCGGGAAGGCGGCCACGTTTGGCCGGTGTGGCGATGGGCGCTGAGCGAATTCGCCCCGCTGCTGTTCCGGAAGGGATAGAGGGAGAGTTATGAACGTTCGATGTTTTGCATCCATCACGTTTTTCTGCGCTGTGTCCGCTGCGCCTGCGCTGATGGCTCAGCGCGGAGGCCGCGGCGGAGCGCCCGCGGGGGGCGGGCCGAATGCTTCCCGCCCGGTAGAGATTACCGCCAGCCGCGCGTTCGAAATGTCCTCGGTGGATCGCGGGGGAAAGATTTTCGCTGAGCAGTGCGCCTCCTGCCACGGCGCAAACGCGCGTGGCGGAAAGACCACGAAGACGGACGTCGATCTTCTTCGCTCGGACTACGTCCTGATGGATCACGGCGGGCGCGAGTTCTCGGACTTCCTCAAAACGGGCCGTCCTGACAAAAACATGCCGAAATTCGATCTTCCGAACCAGGACGGCGTGGATGTCGCGATGTGGCTCCATCACCAAGTCACCGTCGCCGTTGAACGGCAAAGTTACGTTAAGCTCAACGTCTTCTCGGGCGACGCCAAGGCGGGCGAAGCCTTCTTTAACGGCTCTGTCGGCAAATGCAACACCTGTCACTCCGTTACCGGAGACCTCAAGGGCATCGGCGAGAAGAACCATCACGACAATCCAACCCTCCAGGCCTCTATTCTCAACGGCGGCAGCCTGTTCGGCGGTGGGCGTGGACGCGGCCGCGGCGGCGCTCCCGGCGGCGGTGGAGGGGGAGGCAATGTCACCGCAACAGTCACTCTGAAGAACGGCGAGGAAGTAAAGGGTACGCCTCGAATGATCACGGATTTCGTGGTCGAGATCCGCACCCCGGATGGCGAAGACAAGACTTGGCTTCGCGACGGCGAGTGGCCCAAAGTAAAGCTCACGAATCGTCTTCAGGCGCATATCGACCTGATGCTGAAGTACACGGACGCCGATATCCACAATCTCTCCGCTTATCTGAACGACAAATAGGAAACCGCCATGAATCTCAAATCTCTTTCCATTGCCGCCGTGGCGCTTCTCCCTGTTTGCCTCTCGGCGCAGTTCCTCGATCCCAAGGTCCTGCAGAAGCCCAATCCCGTGGATGCCTGGCCGACGTATCACGGCGACTATTCGGGTAAGCGCTACAGCGAGCTCACCCAGATCAATAAGTCGAACGTGAACACCCTGACGCTCGCATGGCAGTTCAAGGCGCTCGCGACCGCAGAGTCCGCCACGAACGTCGGCGGACCCTGGAAACCGGGCGACCCGACGTACTGGGGCGGTCCCACCGATTCGTATCGCATCGCCGGCTCGCCGCTCATGGTCGACGGAGTCATGTACATCTCCGCAATGGACCGCGCGTGGGCCATCAACGCGCGCACGGGCGAGCAGAAGTGGAGTTATTTCTTCAAGACGCGCGGCGGCCACCACAACAACGGCAGCAAAGGCATGGGCATGTACGGCGGCTGGCTGTTCTTTGAGACGCCGGACTGTTATCTCGTCTCGCTGGACGCTAAGACCGGCAAAGAGCGCTGGTACAAGGAGATGGCGCCGGTCGAGAAGGATTACTTTTGCAGCACAGCGCCTTTAGTCGTCCGGAATCACATCTTCACGGGGGTGTCCGGCGATGCGCTCGATAACAAGGCCTGGCTTGACGC
>DATFSM010000107.1:0-7530 GCA_035262625.1 Bryobacteraceae bacterium
CAGAGAGATCCGGATAGAGTCAAAATCCGCGATTAAATTCGCTCGATCGTACGGAGAGGATCGCATTATTGCTCCAGTTTTTGAATACCAACATCAACGGGCGGGCTGATCAGCCCGCCCCGGTTATTAATCCGCCGCGAGCGCCGTGTCCTCGGGCGCTTCATGGAACTTCTTCATCAGTTCCACGTCGAGGCACAAGGACTGCAACTCGCGAATGAGAACGTTGAACGATTCGGGAACGCCCGGCTCGATCGCGGCTTCGCCCTTCACGATCGCCTCGTAGATCTTCGCTCGGCCGTAAACGTCATCCGACTTCGCGGTCAGGAGCTCCTGCAGGATGTAAGCGGCGCCGTAAGCTTCGAGCGCCCAGACTTCCATTTCACCGAAGCGCTGTCCGCCGAACTGCGCTTTGCCGCCCAGAGGCTGCTGCGTGATCAGCGAGTACGGTCCGATCGAGCGCGCGTGGATCTTGTCGTCGACCAGGTGCGAGAGCTTCAACATGTAGATGTAGCCCACGGTCACCGGCTGCTCGAACTGCTGACCGGTCATACCGTCGAAGAGCTTGGTCTTACCGGACGTGGGAAGGCCCGCCTTCGTGAGAGCTTCCTTAATGCCCTTTTCGGTCGCGCCGTCAAATACCGGCGTCGCGAACTGAACGCCCAGAGCCTTCGCCGCCCATCCAAGGTGCGTTTCGAGAATCTGACCGACGTTCATACGGCTCGGAACGCCGAGAGGATTGAGAACGATCTCAACCGGCGTGCCATCGGGCAGATACGGCATATCTTCTTCCGGAAGAATGCGCGCGATCACACCCTTATTACCGTGACGTCCGGCCATCTTGTCGCCGACGGAAAGCTTGCGCTTCATGGCGATGTAAACCTTCACGAGCTTGATCACGCCCGGAGGCAATTCGTCGCCCTTGCGGAGCTTGGCGATCTTGTCGTCCGTGATCTTTTCGAGCACTGCGATCTGACGCGAAGTCATCTCCTCGATCTCGTCGATCTGCTCGTTGACGCGCGGATCCCGGTTGTTGAGGCGAACTCGCTTCAGGTCGCGCGAGCGCATCTTTTCGATCGTTTCGCGATCGAGGATGGCGCCCTTCGCGAGCAGACGCTTATTGGTCTTTTCGTCGTGCAGGTCAACCTGAACTTCTTTTCCTTCGAGCAGGTTCGAAAGGCGTTTGGCCCGCTCGTCGGTCAGAATACGGATTTCGTCCGCCAGGTTGCGCTGCAGACGCGCGATCTGCGATTCTTCAATGCGCCGCGACCGCTCGTCTTTTTCCTGTCCCTTGCGGGAGAAGATTTTGCAATCGACGACCGTGCCCTCGATGCCCGGGGGGCAGTAGAGCGAAGCGTCCTTCACGTCGCCGGCCTTCTCGCCGAAGATGGCTCGGAGCAGTTTTTCTTCCGGGGTGAGCTGCGTTTCGCCCTTTGGCGTCACCTTGCCGACGAGAATGTCGCCCGGTTTCACGGTCGCGCCAATGCGGATCACACCGGACTCATCCAGATTCCGCAGGAACGAGTCCGCGATATTCGGGATGTCGCGGGTGATTTCCTCCGGTCCGAGCTTAGTATCGCGCGCCTCGATTTCGAACTCTTCGATGTGGATCGAGGTGTAGTAATCTTCGCGGACCAGCTTTTCGCTGACCAGGATGGCGTCTTCGAAATTGTACCCGCGCCATGGCATGAACGAAACGAGCACGTTGCGTCCGAGAGCGAGTTCGCCCATGTCGGTGCACGGCCCGTCCGCCAGAACCTGATTCTTCACCACACGCTGACCCTGATGCACGATCGGCTTCTGGTTGATGCAGGTGTTCTGGTTGGAGCGCTTGAACTTCGTCAACTGATAGATATCCGCGCCGACTTCGCGGGACATCTGTCCTTCCTGCGCCGCGCCTTCCACGCGAACGATGATGCGTTCGGAGTCAACGGAATCGACGATACCCGCGCGGCGGCAGAGCACCACAGCGCCGGAATCGCGCGCCGTGACATATTCCATACCGGTGCCGACGTACGGCGCATCGCCGCGCAGCAGCGGAACCGCCTGGCGCTGCATGTTCGATCCCATGAGGGCGCGGTTCGCGTCGTCGTTCTCAAGGAACGGAATCAGGCTTGCCGCCACGGACACGAGCTGTTTCGGGCTGACGTCCATGTACTCGATTTCGTCACGGCCCTTCAGAACGAAATTACCGGCCTGGCGGGCGTTGGCGAGATCGGGCGCGATCCGCGAATTCTCATCCAGCGGAACGTTTGCCTGAGCAATGATGTACTTGTCTTCTTCCCACGCCGAGAGGTAATCGCAGTGGGCCTCATATTCGGCTTGCTTGCGGCCGGAACCGACCGAACTGTTCGCCTTCTCGAGCTGATCGCGGCGAATAACGTCGCCGACCTTGAAGGTCGTGTCGCCCGGATTCAGGACCTTCACTTCGTCGATGACGATGCCGTCGACGACCCGCTTGTATGGGCTCTCGATAAAACCGTAGTCGTTGATCCGCGCAAAGCAGGAGAGCGAGGAAATGAGACCGATGTTCGGACCTTCCGGCGTTTCGATCGGGCAGATTCGGCCGTAATGGGTCGGGTGCACGTCGCGGACTTCGAAACCCGCGCGTTCCCGCGACAGACCGCCCGGTCCGAGGGCCGACAGACGGCGCTTGTGCGTGATCTCGGACAGCGGATTGGTCTGATCCATGAACTGTGAAAGCTGGCTGGAGCCGAAGAATTCGCGGATCGCGGCCATGACCGGCTTGGCGTTCACCAGATCGTGCGGCATCGCCGTCGACATTTCCTGGTAGACCGACATCTTTTCTTTAATCGCGCGCTCCATGCGGACCAGACCGATGCGGAACTGGTTTTCGAGGAGTTCGCCGACCGCGCGAACGCGGCGGTTGCCGAGGTGATCGATATCATCCACGGCGCCAATGCCCTTGCGCAGCTTCAGCAGGTACCGGATGGTGTTGTGGAAGTCTTCCGGGTGGAGGATGCGCGGATCGTACTCCGAACCATCCTGGTTGTGGCGCTTCGGCGACTCCGCCGCATCGTGAATCTTGATGGAGAACTTCATGCGGCCGACGCGCGAGAAATCGTACTTGCGCGCGTCGAAGAACATGCCCTCAAAGAGCTGCGTCGCGGTATCTACGGTCGGCGGGTCGCCGGGACGGAGCTTGCGGTAGATCTCGATCAGCGCGTCCTTGCGGGACTTCACCGGATCTTTGCGCAGCGTGGTGGAGATGACGGTCCCGACATCGTCGCGCTCGGGGAAGAAGACCTGAAAGCCTTCAATGCCGGCTTCGATCAGCTTGCCGACGACGGTGGGGGTGAGTTCCTGATTCGCGTCGATCATCACCTCGCCGGTAGACATATCGACGACGTCGGCTGCGATGAACGCGCCTTCCAGATCATTGGGCGCGACTTCCACCGAGGAGATTTCGTGCTTGTGGATTTCGCGCATGAGGCTCGCGGTGATTTTGCGCCCCTGCGGCACGACCGTCTCGCCGCCCTTCGCGGTGATGGCGTGAGAAAGCTTCAGGCCGGTGAGATTCTCATCCACCTGCCACATCAGCTTCGACTCTTTAATGTTGACCCTCGTGATGCGGTAGAAGGTCTTCAGAATTTGTTCGTCGGTCTCGAGACCCAGCGCGCGCAGGAATACGGAGCCGTAGAACTTCCGTTTGCGATCGATACGAACGTATAGAAGATTCTTGTTGTCGTATTCGAACTCAACCCAGCTCCCACGGTAGGGAATGATCTTGCCGAGGAAATAGCCCTGAGCCTGCTGCCGTTCGAAGAAGACGCCGGGCGAGCGGTGCAACTGGCTGACAATAACGCGTTCGGTGCCGTTGATGATGAACGTGCCGTTGTTCGTCATCAGCGGGATTTCGCCGAAGAAGACTTCCTGCTCCTTGATGTCGCGAACGCTTTTTGCGCCGGTATCCGCATCCTTCGCGTAAACGGTGAGGCGAATCGTGACTTTCAGGGGCGCCGCATACGTCATGCCCCGCTCTTCGCACTCAGCCTGATCATACTTAAGCTGCAGTCCCACCGGATCGCCGCACTTGTTACAGAAGGTCACGATGTTGCGGTTGAAGGTACCGCAATGGTGGCAGAGGATATCGCCCGGATGGAACGGATCGGTTTTAATCGTCGCGCCGCACGCGGGATTGCGGCAAGTCGAGCGAAGGTGATGCAAGCCCTTCAGATTGCCGCACTTGCACTCCCAGTTGCCGATCGAATAATCGACGAATTCGAGTTGGCTAACGCCGCGGAAATCCGAAATCGGGAAGACCGACGTGAAGACAGTCTGCAGTCCGATATCGTCTCGTTCATTGGGGAGAAGGTCCATCTGCAGGAACTTCTCGTACGAGTTCTTCTGGACTTCGATCAGATTAGGAATAGGAATCGAAGTCTTGATTTTGGAAAAATCAACTCTCTCGGGGGCCAGACCGTTTTGAGAAGACATAAAGATCGAAAATGCTCCGTAACTACCGCAGGCCGCAGCGGCCGAAAAAGCCGGCTGCGCTACCTGGAAACCAAAGACGACGACGGGCAGAGGTTTCCCTTGCCCGCCAGAGTTAAGACATTACTGAATGAAACGCCGCCCGAAACCGGTGATGCGATCTGCGGAGCCGGGAGTGCGGCGGTTAAATGATCGCAGTTCTGTAGATTGGATGCGCGGGATACACGTGTAGTTTCCACGCAAGGGCGCACACCGCCCTTGCGCGTCGGTTCGGTCCAACTGCAATCCGATTGCCAGAGTTCCAGAGCCACCGTCACCAATCCGGGTCTGAATCCGGTCGAAACCAACGCCAAAATAGAAGCCTACCACCGGAAAGTCAACCCGTCAACTACCGCACGCAAACGTACACGGGCGGGCTTCCGCGAACACGGGAAACCCGCCGGAATCACCAAACGGAAACAGCAGAAAACAGGTTATTTAACTTCGACGGTTGCGCCAGCGTCAACGAACTTCTTCTTGATCGCCTCGGCTTCTTCCTTGCTGACGCCTTCCTTAACGGGCTTGGGAGCACCGTCGACCAGGTCCTTCGCTTCCTTCAGACCCAGGCTGGTGACTTCGCGAACAGCCTTGATGACGTTGATCTTGTTAGCGCCCGCAGCGGTGAGGACAACCGTGAATTCGGTCTTCTCTTCCGCAGCCGGAGCCGCCGCCGCAGCCGGTCCGCCAGCAGCCACCGCAACCGGAGCCGCCGCCGCGGCCGAAACGCCGAGCTTTTCTTCGAGCAACTTGACGAGCTGCGATGCTTCGAGCAGCGTCAGCCCCTGAATCTGATCCGCAATTGCGTTAATGTCCGCCATGATCCTGAAAATCTCCTCTTAAATATGAACTCTTCTGTGTGCGCAGCGCCTTCCGGCTTCTACGCCTTGAACTTTTCTTCCTTGACGCCCTGATCGACCACGACGGCCAGATTGCGTCCCACCGCGTTCATCGCCGTGACCAGCCGCTGGGCAGGCGCGTTGATGAGGTAAAGCAATTTCGCGAAGATCTCCTCTTTCGGCGGCATCGCCGCGAGGTCGTTGATCGCCTTGATGTCGATCGCGCGGCCTTCCACGATTCCGGCTTTGAACGTGAAAGCGGGATTCGCTTTGGCGTAAGCCGTGAGCGCCTTGGCCAGCGCCACCGGATCGGCCGAAGTGTACGCCAGGGAGGTCATTCCCTTCAGGTCCTTCAGAACCTCGTTGGAGGCCAGACCCTCTGACGCGATATCCGCGATGTTGTTCTTGACAACCTTATAGTTCCCGCCGGCGCCGCGGATCGTCTTGCGCAGGTTGTAATCCTGGTCGACGGTCATCTTTTCGAAGCCGGTGACGAACACGTTGTTCGCGGCTTCGAGCGCCTTCCGCAGTTCTTCGAAATCCTTTTTCTTGTCGTCCCTGTTTTTCATTTCAGACTCCGGATCCGCCTATGCCTGCGCGGCGGCTTCCTTGGCGGTCAACTCAGCGACATCGATCAGAATGCCGGGGCTCATCGTTGAGCACAGCGTCGCGCTCCTTACGTATTTGCCTTTCGCGGCCGAAGGCTTTGCCTTGATCACGGCCGAAATAAGACTAGTCGCGTTCTCGACGATTTTTTCGGACGTGAAGCTGGTCTTTCCTACGGGCGCGTGGATGATACCGGTCTTATCAACGCGGAACTCCACTTTACCGGCCTTCACTTCCTGAACAGCCTTGGCGACATCGACCGTCACGGTGCCCGTCTTAGGGTTCGGCATGAGGCCGCGTGGGCCGAGCACCTTCCCGAGCTTACCGACTGACCGCATCATGTCCGGCGTAGCCACGACCGCATCGAAATCGATCCAGTTTTCCGACTGGATCTTGTTGACCATGTCTTCACCGCCGACAAAATCCGCGCCCGCTTCCTGTGCCTCGCGCAACTTATCGCCGCTGGCGATCACAAGAACCTTTTTCGACTTACCGAGGCCATTCGGCATCACGACCGTGCCGCGGACCATCTGGTCGGCGTGTTTCGGATCGACGCCCAGCCGCATGTGGACCTCTACGGTCTCATCGAACTTGGCGAACTTGATTTTCTGGAGAAGCGGAACAGCCTGAGCGAGAGAGTATTCGCGCGCCTCGACCTGCTTAAGCGCAGCTTGATATTTTTTTCCGGGTTTCCTTGCCATATCTCCTCATTGGTACGAACGGCGGCCTGCCCACTTCAAAAATGGGCACGCACACACCTCCCATTGAGCTTTTGGGGTACAACACGATATTAACACGGCACTCAAAGCCGCGCAACTTAGGTAGCCGCGAGGCTCAGTTCCGCAGCGCCAGCGCAGCCCCGGTGACCGCCTGAACCGCCTCAAACGTCATCTCTGGAGACAGTTCCTGAATAACCAGCCCGCTCGGCGTCACCCGAATGACCGCCAGTTCCGTGATGATGGTGTCCACAACGCGTTTTCCGGTCAGCGGGAGCGTGCAGCGGCGCAGGATCTTCGGTTCACCGGACCTGGTCGTGTGCTCCATCGTGACAATCAAGCGCCTCGCGCTTGCAACCAAGTCCATCGCCCCGCCCATACCTTTGACCATCTTGCCTGGAATCATCCAGTTAGCGAGACTTCCCTCCTCGTCGACCTCCATGGCGCCGAGGATACTCAGGTCAATGTGGCCACCGCGAATCATCGCGAACGAGTCGGCGCTCGAGCAGTAGGCGGTACCGGAGCATTCGGTGACGGTTTCTTTGCCCGCATTAATGAGGTCCGGGTCTTCTTCACCCTCAATCGGGTACGGGCCAACACCGAGCATCCCATTTTCCGACTGCAGAACTACCCTCACGCCCTCAGGGACGAAATTGGCGACCAGCGTCGGGATCCCGATCCCGAGGTTGACGTAGTACCCGTCGCGCAGCTCCCGCGCGGCGCGACGCGCGATCTTTTCGCGCTTTTCCGCGTCAGTCATTCCGCTTTCGGACCGTTCTGCGCTCGATCCGCCGCTCCGATTTCGCCTGAACCACGCGTTGAACGTAAATTCCCGGCGTCATGACGTGATCCGGGTCGATCTCGCCCGGTTCGACGATTTC
>DATFSM010000108.1:0-7340 GCA_035262625.1 Bryobacteraceae bacterium
GTTGGAATCCGTCCGAGCGAGACAGAGAAAGGAAGCGACGGCTTGATGTCCGGGGAATTGACCGACGCATCCAGGCCCGTCGGATCGCTGAGAATGGCCCCGTACGAGTACGAAAAACCAACTTCGTTGATCAAAGAAGGAGAGAGACTGCCGGTGAGCCGGACCATGACGCTTTTTCCGGGAGAGTTTGTCGAAGTATCACTGACCCCCGGGAGAGAGGCGCCCGTAAACAAGCCGCGCGGCTCCACGGTAGGGATCGAGTCCTTCAGAAAACGCCCGGAAATCGACCACTTGTTCGAAAACACGTGATCGAATTTATACAGCTCCTGCCGGAAGTTGCTGATATTCCGTAGCGACAGGTTGATGATGTGACTCGCGTTTGCGTCCGGAACCTTGGACCAGATGTCCCTCAGGTATTCGGCGGCGACCGGATTGACGTTCGTGACCTGGGTCGAGGTAGAGTTGCACGTTCCCGTGCTGGAAACATCCACGCATACCGGCGAGGTGAAAATGCCTTGTTTCTCCGCGGCGGTGGGCCCAGTGCCTTGCACGAAGGAATACGTGATGGCTCGGCGAAACTCCTCGGAGAAGAAGAAAAATGTCTTGTTCCGTTGGGTGTTGTAGTGTTTCGGAATATAGACCGGGCCGCCAAGGGTGTATCCAAAATTGTTGTAATGGAGCGCAGGCTTGGGCGTGGCGGTCATGTTGTTGAAGTAAGTATTGGCGGCGAGCTTATCGCTGCGAAGGAACTCATAGGCATCGCCGTGGAACTGGCTGGTTCCGCTGCGCGTGATGACGTTGACCATGCCTCCCGCGTCGCGGCCTGATTCTGCGTTATATTCGCCGCGCTGGATGCGAAATTCGGCGATCGCATCGACGCTGGGATAATTCAGCAGCGTGAGATTGGCCCCGCGATCGACATTGTCGGCGCCGTCGATGGTCCAACTGTTCTCGCTGGTGCGGAGGCCATTCATGGCAAACGCAACGGTGTTGGACACTCCGGAGAGCGGATTGTTGTTTCCGACATAGATTTGATCGCTGGTCCCTGAGTAAACCACGCCGGGCGTCAGCGTGACGAGTTGCTCGTAATTTCGGCTGTTCAGCGCCAGCTCGCGGACCTGGGTCCCGGAGATCAGCGTCTGAGACGTAGCCGATTGCAGCTCCACCTGCACGGGGCTGGCCTCCACCGTAACCTCCTGCTGCGTGTCGCCGATCTCCAAATCGAAATTCACCGTCAGCTTGTCGTTGACGTTCAGCTCAATGGCGGAACGAACCGCTTTCCGGAAGCCCTTCGCTTCCACCGCCACGGAATAATGACCGATCGGCAGCAGCGGAGCGGAGTAGTTTCCGTCCTGACTCGTGGCCGCGGTTCGGACCACGGCTCCGCGATCGGTGTTGGTAATAGTCACTGCTGCTGCGGGAATGCTGGCCCCGGTAGGATCCTGGACCGTTCCGACGATGGAACCGGTGATCTCCTGCGCGTACGAAAGACCCGACAAAACGACCACCCCGCAAAAGAATGAAGTGCGATTCATAGCCCCCCTTTGTTTATGCAATTGTAACCCGATTCGCGGGTACGTACCAGCCGCGACGCAAGGGGAGTGATCAGCCGACGAACTCGGCTAGGAGACCGCGGGCTCACGGGCGTCGCCCGCTGTTCTAGCAAGGACTTTTCGAATTCTCGCAGCCAGTTCTTGCGGCGTGAAGGGCTTTAGCAAGAACCCACCGCACAGCGGGAGCTCCTCGGACGGATATCTTTCGAGGTCTTGATGGTAACCCGTCATGTAAATGATCCGCACGGCCGCGCCCAGATTGCGAAGGCGTTCCGCGAGAGCGATACCACCCATCTCGGGCATCACGAGATCCGTAATGACGACGGCGATTTCGTCCCGGAACCGTTCGAACAGGCCCAAAGCCTGCCATCCGTCGCCGGCTAAATGCACGCGATAGCCCTGTTGCTGCAGGCCATAGGCTAGCGCTTGCCGGACCATGGGCTGATCCTCCACCAGGAGCAATGTTTCATTTCCTTCAGTTTCACTGATCATCTGGCTGTCCAGAGGCGAATCGAGCTCCCGCGTGCTGCGCTTGAGGAGGATGGTGATGACCGTGCCTTTTTGGACACCGCTTCGGACCGAAATCTCGCCGCCGCTCTGCTTGACCGTTCCATAAACAGTCGCCAGGCCAAGGCCGAATCCTTTGCCCAAAGGCTTTGTTGTAAAGAAGGGTTCGAAGATCCTGCTTTGTGTCGCCTCATCCATGCCGTGGCCGGTGTCGCTGATCTCCAGTCCGACGTGTTCTTCACCGGCGTTCCAAGTGCGAATCGTCATCTTGCCTCCGTTCGGCATGGCGTCGCGCGCGTTGGCGCCTAAGTTCAGGATGATCTGCTCCAATTGGCGCGGATCCGCATCGGCTCGCTCAAGATCCGGCGATAGTTCCAGAACGACTTCGATCTGCTCGTTGAGGACGCCGCGTATCATGTCCGTCATGCCCCGGATCGCCTTATTCAGGTCTAGCGGCTGGGGTTGCAAAGGCTGCTTACGGCTGAACGCTAAGAGCTGGCGTACCAGGCTGGTCGCCTTGTCTACGGCCTGGCGAAGGCGTCCCACCTTCTCTCGCGCTTCTCCCGCGGTCAGACGATGGAGAGCCTGTGAATATCCCAGCATCACCGTGAGCAGGTTGTTGAAATCGTGCGCGATGCCACCTGCGAGCCGGCCAACCGACTCCATACGCGCGACCTCCTGCAGTTGTTCTTCAAGACGAATCCTTTCGCTGATGTCGCGAATGACGCTATAGTCCACCAAGCGCTTTCCAAACCGGCCGAGATTGCTTCGCACATCGACGGGTATCGAGGTTCCGAGCGCGTGACGGATCACCAGGTCGCCGGTCTCGAAGCGCGAGGAGCCCGGAACTACCGGAATCTCTCTTCCGAACAGGTCTTTTTGTCGCGTGCCCAGCAGCTCACGAACCGGCGTCCCCGTTAGCTCCGCGAGTTTCGCGTTCGCGTCCAAAATGACGCCGGTTTCATGATCCGCAATGACCAGAGCATCGCTGGCAGTCTCAAAGAGATGCCGGTAACGTTCGTCCGCATCCCGTGCGCGCATCATGAGCCGGTAAGAGACCGATAATCCCAGCAGCAGCGCCAGGGCCGCGACCGCGGCGAGTACGGCGAAGACCAGGAAGCGGGCATACCGGGCCGCGACGCCAAGGCTGCTCGAAAAGTCGTCTTCCAGTTCAGGGAAGCGTTCGTTGAGAGATTCGACCGCGGCCAGCAGCTCCTCAACGCGACTTTGGTTGGGGGCGGGCGCGGTGAGCTGCCGGCGAAGGGCCTCACCCAACTGGGATAGCTGCCAGAGGTACTCGTCGCCTTCGGTCCACACATCAATTGCGTGCCGGATGTGGGGCTCAAAATAGAACCGGCGAAACAGATGAATCATCCCGTCCACATCGGCCGGGTGATTTCGGCCGCGGATGAACGCTTGCCGAACCCGCCCGAAGTCCGGTTCGGCCTTCTCCAGTTCTACGCGAGCATCGTGATCGGCGAGGGGGACCGCGATGGATTGCAGATAGTGTTGATAATCCGCCTCGCTATGGGTCTTGCCATAGCGGAGAAGATAGATCACGGAATCCTTTTGGCCCTTTGACCAAAGTCCTTCGCCGCCGACGTAAGCGCGCATCGAAGTGAGGACATCCATGCCCATGTTGGCCACGAAGAGCAGCCCTGCGACCATCAAGGCAAAGATGGCGGCGATCAGGGCGTGGTGGGGGCGAAGAAGCTTGGTTTGCATTCGTAAAAGCCACTTGCCTCTAAATGTATTGGTCGAGCTTTCAGGCACTAACGGAACACGGTTCTCGTTTTCCGCCGCGTCTGAGCACTCCAAGGGCGCCGTGGCGCCTGCTATACTGAAAACGTCTCTTTCGGCAGAGAGAGATCCGCGCCTTCGCGTTTCGAAGAGCGCACAGCCGTTCGTGGCGTTGTGCGCGATTGAGAAGGGTCGCGCGCTTACGCCATCGAAAACCAATGCCTAAACGCACATTTCAACCCAACAATCGCAAGCGCGCGAAAACGCACGGCTTTCGGGCGCGCATGAGTAGCAAGGACGGCCGCGCGGTGCTCGCGCGGCGCCGGGCCAAGGGCCGTCATAAGTTAACGGTCAGCGACGAAAGAGCTGTTAAGTACGCCAAACTCGGTTAGCGGCGTCGGGAGGCGCGATTTCCCACGATCGTTGCGGGCCACTTTCCCGTGGTCCTCGCGGGCCACTTTTCCACGGTCCTCGCGGATCTTGCGCGCCGCCGATTTTCGCCTCGTTTATGACAAAGGCTTCCGCGTATCCTGTCCGCTGTTCGCGGCATTCTGCCTGGAGCGTGACGCCGCCGATTCAGCCACGGGTCCGCGGTTGGGGCTCACCGTGCCTCGAGCTGTATGCGGCGCGGTGGGACGGAATCGCATCAAACGCAGGCTTCGCGAAGCTTTCCGCCTCCACAGGCACGACCTCGGACCCAAGTGGGATATCGTCCTCAATCCCCGCCGCGTGGCACTCACGGCAGAGTTTAATGAAATTGAGCGGGCGCTCCGGAAGGTGATCGATAAATGCAAATCGCGCTGACCCTTCTCCGTTTATATAAGCGTTGGATTTCGCCCCTGCTGCCTTCCGCGTGCCGCTTCAGTCCAACCTGTTCGGAATACATGATGGAAGCGATTGAGCGTCACGGCGTCGCGAGGGGCTTGGGGCTTGGCGCGCGGCGGCTCCTGCGATGCCATCCGTTTTGCGAAGGAGGATTCGACCCGGTTCGTTGAAGAAATCCGAAACACAATGGCTCAGAAGAAAGAGTTAACGATGGAGATGAGGCTGCTGCTGGCCTTCCTGCTGATGGGGCTGGTGCTCTTCGTCACTCCTTATTTTTATAAGCAGCCGCCCTCCACCGCCGCCAAGCAAGGACCGGCGCCCGCGCAGACCGCCGCAAACGCTGGAAAGACCGAAGCAGCCGCCCCCGAAGCCGCTAAGCCGCCTGCGCCAACTGCCCCCGCGGCCGAAATCCCCGGGCAAATTCAAGGAAGCGAGGAACAGGAATTCACGATCGATACCGATCTATTCCAGGTCCGGTTCTCGAATCGCGGCGCGGTGGTCCGCAGTTGGGTGCTGAAGAAGTATAAAGACGCAGCCAAAAAGCCGGTCGATCTGGTGAATCCGCGCGCTCTGGCGAAAGTCCCTGCGCCGTTTTCGCTGTACTTCAAAGGGCAGCCGCCTATCGCCAATTTGGATCAAGCGCTGTTTTCCGTCCACCGGCCGGACCCGCTTACCGTCATATTCGAATATTCCGACGGCCACACTGGCGTAAAGAAGTCGTTCAAGTTTGCGCAGAACAGTTACCTGGTAGCGGTCGATTCGCAAGTGACGCAGAACGGCATGCAGGTGCCGCATAGCCTCGGCTGGCGCGGCGGGTTCGGCGATTCCACGGTGGCGAACCCCGTCAGCGCGCAAACCGCCGTGTATTACGACGTGAATAATTCGAAGCTCGTGGTGCAGCCCGCCAAGAACGCCAAGGATGGCCCAGTGTCGGCGACGGGCCAATATTCTTTCGCGGGGCTCCAAGACAGCTACTTCGCCGGCGTGTTCCTGCCCGAGGGACGATCGCAAGTTGAGATAACCGAGTTCGCGGACACTGTCGCGAACGCGAACAATTCCGACGAACAGCGCGTGGGCGCCGCGGTGGGCGGCGAAGGCGTCAACCGCTTCACATTTTTCCCCGGCCCGAAAGATTACGACTTGCTCCACGAAATCAATCCCAAACTCGACACCTTGATCGATTGGGGCTGGTTCGAATTTCTCGCCAAACCTCTCTTCCTGATTTTGAAGTGGACGGCCAACAGGCTCACTCATAACTATGGTTGGGCCATCGTTCTTGTCACCATCGGAATCAACATTGTCCTGTTCCCCTTGAAGATCACCGGCATGAAATCGTCCAAGAAAATGCAGGCGATTCAGCCGTTGGTGAATGCGATCAATGAGAAATACAAGGGCATTCCGGCGCGCGACCCACGCCAGGCCGAAAAAAATTCGGAGGTCATGGCGCTGTACAAAAAGTACGGCATAAATCCGTTGGGTGGCTGCTTGCCGATGCTCCTCCAGATTCCCTTCTTCTACGCATACTATAGAGTGCTCTCCGTGAGCATCGAGATGCGTGGGGCCAGTTTTTTGTGGATTCACGATCTCGCTCAACCGGAGACAGGATTTTTCGCGGGGCTGGGAACGCCCCTCCGCCTCCTGCCGCTGATCCTGATATTGACGCAGTTTCTCTCGCAGAAAATGACGCCGCCGACCCCGGGAGTCGATCCGGCCCAGCAGAAAATGATGATGTTCATGCCCCTGATGATGGGGTTCGTTTTTTACGGCGTGTCTTCGGGCCTCGTACTATACTGGTTGACTAGCAATCTTGTCGGCGTCGCGCAGCAGTGGTTGTTGAACCGCCAGACTCCGGCTCCAGTGGTGGAAGTGCCGAAACCGAGTCCCAAAAAGAAGACCGGAACGAAACGTTGAACAACCAAACGCTTACGCTTGCCGAGCACGGCCCGCGCATTGAGGAATTCCTGGATACTGTCCTCGATTTGGCGGATTTCGATGTCGATTTTGAAGTCAGCGAGGGCGAAACCCTGCACCCGGATTTCGAAAATCCGGATCTGGTGGTGCGATTTTCCGGCCCGGATGTAGCGGAGTTGCTCGCGAATAAGGCCGAAGTGCTGCTGGCGCTGGAGCAGTTGACCATGGAAGCGCTGCGGCTGGCGCCGGAGGAGCACTCGCGGCTTTGCTTCGACGCCAACGACCATCGCATGCTGCGCATCCAGGAGTTGCGCATGAGCGCGCAGGCAGCAGCGGAGCGGGTGCGCAAGACTCACGCCCCCTTCCACTTCAGCCCCATGAACAGCCGGGAGCGCCGCATTCTTCACCTGGCCCTACGCGACGAACAGGGCATCCGCAGCGAAAGCGTCGGCGAAGGGCCCATCCGCCAGGTGGTGATCGTCCCCGAGGACATGAAGACGCTGCCCGAACCGATTCGTCCTCCGCGGCCGCGTCCGGAAACACCCGGCCGGCCGTTCGACCGAGGTGGCCGTGGGCGCGACCGCGACCGTGGCCGGCGGGGCGGCCCTCCTCGCGATCGTCATGGCGGGCGCGGTCGCCGTTAAAGTACCACTCTGTTAGAGACGCCTTTGGAGGGCGGCCTTTAGCCCGCGTGGCGCTTCAGCGCCGCTCCGGGAGCGAGGCTAAAGCCTCGCGCGGGCCGAAGCCCGCCCTCCTGCGGTCACGGCTCGGAAGGGAACTCAATGCAGCTCCGCGACACCATCG
>DATFSM010000109.1:0-91710 GCA_035262625.1 Bryobacteraceae bacterium
CTCGTTGCGGGTCGAGTCCCTGAAACGAAGCTCGCGTCACGCCGATGACCGTCGCCGGACGCCGGTTCACATAGACCACCCGATTCACTACGCCCGGGTCCGAAGCGAACCGCCGCTCCCAATACTGATGCGTCAGGACCACCACACCCGGCCTTCCGGGCCCATCGTCTTCCGGAAGAATCGGCCTGCCCAAGAGCGGCGCCGCGCCCAGTCCCGTAAAGTAATTGCCCGAAACATAATGTCCGAACGCGACGTCCGAACTTCCCGCGGCCGTCACCGTGAACTGATTCTGCGCGAACGCGATTACGTCGGAGGCCTCTCGCTGCGAGTCGCGAAACGCCTTGTAGGCCGGATAGGAAAATGAGCCGTCGACGTGCCGCCCATGCTCATCGACGATTCCGTAGCCGCTGTGGCCCTTCATCGCCTTAGGCTCGTTGTGCTTCTCCCAGGTGACGATACGCATCTCTTCCGGATGGCTTACGGGCGCCATTTTCAGCAGAACCGCGTCCAGCACGCTGAACACAGCCGTATTGGCGCCGATGCCCAACGCGAGCGAAACCACGGCCACAGCGGTGAATCCGGGCGACTTGCGCAGAATGCGCGCGGCGTAACGCAGATCCTGCGCAAGCCGTTCCAACCAGCCCCATCCCCACATCTCACGAACCTCCTCTTTCAAAAGCGCTGAATTTCCCTGAGCCCTGCGCGCGGCGTAACGCGCCTCTTCGGGCGACAGGCCTCGCTCCTCCAGCTCCGCCGCTTCCTGCTCCAGGTCAAGCCTCAGCTCGCGTTCCAGATCGCGTTCTTTTCGCGAGCGCCACCACATCTCAACCTTCTTCTTCCTCTTAACCTTCCGGCGCGGGCCACATAACCTGCGCGATCGCGTCCGTCAGGCGTTTCCATTTCGATTCTTCCGCCGTGAGTTGTTTCCGTCCCGCCGCGGTGAGCCGGTAATACTTGTACTCTCGTTTGAGGTCCTTCCCCGCCGATTCCCACTTAGCCGCGATCCAGCCCTTTCGCTCCAGGCGGTGCAGCGCCGGATAAAGCGATCCGTGCTCCACCTGCAGCACATCGTCCGTCGTCCTCTGGATGTGCTTCGCGATCTGATGCCCGTGAGCCGGGCCGAACAGCAGGGTGCGCAGGATCAGCATGTCGAGCGTTCCCTGCAGCATTTCGATCTTTTCCGCGTCCTTCGCCATAGGTCAGTAGACATTCTACCCTGATGCCCGCACTCTGGGTAGACGTTCGACCCGCGAATTGGCGCCGAAGAAAATTTAATGGGCTGGGGCGGGTGCGGCCCCGCGGCGCGGCCGCTTCATGATGAACACAAGAGGCGCAAGGCACGCCACCGCAACGGCGCCGATCGAGATCATGTCTATATAGGCGAGGACGGTGGCCTGGCCCATGAGCGTGCCTTCGATCGCTCTGTAGGCGCGCGAGGTCGCCACCCCCGCTGGCGCCCCCTGACTTTGGAACATCTGAGTCATGCCCTGGACTCGGGACTGAAACGTTGGGTCGCCGGCCGCCGTATGGGCCGATAGATAAACCTGATGTTTCTGCGAAAACCTCTGCAGGAAGGTGCTCAGAAGCGAGATCCCGATACTGCCGCCGATATTGCGCGCGAGATTCGTGATGCCCGAAATCTGATTGCTCTTGTTGGGAGGCATTCCCACGTACGAAAGCGTGTTAATGGGGATAAAGATGAAGGCCAGCCCGATGGTTTGGTAGACCCGCATCATCGCCGCCGTGCGGAAATCCATTCCCAGGTTGATGACCGTCATGTGATACAGCGCCGCAGCGGTGCCCGCGAAACCCACCGCAACGAGCAGGCGCGGATCGACTTTGCTGACGAGCCTTCCCACGATCGGCATCATGAAAATCAGCACCACCGCGCCGGCTGACAGCGCTTTGCCTGCCTGTTCCGCCGTGTAACCCATCAGGACCTGAAGGAACTGGGGAATCAGCACGGTGGTCCCGAACAGCACCATCCCGAGGACGAACATCATGACAACGGCCATCGCGAAATTGCGCTGCCGCAGCAACTTGATATCGAGGATGGGATTCCCGTGATTCCATTCGTTCCAGAGGAACCAGGTGAGCGTGGCCGCCGCGAGGACGCACATTGTGACGATGAACGGCGAAGAGAACCAGTCGTCCTCCTGGCCCTTATCGAGCACGACCTGGAGGCATCCCATTCCCACGGTGATCAGCCCGAGCCCGATATAGTCGATCGGATTCCGAAGCATCTTCTGGCGTTCCGATTCGATATACGGAGGATCCTCGACGATCCTGTGGGTCAGATACAGCGACAGGATACCGACGGGCACGTTGATGTAGAAGATCCAGCGCCAACTGAAGTTATCGGTGATCCATCCGCCCAGCGTGGGACCGATCGCGGGCGCCAGAACTACGGCCATCCCGTAGACGGCAAACGCCATGCCCCGCTTCTCGGGCGAAAACGTGTCAGCCAGAATCGACTGTTCGCTGGTCGCGAGACCGCCGCCCCCGAACCCCTGCATAACGCGGAACAGAACCAGCATCCCCAGCGTTGGCGCGAAACCGCAGAGGAACGAACTGATGGTGAACAGCGCTACGCAGGTCATGTAGAACTTCTTGCGTCCTACGAGCACTGAAAGCCATGCGCTAATGGGCAGAATGATGGCGTTCGAAACCAGGTAACTGGTCAGAACCCACGTGGATTCGTCCTGCGTCGCCGAGAGGCCGCCCGCAATGTGCGGAAGGGCCACGTTGGCGATAGAGGTATCCAGCACCTCCATGAACGTCGCGAGCGTTACCGTTAGCGCGATCGTCCAGGGGTTGTATTTCGGCTTCCAGGCCGGGGTGTTGGGGGACGCTGCGGAAGGCAAGTGTTCACTTGCATTCTCGCATGCGCGGGCTTACGCCTCGTCCTGCCAGAAGCCTTTCAGCCGCTTGTCGGAGTCGCCGAAACGATCGAGTTGGACGCCCATGCGATCCATCATCGCGAGGTACATGCTGCAGGCGCGACGGTTGTCGTTGCCCTTGTCGTTGTAATCGATGACGCGGCCGGTCTTCATCGCTCCGGCCGCCTTTCCGGCAATCACGATCGGCATCTGATCCGCTCCGTGCTTGTCGCCGTCATAGAGATTCGAGGCGAGCATCAGCATCGAGTTATCGAGGAGCGACGTTCCGCCCTCATCGATCGCCTTCAGCCGCTGCACCAGATAGGTGAACTGCTGCATGTGGAACTGATTCGTTTTCAGGTACATCGCCTCGAGCGCCGGCGCGTGACCATTGTGCGTGAGATCGAGATGCAGGGCGCCGCGCACGCCTTCCACAAACTTGAAGTTCATTTGGGACAGGTCGTTGTTAAGCATCAAAGTGACGATGCGCGTCTTGTCCATCTGATACGCAAGGACCGTGAGGTCCAGCATCAGCTTCATATGGTCCGGGATATTCTGGGGGATCTCGTTCGCCGGACGAGGCATATTCGGTTGCTTGAGCGTCGGACGCCAGCCTTCGATCCGCTCTTCCTTCGAAGCGCGGTCGATGCGTTTCTCAATATCGCGAACCGATTCGAGATATTCGTCGAGTTTCTTCCGGTCCGTGCGGCTGATTTTCGGCTCGATGCTGTGCGTTTCGTCGAGCACGGCGTCCAGAATGCTGCGGTCGAGCGCCCGGCCCTTGCCATCGCCGACCAACTCGTCGAACACTCGCGACGGGTAGATTTCCTTGGTGGCGGGCTTGGTCGGCGATACCCAAGAAATGTTCGAGCCGTAGATCATCGAGAGCCCGTCTTCAAGCCGCAGTTCGTTCGGCTCGATGCCGAGCGCCATGCTCGGGACCTGCGTCTGCCGTCCGATCTCCTTCGCCAGCACCTGATCCATCGTCATGGCGACGCGGATATCGTTCGGGTCCATGCTGACAGTCCCGCCCGAAAGCATGTTCGCCATCTTGCCCTGATGCGGGCTGGTGGCGATGAAGGCCTGGTGGTTGTAGAGGCCCTTCACGAAGACGATGTCTTCGGCGATTGGTTTGAGCGGAAGCGCGGCGTGTCCGAACTCCATGGCAGCGCCCGAGCCCTTCGCCCACCATTCCGGCGTTTCCACGCCGTTCGAAAAGTAGATCACGCCAAAGCGCAGCGGCGGCTTGTTCGCGGCCGCTACTGCCGCGGCGCTTCCCTCCTGCGCCCCGAACAACGGCAGCGACTCCATCCAGGGAAGCGCGAGCGCCACCCCGGCGCCCCTCAGGAAATTCCTCCGCGACTTCTGGCTCAGCGTTACGCTCTTCATCTTGAATTGGCCCTTTCCGAGTTTGTCTTTGCAGATGCGATCTTTTCGCCCGCCGTATTCGGCTTCGCCGGACCAGTGACCGGCCCATCTTCCCGCCCCAACCGCGTGCGGAACTGCTTACTCGTCACGACATCGGTCACCAGTTCGGAGAACGGCGCGTCGCCGCCCGCCGCGACGATCTTATCGATCAGCGTGGTGTCCGAAGGCAGCGCGGTCCGTCCCAACGCGTAGCCGATCAGCTTCATCGCGAGCGTCTTGCGAACCTGTTCGTCCTTCGTGGCGAGGTATTTCAGCAGCCCGTCAGTGCCGGAGATATCGAAGTGGTCGTAAGTCGTGCCCTTGTCGTAAACTTCCTTGCCGTCAGAGTACTTATCGCGCCAGCGACCAGTGGAATCGAAGTGTTCGAGTGGGAAGCCAAGCGGATCGATGCGCGCGTGGCAACTCGCGCAGGTCGGGTTACGCTTGTGCGCTTCCAGTTTGTCGTGCAGCGAAAGCCCGCCGAAGAGCTTGTCATCCGCCGGAATGGACCCGGCATCGGGCGGCGGCGGAGGCGTCGGCGTATTCAGAATGCGGCGGAGAATCCAGTCTCCGCGCTTAACAGGACTGGTGCGGAGCGGCGCGGATGTCGTGGTCAGGACCGCACCGAGGCGCAGCGCCCCGCCGCGTTCGAAAGCATTCGCGTCATCCACTTTCTCGGCGGCGCCGGTCGATTTTACGTCCTTTTTCACGCCGTAATAACCGGCGAGCGTCTTGTTGAGGAACGTGTAGTCGGCCGTGAGGATCTCTTTCGACGGCCGGTCGCTGCGGATGATGTACTCAAAGAACGAAACGGCTTCGTCGTACATAGCCGAACGAACCGCATCCGTGAATTCAGGGAAGCGCCCGGTATCGACGCCTTTGAACTGATCGAACCGGTAGAACCCGAGCCACTGCCCGAAGAACTCAACCGACATGCGGCGCGCCTTCGGATCGGCCAGCATTCGCTTCACCTGCTTGCGCAAGAGTTCGGGGTTGTTGAGTTCACCCGCGGCTGCCGCGCGACGCAGTTCCTGGTCCGGAATGGACGACCAGATGAAATAACTCATCCGGGTCGCGAGTTCCCAGTTGGTGAGCGGTTTTGGCGCGGCCGCAAGGTCCACCGGCTGTTCCACGCGATAGAGGAACTCCGGCGAAACCAGAATGCGCGCGATCAGAGCGCGGACCGCTTTTGTGTGATCCTGCTGCACGGCCAACTGGGCGCGATAGAACGCGCGAAGGTTTTCCTTTTCGCGCTCGGTGAGAGGACGCCGCCATGCGCGGCTCGCGAATTCCAACGCATCTTCCACGTGGCGAGGTTTGGCGGCATTCTCCGCAGCGATCGTTTCAAGATACTGCGCGCGCAACGGCTTCACGTACTGACGCGCCTCCGCAGGCATCGCCTCGACCTCCGCCGCGGTCAGATCCGCCATCTTTTTGCTCTTGAGCGTCAGATGGTAGTGGTCGGCCAGCAACTGCAGGTATTGATCGTAATAATCGAATGAGGAGAACAGGTCGTGAAACGCCTGATCCAGCTTCACCCTGGTCGCATCGTCGAGCATGTTGTCGACGAGAAACCGATCGTCACGCTGATACTTCACGTTGTTGTCAAACGCATCATGCTCCGGCGTGTTGTAAGTCGGATCGAAGGGCAGCGGCGGCGGATCCTTGTCGGCCGGAGTCGCTTCGTTGTGCGAGCGCGGCGGCAGCAGGGCGACCAGTTCCAGCACGCCCGCTTTGAACTTCTTGTATCCCGCGCTCTGCATGTCGCCGATTAGGCCGTGAATGGGGATTCCCCGAGGCGGTCCGTCCGGGCGATCGGAAAACGTGATTCGAATGACCTGATCGTGATCTTTGCCAATCGCGGCATCCGCCTGGAACTCCAGAGCGAATGCGCCTTCGGGCAGGGTCAGCGGAATGGTCGCCTTTTCCCCCGTTGTCGCAAAATCATTCGGGCCGATGGGCGTACCGTCGGGGCTCACGCCAAATCCCAGCTTCGCGGCTGCTTCGGGAGCCATGATTTCTTTCAGGGGAACGCGCGGACCGCTGGGCTGCGCACGAGCTTTCAGCGCTGCCGCATTGGTTCCGGCGCCTTCGGTGACGGTTGGTTCCGGCATCGGCGCAGGCGCTCCGCGCCCCGGACCTTTGCGAACCATGACCGTCGGGTTGCGCCAGATCACCACGGGCTTCGTCGAAGCGTCCGCCGTGACGGCGGCAACGTTTAAATAAACGCCCACGGAAGTCGGCCCGGTCGCCGGCGCGCGGCCTCTTCCTCCGCGACCCAGCACATTGAACGTGAAATGATGCGAGCTTTCGGCTTTGAGGGCTGCGTCGGTAAACACAAGCGGGCTTTCGTCACCCGCCCCGCCGAACGCCTCATCACCCCGCGCGAACAGCCAGCTCGGCCAGCTCGCCGTGAACGTTTCGAGATCGGCGCACGCCTTGCGTACAGCGTCTTCGGAAGTTTTCTTATCCGCGCCTGGGGCCGGAAGCTTATGCCACCTCGCCGCGACCTCGGATGACGGATATCCCAAACCGGGCTTATTCATCACCGAGTAAACATGCTGCGCGAATCGGGGGCTCACACTTTCCTTCGCGGCCAGTTCTGCAAACGTGGCTTTCGGCGTTCCCAATGCTGCGCGATGCCGATATTCCCACGCCACGAAGAACGCTTTGCGGTATTTATCCAGTCCGAACGGATGTCCACCCTCGCCGGAAACCGTGCGGAAGCCCTCGGCCTCGTAGATCTTCTTGATGCGCGCAATGGCCGACATCTCGAAGCCCGTCTTGTCGGGCTGATCGTAGAACGTCAGAGGCGCTGCGCCGATCACTGCGTGATCCGCCACGATCTTCGCCGTCTCGAGGTACCGCTCGAGACTCGCGTCCTGCATGAACTGCACGTCGCCGAAGTTCATGAAACCTTCGCCGCCAACCGAATCATTGGCGAAGTCCCGTCCGAAATCGAGATCAAGACCGGTCAGGTCGTTGATCGAATATCCGTATTCCCCGCTCGTCAGACGGCGGACCGTGACGCGCCCGGGGTCGCCAGCGGTCTTGTTGGCATACGCTGTGAGTTCGCCGCGCACCCAGACGAGAGCGGAGTTGCGCTCCTCGTCGCTGGGTTGCGGCATGCCCTTCGGGGGCATGCGGCCCTGGTCGAGCACTCCAGCCACCTTTTGCCATGTTGCGAAGTTGTCCGCGACCGGACTCGCCGTCAGCCTCATCAGACTGACGCCCGCCATCGGCGTTCCTTTATCGCCGTGGCAACCGTAGCAGTACTTCGCGAACATCTGCTTGGGCTGACTGGCTGAAGAAGCGGGGGACGGGCCAGTTTTCGCGGCGGAAGGCGCGTCGGCGCCCCGCACCCGCCCTGCCACCCCGATCAGGACTGCGGCGCACGCGCCTAAAGCCAGTCCTGCCCGCAAGTTGCCTCGCCATCGGGGCGAACGCATAAAGAAAACCATAATGTTACCGGACATTCTATCTAGAGCCGACGCTTCTTCGTTGGGCGAGCAAACAATCTCTGGAGTTACGGCGTTCCGGATGATTGGATGAACCTTTCGTACCCCGTCATCTCGAGGTACCCCACACCTTGATTCGTGCCGGAATAGTCAACCGCTCCCTCCCAGTAAGATCCGCCTGTCTTCAACGTGAGTTCCTGGTCTTTAAGAATGGGTCGAACGGTCAGATCCACGGCGCGCGATGGCACACGGATGTGCCACTCAATCGGGTATTTCTTCCAGCGGGCCAGCGGCTCCAGTGTGAAATCTTCTTTCTTCAGGTGGGTTGCTTTGCCGTTTGCGTCGATCCAGGTCCCTGAGGAGTGCGGGTCGATGGTTCCGTCCCTGCGCCGCAGATCGAACAGCATCATCTCAGCGCCGTCGTCCAATTGGACGCTGAACCAGTCCCAACCCGCCTGATCCGCGCCCAACTGTTCGGTGAACCATTCGTGGTCCATCCAGGCTTTACCCGAAACCGGGGCCGAATCGATGCGGCCCGAAACCTTCAGCAGCGGAAACGAAACATAGTGTGAAGCCTGGCCGACGCCCTCTGACTTTTGACTCACGCCGTTCTCGCCGTGAATCACAGGCGCGGTTTCGGGTTCGAGTGTGAGATGAAAGCGGAATTTGCCTGTTGTCGCATCGAGGGTCTGACTCGAGCCGTTCCACTGCACAGACCAGTTTCCGTTCCAGACCCGCTGCCTTGCGAAGCTGACGCCCGCGATTCCGGGACCCGCACGGTTCAGCCGCTCTTCATAAACGAAGCGCTTCCCGGACGCATCCGTCAGGGCGGCGTGAGCAAGGTAAACGTCCTGAGCGTCCCAGGCGGATTTGTTGTCCGTTTCGTGCCTTTCGCCCTGTCGAAAAAACACCAGTTCGAATCCGAAGCGTCGTCCGCCTGAGTCAAACACATTGCCGGTGTAATACCACCATTCGGTGCGGAATTCGGGGTGGTTGAAATGATCCCGCGGAAACTGATATCGATAGCCCGGAACCGCCTCCCGATACCCGCCGAAAAAGAAGAACATCGGGCCGAGAATGGTCAGGAGGATCGACGCCACATGAAATATCATCCCGCCGCAAGTTCTTCGGACTTAAATAGCCTGCCGCGGCTATGGCCGCATCGGACTCACGAATCGAACTGGCTCAAAGGACTGCTGTGCGCCTGCCGGCTGCACCGGTGGCATCGCATGGCGGTTGGAGGCGATTCAGAGCCTCCCGAGTACCTTTTCTGCCGATGGTGTTCGATGATTGTTCCCGCCAACGAAAAATTCTGAACCGGCGCGCGGTTTGATGCGCACGAATACGAGTTCATCCGCCTGAATCGCCAGTTGGCGGTAGCGTTCGTGCGTCAGTTCCACGGTAATCGCCTCGCCGGTCTCTCCGTTCAGCTCCACTTTGACCAGCGGACCGGCCGAGCGAATCCGCTGAATGCGGGCGGCAATCGCGCCGTCGTCGTACCCAATGCGGTCGATGTCGAGCTCATGCGGCCGGACGAACTGCCGGCCGCGAAAGACGTTCACATTCCCGAGAAACTTCAGAACAAACTCGGACGCGGGACGATGGAAGACTTCATCGGGCGAACCAGCCTGTTCGATGCTCCCGTCGTTCATGATGACCACGCGATCCGCTACTTCGAGCGCTTCTTCCTGATCGTGCGTCACCAGTACAGTTGTCACAGGAATACGTTGGTGCAACTCGCGCAGCCACTTGCGAAGATCCTGTCGGACTTTCGCGTCGAGCGCGCCAAACGGCTCGTCGAGAAGCAGCACGGATGGCTCGATCGCCAGAGCCCGCGCAAGCGCCACACGCTGCCGCTGCCCGCCGGACAGCTGCTCCGGCAGATGTGAAGACCAGCGAGTCAGTTGAATCAGCTCCAGCAGATCGTTTACGCGCTTGCGCAGCGCGGGTTCGGCGAGACGATGCTTTCGCGGCCGGACGCGCAGCCCGAATGCGATGTTCTCGAAGACGCTCATGTGCCGGAACAGCGCGTAATGCTGGAACACGAAACCGACACGTCGCTGCGGCGCGGGACGCCCCGCAATGTTATCGCCGTCGACGACCACAGTCGTCTGGGGGTTAATGTCGGGCTGGTCAAGCCCCGCGATAATGCGCAAGAGAGTCGTCTTGCCGGAACCAGAAGGACCGAGCAAAGCGATGAGTTCTCCCTGCCGGACTTCGAGGCTCACGTCGCGCAGCGCGGCATAGTTCGAGAATGTCTTGCTCACATGGCGCGCGTCGATTGCGGTGTTGGCAGTCATGATCAGGAACCTCCCTCGATGAGCCGCTGTTCGGCCCGAATCCGCCATTCGAGCGCGGTCTTGACCGCGAGCGTCACGAACGCCAGAAGCATCAGCAGGCTTGCTACAGCGAACGCGGCGGAAAAGTTGTATTCGTTGTAGAGAATCTCCACGTGCAGCGGCAGCGTGTTGGTACGGCCGCGGATGTGTCCCGAGACAACGGATACCGCGCCAAACTCACCCATCGCTCGCGCGTTCGCCAGCACGACGCCATAGGCCAGCGCCCACCTGATATTCGGAAGCGTGACGCGGCGGAAGGTCTGCCAGCCGCTCGCGCCGAGCAGAACCGCGGCTTCCTCCTCTTCACTGCCCTGCTCCTGCATCAGAGGAATGAGTTCGCGCGCGATGAACGGAAAAGTGACGAAAACCGTCGCAAGAATGACGCCGGGCGTCGCGAAGACGACCTGGATGCCGTGGTCCGTCAGTGCTGGTCCAAACCAGCCGCGCGCCCCAAACAAAAGAATAAAGATCAATCCCGAGATCACAGGCGACACCGCGAAGGGCAGGTCAATCAGCGAAAGCAGCAGGCTGCGTCCGGGGAAATCGAATTTCGCGATCAGCCAGGAAGCAGCGAGCCCGAAGACCAGATTCGCCGCGAGGGTCACTGCGGCGGTCAGCAGCGTGAGCCGCAGTGCGGAGAGCGCAAGGGGGTCGCGAATGCTCGCAATATAGAAGGAGAAACCCTTCCGCATCGCTTCGCTGAATACGGCCGCGGCCGGCATCAGGATCAAAATCGCGAGAAACAACACGGCCACCGCAATCAGCGCGCGGCGCACCCACACGGGCTCGCTCATTCGGTCTCCTTCACCCGCTGGCGGGTGGGCCACCACTGACCGACATTCACCGCGAACAAAAGGGCGAATGAGCTGACCAGCATCAGCAGCGCGATCGCCGACGCGCCGGCATAGTCGAACTGCTCGAGCTTCGTCACGATCAGAAGCGAAGCGATCTCCGTCTTCATCGGCATGTTGCCGGAGATGAAAATCACCGATCCGTACTCGCCGAGGCAGCGCGCAAACGCGGTAATGAATCCGGCGGTCAGGGCAGGCCGCAAAGCCGGAAAAATCACGCGCCGCATAGTCGTCCACCAGTGCGCGCCAAGAAGAACGGCGGCCTCTTCCATCGCGGGATCCAGATCCTGAATCGCCGGCTGCACCGTCCGAACGATAAACGGCAGCCCGATGAACACCAGCGCGATCACGATTCCCAAAGGCGAAAATGCCGCCTTGATTCCGAGGGGCGTGAGCCATCGCCCCATCCATCCGTTCTGCGCATAAATCGCGGTTAAAGCAATTCCTGACACGGCGGTGGGAAGCGCGAACGGCAGATCGATCAGCGCGTCGAGCAAACGTCGTCCGGGAAAGCGATACCGAACCAGCGCCCACGCAACTACTAATCCGAACACCGCGTTCACGCCCGAGGCGACGAGCGATGTCCCGAACGTGAGCCGCCACGCCGCAAGCGTCCGGGGATCGAACACGGCGGCGCGGAAGTCCGGCCATGGCTGATTCGCGCCCTTCGCCACCAGGGCCGAAAGCGGGATCAGAACGATCAGGCTGAGGTACGAAACTGAATACCCGAGCGTGAGCCCGAACCCGGGAATCACGGAATACCGCCGCGCGGCTGTCATGTCTCTAGCTCTGCGGTCTATAAAGCTGATCGAAGAGGCCGTGGTCGGCGAAATGCTTCTCCTGTGTTTCCTTCCACGTGCCCGTGACCTGGTCGATGGTGAAGAGCTTGATGTCCGGAAACTGCGCCTTGTATTTGGCCAGGATCGATTCCGACCGGGGCCGGTAGAAGTTTTTCGCCGCGATCTCCTGCCCCTCGTCCGAATAGAGGTATTTAAGATACGCTTCCGCGACTTTGCGTGTGCCGTGCCGGTCCACATTTGCATCAACGACCGTTACTGGAGGCTCGGCCAGAATGCTAACGGAGGGATTCACGATTTCGAATTTGTCGGAGCCGAATTCCTTGAGCGAGAGATACGCCTCGTTTTCCCACGAGAGCAGCACATCACCGAGTCCGCGCTCCACAAAGGTGGTGGTTGCGCCGCGGGCGCCCGAATCCAGCACTGGCACGTTCCGGTACAGGGCCGCAATAAAATCCCTGGTTTTCCGCTCGTCGTGATTGGTCGTATTCCACGCGTATCCCCAGGCTGCAAGGTAATTCCACCGTGCTCCTCCGGACGTCTTCGGATTCGGCGTAATCACGCTCACGCCCTTGCGAACCACATCCGGCCAGTCGTGGATATTCTTTGGGTTCCCTTTGCGCACGAGGAAAACGATGGTGGACGTGTACGGCGCGCTCAGATTAGGCAGACGCGACTGCCAACCGGGGTCGATCGTCTTGGCCTTATCCGCGATGGCGTCGATATCGTAGGCCAGCGCCAGCGTCACAACATCCGCCTGCAGGCCATCGATCACGGCGCGCGCCTGCTTACCTGACCCGCCGTGCGACTGCTCAATCTCTACCGATTCACCGGTCTTTTGCTTCCAGTCCGCCGCGAAAGCTTTGTTGAATTCCTGGTACAACTCCCGGGTGGGATCGTAGGAGACGTTCAGCAAGTGAACCGGAGCTATGGCCTTTGGCTCCGAACTGCTGGCATTTGAGCAGCCCTGCTGAAACGGCGAGCTCGCGAGAAACAGGGCGAAAGCGATCGGAGTTATTTTCATAAATAACCACTATTCAGATAGACAAAGTATAGTACGTGAAGCCTCATTACTGCAAGAGATTGTAAGGAATCGGGTGGGAGGACCAGTCTGATGGGGCCGGAGAAGTAACCTCAGGACGCGGTGCTGAATTGGGAGGCACGGTCAGCCTGCGAGGCAATGAAATCGCGCTGACGCCGGGCCCCTGTCAGGGTAGTTTGGTTGCAGTAAATAGCGGTGTGGTAATAGCGGCGCTTGCGACCGCATTCCGAAGTGGCTATTATTTGCCGATGATGAAACTCCGTGTGGCTGGAGGCGTGGCCCTCCTTGCCACCCTTGCCGCGGCGCAAACCGAGCCAACCATTGAACAGCTCTCAAACCGATTAGCTCCCAACGATCTGAAAGCGGATGTTTCTTTCTTAGCTTCCGATTTGCTCCAGGGCAGAGGAACGCCGTCATCCGGACTCGACATCGCTGCGGAATACATTGCCGCCCAGTTTCGCAGAGCGGGTCTGGAGCCGGCGGGGGACGACGGCTATTTCCAAACGGCGTTGTGCGAAAAGATCATCCCGATTACTGAAGGCACAGAGTTCACACTCGAAACGGCTCATGGAACCGTTAGGGCTCAGCCCAAATCCATGGGGCAGGTAAGGTTAGGCGCAATCGATCTTAGTCATTCACCGATCCTCAAGGTCCTGGTACCCGATATCGCGGCGCTTAAGGCGCTCAGATCGGAGGACGTGCAGGGCCGGGTGTTAGTCATGGATCGTTCAGTTTCCAAATCCGTCATCGGAACGGCGGGGTACGAACTGGCCGCGAGTCTGCGTCCGGCGCTCGTGGTCGTGCTCAATACCAGGTTCAACATGGCCGCCATGAACAAAGAGGAACTAACTTGTAACACGAGTAGTTCGACATCCGGCGTACCCATATTAGCCGTCTGGGATAGTTCCATACTTTCTGCATTCGACGCGGGGAACCCTGGTTCCAAAGATGTCTCCCTTACGGTTCATATTCCGGGGCCCAAGGTGATGCCGGGGAAAGCGCGCAACGTCCTCGGCGTGTTGCGCGGGTCCGATCCGGCGCTCCGGAACACCTACGCGCTGGTGACTGCGCACTACGATCATCTGGGCGTTCGAATGACCGAACAGGGCGACAGTATCTACAACGGGGCCAATGATGACGCCAGTGGCGCAGCATCGGTAATCGAGATCGCGAATGCGTTGGCCGCCCAGTCCCCGCGTCCGAAACGGTCCATCGTCTTCATGACCTTCTTCGGCGAGGAACTTGGGCTGGTGGGGTCCCGTTACTACACGGCCCACCCGATGCTTCCATTGGCCCAAACGTTAGCCGATTTCAACCTCGAAAATCTCGGTCGTACGGACGCGGACGGAGGCTCACGCGGCATGGTGGACGTGACAGGATACGATTTTTCCACTCTTACAGATGTAATTGGAAAAGCCGGTGAGGCAACGGGACTGCGAGTCGTCAAGGATGAGAAGTTGAACACACCGTTCTATGAGAGGAGCGACAACCAGTCGTTGGCCGATGCGGGCGTTGTGGCGCACACACTCTCAATTGGGTTCGAATTTCCGGACTACCATAAGCCGGGCGACGAGTGGCAAAGGCTCGATTATGACAACATGGCCAAGGTTGCCCGTACTGTGGCGCTCGCCGTCTGGAGAGTAGCAAACAGCACTGAGACACCCGAATGGAAAGGGGATGTACCCGACACCGAGCGCTACATTAAAGCCCGTCAAATTGGACTAGGCAAAAAATAGCGACATTCTCAGGTGGCCCAGGTGACGCGACTGGTGGGCCTACCCCGAAGAGAGGCGCACGGCATGTCTCCGCATTCGCCATCGCCTGTTTTAATTCATTCCCGTAATCGCGGCGCCGTGGTGGGGTGGCGGACCGCCGGAGGGGCCTTCTCTACGGCGGACACTGGCTGTCTTTTGCCGATGGTTACAGTTCTGATCCTCGTAGGGTAGGCTTCACCGCGCTTGCGTCGGGAATGCGCCTGAATGAAACATAAGCACTGGGTGAGTCGCGGCTCTTTGCGCTGTTACCATGAATTCATCCCCGCATGGTGGTTGAAACGCAGTATGCGCGCTTTGAGAGCATTGCGCTCGATTCAGGCGCGACTCTCTCGCCAGTCGAAATTGCTTACGAAACGTACGGCGCCCTGAACCCGGACCGCTCGAACGCCATTCTGATCACCCACGCGTTCACCGGAGACGCGCACGCCGCCGGGATTTCGCATGACGGCGGCAAGCCGGGCTGGTGGGAGAACATGATCGGGCCGGGCAAGGCGTTCGACACCGAGCGTTACTTCGTTATCTGCTCGAACGTTCTCGGCGGATGCCAGGGAACCACCGGACCGGGGTCGATCAGCCCCGCAACGGGGCATCCGTACGCGATGTCCTTCCCGGTGATCACCGTCCGCGACATGGTGCGTCTTCAGCGCATGCTGGTGGACGAGCTTGGCATCTCGCAGCTTCTCTGCGTCGCAGGTGGATCGATGGGCGGAATGCAGGCGCTCGAATGGGCCGTAAGCCATCCCGAGATGGTGCGGTCGGTGATCCCCATCGCGACCACGTGGCGTCACAGCGCGCAGCAGATTGCATTCAATGAGGTCGGGCGCCAGGCGATCATGGCGGACCCCGACTGGAATCAGGGCGACTATTACGATTCGAAGCCGCCAGCCCGAGGACTTTCGGTGGCGCGCATGGTGGGCCACATCACCTACATGAGCGACGAATCGATGCGAGAGAAGTTCGGGCGACGCCTGCGCGAGAAGGAGAAGTTCGGCTTCGATTTTGGCGTTGATTTCGAGGTGGAAAGCTACCTGCGCTATCGCGGCAATCAATTCGTGTCGCGTTTCGACGCCAACTCGTATCTCTACATCACAAAGGCTGAAGATTACTTCGATCTCACCAACGGGACCGGGCGCCTCGCGGAAGCGTTTCGGCTCGACGGCCTCACGCCGATCGACACGCGTTTTCTCGTGATCAGCTTCACTTCCGACTGGCTTTATCCCAGTTATCAGTCTCAGGAGATCGTGCGCGTGCTGCGGCGCCTCAACGGCGACGTGGCTTACTGCGACCTCCAGTCCAACTACGGCCACGACGCGTTCCTCGTGGATGTCGCCGAACAGACGGAAATCGTGCGCGGCTTTCTCAACAGCACCGCGCGGATCGCGAAGGCGGCATAATGGCGGCGCAGACGATCGCGATTCCTCAAAAAGTGGCGCTCACCGAACGCCCGGACTTCCGCGTGATCGGGCAAATCGTGGAACAGGGCTCGCGCGTGCTTGATCTCGGCTGCGGCGAGGGCGAGTTGCTGGCCTGGCTCATCGAAAATAAGGGCGTGCTGGCGCGCGGGGTCGAGATTTCCGCGGCTCAGGTACGCAAAGCGATCTCGCGCGGCGTATCTGCTTATCAGGGGGATATCGACGAAGGTCTGGCGGATTACCCGGACCGCGCCTTCGACTACGTGATTCTCAGCCAGACGCTGCAGGAGACGCGGTCGCCGCTCCAGGTGTTAAGAGAGATGCTGCGAGTCGGCCGCCGCGCCATCGTGTCGTTCCCCAATTTCGGGCACTGGACCGTGCGGCGCGCCATGTTGCTCTCGGGTCAGGCGCCCAAAACGAAGCTCTTTCCGTACGACTGGTACAACTCGCCGAACATCCATTTCCTCAGCATTCGCGATTTTGAGGCGCTTTGCAGCCAAACCGGGTTTCCCATCGCGGAGCGCTATTTTCTCGCGGGCTCCTCACGCGTCACGTTCGCGCCGAACCTGCTCGCCCAGACGGCCGTTTTTCTGCTGGGCTAGCTCCGCATCACTGACGCCAGTGGCGCAGCGCCGGCGACAGCGTCGCGCAGATCGCCACCACGGCCAGCGTCGCCAGTCCCCCGCCCCATACGCTCGGCGCGGCGCCGAAGATCGCAGCGGTCCATCCGGACTCCACGGCGCCCAACTGATTTGAGCAACTGATAAAGATGTTGTTGACCGCGAGCACGCGGCCGCGGACCTGATCCGGCGTTTTCGTCTGAACGAGTGAATGGCGCAGCACGACGCTGACGTTGTCGAACGCGCCGACCAAAACGAGCAGCCCAAGCGACAACCAGAGATTGCGTGAAAATCCGAACGCGATCGTCGCGGCGCCGAAGCCCGCAACCGTGAGAATCAATGCGCGCCCGGCATTTTCGATCCGATGGGTATGCGCGAGCATTACAGCCATCAGCACAGCGCCAACTGAGGGCGCTGCCCGCAGCCAACCCAGAGCGCGCGGACCACCATGCAGAATGTCGACGGCGAAGATGGGCAGCAGCGCCGTCGCGCCGCCAAACAAAACCCCGAACATATCGAGCGACACAGCCGAGAGGATCAGCTTGTTATGCAGAACGAAGCGTATTCCTTCAAGAAGCGAGTGAAAATTGCGCGGAGTAGCTGGAGCGCCATCCCGAGGTTTTTTGGAAATTGAGGCAAAGCAGATGAGGGTCAGGATGGCGAAGCCGAACTGAAGCAGGTACACGATCCGGCTCCCCGAGGTCGCGAGGAGTAGCCCCGCAAGAGCCGGACCGGTTACATTCGCGATCTCCTGCGCGCTGCTGTTCCAGGTAATAGCGTTGCCGAGAGATTCGATCGGGACAATCTGCGGCAACAGCGCCCCACGCGCGGGCCCCTGAAACGTGCGCGCCAGAGCGGTCAGGAGGAGGCACCCGTAGATCGCGAATACGGAGTGAAACCCGAGCGCAAGCACGAGAGACGCAATCGCATATACGCACTGCGTAACCATCATTACCGCGCGGCGGTCGTGCCGGTCCGCCGTGTGGCCCGCAAAAAGCGAGAACAAGATGAACGGCGCTACCTGCACGAACCCCACATTGCCCAGAACCAGCGCCGAGCGGGTCTGCAGATAAAGGTCCCAGCTCACCGCGAGCGAGAGCATCTGCAGACCGAAGTTCGACAGAAAGGCTCCGCATAGCAGGTAGCGGTAATCGCGGAGCCGAAACGATAGATACGCGTCCAACCTACAAGGTAGGACAGCGCTTCTTACATCGAGGACTTGCCGGGTCCGGTCACCGGCGTAATAACGACCGGCGCGGACGGATCATAGTGCTGGATCTTCAGCGTTACACGATCGGTTCCCACGAATTCGTATCCCACGACCACTGGTTTCCGCTTGCCGTTCACCGTCTGATAAGCCCTCGGATGATAGTGCCGGACGCTTCCGTCGCGGCCGAAGATGTCCAAATCGCCGGTGACTGCGCCAAACGTCACGCGCTCCGCGCCGTCGAAGTGAAGCTGCACGGCGGACGGATCGGCGCCAGGTTCGATTACAAGATTCTTCATTTGCTTATTCGCGGCCGATTCCGTGTAAACGTACCCGGAACCCGCGAATGCGCCGCCAGCCAACCCCAGAGTCAATGCCGCCAGCGCCACTGTTGAGACATGCTTACGTAAATTCATCGCGTTTCCCCTTACCAGGTCGCCGTATTTACAATTCGATCGGCGACTCTGTCTACACACGCGCAGAGCGCGAAAAAACGGGATCAACAATATTTTTTGGCTGCGATAATAAACGCGGATGGGTGATATCCAGACGAGCCACGACGTTACAAGTCTGTTGATCGACTGGAGTAAAGGAGATCGCAGCGCTCTCGAAGAACTGATGCCCCTGGTCTACGGCGAATTGCGGCGTCTCGCCGGAGCGCATCTTCGCCGGGAGCGGCCCTCCAATACCTTGCAGGGCACAGTGCTGGTGCATGAAGCTTTTCTCCGGCTGGTGAACCAGCGTGGCGTGAACTGGCGGAACCGCGCGCACTTCTTCGGAATCGCGGCGCAGATGATCCGGCGCATTCTCGTGGATCATGCGCGGGCGAACCATGCGGCGAAGCGTGGCGCGGGTGGCGTCAGACTCGAAATCGAAGACGGAATGGCCGTCTCCAGCCAGAAGGAACTCGATCTGGTCGGACTTGACGACGCGCTGAACCGTCTCGCCGCGATGGACGAGCGCCAGAGCCGCATCGTCGAGCTGCGCTTTTTCGCGGGGCTCTCGGTGGAAGAGACGGCGGAAGTAATGGGAATCTCCACACCGACCGTCAAACGCGAGTGGAGTTCGGCGCGGGCATGGCTCTTTCGCGAGCTCCAGGGTCGCGAGACTCAGTGAAAGCCTCGCGCGATTCATGACACCCGAAGAGTGGAGCCGCGTCAAAGAGGTTTTTTACGTCGCATGCGAGGTTGAGCCCTCGCGCCGCGAAGACTATCTGGCCCGCGAGTGCGCTGGTCATCCGGAGTTGTTAGCCGAGGTCCGTTCGCTGCTCAGCTCTCATGAGAACGCGACCGGCTTCATCGACAGGCCCGTCATGCTTCCGGAGACCGCGCCCGATTCCGTTTTTCCGGCAGGCATGGATATCGGCCCATACCGCATTGTCCAGACGATCGGCGAAGGAGGAATGGGCGTTGTATACCAGGCGGTTCGCGTAGACGACATCTACCGGAAACTGGTCGCCCTGAAGATCGTCGCGCGCGGACTACGCACCAGAGACGCGCTCCGCAAATTCGAAACCGAGCGCCACATACTCGCGCACCTCGATCATCCGAACATCGCGAAGTTGCTCGACGGCGGCACGACGGCGGACGGGCAGCCCTGGTTCGTGATGGATTTCATCGCGGGCACGCCGATCGATGAATACTGCGATCAGCAGCGGCTTGGTATTCCGGGACGGCTGAAGCTTTTCCTGACCGTCTGTTCGGCGGTGCAGTACGCGCATCAGAACTTCGTGGTGCACCGCGATATCAAGCCGCGCAACATCATGGTCACGTCCGAAGGCGCGATCCGGCTTCTCGATTTCGGCATCGCCAAACTCCTCGACCCGGACGCCGATATTACGCCTGACACGGTGAGCATCGTGCGCATGATGACGCCCGAATACGCCAGCCCGGAGCAGTTGTTCAACCAGCCCGTGACTACAGCGAGCGACACGTGGTCGCTCGGCGTGCTGCTGTTTCTTCTGCTGACAGGCCACATGCCGTTCGCGTACAAATCACGCTCAGCGCGCGACATTGCGGAGGCAGTGGCGAATTCGGAACCGCGCCGTCCCTCAATCGTCGTACTGCGCGAGGGCAATCCGGCGGAAATCGCCGCCGCGCGCGGCGCGAATCCCGAAAAACTCGCAAAGGCATTGGCCGGCGATCTCGACAACATTCTCATCATGGCGCTGCGGCGCGAGCCCGACAGACGGTATCAGTCCGCCGAGGCGCTTGCGAATGACATCCAGCGTCACCTCGACGGACTTCCGGTTCTCGCGCGCGAGGACTCCCTGCGCTACCGTGGCGGGAAATTCGTTCGCCGGCACAAGGCGGCGGTGATAGCCGCCGGCGCCGCCGCACTCGCGCTCGTCGCGGGTTCGGCGGCCACCGCGTGGGAGGCGCACATCGCGAACCGGGAGCGCGCGCGCGCCGAGCGCAGGCTGGACGACGTGCGGCGCGTCGCCAACTCGCTGCTGTTCGATCTGCAGGATGCCGTGAAGGGTCTGCCGGAGTCCTCGTCCGCGCGCGCCGCAGTGGTTTCGAAAGCCGCGGAGTTTCTGGACAGCGTCGCTTCCGACGCGAATGACAATCCCGCGCTCGCGCGCGAACTGGCCGCGTCGTACGAGCGGCTGGGCGACATCCAGGCGCAGAATGAGTCCGGTGGAATCGCCAGCTACCGGAAAGCGCTTGCGCTGCGGGAGAAGGCGGCGAAGGATCAACCGGCCGACGCCGATCTGAGCCGCGAGATCGTCGCGAACTACGGCAAGCTGAGCGACCTTCTGTGGAGCGACGGAAGCCGCGCGGAGGCTCTCGAGGTCTCGCGTAAGGCGCTCGACCTCAGCTCGTCCCTTGCGGCGAAGCCAGGCGCCCGGCAGGACCGCGTTCGCCTCGCGGCGCACCGCCTCGACTACGGTTACAAACTGGCGAGTTCCGGTGTGGATCCCGCCAGCGGGCTCGAAGAGTGCCGCAAGTCCCTTGCCTCTTTTTCGGATCTCGCCGCGGAAGACCCCGAGGATGCCACGGTTGCGCGCTTTCGAGCGATCGCCGAGCGGCGCCTCGGCGAAGTTTCCGCTAACATACCCTAGTCACCTTCTACGATTCAAAAGAATGCTATGTTGATCCTCCTCGTGAATATTCACGTCAAGCCGGAGTCTGTCGAGGCCTTTCGCGCCGCCACCATCGAGAATGCGAGCAACAGCGCGCTGGAACCCGGAATCGCGCGTTTCGATTTCGTCGAGCATGCCGACGACCCCACCCGCTTCAGTCTCTGGGAGGTTTATCGGGACGAAAAGGCGGTGGCAGACCATAAACTGACCGCGCATTACGCTAAATGGACAGAAACCGTAACGGATATGATGGCGGAGCCGCGAACACGCGTCTGGTATAAAAGCGCATTTCCTGCTGACGAGAGCTGGTAGCCTGTGCGCTTCGAGTTCGCAAGCGCTGGCCGGACGATATTCGGCCAGGGCGTTACTGCGGAGTTGCCCGCGTTAGTCAAGCCCTTCGGCAAGCGCGCGCTGGTGGTCACTGGCAGCGACCGCATCCGGCACGCCGCACTCATCGGGAATCTGGAAGCCGGCGGCTGCGCGTGCGCGCTGTTCGGCGTGCGGGGTGAACCGACGGTCGCTATCGCCCAGAAGGGGGCGGGCCTGGCGCGTTCGCGCGAATGCCAGGTCGTGATCGCGATCGGAGGCGGCAGCGCGATCGACGCCGGAAAAGCCATCTCGGCGCTGGCGACGAATCCGGGCGATGTGCTCGACTATCTGGAGGTCGTCGGACGCGCTCTGCCCCTGCCCAACACTCCGCTGCCGTTTATCGCGATCCCGACCACGGCGGGTACCGGGTCCGAAGTTACGCGCAACGCCGTCCTGGGTTCGCCGGAGCACAGCGTCAAAGCCAGCCTGCGGAGCAATTCCATGCTGCCGCGTATTGCGCTGGTTGATCCCGAACTCACCTATGGGTTGCCGCCGCGCCTGACGGCTTCCACCGGCCTGGACGCCGTGACGCAACTGATCGAACCGTATGTTTCGAGCCGCGCGAATCCCGCCACGGACGCTCTTTGCCTCGACGGTCTTCGGAATGCGGCCGCGAGTCTGCGGCGCGCCTATCGCGATGGCGGCGATATCGAAGCGCGAGCCCGCATGTCGTATGCAAGCCTTCTCGGCGGACTGGCCCTGGCGAATGCCGGACTGGGAGTGGTGCACGGCCTTGCCGCGCCGATTGGCGGCATGTTCGATGCGCCGCACGGCGCTGTCTGCGCGGCGATTCTGCCGCACGGAATGAGGGCAAACATCGTCGCATTACGTGAGCGCATGCCCGAAAGCGACGCCCTCCGGCGCTACGAGACAATCGCCCGGCTCCTGACCAGCGATGCCAATGCGACTCCGGAAGCCGGCGCTGATTGGATCGGTCAGCTCGTCACCGACCTGGACGTGCCGCCGCTGCGAGCCTACGGCGTGACGAAGTTCCGGCTTCCGGAAATAGCCGAGAAGGCCACGAACGCAAGCAGCATGAAGGCGAATCCCATTCCGCTTACGGCGGAGGAAATATCGTTCGTGATCGAGCGCGCCCTTTAATTCTCGGAAGGCGTCTTTTCGGCGTGATCGACGATGTAGGTATCCACGGCTTCTTTTTTCGGCTCGAGTTTCAAGCCGAGCGACTGGACGGCGGTGAACACCGTGCCGCCGCCACCCGGGTCCGAAGCCGCATCCGCAACTCCAGCGGCCGCGCCGCCGGGACCGGCGCCAGCCATCGGCATACCTATACCCGCTTTCTGCGCGACGCGCATGAGATCCGCCATCGAAAGATCGAGTGCGATCTGGTAGTTGCCTTTCAGGCCGGTCTCGTCTACAACCGGCTTGTCCACAAAGCGCGAAACGATTTCGGCGAACTGCGGCATCGAAACCTTCGACGCCTCCATATGCATCGTCCCATCCGGACTCATCCCCATCTTCATGGTTCCCATGGCGCCGGTGGTGATGGTTGCGCCCTTGCCGTCGGCGTTTGGTTTGACGCGCATGGAACCGCTATTCGTCTCGATCACTGTCCCGCCTTTGCCGGAGGGAGCAGCGGCGGCTTCGGGAGTTGCGGGTTCATCCGGCGGAGACTCCTTTAGTTTCGAGCCTCCCTTGCCTGCGACGAGCGCATAGACGGCATGCTCCTTGCTCTCTTTATGCACAGCGAGTTTGAAGCGCTCCTGGAGCAATGTCTTGAGCATTGCCGGAACCTGCTCCTTTGTGCCGCCTTCCGGGATCTTGGCAAGAATATCGAAACGTTCCGTGTTGATCCAGTCTGGCCCCGAGACCTGATACGGTTTGACTTCGTAGGCGGTACGAATCAGATCCGCGATTGACATGAACCCGATATCGACCCGTCCCGCCTCGATGTTCATGCCAACGTGGAGCTTTCCCGAAGCCGGATTGAGCGGCGGAGCGGGCTTGATTGTGGCTACTTCAAACGCGAGCGGCGCGGGCTGCTGCGCAATGAGGGCGCAAGTTGCAAGTAACGCGATAGCGCAGAATTTTGTCGAAATTCGGCCAAAAGGTTCCCTGACCATGGAATTTGATTCTCGCATAAGATCGTGCAGCGTCCTTCCTCAGAAGACATACGCACGATGGATAGACTGTGTTCGAAAGCTTGCACAAATCCAGCCTGCTCAAAATTGCTCTTCTGACGCTATTTGCTGTCGCATCGACCGCGTCAGAGATTGAACGGAAGCCTCTTGGTGAAATCGATTTCTTCGGCTACAAAGGGCTGAACGTAGCGGCCATTCGGGCTGCGCTGCCGTTCCGCGAGGGTGAATTGTTTCCACCCGCCAAAGCCAAATCCCCGGACGACCTCAAACAGCAGATCAGTGAAAGGATCAGGCAGACGATCGGTCGTGAGCCCACTGACGTTGGGTTTATTTGCTGCGACGCGAAGCAAAACTGGATGGTGTACATCGGTCTGCCCGGCGAATCGTACCAGTCAATCGCCTTCAACCCGCCGCCGACGGGAGAAACCCGACTCCCGAAGGAAGCAATGAGGCTCGGTCGTGACATGGACGAAGCATGGGAGAGGGCCATGATGAAGGGGCATTTCACGGAGGATGATTCGGAAGGCTACGCGTTGACGAACGATCCGCGGGCGAGAAAGGCGCAATTGGCCCTCCGGGACTATGCCCGGCGCAATGAAACGCTCATCCTGCACGTTTTGACGTCATCCCGTGATGCGCGGGACCGTTCCATCGCCGCGCAGATGCTCGGATATGGTCGTCAGTCCAAGGAACAGATTGATGCTCTGGCGCAGGCAAGCCTGGATCCTGACGTCGACGTTCGCAATGATTCCATACGCGCATTGGAAGTTCTCGCGGGAGCGAAGCCCAGCCTAGCTCAGATGATACCGGCAGATCCGTTTATCCGGTTACTTCACTCCGGGCAGTGGTCCGATCACAATAAGGCGTCTCTGCTGTTGATGAACCTGACGAAGGCGCGCAATCCGGCTGTACTTGAGCGACTTCGGAAGGAAGCGCTCGATCCATTGCTGGAGATGGCTCACTGGCGCAACGCTGGGCATGCAGAGCCCGCGCTCCTGGTCCTGGGGCGGATTGCGAGCATCGACGAAGACACCCTGAACAAGCTCATTGAAACGAATCACCCCGAAGCGATTATCGCGAAGCTCAGTCGCTGATCAGAGGAACAGCATGCTCACCGACGTCTCCTCGTGAATCGACTGCACGGCGCGCGCGAGCAGAGGCGCAACCGAGAGTTGCCGGATCTTCTGGCAGGATTTCGCTTCGGCGGAGAGCGGAATGGAATCCGAAATTACAAGTTCCTGAATGGTCGAATCTGTTATGCGCTGAACTGCGGGACCGGACAGGACCGCGTGGGTCGCGCAGGCGCTCACGGAACGCGCGCCATGCTCCAGAAGCGCGTCAGTGCCTCTCACGAGGGTACCGGCGGTATCGATCAGGTCATCGACGATGAGACAATCCCCACCTTCCACCTCGCCGATCACGTTCATGACTTCTGCGACATTGGCTTCTTCCCGCCGCTTGTCGATGATCGCCAGAGGCGCATTCATGCGCTTGGCCACCGAACGGGCGCGCTCCACGCCACCGGCGTCCGGCGAAACGACGACCAGGTTTTCCGTGGTTCTCGTCTTGAAGTAGTCGATCATGACCGGCCGGAAAAACAGGTGGTCCACCGGAATGTCGAAGAAGCCCTGAATCTGCGCAGCGTGGAGATCGAGCGCCATGATTCGGTCGGCGCCGGCCTTCTCCAGGAGGGATGCGACGAGCTTGGCGGAAATCGGGACGCGCGGTTTGTCTTTACGGTCCTGCCTTCCGTAACCGTAATACGGGATTACCGCGGTGATGCGCTCGGCCGATGAACGCTTGAGCGCGTCCAGCATGCAATAGACTTCCATCAGGTGGAATTCGACCGGTGAACAAGTCGGCTGCACGACGAAGCAATCGGCGCCGCGGACGTTTTCCAGAATCTGAAGGTTAATCTCGCCGTCCGAGAACTTTTTGAGCTTAACCTGACCGAGTTCCAGCCCCAGGTGCCGGCACATCTGCTCGGCAAGCGCGGGATTGGCGCTTCCGGTAAAGATCTTGATCCGGTCGGGGTTCATCGCGCGTATCGGCTTTGGGGCGGCCATGAGTCACCTTTCGTGTGCGATTTCAACGCCCGTTTCCAGGCTGACTGATACTGAGGCCGGCTGAGGAAGGATACCGCATAACCGTTCTCTTTGAAGGCAGCTTTCGCGCGCGCGAGGCGATCGCCGTGTTCGAACACCCCGAAAACCGCAGACCCACTGCCCGTCATACAAGCGGACCGCGCTCCCGACCGCAGGAGTCGCTCTTTGATCCGCCTCAACTGCGGATGCCGGGCGAAGACCACCTCTTCGAAGTCGTTTTCGTATGCGACCCCCTGAGAAAGACCCCCGCCAGCGGCCTGCCGAACCTCTTGTTGGAAACTATTGAGTTTATTTTGTAACGTAGCGGATGTCAATCTGGCGGACAGGTCGCCGTAGGCATCCGCCGTTGAGGAATGGACGTCGGGACAAATTAACAAAACGAACTTTCCGGACCGGTCCGGGAGGGGGTACAGTTCCTCACCCCGCCCCAATCCCAGAGCCGTGCCTCCTTGCAGAAAAAAAGGCACGTCACTGCCCAACTGTTCTGCGAGGGCGAGTTGCTGGTTTACCGGAAGCTTTCCTCCGACAAGCGTCGGAAGCGAAAGCAAAATGGCGGCGGCGTCGGTTGAGCCGCCACCCAATCCCGCTCCCATCGGGATGCTCTTGCTCAGTGAGATGCGCACATCTCCCTGAATTTGCAGGGTTTCCAGGACAAGACGAGCAGCCCTCGCCGCCAGATTGTCGCTGATTTCGGGTGTGCCTTCGACCTCAATTCGCGTCTGGCGCGACTTTACAAAACGAACTGTCAGCTCGTCCGCGAGCGAGATTGTCTGAAAGACGGTACGAAGCTCGTGGTAATTGTCCGGCCGGCGATACAGAACCCGGAGCCCCAGGTTCAGTTTGGCGAACGCCTTGAGGCGCGCCGTCCGAATCATTTATCGTACTGGAGCAAAGAGAAGACGTCGTAGCCGCTGAGCTTCTCTCGTCCACCGAGGAAGGTTAATTCCAAAACGAACCCCATGCCGGCCACCTCGCCTCCCAGTTTCTCTACCAGTTGGGTTACGGCTTTTGCGGTTCCGCCCGTGGCTAACAGATCGTCGACCACTAAGACTTTTGAACCGGGCTGAATGGCGTCGCGATGGACTTCGAGTACGTCCGACCCGTACTCGAGATCGTAAGAGACTCGCTCGCAGTCCGAAGGCAACTTCTTCGGCTTGCGGACAGGCACAAAGCCAGCGCCCAAAGCATACGCAAGCGCCGGCGCGAAGATGAAACCGCGCGCCTCAATCCCAACAACGACATCGACCTTCGAGCCGACGTAATGCGATTTGAGGGCGTCGATCGTCGCCCGAAGACCGGGTCCGTCCTTGAGAAGCGTGGTTATGTCGTAGAAAAGAATGCCCGGTTTCGGAAAATCCGGAACTTCTCGGATCAGTTGTTTGAGTGTATTCAAAGCGCCTGAAAGGAACTCAATTGTTGCACGGATGCTTCAATTTGTTCAACATGGCGAACTTCCGCCCGGAGGGGTCCCTTGTGTAGCAACCCCGCGAACTGGTCGAGTTCCTCAGGCTTTCCAATCGCGTAAACCTGAACCCGCCCGTCGTCTTCGTTGCGAACCCACCCGCGCAGCCCCATTCGGTTGGCGTGCGCCTGTACGAAAAATCGAAAGCCGACGCCCTGAACCCGTCCGGAGATCCACCAGCGGCGAGCGATCAGGCCGGAGGCTCCAGCGTGTCAACGTGCGTCTTGCCATCCAGAACGTCTTTGACGGCGGTCGCCAGTTTTTGCAGCGTGAACGGCTTTGCGACCAATGCAAAGCCCTTCTCGACGACGTAATGCTGGACCACCTGACGATCGTCGTAGCCGGACATAAAAAGGACACGGAGGTGTGGGTCCGAACCCAACAGATGATCGATAAGCATGGGGCCACTCATCCCCGGCATCACGACATCTGTCAGAATCAAGTCGGGATGGGGGTGGTGCCGTTCAAAAGCGCGAATTGCGTTTTCCGCGCCTTTCGCCAAAGTAACCTTGTAACCCTGTTCGGTGAGGATCGCCTCAACCAGACGGAGCATATCCGGCTCGTCATCGACGACGAGAATAGACTTGGCGGGTGTGGAGGCAGTGGGATGCAACTGCCATCCAATCTACCAGGAGTCCATAGGTCTAACAAGGGCGCGACGGCAAAATGAGTGAGAAGCAATCCGGTTTTGTACGCATCAGCACTGCAGGTGACAGACTAACGTGTCAGCAGAATCAATGACATCGAGACGCAGGCTTGTTTTGTTGGCGGCAGCCGCCGGTTCGTTTTGTAAAGAAGTTTCCGTGTTGTGGGGGGCGACTCCGTTCTGGGAACGGAAGCCCTCGACGCAATGGACGGACGAAGAGATCCATCAGCTTACGACGCGGTCTCCGTGGGCGCGGGAGACGAACCTCGATTTCGAAGCCGCCGAAGGAGGACACCTCGAGGTCCCCGGCAGCGGTTCTCCCTACGACGGCAGAGGAGCCACGACTCCCCGGCCGGCGGGCGTACTGAAAAAGGCTCCCGTCATCGTGAGGTGGGAAAGCGCCGAACCCATTCGAATGGCGATGGTTTCGACGCTGCCAAAGGGCTTCGAGGATCGATATGCGATCGGAGTTTCCAATATTCCGCCCGAGGCGATGAACGCAGGGAGGCGCGGGCAGGACGGCACGCCCCAAACGCTCGAAACCATGCTTCGCGATCTCGAAGCCGCCGCGACCCTCGAAGCGCCGGGCAAGGAACCGGCGGGAGCGGGCATTGTGCGCCGGATTCCGGGCGCGGAATCAACCTACGTGTTCGGATTCGCGAAGGAGTTCCTGCAGTTTACCGCGCAGGATCGGGAGGCCTTATTTACGCTGCGAACCCCTCATGTGTCTGTAAAAGCGAAATTCAATCTGAAAGAAATGATCTATCGCGGCAAGCTGGCTTTGTAAGACATTGTCAGGCTGGGTGTGTAGCAGTTCGCCGACTGCTGTTAAATGGAAGGTTATGTTCAGCAGAAGGGGATTTCTTTCACGGGCTTCCGCAGGAGCCGGCTGGTTCGCAGTATGCGCGAACGAGCTTTTCGCAGCGTCGGATTTCTGGAATAAGAAGGAGCCCGCCGACTGGACTCCGCAAGAGGTCGAGACCCTGAAGACAAAATCGCCCTGGGCGAAAAAGGTCCACGGCGAGGGGGGCGGCGGAAACAGCGGCCCGAGTTCGATGAACCGCAGCGGTTCGGCAGGAACTTTTGGCGGCATGTCCGGCGCCGAGAGCAACGGGATTGGCGGAGGCGGTGGTGGACGTGGGGGCGGGGGCAGCCGTGGTGGCGGCGGCGGAGATCGCGATTTTGGCCCGGGAGCGGCGGCTGCGCAAGGCCCGGAGGTCATCATCCGGTGGGAGAGCGCGGCTCCGGTGCTGGGCGCGACCAAGTTTCAACTGCCCGCTCCTCTGGCGGAGCATTATGCGGTGAGTATCACGGGAGTGCCGCCGGCTCAGCTTGCCATGGCGGTCGCCGGGCGGGGCGGCATGGGAAGAGGACGGAACCCCGAAGGCGAACAAGCGCCCGCTCCCTCTGACCCGCAGGCAGAGGCCAAGGCGCGGCAGGAACGGCTTCTTCATGCGGTGACGCTTACCGCAAAGGGCCACGATCCTCAGAACCCGGACGTCGTTCTGCAAACCGCGGATAAGGAAACGCTGATCTTCGGGTTTCTCAAATCGAGCCTGCCCCTTACCGCGAACGACAAGGACGTTGAATTCGCAATGAGGGCCGGTTTCACCGTTTACAAAGCGAAGTTCCAGCCGAAGGAAATGCTCTACAAGGGCGCTCTTTCGGTTTAGGACAGCGCGTGCTGAGGGTTTCGTTCGTCGGATGCGGCGCGATGGCGGCGCAGTATCTGGGCGTATATCGCGATCTGGAGTGGGTTCGCGTGGTTTCGTGCGTGTCCGGAACCGAGGAGAGCGCGCGGCGCGCCGCCGCCACGTTTGGCGGCGAGAAGCCCGTTGCAACAACGGATTTCGCCGCCGCTCTTGCTCCTGACGTGGACGCCGTCGTGATCAACACGCCGAACTCAGCGCATGCCGGGCAGGCAATCGCCGCGATCCATGCGGGGAAACATGTTCTTCTGCAGAAGCCGATTGCCGCGAGGCTCGCCGACGCAGAGGCTATTGCGCGCGCCGCCGCGCAATCCGACCGAACAATCGGCGTCTACATGAGCTACTTCGATCAGCCCCTTATGCATTCGATCCGCGGAATGATTGAAGCCGGCAATCTCGGCCATATCGTTCACCTGTACGCCCGGCTCATGCATCGGGGTGGCCTGATGTGGTCGGACGAGGCGCTGGCCGGCAAGCCTACATGGCGCGGGTCGGTGGCCGAGACCGGCGGCGGATGCTTCATTCAGCTTGCGGTTCATTTCATCCGCACGTTCGAATGGATGACTGGTTCGCAGGTTACAGCAGTAACGGGCATGAGCAATCGCCTGCAATCCCCGGGTATTGAAGGCGAGGATATTGCCTGCGCCGTACTGCGACTGGACTCGGGCGCGTTGATCACGCTTGATATGGCGTGGTGCGCGGACGGAGAAGAGATCGCCGTGCACGGGACGCATGGGCGAATACACTACCGCGCGAATCGCTGGCTTTCGGTCTCGTCGCGGAAGTCAAAGACGACGGTCGAAGTGTTTGGCGGGCCTATCGGCGCGGAGGAATTGAGCGAAGTTATCCCGCCGCTGGTCGGAGACGCTTCAAACCCGCTGAATCAGCATCGGGTGTTTCTCGAAGCCGCGCGTGACGGACTCCCGGCTTACGTTTCCATCGAAGATGGCCTTCACGACATGAGAGTGGTAGAAGCGGTTTACGAGTCGGCGCGCACGGGGCGCGTGGTCGAGATACGAGATTCTTCTCAGGCGCGCCAGAGCCACTCGTAAGCTTCGAGCGGCGCCACAACCATTCCGGGAATCTTGGCCTCGTCGTCCCAGGAGCGCAGTCTCAGAGCTTCGCGGAAGAACGAGTGGCTTTCAAACTCCCGAGCTTCCTCTTCGGTAAAGGGTCCACCCTGGAGCTCCAGACTCCGGACGGACGCCGGGGAAAGGCGACTCAAATAAGCCGGGTTGGTTCGGCACAAATACCGCTTGGCGGGGACGTGCAGGCGGACGGGCTCCGCAACCAACTCGCCGAAACGCGACAGAAGCCAATCGTATCCCGCAATCTCGTGACGCGCATCGATCCCCTCATCCGCGGCGGATTCCGCGGGATCGACCAGCAAGTGCCCGACATCGTGCAACAAGGCCGCGAGCACGAGTTCTCGCGAACTGCCCGCCTGAACCGCGAAATGCGCCGTCTGGAGCGCGTGTTCCAACTGAGAAACCGGCTCGCCGAAATAGGCGGCGCCGCCATATTTTTTCAGTAAGGTGATAGCTTCGTCGGCCGCATTCATACCGCTACTCCGATCTCCCGCCGTTGGTGTTTGAGATATACGGCTGCTGCGAGGCTGGAAAGCAAGGCTACCACCGCAAGGGAGGCGAAGCCGCCCTTCCAGCCCCAGGCAACCGATATGCTGGCGAAACCATTTCCGGCGAATACTCCGCCAAGATAGCCAGCGCAGTCGATGAGGCCGGATGCCGTCGCGCTCCCGCGCCTGCCGCCGAAGTCCAGCGAGATCGCTCCAGCGAGATATGAATAGGGTCCGATCATCACGAACGCGATCAGAGCGACCAGCCCGACGGGCAGGAGCACGGAACCACGGAAGTCCCCAAGCGCGAGGATGAGCAGAGCCAGCGAGGAAAACAGCATGCCGTAAAGAATGATCGCCGCCCTACCGGTTGTCCCGAGGCGGTCACTCAGAAAACCGGCGAGGACCACCGAGAATCCGCCAAAGAGTGGGAACAATGCGCTCTTTTGCGCGGCGTCCGCCACAGTGAGACCGAGTCCTTGATTGAAATAAGTCGGGGTCCAGAAACTAAATGTTTCGCGCAGTATGGTTGTGCCGCAGGAAAGCGCGCACACCACCCAGAATACGCCGCTGTGCGCGAACGTTGACAGAAGCGAACGAAGACTTCCGACTCCCGGTTCCTGTTGTTCCGCGCGAAAAAGATTTGAGGGGTTGACTGGCGGTTCGGGGTAACCAATCCGGAGAGGCGTCTCCTTGAGGAGGACGAGATTGGTAACCAGGAGAATCCCAAGCGTGGCCGCGGCTGTGAAGAAAACGCCCCGCCAGCCGAGCCCAACCGCTATTAACAAGGCCATGAACTCGCGCGCGAGCGCATCACCGAAGAGATAGCTCAGGCTGACGATTCCCATCACGGTTCCGTAAGTGGAGTAAGAGAACCAGCGGGACACGATCTTTACCATCCCGGCCCAGCCAAGCGATTGAATCAGGCGATTACCGATCCAGGCGAGCGTAAAAAGGGGAATGCTGCCGGCCAAAGCGAACAGGACCGTGAAGAGAATCGAACCCGCCATGCCGAAAAGGAAGTTACGCCGGCCGCCCAGAAAATCGGCGAGCCACCCGCTCGGAAGTTTGCCCAGCGCGTAGGCCAGCACGCCAAGAGAGGCGATTGTTCCTAGATAAATTCGCGCGTCGCCGGGGCGGATTCCATGAAACCCCATCTCCGCAATCAGCAACGGCGTGACGACGGCGAGGTCGGACCGGCACAGGTAATATCCGGCATATCCTGTGACGAGCAGGGCAACGGTCACGATGCGCCATCGCGCAAGTTTGCCCGAATCAACAACCGCCGCGGTCGCCACGAATTTACGGCCTCTCGCCCGCCGAGATCCGCCCAGCTATTTCGTCGATCACGTCCACGCACGCCGCCGCGCTTTCGATCAGGTAGTGAGATCCCGCAGCGCGGAGGCGCGCCCTTGCCGTCTCGATTATCGCGGCGCGTTCGTGCTCCGCTGAAGACTTCCACTCCTCCTCGGTCAAGCCGCATTCATTGCCCGTACGAGTGACGCCAATGGTCCACATTCCGGCGTTGAGGCCTTCCTCAATGTCGCTCGGAGTGTCGCCGATTTTCACCATCGACCAGAGCGGATGAACTTCAAGCCGGATCGCATTCAGATAGCACATCCACGGAGCTGGACGGCCCCCGCCCGGCACGTCCGCCGGACAGGCCGCGCAGTCCGCCGCGAAGCCCTGGTTACGGGCGCGCTCAACCAGAAATTCAAGCATCGTCCGCGTGTATCCCGTAGTCGACCCGATCCTGACAGCGCGGGACCGAAGCGCTTCCGCTGCTTCCGGGATTCCCGCGATCAAAGTGGAAAACCGATCGAGACAACGAAACTGACGCTGGAGAAAGTCGGTATAGAGCGTGTCCAGATCCGATTCGTCCGGTGGATCTCCATATTTCTCCTCCCAAGCCGACCCGATCCGCGGCAGCCGCAGAATATCGCCGATGTGGTCTCGTTTGGCGATGCCCATCGACAATCGAACTTCGGGAACCGTGACCGGCACTCCGGCATGCGAGAAGACGTCCTGCATCGCCACTACCGGAGCCCGGCTGCCGTGATCGAGAATGGTGCCAGCCCAGTCAAAGACAACGGCCGTCACCCTCATCGCATCAACTCCGCGGTTCGCTCCGCGAGACCGAACGACAGAGTCATGCCCGATCCGCCTGTGGCCGTCACGATGCGAACTCCGGACGCAGGCTCGGCTTCAAAGAAAGGCCGCTCCGGATGCAGCGCGTATACGCCGTGCCAGCGTTCGACGATTTCCCAGCAGGGTAGTGAAAGGAAAGTTCTGGCTTCACTCAGAATCAGCTCGTCAATTGAAGTCCGGTCGAACTCGCTCACTTCCTTCCCATACTCATGCGAGTCTCCCAGAGTTATCGCGCCGTCCGCCGCCTGCGATACCAGAACGTGTATCGCCCACCGCTCGTATTCGGGCTTTTCAGCGGCGATCCGCGCTTTCAGACGAGAGAGCGTGCGGCAGATGCCAAAGGCCTTATAGAACCGGAGTGTCAGGCCCGCCGCCAGCGCGGGTCCGAGCTCCCAACCGCCGGGCTGAGGCTCGGTGCGCATCATCTGGAGTTTGCACCGGATCAGACCGCTCTGGGCAAAGACTTCCGGGTATAGAGTCTCGAAATCGTCACCCGCGCAAATGACCGCGCGGTCAACTTCCCATCGCTCGACGGCGGTTTCGACGATCGGCAGTTCAATCCTTCTCACCATTGAGCCGTATCGGCAAACCACGCCCATCTCACCGAGACACGCGGGAAAGTTCGCAATGACCTCTCTGGGATCGACGGTCATTTCCGTATCGCTCCAGAGCGCTCCCTGAAGGTTTTCATGCTGCACCGCGTTGCTCCGCGCGAGCGTTTCCGCCGGCCCGAGCCAGCGGCAGGCATAACCCGCAGGCGGCCCGATCTCCGCAAATTCCCGCAGCACAGCCGCTTCGTCCGGGTGATGCGCGACATGCAACGATCCGGTAGGCCGATAGCTCAGGCGAGCGGCTTTCAGCGCTTCGAGCCATATATCCCGGCTGCGCAGCGCGATCGAATGCATCTCACCCGCCGGCTGGCCGACTGGCCAGATCATGCCGAAGTTTCGCACTGAAGCGCCCGATGCTCGTTGCTTCCTCTCGAAGAGAACTACGCGTTTACCTTTCTTTGCGAAAGCCCAGGCATGGGCCAGTCCGAGGATGCCTCCACCCACGATTGCGACGTCGGCTCTTTGCGGCATTTATTGTTTAGTCCGGAAGTCCGACGGATTCACGTCTTTCCAGTGGCGCTGATAATTCTCGTGGGACGTGAAAGAACGCGAATACATGCGATCGATGTACAGCGTTCCATGCAGATGATCGATTTCGTGCTGCAGGATTCGGGCGTACCAACCGCGAGCGTTAATGGTGACGGGCTCGGCCTTTTCGTTCAGGCAATCCACGCGTACGGCGCGCGCTCGCGGAACAACTGCGCGGTATCCGGTGACACTTAGGCACCCTTCGAAGAATTCGGCCTCGCCGGAGTCGGGTTCTAACGAAATCGTGGGATTGATGATCACGTGGAACGAAACCGGAACGCGCTCTTGCTCCTCGGATTGCCGGGGCGGGGCCAGCGCGATGTACTCCTCGCGATCCTCAATCACGGCGAGTTGGAGATCGAGGCCGATCTGCGGCGCAGCAAGCCCCACGCCCGGCGCGTCGCGCATCGTTTCGCGCATATCGGAAATTAGTTGCTGAATACGTTCGGAGAGGATTTCATCGCGAGTCAGAGCGTGCGCAGACAGCCGCAGCACACTCTCGCCCGCCTGACGGATTTTCAGAATCATGAGACGGGTTAGTGCGACATCGAATAGAGGACGTCGTTCACGCCGATGCGGATGCCCAGCGCCGCATACCTTTCGGGATAACCCGCATCGTCCGCCCATTCCCAGGAATCGCCGATGTCCGAGTTGAACGACATCACGACCATCAGGCGGCCCTTATCGTCGTAGATGCCGCGCCAGTGCGGCGTGGCGCCGTCGTTGCGGTAAGTCTGTCCCTGGCGAAGAGCCCACTGTCCGGGGATCTGATAGCGATCGTCCAGGTCGTAGACGATGTGGAAGACCGGGTCTGCATCATCAATTTCGACGATGGGGCGATTCGGAAATACCAGCGCCATCGTGTCCATAAAGCGATCCCATTCAGGCGTCCCCCAGAAGTCGTCCAGCATTAGGAAACCGCCGCGCAAGAGGTATTCGCGCAGCTTCACGATCTGAGTATCGGTAAGCTTCCAGTCGCCCATCTCGCCCGCGACCAGCCAAGGCCAGTTGAAGATATCATCGCCGTCGTCGGGATTCACGGGCTGCTCGACCGAACGAGCATGGATGCGCGTGAGGCGGCGCAGCGCGGCGGCAAAGTGCCGATCGGCGCGGGGATAATCCTGCGACCAGCTTGTGCCGCCTTCGCGCCAGTCGCGGTATCCGCCGAACCCGCGAGGGCGCGAAAACCGGCCGAACGGATGCGGTGGATACATCAGGCGCGCCTGCACCCATTCCGTCTTTTCTTCGAAATCGGAGGGGAGTTCGACGTCGTCGTAAGCCTCAAGGCTGCGATAGACGCGAAAAGGGCGAGGGTCGGAAGAAGTTCCGGCATAGAGCATCGCCAGCGCAAACACACAGCCAGCGAGCCACAGCGCTTTAGAGCTCATCCTTCGACGCCTTCATGCCCGACTGCCCTGAGAATAGCGCACGCGCTCCGGAGTCACACTCAGGGAAGCGTAAAGCTTTACAAACCGGGTTCGATGGGCAGAGCGAGCGGCGGTTCTCTGAGAAAGTCGAGACGCGCCATCTGCTCGACGGCTTCGCGAACCGCCTGCTCGGACGATGGCTCTACCGTGATCACAAACGGCAAATCGTTCTTCGTGTCGCACGGCAACTGCAGAACCGCTTCGAGGCCGATCTGCTTACTGGCGAGGATTCCCGCGAGTTCTGCGATGATGCCGGGCCGGTCATCGACGCGGAAGCGCAAATAGTACGGCCGATGCTGGAAGGTTATGGGGACGGGCTGATACTCGCCCAGTCGCTCGTGCGCGAACGGCGATACGCGCTCAGGGCTGCCGCCGCGGATTTCGCGCGCTACGCGCATCAGATCACTCACGACGGCGACGCCGGTCGGGTTCGGCCCCGCGCCTCGGCCGTAATAAAACGTGTCGGCGCCGAATTGCCCTTTCACCCAGACAGCGTTGTACGCGCCCTTTACGCTCGCGAGAATCGTTGATTGCGGGATGAGCGCCGGACGTACCGAAAGAATGAGGCCGCGCTCGGTTTGACGGGCGGCGCAGACGAGACGGATCGTATGACCTAACTGATGCGCATAATCGAAGTCCTGCGCGCTGATGCGCCGGATACCTTCGACGAAAATATCGCTGGGCGTGATGCGCTCGCCAAACGCCAAAGCCGAAAGGATAGCGAGTTTCGAGCGAGCGTCGTAGCCATCAACATCGGCGCTTGGGTCGGCTTCAGCGTATCCGAGCGACTGCGCCTCGGCGAGAATCGCATCGAACGATTCGCCGCGCCGCTCCATCTCGGTCAGGATGTAGTTGCTGGTGCCATTAAGAATTCCGGCGATGGCGACGATGCGGTCGCCTGAGATTCCTTCACGCAGGACGGCGTGAATGGGTATGCCGCCCGCCACGCTCGCCTCCATCGCTAGATTGATCCGCGCTTTTATCGCGCGGTCCCAGATCTCGGCGCCGCACTGCGCCATGAGTTCCTTATTTGCGGTGACGATGGACTTGCCGTTCGCGATAGCGCCGTCGATGATCTCACTCGCGATCGTAGTTCCGCCTACCAGTTCGGCGACAATATCGACCCTGGGATGAGTCACCACCTCGCGCCAGTCGGCCGTATGAAACGCCTCCGCTGGCGCGTCCGCAGGTGGTCGGGAAGCGATCGAGCGGCTGCAGACAGCCACGACTCGCAGGCGAAATCCGAGTTTGAGCGCAATCTGATCGGCGTTCGCTGAGAGCAGCGCCAGAGCGCCCGATCCCACGTTGCCGAGACCGATCACGCCTACGTGAACGTCTCTCATTTTCAGTTGTTCTTAAAGCGATATGATAGCGAAGTGGGCGGTTTTACTGGCTATCGGAGCGTAAGACGAGGTTTGCTGAGGCTGATTCCGATGGCCGCTGCCGCGCCGTTTCTGCGTGCGCAGAACACCACAACCCACACCATCGGAAACGAGCAGATCGCCACCCCGGGAACCCCCGACGATACGCGTCTGCCTAACGGGAAACTGCAGCGAGACGAGATTCTTAAGGCGGAATACGATCAGAACCTGAAGGATGCCCGCGACCTGATCGATGCCGCCCGGTCTTTTGAACTCGATCTCGAGAAGAGCGATCGCTACGTTCTCTCGCTCGGCCTGCTCAAAAAACTGGACGACATCGACAAGATCACGAAGCGTATGCGCAACCGGATGCGCCACTGATCCGATCAATCAGCGAACTTTGTCGCCTATGCTGTTTTCGGGCACTGCGAACAGTGAAGGGTCCTGCGCCGCCTGCACGATGTTGGTAAGTTCATAAGTGGTCACTCCGAATCGCGGATCTGAATTTACGGTCTTCACGTTCATCTGTAGTTCGGGCGAATACCAGCGCTCCGAGACGACCTGAAGCGGCCGGTCGTTGCCGATTTGTCCGACTGGAATTGTCGTGGTGCGTCGGAATCCCTGAGCGCTCACGCCGTTGATCGACTGATAACCGAGATCCTCTTGAGCGGTCTGAGCTTTCCTCGCCGCTTCCGATATCGCCTTGTCGTCCGGCGTCGCGGGAGCCATGCCCCTCCCGATTCCCACCCCCGTCCCCACACCTACCGATAGGGCCTTCATCTCGTCCCGGGACTTCATCTCGGCGGCCAGTTTCTCGGCGGTCGCGGTCGAATAGGCGACGTTTGCGCGGCGTACCACCTTGTTTGAGCTGTTGGTTTCGGCTGAGATTCCCAGAACGGGATCATGAATCATCACTGCTCCGTTCGATCGCTCGACGCGGGTGCGGCCCTGGTCATCGCGGAAGTACTTGTCGGTATCGGTGTTCTCGATTTTGGTCCCGTCACCCAACGTCTGCACGGTGTGACGCTGTTCGGTAGCGGAGAAAGGATGTCCTGTAACGGCCTTTCCGGTTATGCCTTCCAGCATTACCATTTTGAGGCCGGCCTCGTCCGGTACGGGCGCGTTCAGCACGTATTGGAATGCGGCGCCGTTCCCGCTGCTGGTCGTTACCTGGGCGTTGAGCGCGAGGGCCTGAAGGCCCGCGGCGGCTATGATTGCGTACGTTTTCATCGTTCGGTGCTCCTTTCAGAAATAGAAATCAATCGCACAGCGCGAGCCCGTCCATCCTCGCCGACGAGCACGTCGGCGCGCGCCGCGGCCCCCGCATCGGAGGTCGCAATTGAAAATCCCTGGGCAATAAGGGCCGCGACCGGCAGTTCCATGCGCACAATCTCACCGCGCTCCCACGGCGCCAACGGTTGCGTATAGGGGATCTGCACAAAGGGTTCTTCAATAACCCGAGCCGCCCGTGGTTTACGTGGCCGAACGACGGCGGCGGGCTGCCGCACCGGCTCCGGCGCAGGCGCGGGAGAAACGAGAATCGAAGGCGCTGGAGCCGGAACGCGCGCGGCGACGGGAGCGGGCTGAGGAGGCTTCGGCTTCAGCGCAAGTACCAGGATCAGCGCGGCTGCTACCGCGAGCGGAACCAGAACCCATGGGGCTCGCGACGGCCGCGTCCGGCGCACGCGGACAAATTCTTCCAGCAATCGGGCTTCGAGATCCGGTGGCGCGGGCAGCACGTTCAGCGATCGCTCGCGCTCCGAGAGAAGGCTCTGTTCCTCGAACAGACCCCAGCAATCCGGGCACGACCGCGCGTGATTGCGAGCCTCGGCGGAAACCCTGCCTCCGCGCGCCCATTCGATAATGTCTCCTTTGAATTGCCTGCAGTTCATACCGAACACCCCTGCCTGGCCTTAAGCTTCCTTCCTAATAATTCTCTTGCGCGATGAAGGCGCGAGCGCACGGTTCCGAGCGCGCACTCCAGCAGTGACGCTGCTTCTTCGTAACTCTTCTCTTCGAGGTCGCATAATATGACCGCCTCCCGATATCGTTCCGGTAAGGCGGCGATCGCGCGGCGCAACTCATCCGCCTCCGAATCATCGCGAGGCGCGGGCGCCGCAGTTTCCCGGAGATCCTCGAACGGAAGGAACCGCCGCGCGTCCGAGTTGGCGCGCTGCAGTATTTTCCGCGTGACTCCGAGCAGAAATGCTCCCAGTTCCCCGCGCGCCGGGTCGAAAGATTCGGCGTGATGGATCAGCCAGACGAATACATCCTGCGTGACCTCTGCCGCGCGTTGCCGGTCGCCGGTCATGTGCAGGGCGAAACGGAAAACAGCGGGATGATGCGCGCGGTAAACCGAAGTGAACGCGTCGCGGTCGCCGTCCTGAAATCGCCTCAGGAGATCCATCCCTGTTAAACGTATTGCGGCGAAATCGGCGCCGAAGTTCCGAAACTTCGCACGTCGGCCGGCATCATACGTCAGAACTTGGATAGAATCTGCAGAAGCGAGGTCCTATTTATGTCCGACAACCAATTCAGCGATCCCAGCCGTAGAAGTTTTCTGAAGAACGCGGCGGCCTTAGGCGTAGCGTCCTCCCTCACTCGTTCCGCGCTGGGCGCGCGGCCCGCGCCGTCGCGCGTTCTCGGCGCAAACGACCGGATTAACGTCGGCGTCATCGGATGCGGCGGCCGTGGTACGGGGGTGGCGCGGGATTTCGCCAAAGCGGGCGAAACCATGAACGCGCGCGTCGCGATGGTCTGCGACGTTTACCAGAAGCGGGTGAATGCAAACGCCGAGTATCACAAGGTCAAGGGCACGCTGGATTATCGCGAGGTACTGGACAATCCCGAAATCGACGCCGTTTACATCGCGACGCCGGACCACTGGCATGCCGCCATCGCCGTTGCCGCGATGGACAAGGGCAAGGATGTGTATCTCGAAAAACCGATGGTCCACACGCTCGAAGAGGCTCGGCAGCTCGTAAATACGGTCAAAGAAACCAAGCGCGTTCTGCAGGTCGGCTCGCAGACTACTTCGGGCGATCAGTGGGCCAAGGCGCGAAAGGCCATCGCGGACGGCATGATCGGCGACATGCTGATGAGCCAGGGTTCCTATCACCGGAATTCTCTCGATGGCGAATGGAATTACGCGATCGACAACGCCGCCGGACCGCAGGGCAAGGGCGCCGATTACATCGACTGGAAGATGTGGCTGGGCTCCGCGCCGGAGCGCCCCTGGAACGCCGACCGGTTCTTCCGCTTCCGGAAATACTGGGATTATTCAGGCGGAATCGCGACCGATCTGTTCTACCATGTGGTCGCGCCGATGAACATCTGTTGGGGTGAGCCACAGTTCCCCGCCAAGGTTATGGCGAGCGGCGGCATCTACGAATTTCACGACGAGCGGGAAGTGCCGGATACATTCCACCTCGTGGGTGAGTACGGGCGCGGTCATTCCTTCGTGCTGAGTTCTTCGCTGGCGAACTCGCAGCACATTCCGGGACTGATCCGCGGGCATGCGGGCACGATCACGATGGTGGAGCACGGTCAGTTCGAGCGCTACACGCCTTTCATTTCGGTGCGGCCGGAGAAGCGCGGCAAGCAGTATGTCGATCCTTCGTGGCCGGACCGCTTCGGCACTGAAGACGAGGTGAAGATCGCGGTGCCCGAGGAAGACATCATGCAGAAGCACATCGGCAACTTCCTCGATTGCATGCGCTCTCGCCAGAAGCCGACCCTTGACGTGGAGACCGGGGCGCGGGCTCAGGTGCTCATTACGATGGCCGTGATGTCGTACCGCCAGGGGCGCGTGCTGTATTTCGACGAAAAGAACTGGCGCGTGACCGATCGTCCGCCGGTCGCGCAGGCGCCGGCTGCGAAGAAGGCCTAACGGCCCATCAGCAATTTCATCGCGAAGGGGATCTCGTCCGGGTGCGTCGCGCACCACGCGACGATGCGTTCGAACTTTGTTTCATCCTCGGCGATGCCGCTGATTTCGATGAGTTCGGCTTCGATCACTTCGGGTTCGCGCATGTCTGCTGTCAGCATCGCACAGGGCAGGTTCCTGACGCTTTTCGTAGGGTTGGCCGGTTGCGTCGCCGGCCAGTCGCCAGACGCTGGCCGGTCGAATGCGCGACCCGAGTTTGAGGCCGCCACCGTTAAACCCGTGGCGAATTGTGATCATGCCGCGCCGCGAGTTCCCTCTCGCGGCCGGTTTTATTTGCCTTGCACGACAGCGCGTAAGTTGATCCAGATCGCCTATGGCACATTCAATGGATCCGAAATCGCGGCGGGAAAGATGGACGTGATCGGCGGACCCTCCTGGCTTGATAAGCAACAGTACGAAGTCAATGCAGTCGCGCCTGGTCCGGCAAGCGTCAGTGCGATGGCGGGGCCGATGCTGCAAAGACTTCTGGAGGATCGATTTGCCTGAGGATGCACGTGGAAGCAAAGGAGCAGGCCGTCTATGCCTTGTCGGTAGTCGCGTCCGGCGCAAAGTTGCGCCCTTCACAGCCCGGATCCTGCGTCGTGGCCGATCCGGATAACCTTCGTCGCACCGGACTTTCGGAGAACACGGCCCGCTACTGTGGGTTTGGAGAATTCAAGAAGGACGGCTCGAAGGTGGCTATGGAACTCTTCGGGAATACTGTGGCCGAGTTCGCGGCACGATGGTTGCCGAGGTATCTTGACCGGCCGGTCATCGATCGCACCGGACTCGCGGATCGATACGATTTCAAGCTCGAGTTCAGCCCGGATCCGGCGCCGGGCGGAATTGCTTATCTCAACGGCGTGCCGGCGCCCGTGGCTTCGCAAGCATCCCCCAACGATGGGGAATCTATTTTTTCCGCGCTTCGAAGGCAGCTCGGGCTACAACTCAAGGCCGATCGCGTGCCGGTTGACACGCTGGTGGTCGATCGCGCCGAACGCCCATCTTCCGACCAACAATAGGGCGCGCCGCAACAGGACACCCGGTACATTATGCTGGGGTGAACCAATGGCTGCCCTTCGAACTCTCGCGACTGCGTCGCTTTTTTTTGCTCTTGTGATCGCTGGCGCGTGCCGGGGCAAGTATCACCGCGCGGCGGTCGAAAATGAGGAACCCGCTTCCGGCCCGCGACTGGCCGCTAGCCTCAAAATGGGTGACCCGACGGCTTCCGCGCAACTCGTTAAGGGCCTTTATGGCGTCGAAAGCGGTTCGTGGCGCTGGACTTCAGGTCATTTTTCGATTCTTCTGCGCTCGCCGCTGGCTGCTGCGCAGCGTGGCGGAACCCTGACGTTCTCTTTTACGATCCCGGATGTCGTCTATCAGAAGCTGGGCAAGATCACGATGACGGTTTCATCGGGCGGGAAGAAGCTGAATTCCGATTCGTTCGGGACTGCCGGCGTGCACACGCTGACCGCGGATGTGCCCGCGGATCTGCTCATAAAAGACAGCGTGACCTTCGATTTCGATCTGGATAAAGCTCTCCCGCCGAGCGGCGCGGAAAGCCGGGAACTGGGCGTCATCGCCACGGCCATATCGCTGGAAAGTAAGTGACGCGAACGGCCTGGAAGGACCGGGCAATCGGCGCGCTCGTCTGGCTGGCGCCAGTCCTCTTTCTTTTCTGGATCTTCCAGGACGGGTTTGACTGCTGGTTTATCGACGACGACTTTGCGTGGCTCGGGTTGATTCGCCAGCTCGCCCGGCCTCACGGATTGCTGCTCAGTCTGTTTGAACCCGCCGCGCAGGGCACGATCCGGCCCTGGAGCGAACGCGGCTTCTTCCTGCTCTTCGAGACGTTGTTCGGAATCGACAACTATCCGTTCCGGATCGCGGCGTTCGCGACGATGGCGCTGGATATCGCGTTGCTGGCGTGGGTTATGCGGAGGATTACGGGATCGCGGATCGCGGCATTTATCGCGGGGATGGTCTGGGCAGCCAACACGGCTCTCATGACTGTTATGACGTGGAGCTCGGCCTATAACGAGGCGATGTGCGCCGGATTTCTGCTTGGCGCGCTGGCGCTGTTCATCCGATATGCGGAAACAGAGCGGCGACGTTACTGGTGGTGGCAACTGGCCGTTTTTGCGCTGGGTTTCGGGGCGCTCGAGATCAATGTTGTTTATCCGGCGCTGGCTGCAGCTTACGCGCTGTTCATCGCGCCGCCCGAAAGGCGACGCGTCCTGCTCAGAAGCGTGGCGCCTCTTTTCGCCATTTCCGTCGCGTACTTCGTTTTGCACTCGGCCGTCGCCCCGGTGCCCCGCAGCGGACCGTACGTAGTTCACGTCGACTGGCGCGTCTTTCGGGCGATGGCGCTCTACGGAAAATGGTCGCTGCTTCCGGTGGACTGGGAGGCCTTCGGGCATTCACGGCTCCTGGGGAAGATCATTATCTGGACGCTGGTCGCCGGAATTGCCGCAATTGCGGCAATCGAGGTCCGAAAACGGCGGATAGTAGCGCTGTTCTTCATCACATGGTATCTGGCGACGCTTGCTCCTGTGCTTGTGTTACCCGAGCATCACAGCGATTACTACCTGACGATTCCGCTCATCGGCTTCGCGATGCTCTGCGGGTGGGGCGCGGCAAGGGCAGTGCTCGAATTCGGGGCTCGTGGACTGGTAGCGGCGCTTCCGCTCGCGGCATACTTCATCGGAATGATTCCGATCTCACGGTCTGCCACCCACTGGGCTCTTCTCAAAACGGAGCCCGTGCGAGGTCTGGTGCTCGGCGTCCAGGCGGCGCGGAGGACTCACCCCGGAAAAACTGTTCTGCTCGACCGGATTCCCGCGTCTGTTTATACCGATTCAATCGCGCACGGGGCGTTCTACCCGATGAAGATCGATGACGTGTTTCTGACACCGGAGTCAAAGGATACGATCCGCGCGCTGCCGGATACAGCAGACCCCGAAAAGACAGTCCTGGAACCCGAGGCCGCCTGGCACGCGATAGTAAACGACCAGGTCGTGATATACTCTTTGTCTGGCAATCATCTCCGTAATGTGACGGAGGCTTATGAACGGTCGGCTCCGAACCGCTTCTCTGACCGATTGCCAAGTCGATTAGACGCGGGTAACCCCTTATATTCCTGGCTCCTTGGCCCTACGTGGCTCGGTCCGGAATCCGGCGTCCGTTGGATGCCTGGATCGGCTGAAGTTCGGTTGAGAGGCCCCGAATCCCCGGGAAGCAAGGTGGAACTGGAAGGGTTTTATCCGCGGGAGCAACTGAATGGCGCCACGCGGCATCTCATAGTGACCGTGGACGGAGTTGAGATCGGGGATCAGAAGATTAGTGACCCGAGCGGCGATTTTCGCCGTACATATGCCTTGCCTGAATCGTCTATTGGTAAGGCGGAGATCCGGATCGGAATCCGGGTGGAACCGGTCGAACGCCGGGATGGACAGGAGTATGGGGCGGTGTTTGGTAAGATTTCAGTCCGCCCGAGTTAGATGTACAGAAAAGTCCCTGGCGCGCCGATTTAGCCGTTTTGCGGCATGGACGGGCGTTTCGGGTTGATGTAGTCTAGGCAAGATCCAAGCGCATTGGGTGCCCAAAAGGCAATTGGCAGGGAACTTGCTCGCATGGTGTGGCAATGCGGTGTTTGAAGCAAGCCCGAGGACGAACAGTTGAGCCTGAGGCGAGAGATGAGCAAAATTTAAGCTTCAGACACTCAGATTTTTTTGAAACTTTGTTGTTAGATTTTCGTCTTAAGTTAGCAAGAGAAGGACGCCTGACAGGCGGAACTAAACTCGGGACGAACTAACGCAGGAAGAGATGAGACCGGGCAGCGAACCAAACCAGGAACGCCCGGCGAAGATTTAAGGAACGAGGAATAACAATGACCAAGGCTGAACTGGAGAAATTCAAGAACATCCTGGAAGCAAAGCAGGAGGAACTCTCCGGCTCGTTGCGCAACCGGGACGAAATTGCGATCGAGAAGGCGCCCGACGCTCTCGACGAAGTGCAATTGGCGGGCGAGCGGGAATTGGCGATCCGCACGTTGGATCGTGATTCGAACATGCTGCGGCAGATTCGCCGAGCGCTTGCGCGTATCGCCGACGGGTCGTTCGGCGTTTGCCAACATTGTGAAGAGGACATCTCGCCGAAGCGGATGAACGCGGTGCCGTGGGCGGCATTCTGCATCAGATGCCAGGAGCAAGTCGATCGGCACGAGATTGAGATCGAAGACACGTCGGACATCTTCGCCAGCGCCGCCTAACCAGAAAGGCGCTCTTCTTCCGCGCGGATAGTTCCAGGGCAGGCTTCGGCCTGCCCTTCGTGTTTTATACGCTCTCGCGGGCGCCGATGAAGGAAATCATTCGTCCGGCTTCTTCTTTTTCGCGTCGAAATGAGAAGTACCGCTGAGGAAGGCAGAATGTGCATTCGCGGGCGATCCAAATGTCCGGAACGCCCGCTTCGGTAAGCTGCCTTTCATTAATCGACGGAAGATCGATGTATGCGTTCGATTCCCGACAGGCTGGATCGAACCGCAAAGCCACGTCATTACCCACCTCATAACAACAGGCGCCGATCGACGGTCCGATCGCGGCATGTAAATCTTCCTGTCGCGTGCCGTAACGTGTCATCATTTCGTACACCGCGTGAGACACGATATTCTCCGCTGTTCCGCGCCAGCCAGCGTGGATGGCCGCAACCGCCCGTGTGCGCTCATCAAGGATGAGGACCGGCACGCAATCCGCAGTGCGTACGCCGACGCGAAGCCCCGGAGCGTTGGTCACCAGAGCGTCGCCCTCGGCGAACCGGTCAGCAGTGGGAGGGCAAGCTTCGAAGACGCGCCCGGAATGAACCTGCCTGAGGGTCGCAATCGGGTCCGGATACTCGGAATCGCGAAATCCGAAGCCGTGTTCGACCCACGAAAAACGCGAAAGGTTAGCGGCTTTCAGCATGGGATAAATTGAATTTCGATCTTACGGCATGAAGCAAAAATCTGAGGCGTGGCTCGCGCCGCTGTTTTCCATCCTGATCTTCGGACTCGCAGGGTTGGCGCTGATTCCCTACCCTGGCTTGCAGAACGACGAAGTATTTTTCGCCGGACCCCTCTATTTGAAGGGAGCCGCCTTCTATCAGATTGAAGCGGGCGCGCTTAAGATTCCGCTCATGGTAATGAGCTACACCGGCGCGCTCAAGACTTGGATCTACGCGGGGTTGTTTCAAATCTTCGGGCCGTCGGAGTGGTCGGTCCGGGTACCGGCTTTGATTGCGGGGATGGGGACGATCTGGCTGACGTGGCTCTGGACCCGGCGCGTGGCTGGCGACCGGGCTGCTGCGATTGCGGCGCTTCTGCTCTCGACCGATGCAGTCTTCCTGATGACGAACACGTTCGACTGGGGACCGGTAGCGCTTCAGCATCTTCTGCTGATGGCCGGACTGGTTGCTCTGCAATCAAACCGCACCGGAACAGCTTTCTTCTTGTGGGGCCTGGGGCTCTGGGATAAGGCGCTTCTGGTCTGGCCGCTGATCGGGCTCGGAGCGGCTGCTGCCATCGCATATCCCGGTGAATCGATGCGGAGACTGAAGTCGCGCCAAGCGCTCATTGCCACGTTGGCGCTGGCGCTTGGGGCATCGCCGTTGATTTGGTTCAACATTGCCCGTCGAGGCCAAACCGCAACGGACAACGCGCGGTTCGCCTCCACCGGCAGCGTTGCCCAGAAGGTATCAGCGCTTCGGGAGACGGCGAACGGGAGGGCTCTTTTCTCCTACATGGTCTACCCAGACGATACTGCGTTCCGAGGCCAGGCAGAGGACGCAATCGGGCGCGTCGCGGCCCGTCTGAAGGCCCTGCCGGGGGATCACACGCGGAACTGGATGATTCCCGCTTATGCCCTGGCGTTCGTTTTGTATCTGGCGCTATGGCGTTCTCCGCGGCGGCGAGTCATGACTTTCCTGCTGATCGCCGGCGCGGTCATCTGGCTGCAGATGGCGCTCAACAGGGGAACCGGGGAGGCCTCGCACCACGTGATTCTGATTTGGCCGCTGCCGGCGATCTTCGTGGGGATCGCGTTCTCCGAAGCGGCGTCGCTCATTCCACGGCGCCAAGCCTGGGTCGCGGTGGCCGTGACGGCGGTGTTTGTGGCCGGGAATCTTCTCAACCTGAACGAGTACATCGCGGAGTTCGCGACGAATGGCGCAAGGGGCGGCTGGACCGACGCTATCTATCCCCTTGCCGAAGGGACCATCCGAACCGACAAGACCCAATGGTACGGGCTCGTGGACTGGGGTTGCCTGAACACGCTCGCGGTGCTGCACGAGGGCGACCTGCCGATGTTTGTGGCGGATGTTCCCGCTCCGGGCGCGCCGCCGACGGAGGCGAACCGGAAGGAAATTCTGAGAGAGATCGGGTCCGAAGACCGGGTGTTTATCGAGCACACGGACGACAAGCAGATGTTTCCCGGCGTCAACGGCCGCCTGAAACAGGCGGCGGAGGATCTTGGTTACGTGGAGCAGCCCGAGAAAACGGTGCGCGACAGCAATGGCCGCCCGGTGTTCCAGCTCTTCCGCTTTCGCAAAATGGCGCCGCAGTAGACTGGACGCATGAGCGATGCGGGCGAGCGGCCGGCTCTGCCGCCTCCGGATTTCGACTTTCTGGTGTATTCCCTTCGGCTGCAGGCGGAGATGAGTCTCGGACTGTTGCCGCTCGAAGACAACATCGAGCCGGATCTCGAGCTCGCGCGCCACAATATCGATCTCCTCGCCATGCTCCAGACAAAGACTAAAGGCAATCTGACACTCGAAGAGCAGCGCGCGCTGGATAATTCGCTGGTTGAGCTGCGGTTTCGTTTCGTTGAGGCGCAGAAGAAACGGACGGCTCCGTAGCCGGCATGGGATTGAGTATCAGGGTTCTCGGATCCGGCACAAGTTCCGGCGTCCCGACGATTGGCTGCTTCTGCGCTGTCTGCAAATCCAGAGACCCGCGCGACCAGCGCCTGCGGCCGTCAGTTCTGGTGCGGCACGAGGGGCGGAACATCGTCATTGACACTACGCCCGATTTCCGCGCCCAGGCGCTCCAGGCGGGCATCGAAAAGCTGGACGCTATCGTGTACACGCATTCGCACGCCGATCACATTCTGGGCATGGACGATGTGCGTCCGTTCAATTTCCGCCAGAAGTCGAGTATTCCCATCTATGCCGCGCCCGATACGTTCGCGGTCATCCGGCGAGTCTTCGAATATGCCTTCGACGAGCGGGAGAAGATGAGTTCGACGCCGCAGATAGACCCCCGGATGATCGATTCGGATCCGTTCGATCTCTTCGGGTTGAGTTTCGAACCTGTTCCGGTGCTGCACGGCGACCAGACCATTCTGGGGTTCCGCTTTGGGAACGTCGCCTACCTGACGGATCACAGCGCGATCCCGGAATCTTCGATGCGGCGACTCGAAGGGCTGGACGTGCTTTTCCTTGATGCGCTGCGGCACAAGCCGCACCCGACGCACTCGACCGTGGAGACATCGATCGCGACCGCGCAGATGTTGCGCGCGAAGAGAACTTATTTCACGCACATATCTCACGATCTGCCTCACGCGGCGACGGAAGCGGCGCTGCCGCCGGGCATTTTTCTCGCGTACGACGGGCTGGAGATCGAAGCGTGAGAGTGTTTCATTCGGCGGAGGAGATTCCGCCGGACTTCGGGCCGTCGGTCGTGACGATCGGGAATTTCGATGGACTCCACGCCGGACATCGGGAGATCATGAGGCGGGTGACGGCGATCGGGCGCGAGCGCGGCCTGACTCCCACCGTGTTTACCTTCGATCCGCATCCGGCGCGGGTACTTGCGCCGGACCGAGCGCCGAAGCTGATCATGACGGTCCCGCAGCGGCTGCGGCGGCTGGAAGCGGAAGGAATCGAGGCGACGCTGGTGTTTCCGTTTTCGCTGGAGTTCGCGAAGCTGACGCCGGAGGAGTTCGTGGAGCGGATTCTCGCCGGGGCGCTGAAAGCCCGGTGCGTTCTGGTGGGTGAGGATTTCCGGTTCGGATATAAGCAGTCCGGCAACATAGATACGCTGCGTGAACTGGGCGCGAAGTTTGGTTTTGAGTTGCAGGCGGTTGCTGCGATTGCCGGCGGCGGTGACCGGGTCAGCAGCACACGAATCCGGAAGGCGATTTCGGAGGGCATGGTGTCGCGCGCCTGCCGGATGATGAGCGCGGCATTTGCGCTGGCGGGCCCGGTGGTTCGGGGCCTGGGTATCGGGTCAAAGCAAACGGTTCCGACGATCAATCTGGCCTGGGAGAACGAACTGGTGCCGGCGGTGGGCGTTTATGTGACGCGCGTCCGCGATGAGGCGACCGGGACTGAGTGGCGGTCGATCACAAATGTGGGTTATCGGCCTACATTCAATGGCGAAGGACTGTCAGTGGAGAGCTTTCTGTTGGATTCCCCACCCGACCGCATTCCAGAACGGATTGAAGTCCTTTTTCTTGCGCGCGTACGAGGCGAGCGCCGGTTCGATTCGCCGGAAAAACTCAGGGCGCAGATCCTGCGGGACGTGAGCGCGGCGCGGCGTTTCCACAGCCGGGCGGAACGCCTGCGCGTGGGATAATTTTCTTTCATCCCCGTTTCAGAACGTCAATCCAAGGAGACAAAATGAGCCTTTCCGCAGGCAAAACGAAGCACATGAACGCCCTTTCGAACAGCGCCGGAGTGATCGCGGCCGCTGCCATGGATCAGAGGGGCAGCCTTAAGAAAGGTATCGCCGGCGCCAAGGGTATTCCGCAAAACCAGGTCACCGATCAGCAGATGGAGGAGTTCAAGACGGCAGTGACGAGCATCCTGACGCCTCACGCCAGCGCGATCCTCCTGGACCCGGAGTTCGGCCTTCCCGCCGCGAAATCGCGGGCTAAGAACGCAGGTCTTTTGCTCGCGTACGAAGAGACTGGCTATGACGCCACCGATAAGCACCGCATGCCGGACCTGCTTCCGCATCTTTCGGTGAAGCGCATTAAGGAAATGGGCGCGGACGCCGTCAAGATTCTGCTTTACTACACGCCTTTCTCGCCGTCAGACGTGAACGACATCAAGCATTCGTTCATCGAGCGGATTGGGGCCGAGTGCGAGGCATACGATATTCCGTTCTTTCTGGAATTCGTGGGATACGACGAGAATGGCGCGGACGAGAAGGCCGTGGATTATGCAAAGAAGAAGCCGTCCGTAGTCAAGGGCTCGATGGCGGAGTTCACGAAGCCGCAGTACAAGGTAGACGTCCTTAAGGTCGAAGTGCCGATCAACCCCGCCTATGTGGAAGGCAGCCGCGGGTTCAAGGGACAGAAGGCATACAGCCGGGCTGAGGCGCTGGACCACTTCCGCGATGCGGCGTCGGTCGCAACGAAGCCCTTCATCTATCTAAGCGCGGGCGTCACGAACCCGGTTTTCATTGAGAATCTCGAGTTCGCCGCAGAAAGCGGCGCCGAGTACTCGGGCGTACTCTGCGGTCGCGCGACGTGGCTTGATGGCGTGAAAATCTACGGCGAGAAGGGACTGAAGGCGCTGGAAGACTGGCTGTCGGTCGAAGGCGTGAAGAACATCGAAGCCGTGAATGCTGCCGTTAAGGGCGCGACGCCGTGGCAGAAGAAAGCCGGCGTCGCGACCGCTTAACGAAAGACTTACTTCCCGAACGCTTTACCGGTGGATGCGTTGATATAGACAGCGTATCCGCCGGTTTTTTTGTCGCCCCACATGATGTACCACATGGGAGCGGGAAGATTTGAAGCCTGGCCGAGAGCAAAGGTGGTGACAGGCTTGTTGTTCTTGGACAGCCAGTCGGCGGCTTTATCGGATGCGGCTTTGTACGCGGCATCGGAATCCACCGAGAAGTCGCTGTTGGAGAACGGAGTCGCGGTCTGCGTGGGTCCGCCCCACCGGATGGATCCCTTATTGTTCATGCCCTTCAGCAAACCCTCGTGCTCGACGGTCGTGTAGACGAACGTTGTGGCCTGCTGCTTGGAGGCGGACACGAACACGATGGTCCACTGAGCGAATTTGCCGTCCTCGCTATGGACGCCAGGCACCTCGTCGCCGGTTATGCTGGCGGTCTGGAGGTCGGGCGCGAGCTGGCGAGCGACTTTATAAACCTCATAATATGCGGTGAGTGCGGTAACGGGTCCCGTAGGGACTGAGGGTTTCTTGGGGGCTTCGGTCTTGGCTTCTGTCGGGGGTGCGGACTCGGAGCACCCCGAGAGCGACAGAACAATCGCAATCGTGGCGGCGCATCCGAGAACTTTCAGGGTGGAATTCATTCGGGCTAATCCTCTCGGGCTATCATTCTATGCCAAGCGGGAGAAATCCGCTGATCTTTTGCATCAATGGTCACTGGATCAATGGTCACCGGCTCGCCGTTTGAGTCGCTGAATCTCGAGCCTTGCGCCGTGGACGACGCCGATCGCAATGGCTCGAAGCGGCGAGATGCGGGAGAAGGCTCCGCCGATGGCGTAGAGGGCGAACGGCGAGAAACGCTTTTCGTTGGAGATGAAATAGATCGTTTCCCATGACGCGGGGCGCATTTTCGCGCGGAACGCTTCGAGGCCCTGGAAATTATAGAAGCGGTTCGCATGGGCGCGCGCCCAGAACATGAGCGCTCGGAGCCATGTGGGATTCCGATTCAGCGCGTCGCCGGAGAGCGCCACCAGACCCATCGTGAGGTAGGTGCGTCCATCAGCGGCGAAGCGGCGCATTGCCGCGTCGATCAGAAGTTCGCTGGTCCCGTTGGGAGCGGCGGGCGAACGCGCGAGTTCTTCGATGAGATAACCGTTGCGGGCGGATGCGGGGGATGCGACGAGATAGGCGACCAGTTTTCCCGCGCGTCGAGCGGCGAAGACGACGCGATCCGTTATGACCCCGCGAAGCACATCCGGTTCGACCATGAAGTGCAGGGGCGGAAGACCGCGGCACGCAAGCCACTCGCCGAGGACGCGTCTGAACTCGGGATCGGCCGCAGCTTCGGTCGGCGGGACCTCGGATATGGCCACCGTCTTGTTGCGGGCTCGATTGAGCTGGGCCCGCAGGGATGCGCGGGAGGCGAGGATTCCGGGCCATTCGTGCGGCTCCCAGACGGGTTCCGCTCCCGCGGCGATGAACGAATGACCGGGCAGGGCCGAGCGGAGGCGTTCGGCGGCGCAAACGTAGCAGACCCGCAGCCTCCGCCCGGCGGCGAATCTTTCGAAGAGCGCCGCGATCGCGCCGAGGTGCTCGGCGCTGCAAACGGGAGCGCCGGCCGCAAGGAGATATCCATCGCGGCGGACATATCCGACTACTCCAGGCGGGTTATCCGAAAACCAGTGTTCAATGCCCGGATTCAGGATCTGATAGGCGGTGGAATTCCACCCGTAGCGCATAACGAGTTCGCGAGCCCGGCTCGCGTTCACACGTCACAGATCTCCATGGCCTTGTTCAGCGTGGCAATCGGCTCGTGACCCTGCGCGGGCGAGTATTCGTGCGCGATGAAGCCGGTGAAACCAAGATCGGCGATGGCCTGAGCGATGAAGTGGTAATTCAGCTCCTGCGTCTCGTCGATATCGTGGCGGCCCGGGTTTCCCCCCGTGTGGAAGTGACCGATCCACTGGTAGTTGTCGCGGATGTTGCGCACGATGTCGCCATCCATGATCTGCGCATGGTAGATGTCGAAGAGGATCTTCACCCGCGGCGAGTTCACGCGCTTCATCACATCGACGCCCCAGGCAATGTGATCGAACATGTAGTCTTTGTGGTTGACCTTGCTGTTCAGGTACTCCATGCAGATCGTGATGCCCTGATCTTCGGCGTGGGCCTTAATGCGGTTCAGGAAAGCCACGCAGTTATCGGCGCCTTCGCGATCATCCATGCCCTTCCGGTTGCCGGAGAAGGTGATGATGTTGGGGACGCCGTTGGCCTTCGACTCGTCGATGGCCGCGTGGAGCGAAGCCTCCAGCCGCGCATGATTCTCCTTGCGGTTGAGAGCTTCGGGAATCGTGCCGCCGGGTCCGGGCGGATACATGGCGGGAACGAGCCCGTATTTCTTCAGCGTCGGCCAGTCGGCTGGTCCGATGAGGTCGTACCCCTTACATCCGAGCCGGGCCGCTTCGCGGCAGGAATCTTCCAACGACATGCCGCGCCCAAAGACCCCGCGCGTAACCGATTGCTTCAGGCGCCCCTTTCGTTGAACCGGGGGCGGCGCTTCCACGACCTGAGCGACCGCTGTTGACGCCGCAAGACCGGCGATGAGATCTCGTCTGCGCATCTTCGTTACCTCTCGTGAACCGTAAAGGCGAAAAGGAGGTCACCCGCGCCGACGAGGACGTATTGGCTGCCATCCAGTTCGTAGGTGACCGGCGCATTGGAGACCGGAGTTCCGATATTCGCGTGCCAAAGCGGTGTTCCGTTCTTTGCGTCCATCGCGATGAAGTTCCCCGAACCGTCACCGGTGAAGAGGAGTCCACCGCCTGTGGTCAGCATGCCTGCGCGCGCGCCGCCTCCTTCCCATTTGTGGCTCCATTTGATGTCGCCGGTCTTGTAGTCGATTGCCTGCAGCATCGATTCGGACCATCCGCCACGATCCGTACCGCCCCACCCCTCGGGTTTGTCATCCGGATCATAGAGATACCAGACGCTATAGGCGCGCGTGGCATTGATGTAGAAAAGGCCAGTGTCGGGATTGTACGCGGGCGGCGGCCAGTTGGCGGCGCCGCCTTGGTTAGGCGACACGAGAGACCCGTCGATCTGCGGTTCTTTGGCGACATTGGGAACCGGCTGGCCTTTGGCGTCGATGCCTTTCGCCCAGTTCGTTTTAACGAACTCCTTCGAGACGATAGCTTTGCCGTTCGTGCGGTCGAGAACGAAGAACCATCCGTTACGGCAGGCCATGGCGAGGAGCTTCCGTTTTTCGCCATTGATCGTTCCGTCGATGAGCACCGGCGCTTCGATGTTGTCCCAGTCGTGCGTGTCGTGCGGCGATGGCTGAAAATACCAGGCGAGTTTGCCGGTATCCGCATTGAGGGCCACGATGGACGCCGTGTATAGGTTGTCGCCCTTGCGGCCCTTACCCGCAATCACCGGCTGCGGATTGCCTGTACCGAAGTAGATGAGGTTCAGGTCGCGGTCGTAAGACGTCGGACCCCATGTCATGCCGCCCCCGTGCGCGGCCGCATCCTCATTCGGCCAGGTATCGAAGCCCGGTTCGCCTTTCTTGGGAGACACGTCCCAATGCCACTGTAGATTTCCCGTTTCCGGATCGCGGGACTCATAGTAGCCGGGGATATCGAGGTCGTCGCCACTGACGCCGACCAGCACGTGATTGCCGACGACGACCGGAGCGACCGAAGCGTAGTACATCAAGTCGAGATCACAGATCGATTTCGACCAGCGCTCCTTACCGTCCTTAATGTTGAGAGAAATGAGCTGACAGTCGGGAGTCTCGAAATAGAGCCAGTTGCCCGAAACTCCGGCGCCCCGGTTTCCGAGGTGAATGCCGCCTTTCGACTGATGTTGATAGTGCCAGATTTCGCGACCGGACCTTGCATCTATGGCCCATGCGTGATCATTGGCCGTGAGATAGACCACCCCGTTGATCTGGAGGGGGCTGGCCTTGATCGGCTGGCCCTGGACGTTCCAGCGGTAGATCCAGGCGAGACTCATCGCCTTTACATTGCCCGTATTGATGTTTTTCAGCGGGCTGAAGCGACGGCTGGTGTAATCGCCGCCATACGTGGGCCAACTGTCGGTGGGCGGCTGAAGAAGCTTCGCGTTATCGAGCCCCTGTGAGAAGGACAGACTCGCGAAAGAGAGGACAAGCGTTGCGAGTTTCTTCATTTCAGGGTCTCCAGATAAGCGGTGAGATCGTGCATATTTTTGTCGGTATAGCGGTCGAGCAGTTGCGCGTGCGCGAGATAGGGATCGTCGATTTTTACTTTGAGCGCCGGCGTTCGCGTAAATGAGTGGTATTCGCCGCCAGCGTCACGAAACGACACCGTGAAATCGTCAATGCGGTCGAGAACGCCCGTCATGGCGGATCCGGAAGGCGGCGTCACCGTCACCGTGACACGTTTGATGTTCGCGCCGCGGCCGATACCCGGTCGGGGAAACAGGAATCGCTGCTGAATATCTATAGGATCGTATTTCGCGCCGAAGCCCTTCAGGTCGCCTGTGGGCGAGTGGCAGCTGTTGCACTTGCCTTCGCCATTGAAATAAGCCTGACCGGCTTTCGGATCGCCCGTAAGAACGTTCTGCGCATGGAACGTGGGTGAGGTTCGCAGCGTGTCGTCGACGCGCGCGTGCAGAAAATGCGACAGGTCCTCGATTTGGGAGCTGGTAAAATTCGCCGATGGCGTGGATTGGGTCTGATGGCCCTTTTTCAGGAAAGGCCCGATCGTGCTGCCATAGCGATCGTGGAGGACGACCAGCGAGCGGACGAGGTCGGGTCCGTTTTGGCCGCCGCGGGCGGTCGCGCCGTGGCAGGTGATGCACTCGGCGATATAGATTTTTTTGCCGCGTTCGGCCGCTTCGGGGTCGACTACGTGCTTATCGGCAGAGCCGGCCTGGGCGAGGAGCCCGCCGTCTCCCCCGCGGCGTCCCGGGCCACGGCCGCCCGGAGGCGGACCCTGCGCGGAAAGGCTGACGGCTGTCAAAAAAATCGCCACGGCGCACCGGGCGAAAACGCTTACGTCGGTCACGGGACGATTATATCTGTTGCCGTGAATTTGGACGGAAAAGCCCGGTTCAGGCTGCTACGGGCTTGGATTTTTGATCGATTCCCAACGCGGTTCGCAGTTCTCCGTCCAGCCGCTGCGCGGATTCGGGGTGGTCTTTGAGGAATATGCGGGCGTTTTCCCGTCCCTGCCCGATGCGCTCGCCGTGGAAGCTGAACCAGGAACCGGATTTCTCGACCAAATTGTGAGCCACCCCGAGATCGAGGAGATCTCCCTCCCGGGAAGCGCCTTCACCGTAAAGAATGTCGAACTCGGCTTCGCGGAACGGGGACGCGACTTTGTTCTTCACGACTTTGACCCGCGTGCGGTTGCCGATGACCGTTTCGCCGTCCTTCAGGGCCCCCGTTCGGCGGACGTCGAGGCGAACGGAGGAATAGAACTTCAGGGCGCGGCCGCCGGTGGTGGTCTCGGGGCTGCCGAACATAACGCCGATCTTTTCGCGGATCTGGTTGATAAAGATCATGCAGGTGTTGGTGCGGGAAACAACGCCTGTAAGCTTGCGAAGGGCCTGCGACATGAGTCGGGCATGGAGGCCGACGTGGTTATCGCCCATTTCGCCCTCAAGTTCGGCTTTCGGAACGAGGGCTGCCACGGAATCGACGACAACAGCATCGATCGCGCCGCATTGAACGAGGGCGGCGGTGATTTCGAGCGCCTGTTCACCGGTATCCGGCTGCGAGACGAGTAGGTTATCGACATCCACGCCCAGCTTGCGGGCATAGATGGGATCGAGCGCGTGCTCGGCGTCGACAAATGCCGCCGTACCGCCGTTTTTCTGAGCTTGGGCAATCGCCTGGAGGGCGATGGTGGTCTTGCCGGAGGACTCGGGGCCAAAGATTTCGATCACGCGGCCGCGGGGAAAGCCGCCGACGCCCAAGGCGTTGTCCAGGGAGAGGCAGCCGGATGAGATCACGGAGACCGGGACGACATTATTCGCGCCGAGGCGAAGCACGGCGCCCCGTCCGAACTGCTTGTCCAGCGCTACCAGGGCGAGATCGATCGCTTTCCGCTTTTCTGCTTCGGTCATGGAGGCCTCTTCAGGAAAGTGCGGGAGAGGCCGGGTTATTCTCAGAAATTTATGGAACTGTCAGCCTACAATTCCGGTTCGGCTTCCTCCGCCTGAGCAGCGAGTTCTTCTTCACTTAATTCGAGGCCGAGCGCGTCCAGCGCACGGAACAGGTCTTCGGATTTCACCATCACGTCGAAAGGACCTTCGTTCGCGATCTCCGCTGTGATTCCGGCGTCTTCGAGGCGTTGTTTAGCTTCGACGGCTTCGGCGGAGTCTTCGCAGATCAGGACAGTCATGAGTTCATCGCGCTTGGCCTCGGTTGTCGTCTCGTCCGCTCCTTCCGCAACGGGTTGTGGCTCCGCTGGATTCGCCAAACCCCGCTTTTCGATCTCTTCGTCGTAGCACGCGCGAGCCACATCCACTAATTCGTCGCGATTCGTCGCGAGCAGCGCCTGATCCGATAACAGATCGAAGTGACGCCTGAAATCCTCGGCCGTAATTTCCAATCAAGAACCTCCGTGGTCCATTATTCACGATTGATAAACTGAGATTTCCCCACTAATTTGGATCCGCAGTCCATTTCCGGAGAGATCGTCGTCCGTGGGGCGCGTCTTCACAACCTGAAGAACCTCACGGTTTCGATTCCGCACAACAAGATTACCGTGATCACGGGCGTATCGGGATCGGGCAAGTCATCGCTCGCTTTCGACACGATCTACGCGGAGGGTCAGCGGCGATACATCGAATCGCTCTCCGCCTATGCTCGGCAGTTTCTGGAGCGGATGGAGAAGCCCGCGGTCGACGAGATCGAAGGCATCGCGCCCGGAATCGCGATCCGGCAAAAGAACACGACGCGGAACCCGCGCTCGACGGTCGCGACATCGACGGAAGTTTACGATTTCATGCGCCTGCTGTGGGCGCGCGCGGGGCGTACGTTCTGTCCGGTGTGCGGACGGCGCGTGCTCAAGGACACGGTCGATCAGGTCGCGCAGGCGATGCTGGAACAGCCGCAAGGAACCCGGTTTTACGCGATTTTTCCGGTGGCGCACGAGTCTGCTGTGGTTCCCAAAGAGCGACTAAACGAACTGCGCACGCGTGGGTTCAATCGGCTCTGGCAGAACGGAAAGATATTCGAGTTCTCGACGCCGGAATCGCTGCTCGATATCGACTGGAAGCAGCCGGTGGGCGTGCTGGCGGACCGCATTGCGATTTCGGATGATGCGCGGCAGCGGATCGTCGACACGGTGGAATCGTGTTATCGCGAATCGGGGGAAGCAGTCTTCGAGAACGCGGCGACCGGCGAGCGGCTGCGGTTCAGCGAACGGTTCATCTGCAAGTACGACAACATCGAGTTTCGTGAGCCCGAACCGGTTCTGTTCAGCTTCAACAGTCCCGCTGGCGCCTGCCCGCGGTGCCAGGGATTCGGAAACACCATCGATTATTCGCTGGATCTGATCGTGCCGAACCGCGGGCTCTCGCTGGATGAAGGCGCGATCGAACCCTGGACCAAGCCGAAGGGCGCGGAGTGGATGGAGGATTTCCGCAAACAAGCGCGCGGACGCGTCCGCTTCAACGTTCCATTCTGCGATCTTACCGAGGAAGAACAACGGATCGTTCTTGAAGGTGAAGGAAAGATCGAGGGAGTGCGGCAGTTCTTCAACTACCTCGATACGAAGAAATACAAGCTGCACGTGCGCGTGTTCCTGAGCCGCTACCGGGGCTACGCGCGCTGCCCGGACTGCGGCGGCTCACGGCTCCGCAAAGAAGCGCTTTACGTACAGGTGGGCGGAAAGACGATCGCGCAGGCCGTCCGGCTCAATATCGCAGAGGCGCAGCGCTTTTTCGATCAGCTCGATCTCACTCCGGAAGAGAGCGAGATTGCGGGCAAGATTCTGGTCGAGATACGGCAGCGTCTGAAGTTCCTGAACGACGTCGGACTCGAATACCTGACGCTGGACCGGCTTTCGTCTACGCTCTCGGGCGGAGAGGCGCAACGAATTCAACTCGCCACTTGTCTGGGTTCGCAGCTCGTGGGCGCCTGCTACGTTCTCGATGAGCCCTCGATCGGACTGCACAGCCGCGATACCGAACGATTACTGCGTATTTTGGCGGAGCTTCGCGATATCGGAAACACCATCGTGGTGGTAGAGCACGATCCGGAAGTGATGCGCGCGGCGGACCATGTGATCGATCTCGGTCCGGGCGCGGGAGAACGGGGCGGCAGCATCGTCTTTCAGGGTGACTACCCTGCCCTGATGGCGGACCGGAACGGTTCGTTGACAAGCGCGTATCTTCGCGGCGACCGCCAGGTTTCACGACGGAAGCATCGCCGCGCGCCGAATGCGAAGAAGACGGTGCGGCTGCAGGGAGCGTGGATTCACAACCTCAAAGGTGTCGACGTCGCGATCCCGTTGGGGCTGATGACGGTGGTGACCGGCGTTTCGGGATCGGGCAAGTCGACGCTCGTTCACGAGGTGATCTACAAGTCGATTCAGGCGAAGCTGCATGGCGCAACGCCGGCGGCCAGCGAGGGAGAAGAATCGGCCGGCGAGGAAGCGCCGCGCATGACCTGTACGCGAATCGAGGGCGAGCAGGCCGTGAAGGACGTCGTGATGATCGATCAGACGCCGATTGGACGCACGCCGCGTTCAAATCCCGTTACCTACATCAAGGCGTTTGACGTTATCCGAGGATTATTCGCCGCAACCCGCGACGCGGAACGCCGCGGATACACGGCCGGGCACTTTTCATTCAACGTTCCGGGAGGACGCTGCGAGACCTGCCAGGGAGACGGAACCGTCACGGTGGAGATGCAGTTCCTTGCGGATGTGGAGCTCACGTGCGACGAATGCAAGGGTACGCGATTCAAGAGCGCGATCCTCGACATCAAGTACAAAGGTCTGAACGTCCACGAAGTTCTCCAGTTGACTGTGACGGAGGCGATCGCTTTTTTCCACGACACGACGCGTCTGGTGACGAAACTGAAGCTGCTCGAAGAGGTGGGGCTTGGATACCTGAGGCTGGGGCAATCCGCGACGACGCTTTCGGGCGGCGAAGCTCAGCGCGTCAAACTCGCCGCGCATCTCGCGCAGGCCACGAATGATGGCACGCTGTTCATCTGCGACGAGCCGACAACAGGGCTGCACTTCGACGATATTGACAAACTGCTGGCGGCGTTCGAACGTCTGATCGACAGCGGCGGGTCGCTTCTGGTCATCGAGCATAACCTCGATGTCATTCGGGCAGCGGACTGGGTGATCGATATGGGACCGGAAGGCGGAGAAGCGGGCGGCCGGATCGTGGCTACAGGAACGCCCGAGGCCATCGCGACGGTTGAAAACTCACACACCGGCCGATTTCTACGCAAGATTCTCGACTAAACACCCGGGCGCCGGCGTCAATTCGTCATGCGACCGATTGCACTGTTATGCCTGACGATTGCCTTTACCGCCGCCGCGCAGACGCCGCCTTCCCCACCGCCCGACACGCTGGTTCTGAAGGACGGAGAGAAGTTGATCGGACACCTGGTTCGCTCTACCGATACCTCGGTACGATTCGCGAGCGACGTGCTCGGAGACGTAACGGTTGACTGGTCGAAGGTTCAAGAGCTCCAGAGTTCCTCGCAATACGCGGTGATTCCGAAAAGCGTAACGCTGGGGCGGAAACCGGACGTGTCCGGGGTGCCGAAAGGAACGGTTTCGGTAGCTGACGATAAGGTCACCGTCGGGGGCGCCGCGCCCCAAACCATGGCACTGACCAATGTCGCGCACGTCATATCCGAGCCGGCATTCGAAAAGGCGATCACCGGACAGCCTGGCTTTTTCCACGCCTGGCACGGGTCCATCACAGCGGGAGCGGCTATTGTGCAGGCCACTCAGGACAGCCAGTCGTACACAGGTTCCATCGCTTTGGTGCGGGCGGTCCCCGCAGAGGACTGGCTGGCGCGGCGGAACCGCACAACCCTCGACTTCAGCGAAACCTACGGTCTCGTTTCACAGCCGGGCACGCCGAGCGTAAAGACCTCGCTCCTCCATGGGGATCTCGAACGCGACGAATATCTGACGCGCAGCGTGTACGTCTTCGCGGCCGGGGCGTGGGATCATAACTACTCGCAGGGCCTCATCCTGCAGCAAACCTACGGAGGCGGTTTTGGATGGAGTGTTCTCCATCAGCCCAAGCGTTCCCTCGACCTGAAGGTGGCCGGCACATACGTGCGCCAGGAGTTTTACACCATGACGAGAGATCTGGGGAGCATTCTGTTCGACGAAAAGTATTCCCAGATATTCGCGCATGGAATCACATTTACGCAGGAAGCCCTGGTGCTCCCTTCCCTGACCGACACCAAGGCGCTTTCCGCGATGGGGAGCGCCGGACTAGCGGTTCCGGCGTATAAGCGGCTCAGCCTGAACTTCAACGTTGTCGATAACTGGCTGAACGATCCGGCGGTGGGATTCAAAAAGAATTCCCTCGCGTTTACGACTGGACTTACCTACGTGCTTCCGTAGAGATCAGCGCGTCTCCAGCTGAACCAGTTTGTCGGTCTGCTGAGGCGCGGCGGCGGGGATGGTTTGGGGCGCGCGCCAGAAGTCCATATACGACGTGTAGTGGACGCACGCGACGGTGCAACGCGGCGCGCATCCCTTTTCCGTGATGAACTCGCGTCGGATGTCTTCGACGGTGTAGGTGTCGAGCGGCTTGGCCGGATAGCCGCGCTGCTGCGAGCAATAGTGCACAAGACCGTCCTCGCAGACATATAGGTAGCGGGCGCCCGCGCGGCACTTCCAGTCGTTCTCGACGCCGCGGGCGATGTTGTCCTGAAAGTAATTCAGGCGGGCGTAGTTTTTCTTGCCCATGTCACGGACTTCGAGATAAATATCCTGCTCCGCCCGGGAAAGCGGCTGAAGCTGGCCGTCGCTGTCATGAATGATTCCGACGGTGGAAGTAAAACCCAACTCGACCGCGCGCTTCGCGACAGTGATTGCATCGTGTGGGTTGTGAATGCCGCCGCCGACGACGGAGTTGATGTTGACGTGGAAGTCCGCGTGTTCCGAGAGAAGCTGAAGGCGGTAGTCGAGCGTCTTGAGACTCTTTTTCGAAACGTCATCCGGCTTGACGTTATCGATCGAGATCTGCATGTGGTCAAGACCGGCGCGGTTTAGTCTTTGGATCCGGTCGACGCCCAGCAGATAACCGTTCGTGATCATACCGGCTAGGCAGCCGTGCTTACGAATCCGCGCTATCAGTTCATCGAGGTCGGGGTGGAGCAAAGGCTCGCCGCCGCTGAAGGAAATGATGCTCGTTCCGAGGTTGGCGAGGAGGTCGATGCGACGAATCATCTCGGCCGTGGGAACCGGCTTTGAGAATGTGTCAAATTCGTTGCAGTAAGTACAGGAAAGATTGCAGCGGCGAATCGGAATGATGTGCGCGAGAACCGGATGATCGGTAGAGCGGATGCCCTTCATCACCATCCGCCACTCCCGCGTACGGCGTTGAGCCGCAAGCAAATTCCTTCTCAGCCGAGTCCGGAAAGCCGCCATTTTCAAATCAGTACGAAAGCCTATTACAACACAGTCTGAGATGCGGCAACCCGAAAGAAAGTCGCGCTTCTAATCCAAATCGCGATGCGCGCCAGAGAGTGTGAAAGCAGGACTACATACTGCGATGTATTCCGCTCCCTCGGGTTCCGGCGTACTATAGCGGACCCATTCACCCCGTCGAGTAATCACCGCCTGACCTTCGCGGATATCAATGGAGCCGTCACGTGATTCGACTCGAAGAAGGCCGCGCAACACAACGGTGTACTCATCAAAGTCGGGAGTCTGGCCGGGCTCGATCCAGCCGCCGGGACTGCGCATGTGAGCCACGCTGACGCCATCGGTCGCGGAGTTCACATGACCGATGTATTCGTCGATCAGTTTGGGCTTGGTTCCCGCGGCCTGAATGCGGGCAGGTTTGGCAATGAGTTCGGGCATCGCGTATTCGAGTTTGCCACGGTGTAATGCGCGGGCGGGTCTGCGCACGAGGTGACATGAAACCGAAACGATTTTGCGGCGCGTCTCACGACATGACAGCAATATCCCGAAAACACCGAACTGTTTCGTATCGGCCCTCCCTTACCCACACCACTTGATCCGCCACAAGAATCATGCCTAAAATGACCTTTTTGCGCGACGGGATTCAGCCCATGATCGTTCGAGACGATTCCGATCCGATGGCGCCGCAGCGGGAAGCCGCTTTTTTCTATGGGCTTTTCCTGCGCGGGCATTCGCTGGAATCGCTTCGCCAGGATATCGACGTCCCCCGCGGCGTGATCGATAAATGGCTGAGGGGTAAAGATTTTCAGGGCGCTTTCCGAACCGACCTCGATCGCGTTTACCATTACCGGAAACAGGTATTGGCGATATTCGATGGTCTGGTTTCCAATCAAAGCGCCCAATTTCATCTTCAGTAGCGATTTTTTCCTTTTTCCTTCGGCTATTCGGACAACGTGTAGTTCACGTCGATGGTGGTGAGCACCTGAATCGGCTGTCCGTTCAGGAGCGTCGGTTTGTACTTCCACAGTTGGACGGCTTCCATGGCTGACTGCACCAGAAGCGGCGGTCCTGAGATAAGCGCGAGATTTTGAATGCTCCCGTCTTTTGCGATGAGGGCCTCAAAGCGGACCACGCCCTGAACTCGCGCTTGCTTTGCAAGAGGTGGATAGGCTGGTCTCACCTGAGTCAGGAGGTTATTTGCCTGGACCGCTCCGCCGACTCGGATGGTTCCGGCCGGCACAGGGGTTCCCGGGGCCAGAGGGGGCTCCGGGAAAGGGCCGGCTGCAGACGAGCGAGATTGGAAGCCAGCGAGAGCGGGCACGGGAGTCGCGGCTTCTGGCGCTGAGATCACCAGCGTGGTTTCACTGCCCGACGTTCCCATCGTGAACATCCGAAGGTGTTCGTCGAATGCGCGAACAGCAGTCAATGTTTTCGTGAACTGCTCCGGCGTCAGAGCGTCGCCCACATGTACCGGAAGTTGAGCTAACAGGGAATCGCGATCTTCATCCTGAAGTCCCGTCACGCGGATTTCTTTGACGACCGGCGGCTCCATTGACGGAATCGCAGCGCCCGCGCGGTTCGCAATGCCCGGAGCCGGCACTGGAGACGCGGTCGCCGGAAGCGCCCCTATGATGCCTCCCGTAACGCCGGAGGGGATTCCGCCGGAGACACTTCCTGCGGTTCCCGAAGCAGCTTTCGGGACTTCGAACGCAACCGTGACCTGATGCGTGGTCCCCGATGAATTCTTCGCGAAATGCCAGCCGAGCACGGATTCCAGTACCGGCCTGCGCAGTTCATCGGGACCACTGATGATATTGGCGTCGATCACATTGCCGTCGGCGTCCGTCCGAACCTGCGCCACGACCGTTCCGGCGACATTGTGCGCGATCGCCGCGCCGGGATAATTAACGCGCGAACGGTGCATCACGCGGGCTCCGTTGGTATCTACCGAAACGCCGGGCGCGTCCGTCATGCTCTGCGGGCCGCCTTCGAGAGGCAGAGCGCCGGCGATAAACCAACAGGACGCCGCGAGCAGGCCCAGGCCCGCCGCCAGCGTGGATAACGTCTTTGTCTGCGACATTCGAACCTCCTTCAGGATCGAAACAACTCGTTGCTTCAGATGTCTCTTGCGTAAGAACAGGGGCGCGGGAGCGACGTCGAGAGTCGAAGCGGCTCCGGCGATGGAAAGCAGCGCGTCCACGTACTGGTCGCGCGAATTCAACATGTCGATGGCGGCGCGGTCGACGGTTTGCTCACGAGCAAGCTGGATCTCGCCGACGGTCCACCAGATGGCCGGGTGAAACCAGAAAAGGGCCCGCACGAATTCCTCGGCCATGGTGAGCAGCCAGTCGCGGCGGCGCACATGAAGGATCTCGTGGCATAGGACGGCATCAGCGGCGGTTTTGTTCCAGTCGAGGAAGTTTTCGGGAAGCAATATCACGGGCCGGAAGAATCCGAACGTGACCGGGCTGCCGATCTCCGGCGACACAAGGATCGCGGCTTCATTGCACCACGCGGGGGTCGGATCCAGAGGGCTGGCGTGGCGCCGATATTTGCGAAGACGCAACAGGCCGATCGCGATGAATGCGATTCGGACGAAGACTCCTCCGAGAACTATCCAGAACAGAATCTCCGTGGTGGAGAACAGCATGGACTGCCCGGGCGACTGGTGGTGGGCGACTTTGATCCAACCCGAAGATGAAGAACTGATCGGCGCCGAGACCACTTCGTTCTGCCACGGACAGAGCAGCGGCAACGCGAGAAAAGCGGCCAGCGTGAGTTGCCAATACGCCAGACGCGCCGCGGGCGTCTTTATGCGCACTACGGCGGGGACGAGAGCCGCGCAGACCGTCACGAGAGCGATTTGAAAGCACCAGACCAGCAGATCGTTCAGCAGGAGAGAGGCGGTCATTTTTGTGACCTCCGCATCTCCGCGATTTCGTTCAGATCTTCTGCAGAGAGGTTGTGCTCTTCGACCAGATGGACAAGCAGAGGCTCGGCCGAGCCGTTGAAGACGCGATTGACGAACTCCTTCACCATCGCGCCGAGAACCTTGCGCTGCGGCTGCGCGGCGCGATAGACATGCGCTCGGTCGGCCTGCGTGTGACGCAGGTATTTCTTACGCTCGAGGATCTTCATCATCGTCATGACCGTCGTGTAGGCCACTTTGCGGCGTTCGAGGAGCGCCTCATAAACGTCACGCACGGTGACGCTGTCGCGGCTCCAGACGATCTTCATGATTTCGAGTTCCTGCTCAGTGAGGGTGGGGCTTGCCCGACGCATACTAATTAATTAGTACTAAACAACTGCGAAGTCAAGCGCCTGTTGCAATCTTTTTCAGCGCGTTATATTGGAGAGCCAGGGGGGATAGGCGAACATGAAAAAACTGGCAATTCTATTGGCGCTTTTCTTCGCTGCGAGCGTTTTCGCGGCGGATATCAGCGGCAAATGGAAGGGAACGGCCGAAGTGGAGGGCATCGGCGCCATTGAACGGACGTTCGACTTCAAAGTGGACGGCACGAAACTGACCGGCGAGACCGAGAGCCAGCTTGCGGGCAAATCCACCATCGCCGGCGGCAAGGTGGAGGGCGAAAACATTTCCTTCACGATCACGGCGAGCATTCAGGGTCAGGAGTTCACGATGTCCTACAAGGGAAAGATTGTCGGGGACCAGATCAAGCTCACGGTCGAGTTGCCGGGCGGCAACGGAAGCGCGGAATACACCCTGAAGCGGATCTAGCGGCGTGGGATCAGGTAGTCCTCCGTGAAATAATTGGCCGCGGAGGAAACGAATGAAATTCGTTGCAGGGATGTCGGCCGCGCTCATGCTGGCTACAGTGGCGCAGGCTGATTTCAGTTACACAGTGACGCGCAAGGCGTCAGGACCGATGGGGGCGATGGCAGGCAGTCCGCAGACTTCGACCTATTACTACAAGGGCCAGAAGATGAAGGTGGACAACGGCTCGACCGCGACCATCGTGGATTTCGATGCGCAGACGATTACGCTGGTGAACAACGCCACAAAATCGTACTCAGTGAAGAGCCTCGGGGAGACGAGTTCGTCTCTCGACTCAAAGGGCATCGAGGCGAAGATCGACGTAAAGGACACCGGCCAGAAGAAAACAGTCAACGGCTTTAGCGCCAGTCAAACGGTTTTGACAATGGACGTCGAGTCCAATCAGTCACCGCGGCCGATGAAGATGAAAATGGAAATGGAGATCTGGGCATCGCCCGACGTGCCCGGCGCGAGTGAACTGCGCGATTTCCATCGGCGTAATGCGAACCGGTTTCCCTGGCAGGCGCTCGCCGGCGGTGGGAATCCAGCCATGCAGAGCGCCCTGACAGATATCCAAAAAAAGATGGCTTCGATAAACGGCGTTCCGGTCCAACAGATCGTGCGGATGACGCCGTCGGGCGGCGCAGCTACGCCCGTAGCGCCGCAGATGAGCGCGGGGCAGTCCGCGCAAATGGCGCAAGCGCGCGCGAAACTCGAAGCCATGGCGGCGCAGGGTGGTCCGGCGGCCGCATACGCGAAACAGGCTCTGGAGCGGATGCCGGGGGGCGCTCCAGGCAGTTCGGCGGCGGGCGCCCCGGGTTCCGGAGCGATGGTTGAGATCACAATGGATTCCAGCGGATTCTCCGCCGCGTCTGTTCCGGATTCGACCTTCGCCATTCCAGCCGGATACTCGAAAGGCAACTAAGCCCGTGGCGCCGGGGCAGCTCCGATTCGAATGCCAGCCGGGCTGCACGAAATGCTGCGACCAGCAGGGCTTCGTTTACCTGACCGAGGAAGACATCACCCGGCTTGCAGCCTTTCTGAAAATGCCGGCGCCCGATTTCGAGTCGAGGTTCATCTTTCGGACCAAAAATCTGCGGCGACTGCGCGTTCCGCGACACGCGCAGTGCTCGTTCCTTCAGGACGGAAAATGCAGCGTGCATGAGGCGAAGCCGTTACAGTGCCGCGCTTTTCCCTATTGGCCGGAACTGCTGAATACGCGCGCGTGGAAGGCGACGGCGAAGTGGTGTCCGGGAATCGGAAAGGGCAAGCTGGTCAATATCGAGGCCGCGGAGCGCACTGCCTCAGAAATGAAGACGGCTCACCCCGGTCTTTATAGCTGATGTTCCACAAGCACGCGCAGCAACTCGGCGACGCTCCATGCCTGCGCAATACATCCGCGCGGCGCGTGGGGCAGATCGCCGTCGAAGATCTCGGACACCGTTCCGAGTCCCGCTTCCGACAGATGCTTTTCAAAGGGCATCAGCATGTCAGCGGCCTTCGCTCGCGCTTCGGGCGTGTTGTGCGTCCGTAGGTACGCGGTGATATACGGACCGAGAAGCCACGGCCAGACCGTGCCCTGGTGATACCCGGAGTCCCGACTGAACTGATTGCCCCCGTAGTCCGGTCGGTATTGGGGATCGGACGGATTCAGAGTTCGTAGTCCGAACGGGGTAAGCAGTTCGCGTTCGACGACATCGAGCACGGCGCGGGCGCGCTCACCGGTGATCATCGGATAACCCAGCGAGAGGGCGATGACCTGGTTGGGGCGAATGGAGGGATCTTTGCGACTTCCGTCCACCACATCAAAGAGGCAGTTCGCTTCGGCGTTCCAGAACTGCTCGTTGAAACTGGCCAGCGTCTTTTCCGCAAGCGCGTCGAGTTTGCGCGCGTATTCATCCTCGCCGAAGCGAGCCGCGAGAGACGATGTGAAGCGGATCGCGTTGTGCCAGAGCGCCTGAATCTCGACCGGCTTGCCGTGACGGGGCGTGGCGACGAAATCGCCGATCTTGGCGTCCATCCACGTAAGCTGCGATCCGGCAGAACCGGAAGCGAGCAGCCCGTCTGAGTCGCAATGGATCTCAAAGCGCGTTCCTGCGATGTGCCAGTCGAGAATTTTCTTCAACGCGCCGTAGAGACAGTCCCGCACGAGAGCGATGTCGGACGAGTATTCGAGATAGCGGCGGATCGCCTCGAAATACCAGAGCGTCGCGTCGACGGTGTTGTATTCGGGCGTGTCGCCTTTGTCCGGAAAGCGATTGGGCAGCATCCCCTTGCTCACGGCCTGGCAGAAGGCGAGAAGGATGTCACGAGCGGCGTCAAAGCGGCCAGTCACCAGCGTAAGGCCCGGGAGCGAAATCATCGTGTCGCGGCCCCAGTCGCTGAACCAGTGGTAACCCGCGATCACGGTGTGGAGATTGCCTGCGCGCCGGACGACGAACTGTTCGGCGGCCGCGGTCAGCTGCGTGCGGAAGGACCCGTCCCGGAGCCGCGGACGCGGCGTGATTTGCTGTGCGATGTCGTGGGATTCGGTTGAGGCAATGACGCGCGCCGCAGAACCGGGACCCAAATCGAACTCCATGACGAACGGCTGAAAAAGGTCTTCGTAGTACTCAAGGCCGCGCTCACGTTCGCGCGGATATTCGAAATTCCGGTACCAGACGCCCTCACCCGAAATGCGACGCGCGTTGTGAGCCAGATAAAGCTGCGGGAGGTCTTCGTAAGGACGCATCACGACCTCGCCAGCCTGCTCAATATAAGCCGGGTTGAAATTCGGGTTCTCGTGAGTTGTGGAATGGTAGTCCCGAAAAGCGATGAGCGGGCGCAGTTCTAGGGCGCATGCGCCGCCTTGGCATTCGTATTCCACGACGGTCGTGTTCTCGCCGGTCAGCATGAAGACGCGCTTCGCGATCTCGAGACCTTCGACTTCGAAAGTAAATATGGGGAAAGGATCGAGCCGGAAGCGCTTGAGAAATCGATAGCCTGTGGGATGCGTAGCGCCTGGATAGAGGTTGCATCCGAGTTCGTAGCGCCGGCCATTGAGGACGATCGTCTCGTCCAGTTTCGAAAGAAGCACGTAGCGGTCGATCGGCGGGCGAAGCGCGGCGACGAGAAGGCCGTGATAGCGGCGCGTGTTCGCGCCGGCGATCGTCGAAGACGCAAAGCCGCCGAGGCCGTTGGTCTCCAGCCACTCCCGTCCCAACGCGGCGTCAAGGTCCTGGCAGACCTCCTCGCCGAAGTCGATCACCTATTCTCCGCTCTGCTTGAGCAGTTTGGCGACGATTCCGGTCCAGCCGGTCTGATGGCTGGCGCCGAGTCCCGCGCCGGTGTCGCCATTGAAATATTCGCAAAAAAGCACCAGGTCGCGCCAGTGCGGGTCGTGCGCATACCGCCGGTCGTGGCCGTTCGCCGCACGTGCGTCATCGGGTCCGCGCAGAAAAATGCGCGTGATGCGATGCGATAACTCCGCCGCCACCTCCCAGAGATTCATGTAGTTTCCGGAGCCGGTGGGGCATTCGACTTTGAAATCGGGCCCGAGGTAATGGTGGAATTTCTGCAGCGATTCGATCAACAGGAAATTGACGGGAAACCATACAGGTCCCCGCCAGTTGGAATTGCCGCCAAAAAGTCCCGTGGTGGATTCCGCGGGTTCGTAGCGGACCGCGTATTCATTCCCGTTGACGCGCAGAACATACGGGAGATCGCGATGGGCCCGCGACAACGCGCGGACTCCGTAAGGAGACAGAAACTCGTTCTCATCGAGCATGAACTGAAGCACCCGGCGTAGCTGCTCCTCGCCGACGAGCGAAAGCAACTGTCGGCCGCCCATCCCCTGAGTCTTCATGCTGGCCACGTTACGGGTGAGATCGGGACGGTTCTCGATGAACCACTCCATGCGGCGTTTAAAGCCAGTCAACCTTGCAACAATCTCTGGCTCCAGAGTTTCCACGGCGAACAACGGAATCAATCCAACCATGGAACGTATCCGCATCGGCTGCGAGGCGGCGCCGGGAAGCGAGAGGATGTCGTAAAAAAAGCCGTCCTGATCGTTCCACATGCCAACCGCATCATCGCCCAAGTTATTGATAGCGTCGGCGATGTGGAGGAAGTGCTCCCAAAATTTGCTCGCGACGTCTTCGTAAGACGGATCCTCTTTGGCCAGTTCCATAGCGATGGCAAGCAGATTCAGGCTGTACATCGCCATCCATCCGGTGCCGTCGGCCTGCTGAATGCAGCCGCCCGTAGGCAGGGGCGCGCTGCGGTCAAAGACGCCGATATTATCGAGTCCGAGGAATCCGCCCTGGAAGACGTTGCGGCCTTCGGAGTCTTTGCGGTTGACCCACCACGTGAAGTTCAGCATCAGCTTGTGGAAGATGCGCTGAAGGAAGGTGCGGTCGGCTACGCCGCGCAGTTTCTTGTCGATTTTGTAGACGCGCCAGGCCGCCCACGCGTGCACGGGCGGATTGACGTCGCCGAACGCCCATTCGTAGGCGGGAAGTTGCCCGTTCGGATGCATGTACCATTCGCGAACCATCAGAGCGATCTGCTCTTTCGCGAAATCGGGATCGACCATCGCGAGAGGAACGCAGTGGAAGGCGAGATCCCACGCCGCGTACCACGGATACTCCCACTTATCGGGCATCGAGATGACGTCGGCGTTGTAGAGATGAAGCCACTCGCGATTGCGCCCGTTCCGCCGGCAGGATGGCGGGGTCGGGCCGGAGGGATCGCCGTTCAGCCAGTCGCGAACGACGTAGTGATAAAACTGCTTCGACCAGAGCATCCCTGCGAACGCCTGGCGCATGACGTTCTTCGCGTCACAGGACAGGCTGCAGGGAATCACCGTCGCATAGAATTCGTTGGCCTCGCTGATGCGGTCTTCGAAAACCGTGTCGAACTCCGGCGATCCGGGATGGGGAACGGAATGAGAGTCTGTGAAGCGCGCTCTGACGACGACTTCGCCGCCCGCGGGAACAACGAGCTGGTAATACGCCGACGCTTTTGTGCCGACCTGAGCGGCATTAACTGCATCGTGCCGGCCGTGGATGACGTATTCGCCGATGCCGTCTTTCTTCATGGCGGCCGGGGGGCGGCCAGCGAGGCGAGCGTGATCGGTTTCGTTTTCCGTGAAAAGCAGGGTGGGCGCATCCTCGAAGATCATCCACCGCCTTCCGTACTGAGGCTCGTTGATTTCGATCGTGTTGGCCGAACCCGTGACCCGTCGCATCCACGGGCGCTTCACTTCATGGCCCCAGGACCAGACGTTACGGAACCAGATCGTGGGTAACAGATGAATGGTTGCCGGATGCGGCCCGCGGTTTGCGATGGTGACGCGAATCAGGATATCTTCGCAGGACGCTTTCGCGTATTCGGTGAAAACGTCGAAGTATCGGCTATGGTCGAAAATGCCGGTTTGTTCGAGTTCGAATTCTGGCTCGGCACGGGTGCGGATCCGGTTCTCAACGACCAGGCGTTCGTATGGAAAGGCCGACTGCGGGTACTTGTACAGATGCTTCATGTACGAGTGGGTCGGCGTGCTGTCGAGGTAGTAATAACATTCCTTGACGTCCTCACCATGGTTTCCCTCGGTACCCGTCAGACCGAAAAGGCGCTCTTTCAGAATGGCGTCGGCGCCGTTCCAGAGCGCGATTGCGAAGCAGATCTTCTGGTGACGGTCGCAGATCCCGGCGATTCCATCCTCGTTCCAGCGGTAGGCGCGGGAGCGCGCGTGATCGTGCGGGAAGAAATCCCAGGCGCTGCCGCTGGGGCTATAGTCCTCGCGTACGGTTCCCCATGCCCGCTCGCTGAGGTAGGGGCCCCACCGTTTCCAGTGAGCCTGCTTCTCTCCCGCCTCGGCAAGTCTGGAATGTTCGGCCGTGGGCGGGTGTGTGGGAGTTGTATGGGTGCGCATACTGAAGTGGAACCCGGAAAAGCAAACCCGAATACCGTCCCAGATTACATCTCAGCGTAGCCCCTGGGGATGAGCAGAGTCAGCGCGGAGGGAAGCGCAGTGATGGTGGCGGGGAGATTACCGATGGCTTCGCCGTCCGCCTGAACGTAAATACGGTCGTCGTCCGGCGCATCGAGCGCCGCGACAGAGCCCCGGCGCACCGTCACCCCAGACATGGAATAGAGCCGGTTCGTGACCGCGCCCACGAAGAAGCGTAGATAACCCAGCCAGTGGTGATTCTGGAAGATGACGATTTCGAAATCTGTGTCCGTGAGCTTTACTCGTCGCGCGATCTGGAAATCGCCGCCATAGTTCCGCACGCGCGTAATGAGGGCGAAACTGGCGTAGTGTGTTTGTCCGTCCACCGTAATGTGGAACCGCGGTACGGGACGGCCCAGTTGCCGGATTCCGCCGTGCCAATATGCGAACTTGCCCATGCGCGCCTTGAGACCAAGGTCGAGTTCATAGACGATGCGAGCGTCGAGCCCCACGCCGGCCAACAGGACGAAATGGCGGCGGGGGTGGCCCTGACGGTCCAGCGCGCCCAGGGCGATGCGTGTGGGAACAGCATCGAGAAGCTGGGCGGCTGCGCGGTCGGGGCGGGAACTGAGCCCGACTTCGTTTGCGAGAACGTTCGCCGTTCCGGCGGGCAAGGCTCCGAATGGCACCTCGGAACCGGCCATTCCGTTGACCGCTTCATTAATTGTGCCGTCGCCGCCCGCGGCCAGAATGAGGTCGCAGCCCTGGGCAACGGCAAGACGCGAGAGTTCGCCCGCTTTGTTCGGGCCGGGAGTGGCGAAAAGCTCAACTTCGTGGCCGGCGCGCAGAAACACCTGTACCGCGTCGTCCAGACGGGAATGCTTCCGGCCTCTGAGGCCGCCGGCAAACGGATTATAAACGATGCCGATTCGATGGCGTAGTTGAGCGATAATCTTGAGAGTCGAAGACCACGATTATAGCGAAATGTCCGCCAAGCCTTCCGTCACTCCTGAAAAAGAAGCAGAGACGCTTCGGGAAACGATTCGGCATCACGAAAAGCAGTATTACGTTCTCGACGCGCCCGAGATCAGCGATGCGGAATACGATGCCCTGATGCGGCGTCTGCAGAAGTTGGAAGAAGAGCATCCGGAAATTCAGACGCCGGACTCGCCCACGTTACGAGTGGGCGGTAAGCCCCGCGAAGGTTTTCAAAAGGTTCCGCACACTTCACCGATGCTCAGCCTCGACAACGCATTGGATGAGGGCGAGTTGCGCGCGTTCGATGCGCGCGTGCGCGAACTTCTGGGCGGAGCCGCGTTCCGGTACGTCGCGGAGCTTAAGATGGACGGGCTTTCGATGGCGGCGCGGTACGCCGCCGGCGTGTATCAGCGGGCCGTTACGCGTGGAGACGGGACTATCGGAGAAGACGTCACGCAAAACGCGCGGACGATTCGCTCCATTCCGCTTCGCGTGGCGGGTGGGAAGGCGTTCGAAGTGCGCGGCGAAGTCGTGATGAATCTCGCAGCATTTGAAAGGCTCAATTCGACCCGCGAAGAGCACGGGCTTACAAGGTTCGCCAACCCGCGTAATGCGGCGGCCGGTTCCCTGAGGGTCCTTGAACCCAGCATTACGGCGTCCCGGCGGCTCGATTTTTACGCCTACTTCCTGCTGGATGAATCCGGCGGCCCACTGTTCCAGAGTCATTGGGAATCGCTCGAATGGCTGGCGCATCACGGCTTCAAGGTGAACCCGAAACGACGGCTTTGCGCGGACGTGGAGGAGGCCCTGGCCTTCTGCCGCGAGTGGGAAGCGCATCGTGAAAGCCTTCCCTACGAGATCGATGGCGTCGTGATTAAGGTTGACAGCATCGAGCAACAGAGGCGGTTGGGCTTCACTGCTAAGGCTCCGCGATGGGCCATTGCGTTCAAGTACGCAGCGCGCCAGGTGGAGACTGAGGTTACCGGAATCGCCGTTCAGGTGGGAAGGACGGGCGCGCTCACGCCGGTGGCTCTGCTGGAGCCCAAGGTAGTGAGCGGCGTGACCGTATCGCGGGCCACGTTGCACAACGAAGACGAGATCGGGCGTTTGGGTCTACAGATCGGCGACACGGTTGTGGTGGAGCGCAGCGGCGACGTCATTCCAAAGGTAGTCCGCGTCAAGATGCAGGGAACACACCGCAAGCCGTTCCGCATGCCGAAGGAGTGCCCGGTCTGCGGCGGCAAGGTGGTGCGCGAGGAAGGTGAGGCGGCGAGCCGATGCATCAACCTGGATTGTCCCGCGCGGCTAAAGGAATCGATCCGGCATTACGCGTCGCGTGGCGTGATGAATATCGACGGGCTCGGCGAGGCGTTGATCGATCAACTCGTCGACAGCGGAATGGTGAAGGGCGTCGCCGATCTGTATGACCTGACGGCTGAGGACCTGATCAGACTGGAGCGGATGGGGCCGAAATCCGCCGCGAATATCATCCGGAACATCGATCGTTCCCGATATCTGCCGCTGCCGCGCGTCATCAGCGCGCTGGGCATCCGCTTTGTGGGCGAAAGGACGGCGCAGTTCCTGGCGGAGCAGTTCGGGTCGATGGACAAGATCGCCTCCGCGACCCGGGAGGACCTGCAAGGCGCGGAAGAAGTAGGCCCGAAGGTCGCGGAGAGCGTATTCGCTTTCTTTCGCGAGCCCCAGAACTGCGCGTTGATAGAGCGTCTGAAGGCGGCCAACCTTTCGTTCGAATTTGCCATGAAGAAGAAAGCGGGAGGCCCTTTGGCTGGCCTGACTTTCGTGCTCACCGGCGCGCTCGGCACGCTGACCCGGGAAGACGCAAAACAGAAGATTGAAAGCGCCGGGGGCAAGGTGGCCTCCGCCGTCAGCCGCAAGACCGACTATGTGGTCGCAGGGGCCGATGCCGGATCGAAACTAGCCAAAGCGCGGAGCCTGGACATTCCCGTGATTGACGAGAATGAGCTGCTTCAGATGCTGACGTCCGGTTTGCGGTGAGCTCCGGTATTTTCGAAAAGCTTGCGGCAGTTTATGGACCGCAAGAACCATCCTTCCCTACCGACCCGTATCTCTTCCTGATCTGGTGGCATTGCGGATATCCCGCGAGCGATGCGGCGTGCGCGAAGGGATGGATTTCGCTCACACGCGAATTCGCGACCGACCCAGGGAGTCTCTTTTCGGCTGATCCGGCGGGCCTGTCAGAAGCGCTGCGGGCGGGCGGAATGGTTCCGGAGATTCGCGCGCGGCGTTTGCATGAAATCGCGGAAAGAGTCCTGAAGGAGTTCGGAGGGGACCTGTGCGGAGCGCTTCGGATGATGCCGATCGCCAAGGCGCGGGCCGCGCTGAAGAAGTTTCCCAACATCGCGGATCCCGGCGCAGACCGGATCATTCTCTTCGCGGGCTTCGCGCCTGTTGCGGCCGTGCCGTCGAATTGCCCACATGTACTGGTGCGCATTCAGCGCGGACTGGAGCGGGAGAACTACGGCGTCACATACCGGGAAGCGCAGGAGGGGATCGAGAGCGGAACGCCTGCCACGCTGGACGCGAGATCGCAAGCATACCTATTGCTCAAGCGGCATGGACAGGAGATCTGCAAGCGCACGAATCCGAAATGCGACGCGTGCGCGCTGAATGACTGCTGCGCTTACTTTGCGGGAAAGAATCGAGGGCGGGCGGCGCCGGCGACTCGGCGGATCAGACAGCCAGCTTCATGACGAGAAGCGTCATGTCGTCATACTGGCGGGCGGAGCCGGTGAAGGCATCGGCGGCCCGAAAGATTTCCTGAATCATCTCCTTCGCAGGACGAGTCACGCACTGACGCGCGGCGGCGATAAAGCGCTCTTCCTCCCATTCTTCTTCCTTTTCGTTAAGCGCCTCGCTGATTCCGTCCGTGTAGGCGATGAAAATGTCACCGCACTGCAGATGGCATTGCGACTGGCCGTAATTCGCGCCGGGAAGGAGGCCGACGACCGGCCCATCCGCTTCGAGGCGCAACGTCTGATCGCCGCGGAGGATCACCGGTGGGTTGTGGCCAGCGTTGACGAACGAGAAGATTTTCGAGGCGGGGTCAAACTCGCCATAGAAAAACGTGGCGTATCTGTTCGCTGTGGATGCTTCGTAAACGAGTTTGTTGACGTTCGCCATTAAAGAAGAAAGATCGCGCACGCCCGCCGCAGCCTGGCCGCGCAGGGACGCCTGCAGACTCGCCATCAACAGCGCCGCCGCGATTCCCTTCCCGGACACGTCTCCAACAGCAATGCCCAGGCGGCCGCTTTCGAGTTGCAGAAAGTCGTAATAATCGCCGCCCACGCCGCGAGCCGGGCGGCAATAGCCGGCGCAGTCGAGTCCGTCGATCGCCGGGTACTTCTGCGGGAACAGCCGCTCCTGAACCTCCCGAGCGATCTCAAGTTCGCGATTGGCGATTTCCCGCGCCGCTGCTTCCGCAGCGAGGGATGCGACGAGCCGGCTGTTTTCCACCGCAAGCGCCATCTGGGACGTGACGGCCTGGAGGAGGCGGATATCCGACTCCGTGTAAGGCTGCTCGGAGAGCTTCGGACCGAGGCTCATGATTCCGGTGAGGCGGTCGTTTGATGAGATCGGCAGCAGAAGCTGGGTCCGCATGAAATCGATCGCTTGCAGCTCTTTCGCGTCGAGCGACCCGAGCCATAGAGGAGGTTTGTCGAGATAAACGGTGAGCGCGTCGTTGCGGTCGCGGAGCGTCTTTACAAGACTTCCGGAGGATTCGAGATTCATCGGCTCGCCCGCACGCGTCGAGTAGCGCGTTATGAATGAAGATTTTTCCCGCAGCAAGATCACGATGTCGGGCACGTGAAGCGTTGCGGATATGCGGCCCGCAACATTTTCGAGAAGGGGCGGGATTTCGACGTAGCGGCCAACGTCACGCGCCAGTTCGGCAAGGACTTTCTCCGCGTTGTAAGCCTCCCGAAAAAATTTGCGGTCGATCCATTGCGATGCGCGGTCCGCGGAGCGGCGGCGAAGGAGAAGCAGTCCCATCCACGAGCCGGCGACCAGCGCCCACTCGCCGGCGCCCCGCTGTTTTTTCGACATCACGCCGACGATCAGGTAAACGCCAATTGCGATCAGAGCCACCCGCCCCACTCTGAGCCCCACGCGGGCGAGCGCGTACTGGATGCTCTGGCGGATCACGAACCGCAGGTCCATTGCGCGCTCCACAACAATGACGTAGGCAAGCGTGAGGGGGAAAAGCGTCAGTAAGAGCAGCGCAATTACGTCCAAAGCCCAAGGGAGGCCGGTGAAAAGACCCTGCCCGCGGGCGAGCGCGTAGATAGCAGCGAGGAACGTGGGCGCCAGGCTGATCTGCGAGCCCCATATCAGAATGCGCAGACGGCGGCGCGAATCCGCGGACGGATCGGTAGCCGACTTCATCGAAATATTAGCGAAGTATGTGCTCACCGCCAGCATTGCAACGACAATCTGCAGAAAATACATGCGTACCAACAGCGGCCGGAAGGGCAGGGCGCTGTTGATATCGAATCGCCAGAGGATCACGATGCCTGCAAAGAGGAACTCGATGCCCAGGCTCACCAACAGCAGGATCCACTTCAGCCAGGGAAAGCTTCGCTCAAAGCGGGAGAGCTCCGGGAAATAGATTCCGAAGAGCATCATGAAGATGGGCCACAGCGCGGCCCAGATCAGATTCCAGATGGCCTGAAACGGACCCAGAACGCCGTATGAGCGATTCACCACCTCACTGAAGCCCACGGTGAGACCGAGCAGCAGCCATGCGTTCCAGTCGAAGGGACGGATCGCGACGGCGAAGGCTCCGAGGAAGATCGCAACAACGGGAATGACGATATCGCCAGCTATGTTGATCGCGACTTTTCCCACGTTATCGAACTCGCCCGCCTGGCTGCCAATCGTAATCGTCCGTTCCACGGCAAGACCGCTGGGAAGACTGAGAGTCAGCGCCATCTGGTCGCCGGGTTTGTGGTTATGGATCGCTTCGGCGAGCTGCTGAGCGGCATTAAACGGCTTGCCGTCCATCGCGAGGATCTGGTCGCCGGCATATTCGCCGTAAGCGATGGTACGCGTCGCCGCACTGAGCGTCAGAGGCGCCTGGGGAATCGAGGCGCCGTGACGGAGCGACTCGATCAGGTCGAGCATGTCCGACCCGCGAACGTATATGGCGGCCACGATCAGCGCGGCCAGAAGGGCGTACCGCGGAAGGGCGCGGGGCATAGATTACGACGTTAAGACATCATACTTCGGGTAAACGTTATAGTGGTTTTTCGAATATGTCTTTCGCCTCCATACCGGAAGCCATCGAGGAGACGCGCGCCGGACGCATGCTCGTGGTCGTCGACGATGAAGACCGCGAGAACGAAGGCGATCTTACAATCGCGGCCGAAAAGGTAACGCCGGAGATCATCAACTTCATGGCGACGCACGGTCGCGGGCTGATCTGCCTGACCCTCACTCCGGAGGTCTGCGACGCGCTTCGGCTGCCGCTGATGTCGCCGATTAATACCTCGAATTTCGGCACGGCATTTTGCGAATCGATCGATGCCAAAGAAGGCGTAACGACGGGAATTTCCGCGAAAGACAGGACATTGACGATTCTGGCGGCGATTAAGCCGGGGGCGAAACCGAGCGATCTGGCGCGGCCGGGACATATTTTCCCGCTGCGCGCGAGAGAAGGGGGCGTGCTGGTCCGGGCCGGGCAGACCGAGGCATCGGTGGATCTCGCGCGGCTGGCGGGACTGAATTCTTCCGGCGTTATCTGCGAAATCATGAATGAAGACGGCACGATGGCGCGCGTTCCGCAACTTCGCGACTTCTGCGTGCGCCACGACCTGAAGATGATTTCCGTCGCCGATCTGATTCGCCATCGGCTGCGTCACGAACGATCTATTCAGCGGCGCGCCGAGGGAAGAATTCAGACCAAATTCGGGGAATTTCGGACCATTCTCTATACCAGCGAACTAACGCCCGATTCACACGTAGCGCTGGTGCTGGGCGATGTGGCGGGGAAGGAGAACGTGCTGGTCCGGATGCATACCCACTGCGCATACGGGAACCTTTTCGGATCGACTCAATGCGATTGCCGAGGCGTCGTCGATCAGTCGCTGAAGCAGATTTCGGAAAACGGCTCGGGCGTGCTGGTTTATTTACGGCCCACAGCGCCTGGGATGCGCGCGGAGGCCGGGACGATCATCGCCCATGACCCCTCGGCATCGTCGCCGCCTACGCAGCACGAGGTGGGCCTGGGAGCGCAGATTCTGTCCGACCTCGGGCTCAGCTCCATTCGGTTGCTGACGAATCATCCGCGACGAATCGTGGCCGTCGAGGGCTTCGGAATCGAAATCGTTGAGCAGGTGCCGATAGGATAATCGAATGACGGCGCGCGCGACTGGCACGTTCGAAGTGAAGATTGTTCCGCTGACGCCGGATGGCATCGGCGGAGACAATCGATGGGCCCCAGGCGAGCATTCTTACGAGTTCGATTACTCAATCGAGGCCTGACGCTCACGTTCTCGATACGAAGATGGAGACAGTCCTGGGCCCGACGATGTAGCTGAGGCTCTCGAGCGCCGTTCCGGTAGCCTCGGGCGTGAACGTGTCCGCCACCAGTATCCAATCAGACGCGTGGCCCTCCTGAATGTGGAATACTTCAGGGCGGTCACTCCCGTTGATTGCGACGTAAATATCGGAATCGTTGACGGACTTGCCGTGCAGACAATAAGCAAGCGTCCGACTCATTTCCGAGAGATCGGTGAACGCTCCGCAGCCGTACCACTTGATGTCGCCGCGCCAATAGGAACTGCGCGCGATCGACGGATGGGCTTTGCGGAAGGCGATCAGACGTTGAAGAAAACTGAAGATGTCGCGATTGGTTTTGAGCAGATCCCAATCGAGGTAGTTCAGCTCGTTGTCCTGATTGTAGGCGTTATTGTTGCCCTTTCGCGTAGTCAGGAATTCGTCTCCCGCGCAGATCATCGGCGTGCCATTTGCGAGCATCAGGAGGCACATGAAGTTCCGCACCTGCCGCTTGCGGAGATCCACTACTTTCTGCGGAGCGCCCTCAACGCCTTCATAGCCGGAGTTCCAGCTCCGGTTGTCGTCGTTGCCATCTTTGTTGCCGTGGCCATTGGCGTCGTTGTGCTTGATGTTGTAGGAGACGAGATCGTAGAGACAGAACCCATCGTGAGCCGTAATGAAGTTGACGCTCTGGAAGGGGCGGTATGAATCACTCAGATTATCCGGAAAAAGATCATCGCTTCCGTAGAGGCGCATCATGAGGGCGCCGGTGCGGCCGGGCATTCCGCGCACGAAGTCTCGCACGTCATCGCGGAATTTGCCGTTCCACTGACGCCAGTTGATGCCCGGGAACGCTCGGCCCAGCAGGTAGCTACCGATGTCCCACGCCTCCGCGACCAGGCGGGCGCCATTGCGGGAAGCGAGAAGCCCGATGTCCGTGATCAGCAAAGGATCGTCGAGGTTAACGGATCCGTCGGACCGCCTCGTGAAGATAGAGGCGAGATCGAAGCGGAAACCATCGACCCGCATCTGATTCATCCAGAAACGAAGGCTTTCGAGAATCAGCGCGCGCGCGGCCGGGCTGTCGCAGCGCATTGTGTTGCCGCAGCCGGAGCTGTTGTCATAGGTAGCTCGGTCGCGGCTGAGGATGTAATACGACTGGTTGTCGATGCCGCGATAGCTGTAAGTGGGGCCGTCGGCGCCGCCTTCGCTGGTGTGGTTGTAGACCACGTCGAGCCAGACCTCAATATTCTTCTCGTGAAACGCCTTGACCATCCGGCGAAACTCATCGATCGGCTCGCCCGCCGCATAAGCGCGATGAGGCGAGAAAAAGTTGAGGGTCATGTAGCCCCAATAATTCCCTTCGCAGGGGTCGTACTGATGGACGGGCATCAGCTCGACCGCGGTGATACCGAGATCAAGGAGATAGGGGATCTTCTCGACAAGCCCGGCGAACGTGCCGCGCTTCGAGGGAGCCACGCCTGAGTTGGCGCGGGAGGTGAATCCTTTGACGTGGAGTTCGTAAACGATCAGATCGTGGCTATGGCGGGGAAGGTTGGCGCTACCCCAGTCGAAGTCCTCTTCTTCACGAGTGGGAAGGGCGCCCAGCGGCGCACGGCCGTCGTTCGGCCCGGGCAGCGCTGCGGCATCGCGGCTGTACGCAGCCGGGAAGTGGACCGAGTGCGCAAACGGATCGAGAAGGATTTTCGATCGATCGAAACAATAACCGGCGCCGGGATTGTAATGACCATCGACGCGATAGGCATAGCGGACAGCTCCCGGCGCCTCCGCGGCGGGTACCCAGCAATGCCAGATTCGCCCCGACTTGTTCATCCGGGGATTCAGAACGATCTCGCGAATCGGATTGACGGAATCCTTCTCACCGTAGAGAAGGAGCGTGACGCCGGTCGCGCGCCGCGAGTACAGGGCGAAGTTCCAGGATTTCAGCGGCTCGACCCAGGTGGCGCCTAAGGGCCCCGGCGAACCTTCGCGGACGTCCCACTTGCCGAACTCGCGAAGGAGCCGCTCGCGCCGGGTCATCGGCTCCCGGCGGACATATGGAGGTCCACCTGATAGACAGTGAACTCCATTTTGACTTTGTAGCTCATATCGAGATGGGGCTTACCCGACTGCCGAGTGATGCGCACGTCGCCGGGAGCCACAGGAAGATCGAGTTGATGTGCCCGTGCGACGACTTCAGAACGGAGCGCGTCGTCCGATTCCGCGGAAGCCTGCGGCGCCGCGGCAAGCTCACGCACGTAGGAGCGCAGGCGGTAGTTGTCGATGTACACGGGCGCAAGCGTGATCATCACGAGGACGAAACCGCCGAGCACGGCGATCCCGGTGATCAGTCGCCAGAGCGGCAGCTTCAACGGTCGTAATCCGAAGAACTATTATTCGATCGCGATTCCGCGGCGAAAAGTTCATCCCAGATGTCGCCGTGTTCCGTCCATTCCGGCTGAACTTTGCCTGAGATCTGGAGTTCCTCCACGTTCAGCTTGCCGTGACCGTAAGGGCAGATGTACTCAATGCGCGGGCGGCCCAACTGAAGCATGTAACCCCAGGACCCGGTCTCGATAGGCATGACCAGACGGCGCTGGCAAGTCCGGCAACGGTAACGCTGATCCCAGATCGCAAGATAGAAGAGCCCATAAGAAAAGAGGAACCAGACGCCCGCGAGAGTGGTGTAAAGCAGATCGAAACCGAACTGATAACGGTTCCAGTGGAACCAGGGCGTTTCGGGATACCAGAAGAGATTGAGGAACCACAGAGCGGCCGCGGAGCCGAACGCCGCGCCAATCAGCTTCGCCAGCAGGAAACCCCAGTACCGCACGTGACACTTGACTGCCTGGAACATCGGCGCGTTCCTCTGTATTTCACTATAGGACAACTCACCGCATTCAGAACTGAAGCCGGAGCAGAATCTGTATCTGGCGCGCCGTTTCGTTCAGGGGCGCGAGCGCGGGAAAGCCGGAAGCGACGCCCTGTCGCCCGAAAGTGGAAAGCCCGAAGTTCGGATCGCCCAGAAGATTGTCCGGATTGCCGAGGTTGGCGTGATTCAGAACATTGAAAAAATCGGCGCGAAGCGTGAATGTCGTTCCTTCGCGAAGGCGTGGGATAGCGAACGAACGCGCGGCAGACACATCCAGGGAATACAGACCCGGTCCGCGAAATTCGTTGCGCGAGGTCGTGCCCGGCTGATCCGCCGCCGGAGTCGCAAACGCCGCGGGATTCAGCAGGTACACGCCGCCGGGCCCGGGTATCGGATTCGAGTAAGTCGCGTTGGGAGAGATCTGATCTGCCCTCTGATTCAGGATTGCGCCGCCCGAATCGGGAACATCGGGTGACGTTGCGTTAACGGTGTACGGCGTCCCGGTGCGGAATGCCGCGAGCCAGGAGAAGCTCCATCCTCTCGTAAGGAAGCGCGCGGTTTGCCAGCGGGGCTCCGGACGCCAGATGCCGAGCAGGAACAGATTGTGCCGTTGATCGAATTGCGAGCTGCCGCGATCACCGCTGCTGTCATACTGGCGCGTGAACGCGGAGCGCGGACCGGTCTGGCCTCCGGCGGCGATCGCGGAGAAATTGAGATCGAAGAAATCGCCCGTAAGCGGGTCGCTCTGGTTGTCGATCGAATGGCTCCAGGTGTACGCGGCCTGAAAAAGGAGAGAGCGGGTTCGGTAACGGGCGAGCGCGCTGAAGGCGTAGTAATCGGATAAGCCCTGGCCCGAGCGCCACGCGATATCAGGCAGGTTTTCGTTCGGACGAAGGCCTCCGCTGTCGCTCGGAACGGTGAAGGCGCGATTCACGATATCAGTCGTGATCAGACGGCGGCCTAAAGCGCTTGTGCCATTGATTTCTACGACGAGATCGTCCCTCACCTGCTGTTGAACCCCGAGGAACGATGATTGCGAATAGCCGTCCCGCAGATGGGGATCGAGAAGCGTCAAACTGGGAAAATCGCGCGCCGGCGTCTGATTCGAAAACATCTGGAGTACGGAGTTGACGGGAGCGAGGTAGTTGAGCGGCGCGCTGACTTGGTAGAACTGCAGGAGGATGTTGTTGTTGCGGACATTCTGCCAAAGGTTGTCGAAGGGCCTGTCGTAGAAGATTCCGAATCCGCCTCTCAAAATGGTCTTCGAGTTTCCGAGCGCATCCCACGAGAAACCGAAACGAGGCGCCCAATCGTTGTTATCCGGTCCGTACTCCTGCTGGTCACCCGGTCCCGGAGCCACAAGCGAGGCGGAGGCCAGCCGTGCGGTAAAGGAAGAGCCAGCGCCAAGCGAAACCGTGAGGTCCTTTACGGCGCCCGTGTTGGTCGGCGCGCCGAATCGCTCGTAGCGAATCCCGTAATTCAGGGTCAAGCGAGGCGTAACGCGGAAGCTGTCCTGCGCGAAGAAGTAGGTTTGGACATATTGCCAGAACCGGTTGTAATTCGGTGTTTGAGGCGTGGAGTTCTCGCGATCGATGGCAGCCGCAAATGTGTACGGGAGATCGCTCGCGAACGCAGCGGTTCCGTTGAAAAGGTATTCGCCGTCGCGGCCCGCTGTAAGAAAGCCGGAGTTGTAACGGAGAAGTAGCCCGGCGCCGGCAGCTATTACGTGCTTGTTGCGCGTCCAGAGTCCGCTGTAGATGGTCTCGAACGAGCGGTTATGGTTCCGATAGCCGTAGAAGGCAGGACTTCCCGGCAGGGTGGTGGGGATCGGTTCGATCGCGGACACGTCGAGGAGCGTAGGGATTTCGGGGTGAGCGCGGTCCCAGGAAAGACTGTCGTCGGTATAGCTGAGTTTGAATTCGCTGGTCAGGCGTGGCGTCCACGAACGCTGCCATCCGGCGAAAATGCCGGTCGAATCCTGATTCAGTCCAGAGATGAACTGTGAGTACGGAGACCAGATAAAGTCGGGCTCCGAGGTTCGGGCGAGAGCCAGTCGCGCGAGGAGGTGATCGCGCCCGCTCCTGGTTGTGTAGTCTCCGCGTTCGAGCGCGATGGTACGGTCAACTACGGCCGGGGGGGCGGCCTCGTATTCCCCAAACAATCCGGTTGATGAAACCGGAGGCGGCGGGAATTCGGTGAGTAGCTGGCGAGTCGTAGGCCCCACAAACGAGCCGAGGAGCGTGAGAAAAGAAGGGCTCGGCACGACGTAGGTTTGTTTATTTTGTTCGCTGTGGCTTATGAAGCGGTCAAGAGCGCTGGAAAAGAAAAGCCGCGAGCGCAAGCCGCCGCGGGGAATGACTGGGCCCCCTGCCTGATAACCAAACTCGTTCTCTTTGTCGGGACGCCGCCCAAGGCCCATCAGATTGTCCTGAAAATCGGCGGCGTTAAGAGCGTCGTTCTTCAGGTATTCGTACAGCATGCCGTGGTATGCATTGCCTCCCGCGCGCGTCACAGCGTTGGCGATAAAGCCCGCCGTCCGACCGTACTCAGCGGAGTAGTTGTTAGTCGAAATGCGGTATTCCTGAACGGCCTCGGGAGCAACCGGAACGAGTGGCCCGGTGATCAGGTAGTTGTCGTTTTCGACGCCGTCGAGCAGATAGTTCGAGGATGACGGCCTTTGGCCCGCAACGCTGACGCCGAGTCCGCGCCCGGTACCGCTGTCGGCCGTTACGGTCGGCAAGCTGACGAGCATCGCGAAGACATCGCGCCCGAGGAGCGGCAGATCCCCGATTTCCACCGGATCGATTACATAGGATTGCGAGGTATCCAGCGTGCCGCGCTGGCCCTTGATCGCTTCGAAGGTTCCGGAGCGGCTGGGATCAACGTCGGGACCATAGACCGTCACGATCGTTTTCGTCCCGGGCAGAAACACGCTTCGGTACTGCCCCGATTCCCAGACGTCGCTCAGGGGACGCAGCCGAAAATCTACCTGAACCCGCCCGGCAACCGGAAGTTCGATCTGCTGAAGTTCCTGCGGCTGATAGTGATCGGCGGAAACGCGAATCGCGTAGGTGCCGGCAGACAGCAACGGGAGAAAAAAATAGCCCCCGATGTCACTCCGAAGCGTAACGGTGGACGCCAACGCCGCACTGTAGGACACGGAAGCGCCCGCAACAGGGCGCCCGGTGACGGAATCAACGATTTTCCCTGAGATGATGCCTTGCGTAGTTTGTGCCTGGACGGAAACCGTCAGCGCGAGCGCGGTGAGAACCGCCTTGATCACCCGGGGCATTCGAATCTCAAGTATAAGTGGTTGATTTCGCCACAATTTGCATGAAAGATTCGAGGACTTAAGTTAGAATCTGCACAGTATGCTGGCAGGAGATACGGCCCAACTGCTCCATCTGGCCGCGAGGGGCGACAAAGATGCTGAGGCGCAGCTCCTGCCCCGGGTTTACGGCGAATTGCATCGGCTTGCCTTGAACTGCCTTTCCCGCGAACGAAAGGATCACACGCTGCAGCCTACCGCTCTGGTCAACGAAGCTTACCTGCGGATTATGGGTGACCATCTCCCGCAAGTAAACGACCGGAGTCATTTTCTGGCGCTCGCCGCGCAGGCGATGCGCCGCATTCTGGTCGACTACGCCCGGCGGCGGAGCGCCGGAAAGCGCGGCAACGGATGCCCGATGACGCCGATTGACGATCATCTTAGTGTCGCGGACAAGGATTGGGAACTGGTTTCGGAAATTGCCGGCGCCCTCGACGAGCTTGCGCGAGTTCATCCGCGCGCCGCGAAGGTGGTCGAACTTCGATACTTCGCCGGGTTGACGCAGGATGAAGCGGCGGAAGCGCTACACGTCGCTCCGAAGACGGCGAACCGGGACTGGGCATTCGCCCGAGCCTGGCTTTTTCGTTATATGTCCGGAAACGGCGATTCTTCGGACGAATGACCAGCCCGGCCCACACGCCACGCTTAAGTAGGTAGCGGATAAGTCACGCAGATGAAATGCGAAAACGGAGGCGCTTCCGCGAAATGGGAAGCTGTAATTCGTCTATTCGAGCGGGCGCTCGACTCGGAAGAACCGGAAAGCGTCCTGGCGCACGAAGAAGATCCAGAGATATCCGCGGAGGCGCGCAAACTCCTCGAAGATCATCATCGCGCTGACGAGACCGAATTTCTGGCGCAGCCGTTTCCTCTCGCGGCCGCCATTACTTCGCGCCGGTTCGGTCCCGGGGATCGCCTGGCCAAACGATTCGTGATCTCGACCGTTCTTGGCTTCGGCGGTATGGGCGAGGTATATCTCGCCTACGACGAAGTGCTCAGGAAGAATGTTGCGATCAAATCCATTCGCGGACATCTGGCCGGAGATCCGGTCATCCGGCAGCGATTTCTGGAAGAAGTTCGAAACGCTCACCAGGTAACCCACGCCAACGTATGCCGCATATTCGATTTCTTTGGTGAAGGCGACCAGGCCTTCTTCTCCATGGAATTGCTGAACGGCGATAATCTGGCTACCCGATTAAAATCGGGGATCCGGCCGTCCGAAGCGAAATGGATTGCGCTCGGGCTGGCGGAGGGGCTGTACGCGGCGCACCTGAAGGGAATCGTTCATTGCGATTTCAAACCCACCAACGTAATTGTTACGGGAGCGTCGCCTCACCCGAAGCCGGTAATCACAGATTTCGGACTGGCTCGCGTGCTGGGGGAAGGCGGCGTTGCAAGTACCTCTTCGCTGCCGGCAGGGACCAACGACTATATGGCTCCCGAGTTAAAGGCCGGGGGATCAGCGACTGTCGTGACGGACATCTACGCGTTCGGGAAGGTTCTGGGCGAGTTGTTCCCCGGCCATCGCCTCGCCGCAGAGTGCTCTTCCGCCGATCCCAGGCGACGGCCGCAGTCCCTCAGGCCCGTGATTGCGGAACTCAGCGGCGCGAAATTGCGCCGCAGAATGTTCATCGCGGTTGGCTTTGCCGCCGCAGGCGCCGCTGCCTGGGAAGGATACAACTACACCCACCCCCGCATCGCCCTGCTTGCGCGGCAGCGAATCGCGTTTAACGCTTTTCGACCCGCCGGCGGCCCCCGGTCGTCACTGCTCAGAGACCTTGTGATCACCGCCATCCGGCAGTCGCTCAACGTAACAGTGGCGCCCGACGACACTCTACGTTCCATGCTGAATCGGGCGGAGCGCCCAACATCGCTGCCAGCGAATCGGGCCGATATTCTGGCCGCGGCGGGGCGAGAGGGAATCGCATTGCTGATCGAAGGAGTGGTCACGGAAGCGGCCAACGGACTCAAACTGGCGGTTCAGGTGTTTGAGCCGGGACGGTCCGCCGCCGCGGTCGCGTTCGAGGAGCAGGCGCGTAGTTCCCAGGATATCGTGCCGCTTGCGGACCGCGTGGCTCAGAAGCTGCGCCGCGAGTTCGGGGAGTCGGAACAGGCGATACGCACGACGCATGTGTCGCTGGGCCAGGTCACCTCGCAATCGCTCGAAGCGGTGGACTTTTATTTTCGGGGCGTTCGGTTGTACGACAGCGGGGAAGCCGAATCCGCGATCACCTGGTTCGAACAGGCCATCGCCGTTGACTCTCAGTTCGCGATGGCGCACGCATTCCGCGCCCTGGCTTTGACCGCCCTGTTCAAACTCGTTTCCGCGCTGCCGTCTTTCGAGAAAGCGTATGCGCTGCGGAACCGATTAGCGGAACGAGAGCGCGGCTGGATCGAGTTTCAGTACTATAACTTCGTTCGCGACAACGCGCGCTCGCTCGAAAGCGCAAGACGGCTTGCTTCTCTTTACCCAGAGGATGCGACTTATCAGAGGAATGTGGCGTTTGCCTACGTATTTACAGGCAGGCCGTCGGACGCGTTGCCCTATAACCGGCGCGCCGTCGAACTCGACCCGAATAACAACAATCTGGGCGAACTGATCGTGAATTCGGCGCAAGCGAACCAGTTCGATGAGGCGCTTGAGGCATGGAGGACCTTCCGCGGCCAGGGCAATACAAGTACTTTTCTTGATTGGGGCGCCGGGCTTGCCTGGATGGGCAAGGGGGACATGGCCCAAGCCACCGAAGCTTTCCGGCGGATGGGGTCTGACGCGCGACGGGAGCGTTGGGCACGGCTGCTCGCCTGTGCCCCCCTGATCCTCAGCGCCCGATTTTCAGAGGCGGTTGCGACGCTCGAATCGGATCTGGCGTGGGACCGCGCTATGGGCGAGGAGAATTTCAGCATCACCCGGCGCGCCTGGCTGGGCTGGCTCCAACTCTTGATGGATCGGCCTTCAAGGGCGCGAAGCGCGGCGGCGGAAATAATCGCGCTCGATGCGCAGCCGGCCACGCTCGACGGCCTTCGCGACGCCAGCCTGATCGCGGCCGCCGCCCAGGATACCGATCTGGCGAACCAGGGGCTGGACAAACTGCGGGTTATCGAGCAGCGCTGGCCTTCGACTCGTACGCAGGGGGTCCGGCTACTGGTACAGGGAACGCTTGCGAAGGATGTGGAAGAGGCGGGCGCGTTACTGTATCAGGCTGCCGGGCTCTGGGGGGACTCACCCGCGCGGTTCAGCCAGCTTCAGTGGGCGGCGCGGAACCGCAGTCCGGTCGAAGCCCTGGGCATCAGCGACGCTCTCGAAGAGCAGCGCGGCCGCATTCTGGAGCACTTTTTTCCCGGGCTAATGGTACTCGGCTGGGCGACGCGCGCTAAATGCCTTGTGCGTATGGCCCGATTCGACGACTCTTTACGCTTATACAGGCAAGTGCAGGCGTACTGGCTGAACGGTACGCCAAAGTACTCCGCGCTGCAACGCTGTAGGGACGAGATGGCTGTCGTCGAAAGAGAGGCACGTAGTGATCGATTTCTGGGAGACGCTCGGGCGTCTAACAACCGACCCTGACCTACGCCAGTCGCTGTTGGACAGATTTGCGGCTGGCGCGTACGCGGTTCCGAACCAAGGCTGGGCGGTAATCCCGAAGAGGGATTATGATGATGCGCGCCAGCTTATAAACCTTCAAGGGCCGCTCTCGATTATGGCTCTCGGGGAGCTTTTGTGGTGCCTTTCCTCGACGGATTTCCGGGCAAACCTGGGCGGTTTGGCAACGGCGATCGGCAACACAGGCATTTCGGCCGGCGGTCGGAGTAATTGGTTTTACACGGCGTTGGGACTGATGTCAGTGGACGAGCAGGTTCTGACGGATTTCGCTGCGGGGCGGTTTGAAAAAAACAACTTTGAGATGCTGACTTCCCCGGATAGCGCCGACATAAATAAACTCGCATCGAATTCCGATGTTGGAGCCGCCGCTATCAGACTTTCCAGCAGTGAGTGGTCGGAAGGCTGCAACGCGAAGTTGCAGTTCTGGTCTCCCGACGGCGAGCATCCTCACCTATACCCCGTAGCAAGCCCCTACCCTTTGAGCTGACCAAAGGCGGAAGCGCAAAACATGAAGAACCGGCCTGGATCGGCTCTGTGTCTTCTTACGGCGGGATTGTGTCTCGTTGCCGCCGCGGCCCGCGGGCAGAATGGGAACGCCGCGGGCCCTTTGTTTCGCAATCGCGCGGTAGTTCAGTCGGCTCCGGTTCCCAGCCGAGTGAGCCAGAATCACGTTAAGGTCGCGGAGCAATCACTGCTGATCCGCGATCCTCGCGTGCTGGATTCCACCGATTTTCAATCCTGCGAAGTGGATGTGGCGCCGTGCTCGGAAGCGCACGGAAAATGGTCGTTCGCATCGGTCTTTCAGCGCGGCATGACAGTAGCCCGTAAAGGGACCGTGACTCCAGCCGAAGTTCAGGCTGCCACGGATGGGTGGCGGCAGGACCTGGAGAAGCCATACGACCCAAAGAACCCACTGTTATCGCAGGCCAATAGTTCATTGATTCAGGCCGTCAAAGCTGATTTCGAGGCTGGCTGGAAAAACGACAAAGGCGAATATCCGGCTTTGCGGATTCCGGTCAGGCTTCTGGCGATCGTAAACCGCATCGATACCGCAGTGCCTGACCCTGCGGGCTGCGCGCATCGGGGCGAGCCCGGGAAAGACATGAGCGGCGCCGAGATTCGCCTGGAATTCGCAGGGGTCCGGGCGAATTTGACCGCGACGTTCGATTATCTACGCTTTATCGTCGAATTTGTCCTGCCGTGCGAATCGTCTTCGGATCCCAATGAATTTCCGCGCCTTGCCCGCGATTGGCACTCTCTTTCGGCATTGGATATCGCGGCTCCTGCGTACGGTGAGAGGCTGTCACAGGTGCTTGATTATTGGCTGGGGACGGCCGTCAAAGCGCGTATCCGCATTGCGGGAGCAAGCGCGGGCGCCGACTGGGCCGTCCGCGAATACATCTTCCAGCCCGACGGCAAACTCCTGCCGGAAAGCCTTGAGCGCGACCTGCCGGGCGAATTGGCGACATGTTGGGACCGGGGAAGCGCGCTCGGCAAGTTCGCCGCCGGCCACGATATGCGGATCCTCGCTTCTCGATATGAATTCCACGAATCGGCTCTGAATGCGAGCGAGCAGCTAATCGAACCCACTGAGGACCACGTCCTTGGCCTGGATTTTAAGGTCCTGCCCGGAAACAAGCTCGAGGAGGTGAGGCATGCGCTGTCTATCAATACGTGCAGAGGCTGCCACACCAGTGAAACGGGAACCAACGGACTGCATCTGGGGCAACGAACCAAGGGGAAACGAAGCAAGATCTCCGGATTCCTGAGCGGAGCGTCGGACCACGGGACGTGCCTCCTGGATTACGGCGATGGCAATACACAGTCGTACTGCACCCCGCGGATTGTAGCGTCTGTGGGCTGCCCGGACCTTAACAAAACGACTTATCGCTATAACGACCTGCTGCGGCGGGATCTCTACCTGGACGCCGTTTTGAACCCGCCGGACGGGGCCAGCCCCGGCAGCGCCGCCTGGTACGCGGCTATCGCCAGGTACGCGACTCTACAGCTTCACTGAAGGCTTATTTCTGGCATTTGGGGCAGTAGTGGGTACCCCGTTGCGCAAGAACGATGCGGCGGATCTTTGCGCCGCACGTGACGCAGGGCTCGCCACCACGCTGATAGACGCGGTGAGCTTGCTGAAATGTTCCCTTGCGCCCTTCGGCATCGACGTAATTCGAAACCGAGGAACCGCGGCTCTCGATCGCTTCGGCAAGGACCTCGCGCATGGCGCCAAAGAGCTTTGCGACGCGCGACGCGCCGAGCGACGCGGCCATTCGCTTCGGATGAATGCCCGCGCGAAACAGCGCTTCATCGGCGTAGATATTCCCCAGTCCGCGCAGAAATGTCTGATTCAGAAGCAGTGCCTTTACGCGGGTCTTCCTCCGCGACATCGCTCGCGCGAAATCCTCATACGATACCTCGAGCGGCTCAGGTCCCAATCGCGCGACCCGCTTCGGAAACTCCTCGTGAAACTCGATGCATCCGAACTGCCGGCTATCGTCGTACAGCAACACCCCGCGGTCAAACGTGAGGATCGCGTGCGTGTGCTTGCCCGGAGCGCCGCCCAGCAGC